>JAYVIW010000043.1:0-9175 GCA_043769905.1 Bacteroidota bacterium
CTATCTGTGAAATCTAAAATGCTTTGTCCTATAAATTTTTCCATAATGTAAATATATGTAAAAATTATAAGTAATTATCAGAACACCTCAATTTATTAAAATAAAAAATTTGCACAATCATTTATCTGAATTTGCAGGTTTCAAAATCTTTTAATAAGTTTAATGCTGACATCAATTGCTTTTAAATTATTTTCTGGAGCGATTAATAATCTTGCTTGTAAATAATAAATGCTCTAGCTTTTAATAAGAATTAAACTATTTTTAAATGCAATATTTAAAATATCAGAAACTGGATTAGAATAAACACTAAAATTTGAATTGGCAAAACTTCTGGCGCTCAAAGTTGCACTTTCAAATAAATATAAAGTCTAATTTATTGATGGATTGTTTATGTTTTCAAAAGTTACGCAAGGCCAAATATCAACTATTTTGCTTATTGAAGTATTTAGTTTAAGTCCAAAATGACCATATGATTAGCGACTGTGTATAAAACTTTCTTTACTACAAATTTCAGTAATTTGGTTTAGCTCAACTACCATTAATTTCTATTCTAGGGTCAATTCCAAAGATCGTACTTGTTGTAACTTTTAACGTAATTTTCTTTTCAATTGCTAGCATTCCAAATAGCATATTTGATTTGGGCTTTATTCAAAAAATTAAGAAATCGTAATTATTTAAATTGCTTATTGCTCCAGTTTCAATTCCTGCTTAACAAACTTGCGAGAAAGTATTATTTACTTGGTTGAACATTATTTTTTACCTTTATCTTCAACATCTTCTAGATCATCGTTGTTAAAATCTTTAAATAATGACGCATAAATTCAGTCACTCACTATAATTCCAATATTACATACATTTGAAGTGATGCCAGATGTAGCAAAATGATTTTGTTGAGCGTTTTTTGAAATTCATCAAAACAATTTGTTGATAACTTAATTACAAATCTATTGGTACCGCTGGAAAATTGATAATGATTGTGTATATTTGCATGTTAGACAAAAATCATATTACAAAACACATAATGAGCGACGAAATTAAGAAAGACAATTATTCAGCAGATAGTATTCAGGCACTTGAGGGTATGGAGCATGTAAGAATGCGACCATCAATGTACATTGGTGATGTTGGTGTAAGAGGTTTACATCACTTGGTTTATGAAGTTGTCGATAACTCAATTGATGAGGCAATGGGAGGTCATTGCGATACTATTGGCGTCGCAATCAACGAAGATGGTTCTGTAACGGTTGAAGATAATGGTAGAGGTATTCCTGTGGGAATTCATAAAAAAGAAGGTGTATCAGCTTTAGAAGTTGTCATGACTAAAATTGGAGCAGGAGGAAAATTTGATAAAGATTCTTATAAAGTTTCAGGCGGTTTACATGGAGTTGGCGTTTCAGTCGTAAATGCGCTTTCTAACCATTTGCGAGCCACAGTTCATAGTTCTGATGGTAAAGTTTATGAGCAGGAATACGAAAAAGGAAAAGCGCTTTATCCTGTAAAACAAATTGGCGAAACTACTAAACGTGGAACTATCGTTACTTTTTATCCAGACAATACAATTTTCACGCAAACAACTGAATTTTCTTATGAAACTTTATCTGCTAGAATGCGTGAATTGTCTTATTTGAATAAAGGAATCACAATTACTTTTACCGATAAGCGAGAAACCGATAAAGACGGTGCATTCAAATCAGAGGTTTTTCATTCGACCGAAGGATTAAAAGAATATATAAGATATTTAGATCAAAACCGTGATCCAATTATTGCTCATGTAATTTCAATGGATAGCGATAAAAGCGAAATTCCTGTTGAGGTTGCATTGATTTATAATACAAGTTACACCGAGAATATTTTTTCGTATGTAAATAACATCAATACGCACGAAGGTGGAACGCATTTGCAAGGTTTTAGAACTGGACTAACACGATCACTAAAAAAGTATGCAGATTCGTCTGGAATGCTAGATAAACTTAAGTTCGAAATTTCCGGCGACGATTTCCGTGAAGGATTAACAGCAATTATTTCAGTTAAAGTTGCCGAACCGCAATTTGAAGGTCAAACAAAAACCAAATTAGGAAATAGAGAAGTTGTCTCACCTGTTTCTCAGGCAGTTGGAGATATGATTGAAAATTATTTGGAAGAAAATCCAAATGATGCCCGAATTATTGTTCAAAAAGTAATTTTAGCGGCACAAGCCCGTCATGCTGCCAAAAAAGCTCGTGAAATGGTGCAAAGAAAAACTGTCTTAGGTGGCGGTGGTTTGCCAGGTAAATTATCTGATTGTTCAGAACAAGACCCAGCACGATGCGAAGTGTACTTGGTCGAGGGAGATTCTGCTGGGGGAACTGCAAAACAAGGCCGTGACAGAGCGTTTCAAGCCATTTTGCCATTACGTGGAAAAATTCTAAACGTTGAAAAAGCCATGCACCACAAGGTTTTTGAAAACGAAGAAATTCGAAATATTTTTACTGCACTTGGTGTAACCATTGGTACTGCCGAAGACAGTAAAGCACTAAATCTAGAAAAGTTGCGTTACCATAAAGTGATTATTATGTGTGATGCTGATGTCGATGGTTCTCATATTTCTACGTTGATTTTAACTTTCTTTTTTAGATTTATGAAAGAATTAATTGAGCAAGGTCATGTTTATATTGCTGCCCCACCATTATACCTAGTAAAAAAGGGAAACAAGAAAGAATATGCTTGGAACGATGATCAACGTGATATTGCAAATGAACGCATGGGCGGAAGTGCAGCTATACAACGTTATAAAGGTCTTGGAGAAATGAATGCCGAGCAATTATGGGAAACAACCATGGATCCAAGCTTTAGAACATTACGTCAAATAACTATCGACAGTTTAGCAGAGGCAGACCAAGTTTTTTCGATGTTAATGGGAGATGAAGTGCCACCAAGAAGAGAATTTATCGAAAAAAATGCAGTATATGCAAATATAGATGCCTAACATATGAAGAAAATTTTAATCGTTTTACTTTTTAACTGTTCATTTTCTCAAGCGCAAACTTTCAACATTGCTGCTCTGAATGATTTAAACTTTTTTTTTGAAGATGCAGTTTTGTTTTCAGATAGATATATTACTCCTGCAACTGATGCAGCAGTTTATCAAGCAGCATCGGCTTGGATATCTTCAGCTAAAAAAAGTAAAAAATGGAGCACAAATATTGGCATTCATACCAACTTGTTTATTGTTCCAAAAGAAGACCGAACTTTTAATATTAGTAATGACGATTTTAATTATTTGACCATACGCGGTGCAAATTCTGCAGTTGTACCAACTGCACTTGGTGACGATTATCAGGTAATTATTGATGATATTTACACTCCGAATGGACTTATAAATCCTGCAAAACCGATAAAAACCCCACAAGGAGTGAATCAAGAAAATATTTTCTATCCGCATTTGTCCGGTTCAGTTTGTGTGGGTTCTGGTACAGAATTTATTGGTAAATTTGCTCCTAAAGTAAAAATTAAAAAAGGCGAATATCAAGTTTATGGTTTTGGAGTAAAGCATAATATAGACCAATATATTCAAACATTACAAAAAAGTAAAATAAATCTTGCAGCAAGTCTTGTTCATTCGAAGGAAATAATAAGTTTTGATTTTTTGAATGTCCAACCGACGCCTTATGGTACATTAGGAATTGATAAAATTACAGGAAAAGTAAACAGCATACAGCTGCAAATAAATGCATCAAAAGAATGGAGAAATTTTGAATTTATGATAGGTTCTATTACCAATTTAAGCGAATTTGAATATTTTTTAACCGGAGAAACTGGAACAATTGAAGAATTTATTCCTGTTCAACAAATATTAAACGATAGGTTAAAAGAAATTTATAAATCAAAAATAAATAGCATTATTGAAATATCGACTACTTACAAATTGAGAAGGTTACATTTTCAATCAGCGATTGCTTTTAGCAAATTTTTAAATGCTAATTTGTCAGTTCATTACAAAATTAATTAATAAAACATAAAAAATGAAAGTTACAATAGTAGGCGCTGGCAACGTAGGCGCAACATGTGCAGATGCAATATCATATAGAGGAATTGCAAGTGAAGTAGTATTACTTGACATAAAAGAAGGATTTGCAGAAGGCAAAGCATTAGACATTATGCAATGTGCTACTAACACTGGTTTTAATACCAAGGTTTCTGGCGTGACAAATGATTATTCGAAAACTGTCAACAGCGATGTTGTTGTTGTAACATCAGGAATTCCTAGAAAGCCAGGAATGACACGTGAAGAATTAATAGGTATCAATGCAGGAATTGTCAAAACAGTTGTAAACAATGTTTTAGAATATTCTCCTAAAACTATAATTGTAATAGTGTCAAACCCAATGGATACAATGACTTATTTGGCACTAAAAGCGACAGGTTTACCAAAAAATAGAATCATTGGAATGGGTGGTGCTTTAGACAGTTCACGATTTAAAACCTACTTATCTCAAGCACTTGATAAACCATCTAATGACATTTCAGCAATGGTTATTGGTGGTCATGGAGATACAACTATGATTCCTTTAACAAGACTAGCATCTTATAATGGAATTCCTGTTTCTGAATTTTTATCACAAGAAAGATTGGATAAAGTTGCTGCCGACACAATGGTAGGAGGTGCGACATTAACTGCTTTATTAGGAACATCGGCTTGGTATGCACCTGGAGCATCGGTTGCTTATTTAGTTGATGCAATTTTAAACGATCAAAAGAAAATGATTGCTTGTTCGGTGATGCTTGATGGCGAATATGGACAATCTGATATTTGTATTGGTGTGCCTTGTATTATTGGCAAAAACGGAATAGAAGAAATTCTTTCTATCAATTTGAATGATGCAGAAAAGGCATTATTTTCAAAAAGTGCTGATGCTGTTAGAAGCATGAACAACGCTTTATAATGATATACGTTATAAATAAAAAAAACCTCAATTAAAGTTTAATTGAGGTTTTTATTTTTAAGTTTACTTTAAAATATTTTTTTAAATTTTATTATTCAAACCAGCTATCAACTAACATTTTTTCATTTGGTTGCGCATTTATATGACAAAATTCATTAGTCAATTTGTTATAACTATATTTTTTTGACCATTCTATATGATTTTTTGACAATTCCAAAATGCTATTACATACAAATTCTATTTCATCATTTGTAGTTGTTGGATGAACCGACATTCTAATCCAACCTGGTTTTAAAGTCAAATCACCCGTTTCTATTTGACAAACCAAATTGTTAGATGTTTCTTGATCGACATTTAATAAAAAATGTCCGTAAGTTCCAGCGCAACTGCATCCGCCACGAGTTTGAATTCCAAATTTATCGTTTAATAGTTTTACACCAAGATTAAAATGTAAATCAGTTATGTAAAAAGAAATAACTCCTAATCTATTTTGATGCTGATGAGCAAGAATGTTAATATTTTCGATATCATTCAATTTCAAAAAAATATAATCTACAATTTCTTGTTCACGTTTTAGAATATTATCGACACCCATTTTTTCTTTAAGTTGAATAGCAAGTGCAGTTTTTATAACTTGTAAAAAACCTGGTGTTCCTCCATCTTCACGATCTTCAATGTTGTCAATATATTTATGTTCACCCCAAGGATTGGTCCAAGAAACCGTCCCACCACCTGGGTTGTCTGGCACCATGTTATTGTATAATTTTTTATTAAAAATTAATACACCAGATGTGCCAGGTCCACCAAGAAATTTGTGGGGCGAAACAAAAATAGCATCTAAAGCACATTCTGTATCTTCTGGATGCATATCAATTTTTACGTAAGGTCCTGAGCAAGCAAAATCTACGAAACACAACCCATTGTTATGATGCATTAGTTTTGCAACTTCATGGTATGGTGTTTTGATGCCGGTTACATTAGAACAAGATGTTATTGAAGCAATTTTTAAAGTTCTGTCACTATATTTTACTAATAGTTTTTCTAAATTTTCTATTGAGAAAAGACCTTTTGAACAACCTTCAATTATTTCCACATCGGCAATTGTTTCTAGCCATGAAGTTTGATTTGAATGGTGTTCCATGTGAGAAATAAAAACAATTGGTCTTTTTTCATGCGGAATATTAGTAAATTCTTTGAGATTTTCGGGAATTTTCAATCCCAATATGCGCTGAAATTTATTGACTACACCTGTCATTCCGGTACCATCAGTGATCAAAACATCATCTTTATTGGCGTTGACATGATTTTTTATAATATTTCTAGCCTTATGATAAGCCATTGTCATTGCTGTTCCTGAAACTGTTGTTTCGGTATGTGTATTGGCAACAAATGGACCAAATTGATTCATCAATTTTTCTTCAATTGGTCTGTAAAGTCTGCCGCTTGCTGTCCAATCGGTATAAATTATTTTTTTTTCGCCCTCTGGAGATTCAAAAAATTGATCAATTCCAATAATATTATCTCTAAATTTTGAGAAATATTGCTCTAGTTCTTGGCTCATACGGTTGGTCTCATTTATTATCATATGCAAATTTATTATTTTTTTTTGACAAATTAATTTTAAAATCAAAACAAATAATGGCAAAACCAATCATTAACAATCGTTTATGTTTTAAAAAATTTTGATTTAAAAATTGTGCTAACATAATTTACATTGAATGATTTCGACTAGATAGTAAGATTATTTCTTAGGAAATTTTAATTAAAATAAGAAAAATCTTCTCCGTTTTCAATCTTCAGCAAAGTTTCGTAAATCAATTTTATAACATTTTCGACGTCATCTCTATGAACCATTTCTACAGTTGTGTGCATATATCGAAGCGGTAAAGATATCAATGCCGATGCAACGCCACCATTACTATAAGCAAATGCATCTGTGTCTGTTCCCGTAACTCTTGACGAGGCCAATCTTTGAAACGGAATTTCATTTGCAATAGCGGCGTCGATTATTAATTCTCTCAAATTATTTTGAACAGCTGGAGCATATGTTACAACTGGACCTTTACCGATTTTGGTTTCTCCTTCAATTTTTTTATCAATCATTGGCGTTGTTGTGTCATGGCAAACATCGGTTACAATTGCTACATTGGGTTTCAATGTTTGCGTAATCATTTCGGCGCCTCGTAAGCCAACTTCCTCTTGAACGGCGTTTACGATGTATAATCCAAATGGCAACTTGATTTTGTTCTCGAACAATAATCTTGCAACTTCTGCAATCATAAAGCCACCCATTCTATTGTCGATAGCACGACATACAAATTTATCTTTGTTTAGAATCATAAATTCATCAGGATACGTTATTACACAACCCACATGAATACCCAATTTTTCAACTTCATCTTTTGTCAAACAACCACAGTCAATAAAAATGTTATCAATTCTGGTAGGTTCTTCCTTGTTTCGGTTTCGAGTATGAATGGCAGGCCATCCGAAAACGCCTTTTATAATTCCATTTTTCGTATGAATATTTACTCGTTTCGAGGGAGCAATTTGGTGATCAGAACCTCCATTTCTTATTACATAAATCAACCCATCATCCGTAATATAATTTACATACCAAGCAATTTCGTCAGCATGACCCTCAATAACAACTTTATATTTTGCATCTGGATTAATAATTCCGACAGCAGTTCCATACGTGTCAGTTAAAAAATCATCAACATAAGGTTTCAAATAATCCATCCATAATTTTTGACCTCCTGATTCAAAACCAGTAGGGGAAGGGTTATTCAAATAATTTTCTAGAAATTCCAAAGATGATTTATTCAATATAGATGTAGTGTTCATAAAAATATTTTTTTGCAAATTTAGAAATTTGGCATTACAGTTGTATATATAATTTATAATTTTGACAAAAATATTTCATCAATGAAACTATTACAAATTTTTGCGTACTTATATATTTGTACATTTTTGACAAATGCACAAACAGTTGTTCAAGATTCTACAATAATGGGATTCAAATTATCTGATAACGATACGATTATTTTAGCACCAATTTTGCTACAAGAAGTTTTAATCAGCAACCAAAAACTCGATCCTGAAGCTAAAAAGCAATATTTATTACTTCAAAATAGAGTTTTAAGAGTTTATCCATACGCGAAAGTTGGTGCCGACAGGCTCACAGCGCTCAATAAGAACATGGCAAATCTTAAAACAAACAAAGAAAAAAAGAAATACCAAAAAATCGTAGAGGACTATCTTGAAAACGAATTTTCAGCCCAACTCAAAAAACTATCTCGAAAACAGGGGCAAATCCTTGTTAAACTTATTTACAGACAAACTGGGCAGACAACTTTTGAATTAATAAAAGATTATAAAAGCGGCTGGAAAGCATTTTGGTCAAACAATACCGCAAGATTATTTGACATAAATCTCAAAACCAAATACAACCCAATCTCAGAAAATGAAGATTATTTAATTGAAACTATACTTTACAGAGCATTTAATTCAGGAAGATTACCAGAACAAACGGCCGCCAACCCTATAGACTACTATCAATTATCAGATATATGGGAAGCTAAATCTAGAAAATCCAAAATCTAGCCAAGTGCACATTTACCGATTCAAATAGAATTAGTTGCTATAAAGAAAGTTATATTACAATTATAATGTGTGTGTTTTTTTTAGATTTATTTTGGTTATTATTTTTGGGTTTATTGTGATTTGGTGTTGAGTGGAACTTTAACAATCAAGAATAAACATTTAAGATTTCATTTTACATTATATGTTAAATATCGAGTATTCAGTCTATTAAAAAAAAGAATAAAAAAAGAATAAAAAAAGTATTGTAAATTGAAAAAGAGTATCTATTTTTGCACCCGCTAAGAAAACGAAAAGTTTTAAAGCTGACGAAAAAAGATTTAAAAAAAAGTCAAAAAAAGTTTGTCAGAAATAAATAAACGATTTACCTTTGCACCCCGCAATAGAATGATGATTTGAGATTTTGGAAAGCAGAAAAGATTTATAAAATAAATCGTAAAAAGTTTGTCAGATAAAAATAAATGATTACTTTTGCACCCGCTAATCGAGAGATAAGCAAGAATTAAGATACACGTTCCTAGACATATTGAATTGACAGCCGTAACATTGTGAGATGTTACAAAAAAACAGAGAATAAGTTAGAATAAAGAAGAGTTAGGGAATTGGAGTCATATAATAATACAAAAAATATACGATGAAGAGTTTGATCC
>JAYVIW010000044.1:0-42146 GCA_043769905.1 Bacteroidota bacterium
AATTTCTTTCATTCCTTCACCAAAGAAACTCATTGTCATTGTTTCTGGCAACATGTATTTTACCAAGAAAAAACAAGCAATTGCAGTTAAAATAATTGAAACCCAGTTTCCGATATTCAATGCTTTTTGAACTTGTGCTTCTTTAGCATTGTCATCAGATATTTTTACTAATAATGTTCCGATAATTGAAAACAAAATTCCGAAACCAGCAATTGCCATTGGCAATAAAATTGGTCCGATCCCACCAAAAGCATCTTGTAGACTTCCTCCCATGTCTTTAATGACATAGTTACCCAAAACCATTGCAGCTAAAACTGTTGCAACATATGAACCAAATAAATCGGCACCCATTCCGGCAACATCTCCAACATTATCTCCAACATTATCTGCTATTGTAGCAGGATTACGTGGGTCGTCTTCTGGAATTCCTGCTTCAACTTTACCAACTAAATCGGCTCCAACATCAGCGGCTTTGGTGTAAATTCCGCCGCCAACTCTTGCGAATAACGCAATAGATTCTGCTCCAAGTGAGAAGCCAGCCAAAGTTTCCAAAACAATTGTCATGTCCTCGGTTGATGTCCAAGCACCACCCATAAACATATTATATAATATGATGAAAAAACCTGTCAAACCAAGAACTGCTAATCCAGCAACTCCTAACCCCATTACGGTTCCACCACCAAAAGAAACTTTTAATGCTTGTGGTAGAGAAGTTCTAGCAGCTTGTGTCGTACGGACGTTAGTTTTTGTTGCGATTTTCATTCCCATATTTCCAGCCAAAGCAGAGAAAAATGCTCCTATAATGAATGCAATAACAATCAACCAGTGTGTTGTTGCACCTGGCAATAAAGTCAAACAAAATAAAACAACACTAGCTCCGAGAACAAAAAACGTCAATAAACGGTATTCCGCTTTCAAAAATGCCAAAGCACCTTCGTAAATGTAATCTGAAATTTCTTTCATTTTTCCGTCTCCAGCGTCTTGTTTCAAGACCCAACTCTTTTTGATTTGCATAAAAATCAATCCGATGATTGCCATGATTATTGGCACATAAATCATTATTGTATTCATAAAATTTGTTTTAAATTCAATTTTGTCGGGTGCAAAAGTAATAAAACTATGTTAAATAACAGCAGTTTTTATTTTTTTTTGAGATTATCCTTTAGTATTCTTTTCGAGAATTGAAAAATCATCAAGTTAAGGTTATTTGTTCTGATTTTATATGATTGAGAGAAGTGCACAACGTTACTATTTAATTTCAAAACATAAAATACATTTTTCTATTTTTAATGCTTTATTTTACAAAAATGTTATTGTTTTAAAATAAATTATTTAGTTGCACTATATTTTTAAGATAAATTAGTCAATAGTAAAAAATAAAATTAAAAAGGTGAGCTACTTATGTTATCCTAATAAATATCATAAAATTAAAATAATTACTATATCAAAATATCGTTTTATGAAGTTTACTGAAGTACAATAAATTTAATAATTTATATTCACTCCAAAACCAATTCCCATATCGCTATCATAGTGGGTCGTTAGCCCGAAATTTCTTTTAATAATGTATCGGAAGCCTGCCATATATTCTTTGTCAGTGTTCCACATCAAGTTCATTCTTAAGCGTTCAGAAACTGGAATATCCATTCGTTCAAATTGTAATCTGAAATTCCCATCGGTAAAAATTTCGGCTTGCGCTATAATTAGCATGGCATTGTATATTGTAATCCAGTGCTAAAAACGGCTCGATTGTCTTTGGTATTTGTTTGATTGAATAGATTTTTTTCTAAATCACCGTCCATTTTTCTGTATCGCCAATCAAATCCTATAAAGGGTATCCACCACTGCATTTTTCCAAGATACCGGCCAATATGGGTTTCGGTTTCGTAACCGTGATGGTCATTGTAACCGAAACGCCATTCGGTTCCGATACTCCAACGGGTGTTGCTCAACATTACCATTCCGTCGTTTCCGTTGGTAGCAAAATCATTTTCGCCCATAAAATGAAATTTTCGGTCTTCTGCAAATAATTGGCGCTTTGCTAATTTTGGATTTGGAATTAATGGGTTTGCAGCTTGATTTTCATAGGTAAAAATGCGTCCCATTCCAGCCATCATATGGTATAAAATATGACAATGAAAAAACCAATTGCCTTCCGCATTAGCATTAAATTCGATTATATCTGTTTCCATTGGCATAATATCGATTATATTTTTAAGCGGTGCATAATCTTCTTGACCGTTCAGAATTCTAAAATCGTGACCGTTTAAGTGCATCGGGTGTCGCATCATAGAATTATTGTACAATGTAATTCTAACATTTTCACCTTTTTTAATTAAGATTTTATCGGTTTCAGAAACTACTTTGTTGTCTAAACTCCAAACATAACGGTTCATATTGCCAGACAATTCAAATCGCAATTCCTTTATTGGTGCTTCTTTTGGGAGATTGGTTTTGAAAGGCGATTTTAGCATCGTATAATTTAATGTTGTAATGTTCGAAATTTCGTTACTATTACTTTGTTGTTCAGGCATTTTCATGTCACTCATTTTGTGTTTTGAATGGTCCATCTTTACGTCGTTACTTTTTTCTGTTTTCTTTTCTTCTCCCGTAATCTCAGGATACATTACCGTATTCATATCCATTTGATTGTAAGACATTTGCATTCCTATTCCGTTTAAATCACCATTCATTTTTATCATTGAGTTCATCATTTTCATTCCTTCAAAATATTTTAATTTTGGAAGTGGCAATGCCAATTTTTTAATTCCTTCTCCAATATATAATGATGCCGATTTGGTTCTGTCTTCAGATGTTGCTAAAAATTCGTAAGAGGTTTTATCTGCTGGAATTTCTAAAATTACATCATAAGTTTCAGAAACGGCAATGAGCAATCTATCTACTTCAGCAGGTTCAACATCGTTACCAGCACTAGCGACTACAGTAATCTTTCCGCCGGCATAGGTAAGCCAAAAATAACTTGATGCACCGGCATTTGATATTCGCAAACGTACTTTATTTCCACTTTTAAATTGCGAAAGTTGACTTTCGTTTTTACCATTGATAAGAAATTTTTCATAATAAATATCACTAACATCCATTGCAGTCATTCGTTTCCATTCATTGGCAATTTTTGTTTGAAAATGTCCTGCATGAATGGCTTCGGTATAACTTTGAGTTGTTCCTTTTTTAATGGCAAACCAATCGGACGCATTGTGCAACATTCTGTGAATATTATTCGGATTTATATCGCTCCATTCACTTAAAATGATAGGGATTGTTGGCAAATCGTCGATTCCTTCGCGAAATTTTTCATTTTCTGGTTTTTTATTTAAAATCATAGAACCGTACATTCCAATTTGCTCTTGCAAACCCGAATGACTATGGTACCAATGCGTTCCATTTTGAATTATTGGAAACGAATATTTATGAGTCATTTCGGGTTCAATGGGCATTTGTGTTACATACGGAACGCCATCTTCTTTGTTGGGCAACATCAATCCGTGCCAATGCAATGAGGTGCTTTCGTTCAATTCGTTGTGTACATAAATTTCGGCGATATCACCTTCTGTAAACGTTAATGTTGGCATCGGAATTTGACCGTTTACAGCAATAGCGCGTTTTGGTTTGTTGCCAATTGTGACAATGGTATCACGAACATACAAATCATAACGAACTGTTTTAGAAATAGTTTTTGGTTTTACTTTAATTTCTGAAACTGATTTTTGAATAGGTAAATCTGACGTTTCTTTTTTAGTTTCAGAAACAACTTTTTTGGTTGCATTTGGTTTTTTTACGACTACTTTTTTTGTGATTTTTAATTTTTCTTTGATTAAAGTCATTCCACAGATGGGACAATTTCCAGGTTTACTTTCGTGAATTTGCTGATGCATCACGCAAGTATAGAATGTTTGTTGTGATGATTTATTTTGTGAATTTGAATAATTCATTAGACTAAAAAACACTAATAAAAATAGTATTCTAATTTTCATTTTATCAAATTTTTAAATTTCTCAAGCGCAACGCATTTGCAATTACAGAAACGGAACTAAAACTCATTGCTAAAGCTGCAATCATTGGCGAAAGTAAAATTCCAAAAAACGGAAATAAAACACCTGCAGCAATTGGAATTCCTAAAATATTGTAGAAAAAAGCAAAGAATAAATTTTGTTTGATGTTTCGCATTACAGCATGACTTAAATTTTTAGCTTTCACAATGCCTTGCAAATCGCCTTTCACTAAAGTTATTTTTGCAGATTCTATTGCAACATCAGTTCCTGTTCCCATTGCGATGCCAATATCGGCTTGCGCCAAAGCTGGAGCATCATTTATTCCGTCGCCAGCCATTGCTACAATTTTGCCTTGCGCTTGTAATTTTTTTATTTCGTTTAGTTTGTCTTCTGGTAAACAGCCAGCTTTGAAAGAGGCTAAATTAAGTTCATCAGCAACTGCTTTGGCAGTATTTTCATTATCGCCAGTAAGCATAATGACTTCAACACCTTGACGCATTAATTCTTTTATTGCTTCTTTACTAGAAGTTTTTATTGCATCAGTAATAGATACAAAACCAACGCCAACGCCATCAACAGCAATGTAAGAAACAGTTTTTCCAAGTTTTTGTTCAGCAATAATTTTGTTTTCTAAATCATCAGAAACAGTTGCTTTTACTTGTTCCATTAGTTTTTCATTGCCTAATGCTACTTTTTTATTGTTTACTGTTCCTCTAACTCCTTTTCCTGCAACAGCTTCAAAATCTTTAACTTCTATTAATGAAATGGTTTTGGTTTTCGCAAAATTTACAACAGCTTGTGCCAATGGATGTTCGCTATATTGATTTAATGAAGCGATGTTTTGCAACAAATTATCCTCATCATTATTTATAGCATAAATTTTTTCTACAGATGGTTTTCCTTCAGTTATAGTTCCAGTTTTATCGGTAATTAGAACATTTACTTTATTCATATTTTCTAAAGCTTCTGCATTTCTTATCAAAACGCCCAATTGCGCACCTTTTCCAATGCCAACCATAACAGACATTGGTGTTGCTAAACCTAAAGCACAAGGACAAGCGATAATTAAAACTGCAATGGCATTTATAAAACCATAAACCAATGCTGGTTCGGGACCAAATTTTGCCCAAACAAAAAAGGTAATTATTGAAGTAATAACAACGATTGGCACAAAATATTTGGCAATGCTATCGGCTAATTTTTGAATTGGAGCTTTAGATCGACTAGCATCGTTGACCATTTTAACGATTTGCGAAAGTAACGTTTCTGAACCTACTTTTTCGGCAATCATTACAAATGATTTGTTTCCGTTTATGGTTCCAGCAATTACATTATCGTCGATTTTTTTGTCTACAGGAATTGGTTCTCCAGTAATCATTGCTTCGTCAATACTGCTTTCGCCATCGGTTATTTTTCCGTCAACTGGAATTTTGTCGCCGGGTTTTACTCGTAATAAATCACCTTTTTTGATGTCGTGAATGGATATTAATTTATCATTTCCATCGATGACCAAAGTAGCTTCTGTTGGTGCTAATTTCAATAACTCTTTAATTGCACCGCTAGTTCGGCTGTGTGCTTTGGCTTCGAGTAATTGACCTAACAAAACCAAAGTCAAAATTACAGTTGTGGCTTCAAAGTAAAGTGAAACAGAACCATTATGGTTTTTAAATTCTGTTGGAAAAATACTTGGGTAAAATAATCCGACCATGCTGAAAATGAAAGCAATACCAGCACCAATTCCAATAAGAGTAAACATATTCAAATTCCATGTAATTATGGATTTAAAGGCGCGAACGAAGAACATCCAACACGCAAAAAACACTACAGGAAGTGATAAAAAAAGTTGTACCCAATTGGAATAAATTGCTGGAAGTATTTTGTGCATTGGGTTATTTGGCATCATTTCCATCATTGCAATAATAAAAATAGGAACTGTGAAAGCAGTAGCTATTTTCATTTTAAACAATAAATCTTTATAGGTTTTCTGTTCTTCAGAATCATTTGGATTCATTGTTACTAAATCCATTCCGCAAATTGGACAAGAGCCTGAATGGTCTTGGATAATTTCTGGATGCATTGGGCAAGTGAACAACCTTTTGGTATTGTTTTGTTCGTGCACTTTTTCTAAATTCATTCCACAAACTGGGCAATCTCCAGCTTTGTCATAGTTTTTGTCGCCTTCGCAGTGCATTGGGCAATGGTAATTGGAAGTCGAATTATTATTTGTAGAACCAGATTTATTATTTTTATTTAGAGATTTTTCTAAGATTTTTTTATCAGAATTTTTTATTTTTTCTTCCGTAAAATCTGAAATAGAATAGTTTCCGATGGATGAAAGTACTTCTTGAAATTCAGAAACTGGAACATGTTTTTCCATAGAAATTGCAGCACTTTTCGACTCTAAAGAAACGATTGCTTCAATGCCATTTATTCCATTTAATGCTTTTTCAACTTTAGACTTGCAACCATTACAACTCATTCCTGTAATTGTATAATTATGTGTCATTAGTTTTTCTAATTGAAACCAACTTCACAATAAGTACTGCAAAGTTGATTTGTTAATTTAGTGAAATAAAAAATTTATTCTGTTGTATTTTATGAAACAGGTTCTGTCAATTTCATGCCGCATTTAGAACATTTGTCGTTTAATTTTCCTTGAACTTCTTGATGCATTGGGCAAGAGTACATTTTTTCCTCGATCACTTTTTTAGAAGAATCTATGTTATTTATTGTTGAATCAATTTCTATCATTTCTAAATTTGTCGTTGTTACTTCTTTCGTTTTTTGATTGCAAGCAACCAAAGTGAAAACGCTAAATATTGCTATAAAGAATCCTTTTTTCATCTATATGTTTTTTAAATTATTTAATAAAGTAATATTATAACATTGTGTTTACCAATGTGTTATATTAATTCTAAGAATAGTTATATAATTTGATGTTATAATCATTTCATTGTTTCAAGAATTTTTCTATCAGAAAGATCTTCTTTAATGCAAAATAAGTGTTATCTATTTTTTGGTATTTTTGAGATTTAAATACTTTTTACCTTTAAAAATAAATACTTTAAGTAATAATAATTTAGTTTTTTGCCTTTAGAAACGAAATAAAACCTTTTGAAGTTCTGGTTTCATTTATAGAAATTTTGAGTTTTTCTATTAATTTATTTATTAAAAAATAAATCTTTGTTAAATATCAATATTGCACCTTACGATGTCGCTTTTGCAAATAATAATGCCATAATAAAAAAGTTGCCATACTTCTAAATGGTGCCCATTTTTGGGTATAAATTTCCATTTCGATTTTGTCGTGAATGTCTAATAATTCTTTTATAGTATTGACAACCGCTATATCGCCAAGAGGCAAAATGTCAGCTGTGTCGAGCGAAAACATCAAGTAAATATCAATCGTCCAATTGCCAATTCCTTTGATTTTAGTTAATTCTTGGCGTACCTTTTTTGGAGATTTTGAGGGTAAACTTTCTAAATCAATAGTTTTTTCGATGATTGCTTCAGCAAGACATTTAATATATGAGGTTTTTTGTCGGCTCACGCCACAATTTCTGAAATTTTCATCGGGTAAAACAATTAAATTTTCAGGGTCAAAACTTGTGACGTGACTTTTTAGTTTGTTGTAAGTGGCCTTAGCAGAATCGATTGAAACTTGCTGTTCGAGAATGAGCAATGCCAATGTTTCGAAACCTTGTTTGCGTTTTGGAATTATTGGAAGACCATATTTTTCTATTATCTGAAGAAAAATAACATCGTTATTGCAAAGAAAATCAATTGCCGCTTGCATTAAAACTCAGGATAAAACCCAAATCGTACACCAAATGTTGGAGGTACTAAACCATTGATATTATTGAATTGTGTGCGCCAAACAAAATCAATTCTTATGGGTCTAAAGTTTCCAATCCCGATATTTTCGAAACCAAAGCCAAACTCGGCATAGGCTTTTCTGCTAGGAGCGTTGTAATTAATACTAGAACGGTTTATTGCAATACTTTCAGCAGAAATGTCGCCAACAACGGCTCTATAAAAAGCAATTTCCCGCATTTTTAATTTTTTGATTAACGGAATTCTGTTCAATATGAAACCATTAAAATGATGTTCTAAATGTGCAGCTATGTATTGATCGGTTGTAAAATCATAAAAATCTATCAACGAAAATGCATCTTGTTGCAAAGAGAATGCTTGGTTGGCGGTAACGGGCGTAAGCAAAGTCAATGGCAAAGTTTCAAATACTTTGGCAGCATCAATTGTCATTCTCAAAATGCCAAAATTGCTAATTCTAACTGGTTTTTTAATGTTTAATTGCAATTTATTGTAATTAAAATCACCATTCAAAACATCTTTAAATCCTTTGGTATATTTTAAAGTAAATACAGGAAATAGGTTTATACTATAGGCTTGCTCGACTCCAAAACCGAAAACATCTCTTTTTGGAGAATAAACCATTGTCAAACTTGCAGCAGAATCAATCAAACCATCACGTAAACTTTCGCCAGCATATTGATATCCAATAGAAAATAAATTTGAGTTAGACGAACTCATGTCACGGTGCAATCCTTCAAAAATCATTTTGAAATTGTTGTTGAATGTCAAGTCATAACTCAAAACTTGTTTTTGCATTCTGGTTAATGAGAAATTTTCGCCCCTAGCAATTAGCACATTTGTAGTTGCAGTGTTTGGAGTCAGTTCGCTTTCCTGCAGCTCAAAACCACTTAACTGTAAATTATCTTGAATTACTGCAAATCCTGCTGTCATTCTTGGCTCGTGATTGACCAAATATTTGGCTTCAAAACCATATTTTAATTTTTTATCTTTGGTTCCATAAGCGACATAAACTTTGGAGCGAAACAAATCGTTAAGCGTTTTGAATGTTCTAAATCCACCTTTTAGTCGCATTCCCTCAATATTATTATTTGAAATGGATTGCCAAAATGATCCAAATTGAATGTTTTTTAAAACATTAAAATATCCGGTCGTTAGTATTGTTACAGCATCAGAAACGCGGTGCACTCTTTTATTTGAGCCAATTTCCGAAATTACCTTTCGTGTATTGTTTAATCCAGCTTCTCGATTATTAAGGCTTTGCCAATAGTCATCGGATTTTTCAAATTGTCTGCTTCTAGTCTGTTGGATTTTTACATCATAAAAAGCAGGTTCATTTAAAGTATTAAGTTCATAAGCCGAATAAAGAATGTTCTTTTTTACAAAAAAACCTTTTTCTTCGTCATTTTTATTAATCAATGTAAAATCGCCTTCGTAGTAATCGCGCAAAGGTAAATAAATACTGTCATTTTCTTGTATAAATGATTTTTCAATAGATAAACTTCTAACAAAGTTGAGGTTCATTTTTCGATTATTTTTCAATAAAATATCAGTGATTGCAAAAGTTTTGGCATCTACCTTAAATTGACCTTCAAATAATAAATCTTGTGAATTTCTAGGAAAATACAATATTTGATACAACTTTTTATCGTCTTCAAAAATACTGTCACGCAACAAATATTCATATTGACTATAACCCCGAAACGAGATTGGAGAAACAAATGATTTGTTTAAAATTTCAATATCATCTTTATAAATATCAACAGTTTGCATCAAGTTACTCATTCTGTCTAACACAAATCCGGTTTGTACAATTCCAGTATTTCGCTCGCCTTCAACATCAATTCGTACTTTTTTTATGACATTATCGCCATAAATTTTTTCATTGGTTTCTTTTAAATAAACTGGAATTATAAAGTTTTTTTGTTTTCGATCTTGTTGTGCAATCTTGATAACACTATCATAGTTTTTGGTCAAAACTTTTTTCAGAAATGTACTGTCCAAGTTACTCAAACCTTGCGAAATTGTGGTGTAACGTGTGTATTGGTACCGTTTGGCGAGTAACAAACCGTTTTTGAGTTTGTTCTTCCAAATGCCTTGTAAAATTCTGTACGCTGGGTTGTCTTTTTTTGACAAATGTTTTTTTGGCTTCCCCACAACAACAACTTCTTTTAGTTCTTGTTCACTAGTCATTTTAACCTTTAGATTTGTTGTGACTGCTGTTGTTAATGCAATTTCGGCATCGTTAAAACCTGAATATTTGACAATAATTGCAGAGAAATCACTTTTAGATGCGATAGAAAATTTTCCGTTTTCATCAGATGTAACACCAATTTTGTTACCTTTTAGGTAAATGTTTGCAAATGGCAGCGTTTGATTGGTATCATCATAAACAACGCCCGAAACCTGAGTTTGAGCGAAATTTTGATTTATAAAAAGTAGAATAAAAAGAAAGCGGAAAAATATTTTTTTAGGCATTTAATAATCGAGTAATTTTGAGATTCCAAATATAATAATTTATGTGAATATTCAATTATATGTTATATTTTCATTTGTGTTAACGTATTAAAATAAACAGCCAAAAGATAAAGTCTTTTCAAAATTGTGGACAACAGTTAAGTAAGAAATACTAGCAATAAAAAAACCCATAAAATTTAATAAAAAATCCATTGGGCTTAAATTATTTAAAAAAAAATATTTAAAAATTTATCATTTATAAGTCTATTTTTTATACATAACCTTTTGAACTGCTTTTATAACATCATCAGCATTTGGCAACCATTCTTTTAACAGGGTAGGAGAGTAGGGTGCTGGTGTATCGGCAGTTGTGATTCTTTGAATTGGTGCATCTAAGAAATCAAAAGCGCGTTCTTGAACAATATATGTAATTTCGGAAGCCACACTTGCAAAAGGCCAAGCTTCTTCAAGCACTACCAAACGATTTGTTTTTTTAACGGAGTTTACAATACAATCATAATCCATCGGACGAACGGTTCTTAAATCGATAATCTCACATGAAATACCTTCTTTTGCCAATTCATCGGCAGCTGCGTAAGCCTCTTTTATGATTTTTCCGAAAGATACAATCGTTACGTCAGTACCTTCAAGTTTTATGTCGGCAACACCAAGCGGAATGGTATAATCGCCTTCGGGAACTTCGCCTTTGTCGCCATACATTTGCTCACTTTCCATAAAAATTACTGGATCGTTATCGCGAATAGCTGCTTTTAGCAAACCTTTGGCGTCATAAACATTACTCGGAACCACTACTTTCAAGCCAGGCGTATTGGCAAACCAGTTTTCGAATGCCTGCGAATGCGTTGCTCCCAATTGACCTGCAGATGCAGTTGGACCGCGAAAAACCATTGGCATGGGGAACTGTCCTGCAGACATTTGTCGCATTTTGGCAGCATTGTTAATAATTTGGTCAATTCCAACTAGTGAGAAGTTAAAAGTCATGTATTCTACAATTGGACGGCAACCATTCATTGCAGAACCCACCGCAATTCCAGCAAAACCAAGTTCTGCAATTGGGGTATCAATAACACGTTTTGGTCCAAATTCGTCCAACATACCTTTTGAAGCTTTATAAGCACCGTTGTATTCGGCAACCTCTTCGCCCATTAAATATATCGATTCGTCACGGCGCATTTCTTCGCTCATGGCTTCACAAATTGCTTCTCTAAATTGTATCGTTCTCATTGTTTTCGATTGTCAAAGTATTAAGTGAACAAAAATAAATATTTTAAATTTAATTCTATTAGATTTTGTGTTTATTTTTTTGAAGGTATTTCGTGTTGTGATTTCTAAAGTTTTTTAGAGAAAATAAACAAGCAAAAACAAATTTCTAAAAATCATTGGATTGAGTCATTTTTTTTTAATTTAATTTATTCTAAAAATAAAGTTCTAAAAATTAACCCATCAATTCTTTTTTTAAATATTTCAATAAATATTTCTATTTATATATGTTTACAAATAAATCATTGATATTTCCGAATTAAAATCGGACAATTATTTTCTGAAAATTGTATTTGATAAAATGGTTATCGGCACGAAGTTTTTGAAAAAATAATATACATCTTAATTTCCAAAAAAGAATCCTGAAGTTTCAACTTCAGGATTTCTTATTTTAATTGATTTTTAGTCATTATAATTCAAAAGCCGTTTTCACTTTATCAACAAAATCTAGTTTCTCCCAAGTAAACAGCTCTACTTCAACGGTTTTAGATAATCCGCCTGGAGCATTGAAAGTTTTGGTAACTGTTTCTGGTGTTCTGCCCATGTGCCCGTAAGCAGCTGTTTCGCTGTAAATTGGGTTTCTTAATTTTAATCTTTGTTCGATAAAATATGGTCGCATATCGAATATTGCAGCCACTTTCTTACCGATTTCTCCATCTGTCAAATTGACTTTACTAGTTCCGTAGGTAACAACGTTAATAGATGTTGGTTGTGCCACGCCAATAGCGTATGAAACTTGTACCAATATTTCGTCACACAATCCAGCAGCAACCAAGTTTTTGGCAATGTGTCTTGTTGCATAAGCAGCACTTCTGTCTACTTTACTAGGGTCTTTGCCAGAAAATGCACCTCCACCATGAGCACCTTTTCCGCCGTAAGTGTCAACAATAATTTTACGACCTGTCAATCCTGTATCGCCGTGAGGACCACCAATTACAAACTTTCCTGTTGGGTTAATGTGATAAGTAATATTGTCATTGAATAAGTGCGCATATTGTGGATATTTTGCTTTTATTCTCGGAATCAGAATGCTTACTAAATCTGATTTTATTTTGGCTAACATAGCCGATTCTTCATCAAAATCGTCGTGTTGTGTTGAAATTACAATTGCATCAATACGTTGTGGCTTATTCTCATCAGAATATTCTAAAGTAACTTGAGATTTAGCATCAGGACGAAGGTATTTTACCTCGTTGTTTTCTCTACGTAAATTAGCCAACTCAATTAACAAAGCGTGCGATAAATCTAGTGCTAATGGCATGTAATTTTCGGTTTCGTTAGTTGCATATCCAAACATCATTCCTTGGTCGCCAGCACCCTGATCTTCTGGGTTGCTACGTTCTACACCTTGGTTGATATCGCTAGATTGCTCATGAATTGCCGAAAGAATACCGCAAGAATTAGCTTCAAACATATACTCGCTTTTGGTATAACCAATTTTTCTAATCACTTCTCTAGCAATGTTTTGCACATCAAGATAAGTGTTTGATTTTACTTCTCCAGCCAAGATAACTTGCCCCGTTGTGACCAATGTTTCGCAAGCCACTTTAGAAGTTGCATCAAATGCTAAAAAATTATCAATTAATGCATCGCTAATTTGGTCTGCAATTTTGTCTGGATGTCCCTCGCTCACAGATTCTGACGTAAATAAATAAGCCATAATAATAGTATGATTTTAAATTTTTATTGCTGAAAAAATTGCAAGGAATGTTAAAGTAGATAATTTCTGCTTTAGCATTTTTAGATTCTTTGATAAATTAAGAATCAGAGGTTGCAATCAGTTCAAATTTTTCCTCTACGTTTTTAAAATACAAATGTATGAAATGAAATTTGAATATTATTTTTTTTTAATAATTAATATTTTATAAATTAATAATTCTCTCTTGATGCGCAATACTTTCTTGGTGAACTGCTTTAAATAATTTCAATATAAATTCTTCACTCAATCCTTTTTCTTCTCCATCTAGAATCATTTTTCCTAAAATCTCGTTCCATCGCTTGTTTTGCAAAACGGCGACATTATTTACTTTTTTTAAGGCTCCAATTTGCTCGGCAACTTTCATTCGGTTTCCTAAAATTTCTAATAATTTAGAATCTGCAATATCAATATTAGCTCTCAGTTTTATCATTTCGGTATTATAACCGTCAGAATCTACTGTTGTTTTTTTAACTTTTAAGTCTTCGAAAATTTGTTTCAAAACTGTTGGCGTAACTTGTTGTGCGGCATCGCTCCAAGCGTTATCTGGATCGCAATGGGTTTCGATAATCAAACCATCATAATTTAAATCGAGTGCTTGTTGCGAAACTTCTTGAATCATGTCTCGTCGACCAGTTATGTGCGAAGGATCGCAAATTAAAGGCAAATCTGGAAATTTACTTTGCAATTCTATAGCAATTTGCCATTCTGGAATATTGCGGTATTTGGTTTTCTCGTAGGTCGAAAATCCTCTGTGAATGACGCCTAATTTCTTAATTCCAGCACTATATAATCGTTCAACGCCACCAACCCACAAAGCTAAATCTGGGTTTACTGGGTTTTTTACCAGTACAATTTTATCTGTATTTTGCAAGGCATCGGCAATTTCTTGCACTGCAAATGGGTTTACGGTTGTTCGAGCACCGATCCATAAAACATCAATATCGTGTTCTAAAGCCAATTTAACGTGCGTTGCGTTGGCAACTTCGGTCGACATTAAAAGTCCCGTTTCGGCTTTGGCTTTTTGCAACCATTTGAGGCCTATTGCTCCTACGCCTTCAAATCCGCCTGGACGCGTTCGTGGTTTCCAAATTCCAGCTCTAAATATTGATACATCAGAATTTTTCAATTCGTGAGCGATTTTTAAAACTTGATCTTCGGTTTCGGCGCTGCAAGGCCCAGCAATTACCAATGGATGTGACAATTTGAAATCATCTAACCATGTTCTCATTTCTTTTTTATTTTCCATTTTTTTATCTTAGAGAAAAGATGCAAGAATCAAGAGAAAAGGCTAAATATTAAAATTTTGTCTCTTGTTTCTTTTAACTTTTCACTTTTTTAATATTTCCTTAATTCTATTTGTATTTTGCATTTCGTCGAAAAGTGCTTCGTAGTCGTCATCTTCTAAAAAGGTTTTAAACTTAGTTAAATTAATAATGTATTCGTTTAAACTTTCGACAACTTGTTTTTTGTTTTGTTTGAAAATTGGTGTCCACATTGCGGGTGAACTTTTGGCCAATCGAACTGTACTTTCAAATCCTGAACCCGCCATATCAAAAATATCTTGCTCGTCTTTTTCTTTTTCAATTACTGTTTTTCCTAGCATAAATGCACTAATATGTGACAAATGTGAAACATAGGCAATATGTTTGTCATGCGATTTTGGATCCATATATCGAATTCTCATTCCGAGTTTTTTAAATAATTCAAATGCTTTTTCTTGCAATTTGAATGTTGTCTTTTCGATTTCGCAAATAATATTTGTTTTCTTGTCGAATAGTCCTATAACGGCTGCGCTTGGTCCCGAAAATTCGGTTCCTGCAATTGGGTGGCAAGCCATAAAATTTCTCCTGTTCGAATGATTTGAAATCGCTTCGCAAATAGGAAACTTGGTCGAGCCAACATCCAAAACCAAGGTTTCGTGACCGATTTTATCTAAAATTTCAGGTAAAATTAATACAGAAACATCAACTGGCGTTGAGAGTATTACAAAATGGGATGATTTTAAATCTTCAAATGTCGCTTGTTCTTCAATTATTTCTAGTTTTATTGCTTCCGCCAAATGATTTTTGTTGGCATCAATTCCAGAAATTTTCGCATTTGGATAATTATTTTTTATATCCAAAGCGAGCGAACCGCCTATTAATCCTATGCCTATTATTGTTACATTCATTTTGTTTTTTCTAAATCTGAAATTTAAAATCTTTCAATCGCTTCTCTAATTTTTTCTTCTTCAACGCAAAGTGAAAATCTTATATAACCTTCGCCATTGCTACCAAAAATAGTTCCTGGCGTGATGAAAATATCTTTATTGTATAAAATTTCATCAATAAATTGTTCTGAAGATTGAATTCCTTCTGGTAATTTTGCCCATACAAACAATCCTACCGAATTTTTGTCAAACGTACAATGGAGTTTTTTTGCCAATTCAAAAGTTAGTTTTCTGCGTCGATCGTAAATTTTATTTTGTTCTCCAAACCATGATTTATCGAGTTTCAAAGCTTCAATAGCACCTTTTTGAATTCCGTAGAACATTCCCGAATCCATATTGCTTTTTACTTTTAAAATGGCATCAATAAAGTCTTTTTGTCCAGAAACCATTCCAACACGCCAACCTGCTATATTATAGGTTTTTGATAATGAATTTAGTTCCAAAGCTACATCTTTTGCGCCATCAACTTGCAAAATCGAAATCGGATTGTTATTCAAAACAAAACTATACGGATTGTCGTTTACCAATAAAATCGAATGTTTTTTGACAAAATTCACTAATTTTTCGAACAATTCTAAACTTCCGCTTGCTGCTGTTGGCATGTGCGGATACGAAACCCACATCAATTTTACTTTAGATAAATCTTGTTTTTCTAAGGCTTCAAAATCGGGTTCCCAATTATTTTTTTCGATTAGATCGTAATAAACTGACTTTGCTCCAACCAAATTAGTAACCGATGTATATGTTGGATAACCAGGATTTGGAATTAAAACTTCGTCACCTTCATTCAAAAAAGCCAATGAAATGTGCATAATTCCTTCTTTGGAACCCATCAATGGTAAAATTTCGGAATTGAAATCTAAAGCAACATTATAATTATTCTTATAAAACGAAGCAATGCCTTGACGCAATTCAGGTAAACCTTGATACGATTGATATTGATGTGCATTTTTATCAGTAACCGCTTGTTGGATTGCCGAGATAATTTTGGCATCTGGTGGCAAATCAGGGCTTCCGATTCCCATATTGATAATCGGTTTTCCTTCTGAAATCAATTGACGAACTTCACGAAGCTTGTGCGAAAAATAATATTCTTCGACGGTTTCTAACCTTGTAGCCGTTTTTATCATATTTATTGACCGCGAATTCGCGAATTTTATTAGTCCTTATTATATTTGTTTATTAATGTAAGTATCTAAAAATTTGAAATATTCTACCATAATTTTAATAATTGATTTTGCCTTTTGAAAATCATTATAATTATCTAAAGTTACATCAACAAAAAACGAATACTTCCAAGGTGTTTCGATTTTAGGTAATGATTGAATTGTGGTTAAATTGAGTTTACAATCGCTCATGACATTCAAAATCGCTGCTAAACTTCCACGTTTATGATCTAATGCGAATTTTAACGATGCTTTATTTATGTTTGATTCATCACTTTCTATTTGGTTTTTCAATAAGCAATCAACCAATTCTGCGAAAGATAAACATTCATCGACTTAGACTTTCGTATCGAAATATTCTTGCGCCACTTGATGGTGAAACGAGCCTTTAATGCATTGAATTGCAATTTTACTATTCATATTTTAATTTATTCCAAAAAAAAATCCTGATTTTCATCAGGATTGTCTCTTATATTTAATTTGAATTAATAATCTATTCAATAACCATATAACAATCCTAAACTTCTCTCCAGAAGCCATAAAATGAAATATTGTAATAAGTTTGGTTATTGTTCACTTTCTTTTATATAATGTAAATGTAAAAAATATTATTAAATAAGTAAACAAAAGAATTTAATTTTTGGAAAAATTAACATTTCAATTATTTACTTTTGCTTAAAACAAAAATTATGTCAATAGAAGTCAAAAATATTTCCAAGTCTTACGGAACTCAAAAAGCATTAAATAATATTTCTTTTTCTGTAAAAAAAGGAGAGATTGTTGGTTTTTTGGGGCCAAATGGCGCGGGAAAATCAACCTTAATGAAAATTTTGACAACCTACATTGGTGCCGATTCAGGCGAAGCTACTGTTAATGGCTTTGATGTGATTTCAAATCAAAAGTCTGTACAGCAATCAGTTGGGTATTTGCCAGAACACAATCCGCTGTATTTGGATTTATACGTTCGTGAATATTTGGAATTTAACGCATCAGTTTATAAAATTACCAATTCTAGAATCGAAGAAGTAATTGTTTTGACTGGATTATCAGCAGAAAGTCACAAAAAAATTGGTCAATTGTCCAAAGGATTTCGTCAAAGAGTAGGTTTGGCCAATGCACTGTTGCACAATCCAGATGTGTTGATTCTTGATGAACCAACGACTGGACTAGATCCAAATCAGTTATTAGAAATTAGAAATGTGATAAAAAATGTCGGAAAAGACAAAACTGTTTTTCTATCTACGCACATTATGCAGGAAGTTGAGGCTATTTGTGATAGAGTAATAATTATTAATAAAGGTGAAATTGTTGCCGACAAAAAACTAAACAATCTTATTTCGGCTGATAAAGAGCAAGTAATTGAAGTAGAATTTGATTATAAGATAGAAGAAGAAGCTGTGGCAAGAATTCTACATTTAAAATCTTACAAAAACACGCACGATTTTGTGTGGGAATTAGTTTTTTTATCAGACAAAGACATGCGTCCAACAGTTTTTGACTTTGCTTATGACAACGGATTAAAAACATTGCAATTAAACCAAAAAAATAAAAATCTAGAAAGTATTTTTAGAGAAATTACGACTTAATTTTTTGATTATTGCGGTTTTCATTATTATTCAAATAGTACTCTTCCTTGAAATAATTCTTGAACATCGTTAATCACATTTCGATTTTTGCAAATGATATTTCCAGTAGAAACCATTTTTCCTGATATTTTTCTTAATGGATTTAAAATCATATCGTTAGATCCACGATGAAAAACAAAAATATTATCTGCTAACAAATTTGCGGCTTCAATTCGACCGTTTCCTTCATAAAAATTGGCAATAAAATCTTTAGTTTTTCCTGAAATGTAAAAATTAGCAACATTATTAGTTTCAATAACCAATTGGTTATTATCTATTTGTAAATTAAAATCACCCGTTGCTGGACCATCTGTCAAATCAATAGAGTTTAAACGAATTATTGGAAAAGTCAATATACCACTTGAAGAAATAGTTTTTTCGGTTCTGCAATAGATGTCAGTTAGTGTTGGAGTTGTAACATAAACAATTGTTTGACCATATTCTCGAACCCAATTACAAGACGTGTTGTCTTTTAAAATCAAGAAGTTGTCTTCAACTTTAACCTCAATATCGGCCATAAGATTTTCGCCTGTTTTTACTTCGATTTTTTGAATATTTCCTTGGGTAATGACAACCGATATGCCCTTATACACTTTTATTTTATCAAAACCAGAAACCATAAATTCTTTGGAAACAATATTGCCAGTTTCTTCTATGCATTCGCTTGGTTTAGAGCAACTTATTGAAATTATTATTAATAGAATGATGTAAATATTTTTTTTCATTATTTAGAATATTAAAATCTAGTTCCTATTACAAATTCAAAAGCTTCGGCAAGAAAACCATGTGTTTTTAGCGAAAATCCTGTAAATATTTTTGGAACTACATAATATTTCAAGCCAATTCGATCGTAAACTGCAATATCAAATTTAAATGGCTGGTAGATATAGTAACCCAATTGTGCTTCAAATGAAAGTCGATTGATGAACAGTTCATAACCTACAAAAACACCGATTTTTTTATAATCAGTATTAGGGTCGATGTTTTGTGCAGGATAAGCCACCGATTGATATTTGATGAAATTTTTTGCATAATTCGAAAAAAAAACTTCGGTTCCAAGCTGAAAAGCACTTTTGCGAGAAATTCGTTTATCAGCATAAAAACCAATATGATAAAATGGATATTGTCCAAAATTAATGATAGAACTTTCGTTGAAACCAGTCCTTAAAACAAGGTTGTATTTTATAGGTTCACGATAATTTTTTTGAACATCGGTCGAATCAACAATAAATTTTTGAGGTTTATCAAAATTATAATTCAATCCTAAATTTACGTTGAAAGTATTGATTCCAGAGTTTGGTGCTTTAAACCGTCCGCTAGAGAAATGTGTAAAAATAAAACCTGCTTGTAGACCAAAATTTTCATAAATATGTTCTTTTTTGTATAGCGCACTTATATTGATATTGGCAATAATAGGCGAACCGAAAGCCTTGTTTTTATTATTGGTTTCTTTGTTATATGGATTGGTTATATAGGCAATTCCTTGACCAATATTAAGACTTAATTGTCGTTTGAAAAAATAAAAATTGTAGTGACCACCAATCGCATAATTTTTTCCCAAAAAAGGATTTTTAAAATCTTGGCACATAAAATAAGCACCGTAATCAGGATAATTAAATGCCCGTTGCCATTCTTGCTTTCCAAAAGTTTTTTTTGAAAAATTGACAATAACCCCTTCAGGATGACCAGTTAATGCAGCAACATCTTTTGAGTGAATCAACACATTTCCTCTTAAAAAACTAACATCAACAGCAGTGGTTTCGTTTTTTTCTTGTGCGAACATGAGTTTTGTAAAAAGTAAAAATAGTAATAATAAATGCCTCATTTTTTTTTGTAAGACCACAAATATATAAGAATTTATTTAGCAGAAAAATTTTAATCTATTTACTAAATTTAATTTGAAAAATTATATAATTTTGGAAAATAATAGCTTTTCGTTATTTTATGGATTTATTAACTTTAACATTTATAAATTCATTTTAACTTTGCGACCAAATGAAATTATCGACAATACTTACTTATTTATTTTCAGTCATTTTCACTAGTGGGATTGTCGCTGCCAATTTTACGATATTTAATAATTGTTCAAAATCGAAAATTGAAAACATAAAATTATTAAAATCCGAAAGTAAAGTTTTTTCATTTTTAGATTGTGTAGACTTGGATTTAGAAGAAGAATTAAGCAATGAAAGCAATGCTAAGACTGATTCAAAACATAATTTCTTATCAAATACAAATAATTACTTCAATACGTGGTTATCAAAAGAAACAATTCATTTTGTTTTAAACTGTAATACCAAATTTTTAAGAGTTTGTTCAAATTTTTCTGGACACTCTAATCCTATTTATATTTCTTTACTCACATTAAGAATCTGATATTTAAAGATTAACCTGTGTTTTTTTTTAAAATGGATTTTATAATTAAATCTTCATTTTATCTTCATTTACCAATTATTTTTTGCCCGTAAATTTTTATAAATCATTGCGAACTGTCGCACAATTTTTAATTTTCATCATGAAAACAATTCCCCTATTAATTAGCTTTATTACTTTTTTAATATTATCAAGCTGCAACTCAAAAAAAGAGGAAAAAGCAGAAGAATTCAAATATTCTGTGACAAACCCAATTGTAATAGACACTTCGTTTACCAAAGAATATGTTTCGCAAATTAAATCGGTCAGAAACATTGAAATTCGAACGCAAGAGAAAGGATTTTTGCAAAACATTTATGTCGATGAAGGACAATTTGTAAAAGCAGGTCAATTGTTGTTCAGAATTATGCCAAAAATGTATGAAGCTGAATTGTTGAAAGCTAAAGCCGAAGCCAAAGCAGCCGAAATTGAATATTTGAATGCAAAAACCCTTGCCGACAAAAATGTAGTTTCAAAAAACGAACAAGCATTGGCTCAAGCCAAACTCGAAATGGCAAAAGCAGAAGTGTCGATGGCACAATTGCATTTGTCGTTTACAGAAATTCGGGCACCATTTGCAGGAACTATTGACAGACTTCCAAAAAAAATTGGTAGTCTTCTTGAGGAAGGAGAGCTTTTGACAAGTTTGTCCGATAATAGCGACGTTTTTGCTTATTTTAATGTTTCCGAACCAGAATATATTGATTATCAAACCAATATAAAAGATCGAGCAGATAGCAATATTAGTTTGCGTTTGGCAAATGGCACGAAGTTAAAATATAAAGGAAAAGTACAACTTATTGAAAGCGAATTTGATAACGAAACTGGAAACGTAGCTTTTAGAGCCATTTTTCCAAATCCTGATAAGTTATTAAAAAATGGCGAAACAGGAAAAGTTTTAATGACTGTTCCAATAAACAACGCTTTAATTATACCTCAAAAAGCTACTTATGAAATTCAAGATAAAAAATATGTTTTTATTGTGGATAAAAATAATGTTGTGAAATCACGAGAAATTAAAATTACTGGCGAAGTTCCTGATTTATATGTTGTTAAAAGCGGTTTGGAAGTTACTGATAAAATTCTTTTAGAGGGCGTTCAGAAAGTTAAAGACGACGAGAAAATTAAATTTGATTACATTAAACCTGAAAAAGTAATTGCAGGTTTAAAGCTTTATGCAGAATAAATTATTTTAAATAAAAAAAATATGTTTAGTAAATTTATACAAAGACCCGTTCTAGCGATGGTAATTTCGCTCATGATAGTCTTGTTGGGAATATTGGCAATAACTAGTTTACCAGTTACGCAACTTCCCGCAATTTCGCCGCCCAAGGTTAATGTTACAGCTGCTTATCCAGGCGCAAATAACGAATTGTTAATAAAATCTGTTATCATTCCGCTTGAGCGAGCTATAAACGGTGTTCCAGGCTTAAAGTACATGACTTCAGATGCAGGAAATGATGGCGAATGTACTATTCAAGTTATTTTTAATCTTGGTACTGACCCAAATCAAGCATCAATAAATATACAAAATAGGGTAGCATCTGTAGTGAACAAGTTGCCACCACTTGTTGTTCGCGAAGGCGTAAAAATTACAAGAGAAGAATCAAACAACTTAATGTATGTTAACGTTTTTAGCAAAGATCCGTCGATGGATCAAAAATTTCTATTCAATTTTACCGATATCAATATACTTTCAGACTTAAAAAGGGTCAACGGTGTTGGTGTTGCCGATATTTTAGGAAATCGAGAATATGCTATGAGAATTTGGTTGAAACCAGATAGAATGCTAGCCTATAAAATTTCTGCTGAAGAGATTATGGAATCTATTTCGTCACAAAGTTTAGAAGCATCTCCTGGTAAAACTGGCGAAAGTTCGGGCAAGCGTTCACAATCTTTTGAATATGTTATCAAATATAGTGGGCGTTTTACAACAAAGGAACAATATGAAAATATAATAGTAAAATCTGATTCCAACGGTGATATTCTTCGTTTAAAAGATGTTGCTAATATCGAATTTGGCAGTTCAATGTATGATATTTATTCAACTCTAGACGGAAGACCATCTGCAGCAATTACCATCAAACAATCGTACGGAAGTAATGCCAGTCAAGTTATTAAAGATGTAAAAGTCAAGCTTGAAGAAATCAAAAAAGATTCGTTTCCCAAAGATGTTGATTACGAAATAAGTTATGATGCGTCAAAGTTTCTTGATGCTTCAATCGAAAAAGTACTTCATACACTTATCGAAGCGTTCTTTTTAGTTGGATTGGTGGTATTTATTTTCTTAGGCGATTGGCGTTCCACGATTATTCCAGCAATTGCAGTACCTGTTTCACTAATCGGAACATTTGCGTTTATGCATTTTTTTGGAATTACAATCAATTTAGTAACGCTTTTCGCACTTGTTTTAGCTATTGGAGTTGTAGTTGATGATGCCATAGTCGTTATCGAAGCTGTTCACGCTAAAATGGAAGAAGACCATCTCGGGCCATTAAAGGCGACCAAAAAAGCGATGGGCGAAATTAGCGGAGCCATTATTGCAATTACATTTTTGATGGCAGCCGTTTTTATTCCAGTAGCTTTTATGTCAGGACCAGTTGGAATTTTCTACCGCCAATTTTCAATAACAATGGCAACAGGGATTATACTTTCAGGAATTGTTGCCTTAACACTAACGCCTGCATTGTGCGCCATGATGCTGAAAAACAATCACGGTAAACCCAGAAAAAAAACACCACTAAATAGATTTTTAGATGCTTTCAATAATGGTTTCGAAAAACTTACTGGAAAATACCAGTATATTTTAGGTTTAATTGTAAACAAAAGAACCATCACTTTTGGAATGTTAATAGCATTCTGTACTGGAATATTTTTCTTAAACAACAGTCTTCCCACAGGATTTATTCCAAATGAAGACCAAGGAATGTTTTATGCGATTATTCAAACCCCGCCAGGTTCCTCATTGGAACGAACAAACGAAATATCGATGCGACTTCAAAAATTAGCCGAAGGAATTGAAGGCGTAAAATCGGTTTCGTCATTGGCTGGATACGAAATTTTGACTGAAGGAACGGGAGCCAATTCAGGAACTTGTCTTATTAACTTAAAAAGCTGGGAAGATAGAGAGCATTCTGTCAAAGAAATAATGGCAGAATTGGAGGAAAAAGCTCAAGCTATTACAGGAGCAACAATCGAATATTTTCAGCCACCAGCAGTGCCAGGTTACGGTGCCGCAGGAGGATTTGAATTGCGATTGTTGGACAAAGGCGGTTCTGGAAATTACAAAAAAATGGAAACAGTGACCAAAGATTTCGTAAAAGCACTCGAAAAGCGACCAGAATGTGCATCTGTTTTTAGTTTTTATAGTGCCAGTTTTCCTCAATATATGCTGCGCGTAGACAATGATATAGCACAACAAAAAGGTGTTTCTATTGAAAATGCAATGAATACAATGTCCACTTTGGTAGGAAGTAATTATGAAATTAGTTTCATAAAATATGACCGACAGTACAAAGTAATCGTTCAAACATCTCCAGAATACAGAGCCTTACCAGAGGATATTATGAAACTTTATGTCAAAAATAATCGCGACGAAATGGTGCCATTTTCGGCATTTATGCACATGGAGAAAGTCTATGGCTTATCTGAAATTACGCGACATAATATGTTTAATGCCTCTGAAATTAGCGGACAATCGGGTGCAGGTTATAGCAGCGGACAAACTATCAAAGCCATTCAAGAAGTAGCTGAAAAAACTTTGCCAAGGGGATTTGGTATCGATTGGGCAGGTATTTCTAAAGATGAGGTAGCTCGAGGTAACGAAGCCGCCTATATTTTCCTTATTTGTTTGCTATTTGTTTATTTGGTTTTAGCAGCACAATACGAAAGTTTTGTTTTGCCATTCGCGGTAATTTTGTCGCTTCCGGCTGGTATATTTGGTTCCTACTTGTTGCTGACTTTGACTGGTTTAGAAAATAATATTTATGCGCAAGTTGCCTTTGTCATGCTTATTGGTTTATTGGGGAAAAATGCTGTTTTGATTGTAGAATTTGCCGTCCAAAAACATGAAGAAGGTGCATCAATTTTACAAGCAGCTATGGAAGGTGCTAAAGTACGTTTCCGACCAATTTTAATGACATCGTTTGCATTTATTGCTGGTTTAATTCCTTTAGCATTTGCAACAGGTCCAGGCAAAATTGGTAACAGAACTATTGGTAGTGCTGCACTTGGTGGCATGCTTTTAGGAACTGTGATTGGCGTTTTATTAATTCCAGGATTGTATTATATTTTTGGGAGTATTGCTGCCAAAATTAAAATGACGAAAAAACAAGAACAAGACCCATTAACCGAACATAATGATTTGTATGAATAAATTAAAGAAAAATGTATGGCTCACTTCAATCATAGTTGGAGCCATCGTAGTGAGTTGTGGTGTTCCAAAAATTGCAACTTTAGCAGAAAAATCGGCAGTTCCAGCATCTTTTAATCAAAATAAAGACACCATAAATTCTGCCAACATAAAATGGAATACTTTTTTTAAAGATAAAAATCTAACCGATTTAATCAATATTGCCTTACAACGAAATCAAGAGTTATTGATTACTTTGCAGGAAATAGAAATAGCAAAAAATGATATTCGCGTTAAAAAAGGAGCATTTTTGCCTTCGATTGGACTTCGTGCAGGAGCTGGTGTAGAAAAAGTTGGAAGATATACTAGTCAAGGTGCTGGAGATGCTACCACCGAAATCATGTCTGGCCAAGAATTTCCCGAACCTCTAGGTGATTTTAAAGTTGCAGCGGTTGCCAATTGGGAAGTTGATGTTTGGAAAAAATTACGCAATTCCAAAAAAGCAGCTATAAGCAGGTATTTGTCGACTGTTGAAGGTAAAAATTTTGTGATTACCAATTTAGTTGGCGAAGTGGCGAGCTCTTATTATGATTTAATTGCACTAGACAACCAACTTGAAATTGTAAAACAAAATATAGCTTTGCAATCCAATGCGTTGGAAATTGTAAAAATTCAAAAAGAATCTGCAAAGGCAACCGAATTGGGTGTTCAAAAATTTCAAGCCGAAGTTTATGATTCTAAAAGTAAAGAATTTGAAATTTTGCAAGCCATCATTGAAACCGAAAATAGAATCAACTTTTTGATAGGTCGTTATCCTCAGGAAATTATTCGCGAAAAAACCAATTTCCTAAATCTTGTTCCAACTATTATAAACGCAGGAATTCCATCGCAATTGTTGTCCAACAGACCCGATATTAAACAAGCCGAATTGGAACTTGCGGCAGCAAAATTAGACGTAAAAGTAGCAAAAGCAGAATTTTATCCATCGTTAGGCATCTCGGCTGGTGTTGGATTAAATGCTTTTAAACCCCAATATTTAACCACGATGCCAGAATCATTGTTGTATTCTTTTATTGGTGATATTGCAGGGCCATTAATTAATAAAAACGCTATCAAAGCAGAATTTTTGAGTGCTAACTCAACACAAATCCAAGCACTTTTCAATTATGAAAGAACGGTTTTAAATGCTTTTTTAGAAGTATCAAATCAGGTATCAAGAATTAGTAATTTAGAAAAAAACTATAACTTGAAGTTTCAAAGGGTTGATGCCCTAAAAAAATCTATTGATGCCTCTAATGATTTGTTTAAATCGGCAAGAGTTGATTATTTTGAGGTTTTAATGACCCAGCGCGACGTTCTGGAAGCCCGATTAGAGTTGGTTGAAACTAAAAAAGCTCAGTTAGATGCTATGGTTGCAGTGTATAGAAGTTTGGGTGGTGGTTGGAAAAATTGAAAGATTAAAATACTGTGAGATTAAAAGATTGTGTAAGTATAAATTTAAAAGTTGGTTTTATTGATGATATTGATATTGAAAGATTTATTTTTAATTTTACAAAATAAAATGTGTAATAAGTTGCTAATCCACAACAAGCTATGAACAACTATATCGAAATCATTATCAGATCGACTGCCGTTTTCATTTTTATGGTTTTGGCAATTCGGTTTTTTGGAAAAAAACAATTATCACAGCTCAATAGTTCTGATATAATTTTAATTTTATTGATTAGCAATGCTGTTCAAAATGCAATGGTAGGGTCTGACACGACCCTTTTGGGCGGACTAGTATCAGCACTAACATTGTTTTGTGTTAATTTTATTTTCAAAAAATTGCTACTACAATCGGACTATTTCAAAAACATAATGAAGTATAAACCCGAGGTTTTAATTTATAATGGCGATGTAAATTTTGCTACATTAGAAAAATTCAAGATTTCGTTAGATGAATTGCAAGAAGCTGTTAGAGAGCATGGTGAGGAGTTTTTAACAGACATTAAATTATCTATGTTAGAAATTGACGGTAGTATTTCGGTAATTGCAAAAAACGCCAATTTAAGACAAACCAAACATAAACGAAAAGCCAGAAAATCTTTAGGAAGTTTTAATTGAATTCTGATTTTAAATAAAATTTTTACATCTTCGCAGTTATTTGATTTAGCAGCAAATGCCCTAGTCCAGACAGAATTGTAAAGTCCGGAACAAAAAAAAGCAAAAGTTTTGTGTTCTAAAAAAGCGACCAACGGAAGCTCTTTTTGGGACATTTAAAACTTTGCTTTTTTTGTGAGGACTTGAAACGGATTGCTGGAAATGGCTTCTAAAAAATTTCTTTAGCTATCGCCTTTATATTTTCGGCTTTGCCCATTGAATAATAGTGTAATACAAAAATATCGGCTTTCAAAAGTTCTTTGCTCTGCGCAATACACCACTCAATGCCTATTTGTTTTACGGCATCGTTATCCTTTGCTTTTACGATTTCCATAATTAAGTCGTCGGGCAATTCTAACGAAAATCTATGAGGTATCAAGTTCAATTGTTTTTTGCTGGCAATTGGTTTTAAACCAGGAATTATTGGTACTGTAATACCAGCAGCTCGACATTTATCAACAAATGAAAAAAATTTTTTGTTATCAAAAAACATTTGAGTGATAATATATTCTGCACCATTTTTTATCTTTTGTTTCAAGAAATGAATATCAGAATCCAAACTTGGTGCTTCCATGTGTTTTTCAGGATATCCTGCAACACCAATACAGAAATTAGTTTTTGAAGAATTTTGCAAATCTTCGTCTAAATAAATTCCATTGTTTAAGTTAGCGATTTGTGTCACCAATTCGGATGCAAATTGGTTTCCATTTTTTTCTGGCTTAAAATAAGTTTCTGTTTTCAATGCATCACCTCGCAAAGCAACAACGTTGTCAATACCTAAAAAATCTAAATCAATCAAAAGATTTTCGGTATCCTCACGATTAAAACCACCACATAATATGTGTGGAATAGCATCAACAGGATATTTATTCTGAATTGCAGCACAAATTCCGACAGTTCCCGGACGTTTTTTAACGATTTTCTTTTCAAGCAATCCGCTAGGGAGTTCCTTATATTCGTATTCTTCTCGATGATAGGTAACATCGATAAATGGGGGATTGAATTCCATTAAAGGATCAATTCCATCAAAAATGGATTGTATGTTTTGACCTTTTAAAGGTGGTAATATTTCGAACGAAAAAAGTGGTTTTCCGTTGGCGTTTTCTATGTGTTGTGTTACTTTCATAATTTTAAGGTTGTAGGTTGTAGGTTGTAGGTTTTAGGTTGTAAGATTTCTAAAACCTATTGCCTACAAGCTAATGCCTCATTTAATCTGCTATATTCGGCGCAAGCCATTTCGTCGCTTTTTCGGTTGAAATCCCGCGTCGTTTGGCGTAATCGATTACTTGGTCTTCTTTTATTTTTCCAAGTCCGAAATATTTACTCTCTGGATGTCCAAAATAATATCCTGATACTGATGATGTTGGCCACATTGCCATCGATTCGGTTAATGTTACTCCAATTTCTTGTTCAACGTTCAATAATTTGAAAATTGTTGGTTTCTCCAAATGGTCAGGACACGCTGGATATCCAGGCGCAGGACGAATTCCTTTGTATTCTTCTTTAATTAATTCTTGATTTGACAAAACCTCATTAGAAGCATATCCCCAAATTTCTTTTCTGATTTTTAAATGCAAATATTCTGCAAATGCTTCCGCAAAACGATCGCCTAAAGCTTTTATTAAAATCGAATTATAATCGTCTAAATCCTTTTCGAATTCGGCTGCTTTTTCATCAACACCAAATCCTGTAGTTACACAAAAACAACCCATATAATCTTGAATTCCAGAATCTTTTGGAGCAATAAAATCAGCCAAGGCAATGTTTGGCGCACCAGCAGTTTTTTGAGATTGTTGGCGTAGCGTTATAAAAATTGATGATTGATTGTTACTAGTTGTTGGTAGAAAATTCACTTCGATGTCGTCGTCGTTAACAGTATTTGATGGAAAAATTCCATAAATACCTTTGGCTGTTAGCCATTTTTCTTTTAATAATTGTTGGAGCATTTTTTGAGCATCCGCAAAAACGGCGGTGGCTTGTTCGCCAACAACTTTATCGGTTAAAATGGCAGGATATTTTCCAAATAATTCCCAAGATTGAAAAAATGGTGTCCAATCGATAAAATCAACTAAATCATTCAAATCAACTTCAATACTTTTTGTGCCAATAAAATTTGGTTTTACTGGTTTATAAATGTCCCAATCGAGTTTCAATTTATTTTTTCTGGCATCTTCAATTGATAAGAAATTTTTATCGCGACTTCGATTCAAATAGCCTTCACGAAGTTTGTCATATTCTGCCCGAATGTTCTTTTTAAATTCAAAATTAGCATCTTTTTGCATCAAATTACTTGCGCCAGCCACTGCTTTTGAAGCATCTGTTGTATGCAAAACTGTACAGGGATATTCGGGTGCAATTTTTACAGCAGTATGTGCGCGAGATGTGGTTGCACCACCAACCATAAGTGGAATTGTCATTTTGTTTCGAGCCATTTCTTTCGCCAAATAAACCATTTCGTCTAACGACGGCGTGATTAATCCACTTAAAGCGATGATGTCAACATTGTGTTTTATGGCTTCAGCAATAATTTTTTCGGGCGGCACCATTACGCCCAAATCGATCATTTCGAAATTGTTACAAGCCATTACGACCGAAACAATATTTTTTCCGATATCGTGCACATCGCCTTTAACGGTGGCGATTAATATTTTTCCAGCCCCCCCCGCCCCCGAAGGGGGAGCTGCCAATTTTGTGGAAATTGATTGTAAAACCTTATCTAGTTTAAAAATTACTTCGTCATTAGTGAATCTTATTACATCAAAACCTTCGTTTCTTAGCCATTGTGTTCTTTCTTCATCACTAACCATATTTTCAGGTAATTGATGAATTAATCCATCAACTTCAATAATTAAATTTTCTTTTAAACAAATAAAATCAGCAATAAAATTCCCGATAATATGTTGTCTTCTGAACTTATATCCATCTAATTTTTTATTGCTTAATTCTTGCCATAAAACTTTTTCAGCATCTGTTGGTTTGTTTCGCATTTGCAATGCAAATTGTTTCAATAAATTATAGTTTAATGGATTTGCAGTTTGCCAATGAAGTGTGGATTTAATTCCCCCTTTGGGGGTTAGGGCGCGTTTCTTAGCTTCAATAAAAGGTAAAAGGTAGGCAACTGCTTTTTTCATTACTCTTGCAGATTTCACAACTTGTGGCAAAAACATTTTCCCTGATCCAAATAAATCACCAACAACGGTCATTCCTGCCATTAGATGAATTTCGATTACATCAATTGCTTTTGGGGAATTAAGTCGAGCATCTTCAACATCTTCTTCAATAAATTCATCTATTCCTTTTACTAATGAATAAATTAATCGTTCTTGGAAAGAATCGTTTCTCCATTCTTGAATTGCTTTTTCGTTGGTTTTAAATTCTCCTTTAAAACTATCGGCTAAATCGAGTAATCTTTCGGTAGCATCATCACGACGATTGAGTAAAACATCTTCAACATGTTCGAGTAAGATTTTGTCAATTTCGTCATAAATTTCTAACATTTCAGGATTTACAATTCCCATTGTCATTCCATTTTGAATGGCGTGGTATAAAAATGCCGAATGCATTGCTTCACGAACTTTATCGTTGCCACGAAATGAAAACGAAACATTGCTTACACCACCAGAAATATGTGCGTACGGCAAATTTTCGCGAATCCATTTTGTGGCTCTGAAGAAATCTAAGGCATTCAACTTATGCTCGTCCATTCCGGTTGCGACAGGAAAAATATTTGGGTCGAAAATGATATCTTGAGCAGGAAAACCAACTTTATCGACCAAAATATCATAACTTCTTTTACAAATTTCGATGCGCCGTTCGTAATTGTCGGCTTGACCTTTTTCGTCAAATGCCATAACGATTACTGCTGCACCATAACGTTTTACCAACTTAGCGTGATGAATAAATTGTGCTTCGCCTTCTTTTAAGGAAATTGAATTCACAACCGATTTGCCTTGCACCACTTTTAATCCTGCCTCGATAATTTCCCATTTGGAACTATCAATCATTATCGGAACACGAGAAATGTCGGGTTCGGAAGCAATAAGATTTAAGAATTTGGTCATTGCATAAACGCCGTCCAACATTCCTTCGTCCATGTTAATGTCGATGATTTGCGCGCCGCCTTCGACTTGGTCACGTGCCACAGAAAGAGCCTCATCGTATTTTTCTTCTTTTATTAATCGAAGAAATTTTCGTGAACCTGTAACATTTGTTCGTTCGCCGATATTCACGAAATTGCTTTCAGGAGTTATTATTAAAGGTTCTAGACCTGAGAGTTGAAGATAGTTGTTGGTTGACATATTTTAATCATCTAACCCGGTTAGGGTTGGGTTGTGTTTAATTTCGAGTTTTAAATTCCGCGGCAATTTCTGCGATAAGTTTAATATGTTCTGGTGTTGTGCCGCAACAACCACCGATAATGTTGACCAGATTGTCTTGTAAATATTCTCTAATTAAGGCTTGCATTTCGGCTGGTGTTTGGTCGTATTGTCCAAAAGCGTTGGGTAATCCTGCATTTGGATGTGCAGATATGTTGAATTGCGTGTTCATTGCTAATCGCTTGAGATATGGTTTTAATTGATCGGCTCCCAAAGCGCAATTGAACCCGATACTTAACAACTTGATATGCTGAATAGAAATCAAAAATGCTTCGACGGTTTGGCCAGATAGTGTTCGTCCTGAGGCATCGGTAATTGTGCCAGACACCATTACTGGAATGTCGAGATTGCGTTCTTCTTTGACTTCTTCGATGGCGAAAAGTGCTGCTTTGGCATTGAGTGTATCGAATATGGTTTCGACTAATAATACATCGCAGCCACCGTCGATTAAGGCTTCAGTTTGTTGTTTGTAGGCAATGCGCAATTCATCGAAAGTTACGGCTCGGAATCCTGGATCATTGACATCGGGCGACATTGATGCGGTTCGGTTTGTTGGGCCTATTGCGCCTGCTACAAATCGGGGTTTATCAGGAAACTCATCGGCAACTTGACGTGCGATTTTGGCTGATTGAAAATTGAGTTCGTAGACCAAGTCTTCGAGATGGTAATCTGCCATTCCGATGGTTGTTCCCGAAAAGGTGTTTGTTTCTACAATGTCGGCTCCGGCTTGAAAATATTTTCGATGTACCTCTTTTACGGCCTCTGGTTGGGTTATTGACAGTAAATCGTTGTTTCCTTTTAATGGATGTTGGAAATCTTTGAAACGTTCGCCCCGAAAATCTTCTTCGGAAAAGTTGTGGCTTTGTAGCATGGTTCCCATGGCTCCGTCAAGAACTAGGATTCGATTTTTTATTTCTTCTTGTATTTTTGACATTTTCCTTTTTTTTTGCACAAAGTAACAAAGGTCACAAAGTTTTGATTTTTTTAAAATAGTGTCGATTGATAGGCTGATGTTCTAGCCCTGATAGAAGCGGTATCCTTTTTTTGGTCTCGTTTTTTTACGAGACTAAAAAAAGATACAAGCGGATAGCAGGAAATAGCTCCAGAAAAAAAATCTGATGCGTTTTGAAAAATAAAATGTGTTATAAGGAAAGTTGAGAAAATTTTCTCGGGGTTATCTGTTCTCGTTTTTAAATAACAAGATAGAATGTAGCACCTTTCTTGTTTTGGTAACAAGAGGTTGCCAAGCTTTCATTGAGTCTAATCTCTCCAGCTTTCGTGATAACAAACAATAATTTTAAGAACAGTGCAAAGTAATGACATAGATTTTTACAAAGCAAATTTTTTTAAAAAAAATCATGAAAATTAGTTGAAAGTTATAAAATTGATTTTTGGTATCTTTGCAACTCTAAATTTAAAAAATGACAGGAATAGTTTATAAGTCTACTGGAAGTTGGTATACCGTAAAATCAGAGAATGGTGGTTTCATGGAATGTCGAATTAAAGGAAAATTTCGGCTCAAGGGCATAAAAAGTACCAATCCAATTGCAGTAGGAGATGTTGTTGATTTTGATTTAGATGAAACTTCGGATAAGATTACTGGTTCGATTCATAATATTCATGAACGAAAAAATTATATAGTTCGAAAATCGGTCAATTTATCGCACCAAATGCACATTATTGCATCGAATTTAGATTATGTTTTTTTGTTGATTACGGTTAATAATCCGCCAACAACTTTTAACTTCATCGACCGTTTTTTGATAACTGCCGAAGCTTATGGCATAGAAACTATTTTGGTTTTTAATAAAATAGATACTTTTGACGATGCAACACTCGACGAGCAATTGTACATGCAACATGTTTATGAGCAAATTGGTTACAAGTGCTTGCGTGTTTCTGCTATCGAAAACAAAGGCATTGAGGAATTAAAAGCTTTAATGATTGGCAAAACAACCATGTTTTCGGGGCATTCAGGAGTTGGAAAATCGACTTTGGTCAATGCCATGGAACCCAATTTGCACTTGAAAACCAAAAATATTTCTGAACAAAGCAAGCAAGGACAGCACACCACTACATTTGCCGAAATGTTCGATTTGAGTTTCGGAGCCAGCATAATTGACACACCAGGCATCAAAGGTTTTGGAATTGTTGATTTAGAGAAAGAAGATATTTCAGGTTATTTTCCTGAATTTTTTAAACTCAAAGACCAATGTAAATTTAACAACTGTCTCCATAAAGATGAACCACATTGTGCGGTTAAAAAAGCATTGGAAGAAGATAAAATTTCTTGGACACGATACAATTCTTACCTAAAAATCTTGGAAGGCGATGACGAAAATTACCGAGTAGATTCGTTTGATGAAGAAAGGAAGGCTAGTGATGAGACTAGGAAAAGCGAATAGTCAAAATTCAATAACAATTTCAATAACAATTTTTAAATTAAAAAATGAAAATAGTAATTCAAAGAGTTTCATCAGCATCGGTAATAATCGCTGATAAAATTGTAGCTGAAATTCAAAAAGGCTTGCTGATTTTAATTGGAATAGAAGATGCTGATAGTCAAGAAGATATTGATTGGTTGGTTTCTAAAATCGTAAATCTTCGTATTTTTGCTGATCAAAATAACTTAATGAATCTTTCTGTAAAAGATATTGATGGCGAAATTATTGTTGTTTCGCAATTTACACTTCATGCCTCGACCAAAAAAGGCAATCGTCCGAGTTACATAAAGGCCGCAAAACCTGAAATTGCAATTCCAATTTATGAAAATTTTCTACAAAAACTTCGTTTCGAATTGGGCAAACAAATTCAAACTGGCGTTTTTGGTGCCGATATGAAAGTTTTGTTGGTTAATGAAGGCCCTGTTACGATTGTTATTGATTCAAAAAATAAGCTATAAACGGCTATTATATTTACATATTTATTATATTTGAAGTATTATTAATTGTTAAAACTTTTTAATCATTCCATTTGAAAACTTAAACAGCAACCACTACACGGCTGCAGAAAAAACTGCAGTTGCTGCTGCCCTAACAGCTCTAAAAACAGCACTTGCGTCAAAGTACAAAAAACCTGACACCAGACAAACATAAAAGGTACAGAAGTATTAACGAGCAAAACAAACTTATTGTTAACAAAGTGTTGGACTACCGCAGCAACACCCCAGCATTGAGCAGCCGTGATGTGGACTGGGTAGAGTTTCAGGCTGACTTTGACTCTCGCGATTTTATTCAGAAAGCAATGGCTCGATTGAAAAATATTTATGACAATTTGGACAATAACAAAATTTTGCATGATTTTGATAACTACCAAGCATCGTTGACCGACTATGGATACAGTCAATACAAAGCAGGATCTAAAGTGGCTGGTTTTGAAAATAAAGTTGCCGAAAGTGGGCAATTTTTTAATAGAACAGGCACAACCAATACTCCAACGCCAACCAATACTCCAACGCCAACGGCAGGAGCATAATATTTTTGGAAAACTAAAACGGAGCCCCTTTTGCAAAATTGCAAAAGGGGTTTTTGTTTTAACAAAACTATCCAAAACCCCAAATTTGGCATCAACAACCCCAAATTTGACGTTTTTAGAACCTTTTAACCCTGTCAAGGTTTCAAACCCTGACAGGGTTAAAATTTATAGATCGTTAAAACATTATTGATAAATTTTGTTAAGTTTGTAACTAATAAAAATAAAAGAATAATTGCAACTCTATAAACCGGGTTTTAACCCTGATAGGGTTGTGAAATTAAAATTTATGGAATTAAAAGTACCGATAATCAAAGCCAATTACTATCATATATATAATAGGGGTAACAATAAATCAGATATTTTTTTTGAAAATGATAATTATTTGTATTTTCTAAAAAAATATGATAAATATATAACGCCAATTGCTGAAACTTTTGCTTGGTGTTTAATGAAAAATCATTTTCATATTTTGGTTAGAATAAAAACTGATGACCAAATTGTTGCCGAACAACTCACCTATTCTACAACCGAAAAACCAAAAATTATCGATCCCTCAAGACAATTTTCGCATTTATTTAATTCTTACACACAAGCTGTAAACAAAAAATACAATCGCACAGGCAGTTTGTTCGAAAATACTTTTGAACGAAAAGTCGTTAGTTCAGAAAAATATTTTCAACAGCTTATATTTTATATTCACAATAACCCCGTACAACATGGTTTTGTAAAAAACATTATTGAATATCCATGGACATCCTTTGAGACTATACTTTCAGAAAAACAAACAAAATTAAAACGAAATGAGGTAATTGATAGCTTTGGTAACAAAGAAAATTTTATTTTTTATCATAATCAGAAACCAGATTTTGAAGATATTTTTGAATTATTAATAGAATAAAATTTCAACGCTAACCCTATCAGGGTTCTAAACCCTGATAGGGTTATTGATTAGAATTTAAAATAAAATTATGAAATACCCAAACATTTGCGAAGAAGAATTAAAAAACAAAGTAGGACACGATTTCTTCGCAAATTTTGATACCACCAAAATTGTGGGCAATATCGATTTTTGTGTTTTACCTCAAGCCCTGTCAGGGTTTCAAACCCTGACAGGGTTAGAAAACACATTGCTCTGGGCAGAAGCCAAAAAAGGAACTGTCGCTATGCTCACCATGATTTCGCAACTTGTTTTGACTATTGGCAAAGCCAGAACGTTCGACAAGTTTTTGCCACCCGCTTTTTTGGGTGCATTCGACTCTCAAAAAATAGGTTTTGTGCCCTACAACGCTATTATCGATGTTTTTAGCATTAACGATTTTAATTGGAACGTAACCCCCAGCAACCACAAGTCCAAAGAGTTTGGCATAATAAAAGACCGTATAGAACAATCGTTGCACAAAAACCATTATGTGTACGACTTTGAAAAAGACGAAAAAGAATTGCAGTTTTTTATCAAAAACAACATTGCCAAAACCACCCTTGATGCTAAAATAGCCATCGACAAAAACAACTTTGTAGCCATCTACCTGCGGTGGTTGGAGCAGGTAAAACCCCATATCGATTTGGACTGGGAGGCGGTCAAGAAAAACAACATTTTTGACAGAGAGTTCTATCTAGCCGACCTGTTTGTGGACGACAAAGGCACAACCTCTATGGATGATGACACGCCGTTGAACCAAAACATATTTGTAATATTCAAAAACGGGCATTACGAAATTCAGAATAAAAACCTTGGCGGTATGTTTCAATCGGGCAGCAACACCTTTGCCCTTAAAAATAAAGACGCCTACGAGCAATTTTGGAAACGGTACAAACGACCACCGCTCGAAAAATTTCAACAATACATTTTAGAACGCAAAGATTTGCTCGTTTCGCAAGACATTCGAGAGCGACGAGGTGCGTTTTTCACACCCCAAAAATGGGTGGCACTCTCCCAACAATATATAGCCGATGTGCTGGGCGAAGACTGGCAAGAAGAATACTATGTGTGGGATTGTGCCGCAGGAACAGGCAACCTACTGGCAGGACTGACCAACGAATACAACATTTGGGCAAGCACCCTCGAAATGGCAGACGTAAACGTAATGCACGAACGGATAGACAACGGAGCCAAATTGCTCAAAAACCACTGCTTTCAGTTCGATTTTTTGAACGACGATTTCAGCAAACTGCCACAAGGACTGCAGGATATTATTAATGACGAGGAGAAACGCAAGAAATTGGTGATTTATATAAATCCACCGTATGCGGAGGCAACTTCTGCTAAAACTGTAACAAAAACAAGTGAAAATAAAGCAGGAGTCACAACAGATTTAGAAATAAATGATTATTTCAAGCCTAAAATAGGAAGTGCAACAAATGAGATTTTTGCACTTTTTATGGCGAACATTTATGAAAAAATTCTGGGATGTATTTTAGGGCAATTTTCAACTTTGAAATTTGTAAACAGCAGTAATTTTAAAAAGTTTAAAGATTTTTTTAAAGCTGATTTTTTAAAAGGATTTGTTGTACCTGCTGATACTTTTGACAACGTAAAAGGTAGTTTTCCTATTGGTTTTACATTATGGCATACAGATAGTCAAGTCAATGATGGAAATGTGTTATGTGATATATTTGATAAAGAAGCTAATTTTCAAGGAAAAAAATTATTTGATGGTAATTTATTAGAATTTGTTAATAAATGGATTGTAAAACATCAAATTTCAAAAGAAAAAAGTATTGGAACATTATTTTATAGGGGAAATGATTTTCAAAATCAAAAATATATTTATTTAGATTTAGGTTCTACGAAAGCACATGATTCAGAGCTGTATTTAAATCAAAATAATTTAATAGAAATGTCAATTTATTTAGCGGTTCGTCAATGTATCAATGCAACATGGCTCAACGATCGTGACCAATTTTTATATCCTATTGATGGTTGGCAAAGTGATTCAGAATTTCAAAATGATTGTTTGGCATTTGCGTTATTTCATAGTCAAAACAAAATAAGTTCAAAAGGTGGCACCAACCATTGGATTCCGTTTACCGAAAGCGAAGTCAAGGCTGCCGAAAAGTTCGAGAGCAACTTTATGACCCACTTTATTAAGGGCAAAATACAACAAGAGCCAACAACCGATTTGTTTAGTTCTACAACAAACCCTGTTAGGGTTTCAAACCCTAACAGGGTTGATTTAAAACTAGAATTCTCCGAAAAAGCCACCGCCGTTTTTGACGCAGGGCGAGAACTTTGGAAATATTATCATGCCCAACCCAACGTAAATGTTAACGCAAGTTTGTATGACATTCGCGAACATTTTCAGGGTCGCAACGACAAAGGCAAAATGAACAATAAAAGTGCCGACCAATCCTATATGCAGCTCATAACGGCATTGAGAGAAAACCTGAAAATTTTAGCCAAAAAAATAGAGCCAAAAGTCTATGAATATGGTTTTTTGAAAGTGTAACACACAGTTTGACAAAAAGAGAGAATAATTATTTTGTCATTCCGACGTTTTTTGTCATTCTAACGTTTTTTTGTCATTCTGAGCAACGAAGATTCACATAACGTTAATCACGAAAAAAAAATAATAATAATGTGCTGCTTACTACGTTAGCATGACAAAAAGAAATGAAATACTAATTCACGTAAAGTAAATAAAAATGAATAATACTATGATTGAATATAATGAAGGACATCAAACTTATTATGTTTATATTATTACTAATAAATACGGGTCGAATTAGTATATAGGAATGACAAATAATTTAGGATTAAGATTACAGCAAGATAAAGAAAACATCGAGAAAGGAATTAAAACTTTTGCCTCAAAATACAATATTCAATTTTTAGTTTATTATGAAAAATTTACTTGGGTTCAATTTGCAATAGCGAGAGAAAAGGAATTAAAGGGCTGGAAACGAGAAAAAAAGTTAAATTTGATTAGATCATTTAATGAAAAATTCGAGTTTTTAAATTATAAATTCCTAAAAAATGATAAGATTCTTCTTTCGTCGGAATGACAAAAAAAACAGTAGAACCTAACGTTTGTAATTCCGACGAAGGAGGACACGAGCGATAGCAAACTGGCGAAGCAATCAAATAATGTGAGAAACTTGCGAGATTCCGTCGTCAGAAAGTCAAAAAAACAGAAATACCCACCATTTGTAATTTAGACGCAGGAGAAAAATCATAATTAATACACTACAAAATAACATGAACCTACAACATGCTCAACTCGAAGTCGACAATTGGATAAAAAACCACGGTGTTCGCTATTTTAACGAACTCACAAACATGGCACAACTAACGGAAGAAGTTGGTGAAGTTGCTCGAATAATTGCCCGTCGATATGGCGAACAATCCGAAAAAGAATCAGACAAAAACAAAGATCTTGGCGAAGAACTAGCCGATGTGGTTTTTGTGGTTTTATGTCTAGCCAATCAAACCGGTATAGATTTGCAAGAAGCATTCGACAAAAAACTTGATTTAAAATCAATCAGAGATAAAAACCGTCATAAAGACAACGATAAATTAAAATAATACGCCACAAATTTTACTTTTTTTTAAATAAGAATGAACTTAAAATTACAACATTCCATCTGTAAATCAAAATCTGAAATTAAAGTTTCTGGGTCTAAATCGGAAACCAACAGATTGTTGCTTTTACAAGCTTTATATCCAAATATCCAAATAGAAAATGCATCTAATTCAGACGATTCTGAAGTAATGACAAAAGCATTGGCAAAAACCTATAAGCTACAACCTACAACCAAAGTAGATATTCATCATGCAGGAACTGCAATGCGTTTCTTGACTGCCTATTTTGCTCAAAAAGAAGGTCACGAAGTTGTTTTAACAGGTTCGCCAAGAATGCAAGAAAGACCAATTTTGCATTTAGTTGATGCATTAAAACAAATAGGAGCACAGATTGAATACACAAAAAACGAAGGATTTCCGCCCCTTAAAATTATAGGAAAAAAATTAATCAAAAACAATGTTTCACTTCCAGCAAACGTCAGCAGCCAATACATTTCTGCACTGTTATTAATAGCACCAAAACTAGAAAATGGTTTAGAGTTAACTTTAATTGGCGAAATAACATCTGTTCCATATATCAAAATGACACTAGCATTATTAAGCGAAATTGGAATCGAAGCTTCTTTTATTGATAATATAATTTTAGTAAAACCAAAATACAAAATTCAAAATTCAAAATTCATAATTGAATCAGATTGGTCATCAGCCTCTTACTTCTATTCAATTGTTGCTCTTTCAGAAATCGGGACCGAAATAATATTGTCTAGTTATAAACAAAATAGCTTACAAGGTGATGCTGAATTAGTCGAAATTTACAAAGATTTTGGTGTTGAAACTATTTTTGAAAACGGTTCAATAATTCTCAAGAAAATAGAAACCCACAGTGAGAAACCAATAATTCTAGACCTAAATAATTGTCCAGACATTGCTCAAACCATTGCAGTAAATTGTTTTGCATTAGGAATTGGCTGTCATCTGTCGGGTTTGCGTACCCTAAAAATCAAGGAAACCGATAGACTAGAAGCCTTGAAAACAGAACTCTCAAAACTTGGTGCCAAAGTAGTAGTTACTAATGATAGTATGACCTTAAATGTAGGTACCGTTTTAAATTCTAATATTTCAATTTCAACCTATCAAGACCACCGCATGGCAATGTCATTTGCACCATTAGCATTAAAAACCGATTTAATTATCGAAAATACAGAAGTTGTTTCAAAATCATATCCTAATTTTTGGAAAGATTTAGAAAAAATAGGTTTTCAAATTCAATAAAAAACGTTGCTACTTGCCGTTTTTGTAGTAAAATTCAAAATAAACCTTAAAACACTTGACAACCCCTATCTCATAATCGTATATTTGCAAAAGATTTGAACCTTCTATGAAACAATCTTAGACTTTTAAATCCGTCAACTTTTAAACTTTTTTAATGAAATTATCACAATTCCAATTCGATTTACCAAAAGAACTACTTGCCGAATATCCAGCCGAAAATCGAGACGAATCTAGATTGATGGTTGTCGATAGAAAAAAAAACACTATTGAACATAAAATGTTCAAAGATATTATCGATTATTTTGACGAAGGCGATGTTCTTGTGCTGAATAACACCAAAGTTTTTCCTGCAAGATTATATGGAAATAAAGAAAAAACAGGAGCAAGAATTGAGGTTTTTTTGCTAAGAGAATTAAATGCCGAACAACGACTTTGGGACGTATTGGTCGATCCAGCTAGAAAAATAAGAATCGGAAACAAACTCTATTTTGGCGATGACGACTCGCTCGTAGCCGAAGTTATTGATAATACAACCTCACGTGGACGAACATTACGTTTTCTTTATGACGGCTCTTACGAAGAATTTCGAAATAAATTGACCGAATTGGGCGAAACACCGATCCCAAAATACATCAATAGAGAGGTTAATGAAGATGACAAAGAACGTTATCAAACCATTTATGCCAAAGAAGAAGGAGCAGTAGCAGCACCAACAGCTGGACTACATTTTTCAAAACATTTAATGAAACGACTTGAAATAAAAGGGGTACAATTTGCCGAAGTTACTTTACACGTTGGACTCGGAACATTCAATCCAGTTGAGGTAGAAGACTTATCAAAACACAAAATGGATTCTGAAGAATTAAAAATCACACAAGAAGCCTGCGACGTAGTTAATGCTGCCAAAGCCCGAAAAAACAGAATATGTGCAGTTGGAACCACATCGATGCGTGCTATCGAAAGTGCTGTTTCATCGCAAAGAACCCTAAATACATTTGATGGTTGGACAAACAAATTTATATTTCCTCCACATGATTTTAGTTTGGCAACCTGCATGATAACCAACTTTCATACACCAAAATCAACCCTAATGATGATGATATCAGCATTTTGCGGTCACGATTTAATGAAAGAGGCTTATGCCGAAGCAATAAAACAAGAATACAAGTTTTATTCCTATGGAGACGCAATGCTCATTATATAATAATTGTTACAAAACATACAATCCCATTCAAAGATTGGGATTTTTTATTTCCGCACAAATCTAGAAAATCCAAAATCTAACCAAGTCAACATTTACCGATTCAAATAGAATTAGTTGC
>JAYVIW010000045.1:0-36903 GCA_043769905.1 Bacteroidota bacterium
CTATTATTGGAAAAAGACACAGATTTAGTTGCGTTGGCTCAGACAGGGACAGGGAAAACGGCAGCATTTGGTTTTCCAGTTATTCAGAAAATTGATGCCGACAATAGAAATACGCAGGCGTTAATTTTATCTCCGACTCGCGAATTGTGTTTGCAGATTACCAACGAAATTAAAAACTACTCAAAATACGAAAAAGGTATTAATGTGGTAGCAGTTTACGGTGGAGCTAGCATAACCGATCAGGCGAGAGAAATTAAAAGAGGGGCACAAATTATTGTGGCCACTCCAGGTAGAATGCAAGACATGATTAACAGAGGATTGGTAAACATCTCTCAAATTAATTATTGTATTCTTGACGAAGCTGACGAAATGTTGAATATGGGTTTTTACGAAGACATAGTAAACATCTTGTCAACAACGCCAGACGAAAAAAGCACATGGTTATTCTCGGCAACAATGCCAGCAGAAGTTGCCAGAATTGGAAAACAGTTTATGACTGATCCAGTTGAAATTACGGTTGGAGCCAAAAACTCTGGTTCAGCAACCGTTTCTCATGAATTTTACCTCGTAAATGCCCGTGATCGTTACGAAGCTTTAAAAAGATTAGCAGATTGTAACCCAGATATTTTCTCGGTTGTTTTTTGTCGTACTAAACGTGATACACAAGCAGTTGCAGAAAAATTAATAGAAGATGGCTACAGTGCAGCAGCTTTGCACGGTGATTTAAGTCAAGCACAGCGTGACTCGGTTATGAAATCTTTCCGTGGTCGTCAAATTCAAATGCTTGTTGCTACTGATGTTGCAGCTCGTGGAATCGATGTTGACAATATTACACACGTTGTAAATTATCAATTGCCCGACGAAATAGAAACCTATAACCACCGTTCTGGTAGAACAGGACGTGCAGGAAAATTAGGAACATCTATTGTAATTGTTACTAAAAGCGAATTGCGTAAAATTTCGTCTATCGAAAGAATTATCAAACAAAAATTCGAAGAAAAAACACTTCCAACTGGAATAGAAATCTGTGAAATTCAATTGTTGCACCTTGCTACAAAAATAAAAGATACCGAAGTTGATCACGAAATTGACAACTATCTTCCAGCAATCAACACGGTTCTTGAAGATTTATCGAAAGAAGAATTAATCAAGAAAATGGTTTCGGTAGAGTTTAACAGATTTATCAATTACTACAAAAAAACCAGAGATATTTCTGGAATGTCATCAGGCAATGACCGTCGTGAAAGAAGCGATGATCGTGAGCCAAGAGAAAATAACAATGGTGGAGCAACTCGTTATTTCGTAAACATTGGCTCCCGTGACAATTTCGATTGGATGCAATTAAAAGATTACTTGAAAGAAACTCTAGATTTAGGTCGTGACGATGTATTTAAGGTTGATGTAAAAGAAGGATTCTCTTTCTTTAATACCGATCCTGAGCATACTGACAAAGTTATGGAAATTTTGAATAACGCAACTTTAGAAGGAAGACGTATAAACGTTGAAATTTCTAAAAACGACGGTGGCGGACGCAGAGATCACAACGGAAGAAGTTCTGGTGGTGGTGGTTTTGGTGGCGGACGTTCATCTGGTGGCGGCGGATTCAGCCGCGAAAGAAGTTCTTCGGCTCCAAGATCTGGTGGTTTCGGACCAAGAAAAGAAGGTGGTTTTGGTGGCGATAGAGCTCCAAGAGAAGGCGGATTTGGCGGTGGAAGAAGCGACAGAGGTTCATCGGCACCAAGACGTGAAGGTAGTTTCTCTGAACGTTCTCCGAGAACATCTTCATCTGATGCACCAAGACGTGATTCTGGATTTTCTTCAAGAAGCGAAGGTTCATCTGACAGAGCACCAAGACGCTCTGAAAGTTTCGGCGATGCTCCAAGACCAAGAAGACCAAGAAAAGATTAATTTTTTTTAAATTGAATATTATTAAAAGACCCACATCAACAATGTGGGTTTTTTTATGTGTTATAAAAAGATTTTCTGAAAATTTTCATAAATTGTTAATTTACTAATAATTAAATACAAACTTTAAAATAGTATTTCGGTTTTCATTACTTTTATAAACTTAAAACTAAATATGAAAAACATTGTACTTTTTTTATTGATAATTATCTCGGCATCAGCAATTGCTCAAGAAACTATAATTCAAAAAATAACTGGAACAGTTGTCAATGATGCTACTTCGTTGCCTTTATGGAACATTAATATCATAAATATCAATAAAGTAAAAGGTGCAACCACTAATGCAAAAGGTATTTTTGAGATTGAAGCAACGTTAAATGACACCTTAAATATATCGAGTATTGGTTTTCAATCCATAAAAATAAAGGTTACCAATGATTTATTGAAAGATAAAAACACCAAAATAAAATTGACCCAAAAATCTTATGCATTAGAAGAGGTAGTTATTAGAAAATACAATCTTACTGGTTTTCTCGAAATCGATTCTAAACTTATACCTATTAGAGACGATTATCGATACAGCATTTCTGGACTTACGGCTGGCTATGAAGCAGGTAACTATTCACCAGGAGCATTTGGCAAAGTGTTAGGTTCATTATTCAATCCAGCCGATGTTTTGTATAGTTTTTTTGGTAATAAACCTAAGGAATTAAAGCGACTTCGTCAAATGAAAAAAGATGATACTGTTAGAAATTTGTTAGAATCTAAATTTGACAGAGAAACAATTTCGGCACTTTTAGGCATTGATAAAAACGAAATTGCAGAAATATTGGCACGTTGCAGCTATTCTGAAGAATTTGTAAAAACAGCAAATGATTTGCAAATCATGGATGCTATAAGTGCCTGTTATGAAGAATATAAAATACTGAAAAAAAAATAGTTATTTAATTGTGTAATTTAAAAAATAACGTGCAGCAAAAAAAAATTTCAAATTAGTTAAAAAATATTTGGTTTTAGATGAAAAAAAAATTGGTAGTGCTTACGGGAGCAGGAATAAGTGCCGAGTCGGGCATTCAAACTTTTCGAGATACTGATGGACTTTGGGAAGGACACAATGTGAATGATGTTGCAACACCAGAGGGTTGGGAACGAAATCCAGAATTAGTTATGGATTTTTACAACAAACGACGCGCTCAGTTGCACACTGTTCTACCAAATTTGGCTCATGAAATTTTAGCTGAATTAGAGCACGATTTTGATGTAACAATTATAACTCAAAATGTTGATAATTTACATGAAAAAGCAGGAAGTACTGCCGTTTTACATCTTCATGGCGAATTATTAAAAGTACGAAGCACAATCAGCAACAAATATATCCTTGATTGGAATAAAGACCTAACTTTTAACGATTTTGATGATAAAGGGCACCAACTAAGACCACATATAGTTTGGTTTGGTGAAGCTGTACCCGAATTAGAAAACGCGGTAAGTATTGTTCAATCTGCCGATATATTAATAGTTGTAGGAACATCTTTGCAAGTTTATCCTGCAGCAAGTTTGATGAATTTTGCCAAAGAAGACGTTCCAGTTTACTACATAGACCTTAATCCAGCCGAAGTTTTAGACCCACCATTAAACCTAAAAATAATTGCTTCAAAAGCATCAAAAGGATTGCAAACTATAAAAAAAGATTTATTGAAACTGAAATAGCATTTTTAATCCCCCAATAATATGTATAAATTAATCATTCGACCGATATTGTTTTTATTTGACCCAGAAAAAGTCCACTATTTTACATTTTCATTAATAAGAAATTTATCGAAAATTCCTGGACTTGCTTCATTATTTCAATCATTATATGAAATTAACGATAAGCGATTAGAAGTTGAAGTTTTTGGATTAAAATTTAAAAATCCAGTTGGACTCGCCGCCGGATTTGACAAAGATGCAAAATTATATCAAGAACTTTCAAGCTTTGGATTTGGATTTATTGAAATTGGTACTTTAACGCCAAAACCCCAAGACGGAAATCCAAAAAAAAGATTATTTCGGTTGCAAAAAGATAATGCAATTATCAACAGAATGGGGTTTAACAACGGTGGTGTAAAACCAGCAGTTGAACGATTAAAAAAAAATAAAAATGTTTTGATAGGTGGCAATATTGGTAAAAATAAATTGACAGCCAATGAAGATGCTATCCATGATTATGAAATATGTTTTAATGAATTGTATGATTACGTTGATTATTTTGCTGTTAATGTAAGTTCGCCCAACACACCAAACCTTAGAGAATTGCAAGAAAAAGAACCATTGACCAAATTGTTGATGGCTTTGCAAATTTTAAATAACAATAAACCAAAAGCCAAACCAATCTTACTAAAAATTGCTCCAGACCTTACTAACGATCAACTTTTGGATATTATAGATATTATAAACGAAACAAAAATTTCAGGAGTTATTGCAACAAATACAACAGTTTCTAGAGAAAATTTATCGTCAGAAAATAAAACCGAAGTAGGTGGATTATCTGGAAAACCACTAACCAATCGTTCAACAGAAGTTATCAAGTTTTTATCAGAAAAAAGTAATAAATCATTTCCAATTATCGGTGTTGGCGGCATACACTCGGCAGAAGTTGCTTTAGAAAAACTAGCTGCTGGAGCCAGTTTGATACAACTTTATACCGGATTTATTTATGAAGGGCCTGCTCTTGTAAAAGGAATTAACAAGGCTATTTTAGATAAATTTCAAAATTAAATATTGTGCCAAAAAGCCAATAAATATTGCCACTCCAAAACTCAATAATGTTCCGATAAGTACATATTCGGTCAATTTCCTGTCGGTTGAATCTTTCAAATCTCCAAATCTGAAAATAGATTTTGCAGCCAATAAAAAACCAATTGCATCAAAATGTTGGGTTATTAAGAATACAAAAATTAATAATCTTTCGAGAATTCCGATATAATTTCCCGCATTTTGCAAAGAATTGTTGTTTTCAGAAACATTTTCGGGCGTCCAAATAGATATGATATTTTTTAGTATAACCGAAGTAGGTTTAGTTAAAAACAAACCGCAAGTTATCAAAATCCAAAATTGATTGTTTAAAAGTAAAAAATCAAAGGTTAATTTTTTATGAACCGCTACAATTAAAACAATTACAATCAAATGGAGAATTTGGTCGGCAACAAACCAATTACGTTTAGAATTTGGTTTTTGGAATCGTAATTTCAAGAAATCAATAAAACCATGTATTAATGCCAATGCGAGTGCATACCAACCAAAATCAATTTCGAATACCAATATCCAAGCTAAAATTCCGTGAATAAAGGTATGAATGTACAGATAAATACTCCGATGTTTCTTGTTTTCTTTGTCAATTACCCATGAAGTTGGCTGCAATAAAAAATAGCCAAGCAAATGTGCCAAAAGTAATTTTATAAAAATAATCATGCTTGCAATTGATTTACTTTCATTCTAAAAAAACGATCTGTTTCGATCATTAAATCAAAGTTGGCACGTTTTCGTCTGCGACTTACTGCAGCTTGATTGATGCCAAGTTTTATTCCAATTTCTTCCTGTGAAAGCTGCTGATTAGCAATTGCAACTTTAACAAATTCAGCAGATTGAATCAACCAATTGTCCATAAAAGTTAAACACAATCGAAACATCAAATTCATTTCAATATCAAAATCTGCATTACCAGAATGAACAGCAAGACTGATTTTGTTTTTTTTTAAAGTTTCAAAAACTACTCCAGATCTAGAAAAAGCGGTACCGTTACTTTCTGATATTCTTTTGGCTTTGTAAGACTTTTCGCCTAAACCAATACTCATTCTTACATCAAGTTTTAATGCCTTAAAATATGACTTTATGTGAATGGCAACACAAAAAACATCCTCAGGATTATTGACTTCAATCTGAAATTCATCGCCACGGTAAATCTCCCAATTGACAGGACTTTTACCTATCCCACTTAAAATGAGCTTCAAACCAATCATCCAATCTTTGGAAGAGAGTTTTCTAGAACTTATGATATCTCCTGTTATAATGCTAATCATTTATCAAAAGTAATAAAAATATTTGTAAAAAAGTACTGTACTAAGAATTATTACCAAAATACGTAATAATAGTAATTATTACCAAAATACGTAATAATAAAGATTATTACCAAAATACGTAATAATTAAAAATTATTTTTTTTTAGTTTAAAATTTCATACTTTAGCCTTTTAGTATTTAAAGAAATTGGAAAAAACAATAAAAATAGTCGAATGTCCTCGAGACGCAATGCAGGGCATCAAACCGTTCATACCTACAAATAAAAAAGTTGCTTACATCCAATCGCTTTTGCGGGTTGGATTTGACACTATTGATTTTGGTAGTTTTGTATCACCAAAAGCAATTCCGCAAATGCAAGACACTGCCGAAGTTTTGGCACAACTTGATTTATCTAAAACCAACAGCAAATTACTGGCAATTATTGCCAACACACAAGGTGCAGAAATTTTAGCTAAACACAAAGAAATAAAATTTTTAGGTTTTCCGTTTTCGATTTCAGAGAATTTTCAAATGCGAAATACGCACAAAACAATTTCAGAATCGTTAGTTACATTACAACAAATTTTGGAAATTGCAGATACAAATCAAAAGGAGGTAGTTGCCTATTTGTCGATGGGTTTTGGAAATCCTTATGGTGACCCATGGAATGTGGAAATTGTAGGGGAATGGACAGAAAAATTATCCAATATGGGTGTTAAAATTTTATCTTTATCGGATACGGTTGGCACATCTACACCTGAAGTTATTGATTATTTATTTAAAAATTTAATACCAAAATATCCAAAAATTGAGTTTGGAGCACACTTGCACACCACACCTGATAAGTGGTTCGAGAAAATTGATGCTGCATATATGGCTGGTTGTCGACGGTATGATGGAGCAATTCAGGGTTTTGGTGGTTGTCCAATGGCAACTGATGATTTAACGGGTAATATGCCAACAGAAAAATTATTATCTTATTTTACTGCGAAAAAAGAAAATACATACACGAGTCCAATGAGTTTTGAAAGTGCTTATAATGAGGCAACTAGGCTTTTTAGAGAATTTCATTAAAAAAATAAAAATTAGAATTATTAAAAATTTCAAATTAAACAATGAAAGTATATACAAAAACAGGCGACAAAGGCACAACAGCATTATTCGGCGGACAACGAGTGTCAAAGGACAACATTAGAATTGAAAGTTATGGAACAGTTGACGAATTGAATTCTTACATTGGACTGATTCGTGACCAAGAAATGAACCAACATTTCAAAGATATTCTTATCGAAGTGCAAGACAGACTTTTTACTGTAGGAGCAATTCTTGCCACACCAGTCGAAAAAGAAATTTTGAAAAATGGCGAAAAACGTTTAAAAAATCTAGGAATAATCGAATCCGATATTGAACTTTTAGAAACAGAAATTGACACAATGGAGGATTCATTGCCCCAAATGACACATTTCGTATTACCTGGCGGACACACAACTGTGTCATATTGTCACGTAGCACGTTGCGTTTGCCGTCGTGCAGAGCGTTTAGCTGTGCATTTAAGCAGCGAAGAAGAAATTGATGAAATGGCAGTCAAATACCTCAACAGACTTTCTGACTATCTTTTTGTGTTGGCACGAAAGTTGTCATCTGATTTAAAAGCTGACGAAGTAAAATGGATACCTCGGAAATAATACATCATTTTAACTGTGTAATTTTCCTATAATTGTTGACTACACTTAATATTTTTATTTTTTAATATTTATAATAATTTCATTCGTCACTAAAAAACTAAATGCTTAGTCTTAATAAAAAGTTCTTACACATATCAAAAATAAGTCTTAAAAAACTTGTACATTTCAATAAAAAAATTATTTTTGCACAAAATTAAAATCTAAATAAGATGTATTGGACATTAGAATTAGCATCGTATTTAAGTGATGCACCTTGGCCTGCCAACAAAGATGAACTTATTGACTACGCGATTAGAGCCGGTGCTCCTTTAGAAGTTGTAGAAAACCTGCAATCTATTGAAGACGAAGGCGAAATATACGAGTCAATGGAAGAGATTTGGCCAGATTATCCTACCGACGAAGATTATCTTTGGAATGAGGACGAATATTAAAAAAATAAATCAATTGAAAAGTCTCCATAGAGGCTTTTTTTTTGTTTAAATTTACACAACATTATAAATTAAGCAATTATACCCTAATTATGAGTTTCATAAACAGCATTATCAAAGTTTTTGTAGGAGATAAATCTCAAAAAGATGTCAAAGCTACGCAACCTTATATCACTAAAATTAAAGCACTTGAACCATCTATTGCTGCACTTTCACACGATCAGTTGCGTGCCAAAACCGTTGAATTTAAGCAAAGAATAAATCAAGCTCGTGCAGAGAAAGATGCTAAAATTGATGCACTTAAAATCGAAGTAGAAGCAATAGCCGATATTGACGCGCGCGAAGATTTGTACAACGCTATCGATGCTTTGGAAAAAGAAGCCTACGAAATTTCTGAAAAAACGCTACTCGAAATTCTTCCAGAAGCTTTTGCAGTTATCAAGGAAACTGCCAATCGTTTTAAAAACAATACGCAAATTGTTGTTCAAGCAACCGAAAAAGATAGAATTTTATCTTCCGAAAAAGCCTACATTAACATAGTTGGCGATACCGCAGTTTGGTCCAATTCTTGGAATGCTGCAGGAAAAGAAATCACTTGGGATATGGTGCATTATGATGTCCAATTAATTGGTGGAATTGTTTTGCATGAAGGCAAAATCTCTGAAATGCAAACTGGTGAAGGTAAAACTTTGGTAGCAACTTTGCCTTTATATTTAAATGCCTTGACTGGAAACGGTGTGCATTTAGTAACTGTAAATGATTATTTGGCAAAAAGAGATAGTACTTGGAAAGCACCACTTTTTGAATTTCACGGAATGTCAGTTGAATGTATAGATAATTATCAACCTAATTCAGAAGGTCGTAAAAAAGCCTATGATGCTGATATAACATATGGCACAAATAACGAATTTGGTTTTGATTATTTGCGTGATAATATGGCCCACTCGCCATCTGATTTGGTTCAAAGAAAACACAATTTTGCAATTGTCGATGAAGTCGATTCTGTTTTGATTGACGATGCCAGAACACCATTAATTATTTCTGGTCCAGTACCACAGGGCGATCGCCATGAATTTAATGAATTAAAACCGAAAATTGATAATTTGGTAGCTTTGCAAAAACAACTATCAAACGGTTTTTTAATTGAGGCCAAAAAATTAATTGGTGAAGGAAATACCAAAGATGGAGGATTTAATTTGCTTCGAGCTTATCGTTCATTACCAAAAAACAAAGCCTTAATAAAATTTTTATCGGAAGAAGGCATCAAGCAATTGCTACAAAAAACCGAGAATAATTATATGCAAGACAACAACCGCGAAATGCCGAAAGTTGACGAAGCACTATATTTTGTAATCGAAGAAAAAAATAATCAAGTTGAATTAACCGATAATGGAGTTAAATTTTTATCATCAAATTCAGAAGATAAAAACTTTTTCGTCCTTCCAGACATTGGTACCGAAATTGCAAGGATTGAAAAAATGGGTCTCGAAAAAGATGCATTAGCCGAAGAGAAAGAGAAACTTTTCCAAGATTTTAGTATAAAGTCTGAAAGAATTCATACGCTAACACAGTTATTAAAAGCCTATACATTATTCGAAAAAGATGTCGAATATGTAATCATGGATAATAAAATAATGATTGTTGACGAGCAAACTGGTCGTATTATGGATGGTCGCCGTTATTCTGATGGATTACACCAAGCTATCGAAGCAAAAGAAAACGTTACAATCGAAGCCGCAACACAAACATTTGCAACGGTTACATTACAAAATTACTTCAGAATGTACAGCAAATTAGCCGGAATGACAGGAACAGCAGTTACCGAGGCTGGCGAACTTTGGGAAATTTACAAACTTGATGTTGTTGAAATTCCAACCAACAAAGGAATGTCTCGCCACGACAAAGAAGACTTGATATATAAAACCACACGAGAAAAATTCAATGCAGTTATTGAAGATGTATCTGAACTATCTGCAGCTGGGCGACCAGTTTTGATTGGAACAACTTCTGTGGAAATATCTGAATTATTATCTCGAATGTTGAAAATGCGTGGTGTAACGCACAACGTTCTGAATGCAAAAATGCATAAACAAGAAGCACAAATAGTTGAAGAAGCTGGAAAACCCGGCGTTGTTACCATTGCAACCAATATGGCCGGACGTGGAACAGATATCAAGCTTTCAGCAGAAGTTAAAGCTGCTGGTGGATTGGCAATTGTCGGAACAGAACGACACGATTCTCGCCGAGTTGACCGTCAATTGCGTGGTCGTGCGGGCCGTCAAGGTGATGTTGGAAGTTCGCAGTTTTATGTTTCTTTGGAAGACAATTTAATGCGACTATTTGGTTCTGAGCGTGTTGCGAAAGTAATGGACAGGATGGGGCTTAAAGAAGGTGAAGTAATTCAGCATTCAATGATGACCAAATCGATAGAACGTGCGCAGAAAAAAGTTGAAGAAAACAATTTTGGAACTCGTAAACGCTTGCTTGAATATGATGATGTTATGAACGCGCAACGTGAAGTAGTTTATAAACGTCGTCGTCATGCATTGCATGGAGAAAGATTGAAATTGGACATTGCCAACATGATGTATGATACCTGCGAAGTAATTGTCGAAAGTAACAAACGAGGTAATGATTTCAAAAATTTTGAATTCGAATTAATTCGTTACTTCTCAATTACATCGCCAATTTCTGAAAGTGAATTCAGTAAAATGAATGAAACAGAATTGACAGGAAAAGTATACAAAGCCACTATGGCTTACTATGCCGAAAAAACAGAACGTTCTGCAAGAGAGGCCTATTTAATTATATCAAATGTGTTTTTAGATAAAAATAATCAGTTTGAGCGTATTGTACTTCCATTTTCTGATGGAATAAAAACCTTGAATGTTGTCACTGATTTAGAAAAAGCATATCACACGCAAGGTGCACAATTGGTAGCTGATTTTGAAAAAAACATAACATTGGCAATAGTTGACGAAGCATGGAAAAAACATTTGCGTAAAATGGACGAATTAAAACAATCGGTTCAATTGGCAGTTCACGAACAAAAAGATCCCTTGGTAATTTATAAAATTGAAGCTTATAAATTATTCAAAAACATGTTGAACAATGTCAATAAAGAAGTAATATCTTTCTTGTTCAAAGGCGATTTACCACAGCAACAAAACATTCAAGAAGCTAGAGAAGTACGTCAAGTAGAAAATTATAAAACATCAAAAGATGAAATTGCTTCGCCAGTTCGGTCTTCGACCTCGGGTCCTAATTCTGATACTTTAGCTGCCCAAAATCGTGAAGCCGGACAAACACAACAACGTCAAGTGACCGAAACAATTGTTCGTGATCAGCCAAAAATCAATAGAAATGATACTGTAAAAGTGCAAAATGTTGCCAACGGCCAAACCGAAGAAATGAAATATAAAAAAGCTGAATTATTGATTAATGCCGGTACTTGGGTTTTGGTGAGTTAAAAAATTAGTTACCAAAATCAAAATTATAAATTATAAGTTTATAAAAAACATTCGCAACATTTATAGCAGCAACTTCGGTTCTAATGTCAGTAAGAATTGAGGGATATTAGCAAAGTTATTTTAAAGCCGAAATGAAATCAAATGAAAAGGTTATTCTCTTACAGTTTTACTATTTGTATTGTTTGCTATAATTTCGCTCTAAAAAAGTTTTCGAGATCGATTGGAAGGTTTTCTAAAACTGATATTTAATAAGTAATTTGCTGGTTTGAAACCATTTTATCAATTTCATTATTTAGCATAGGTTTGTGGAATGCAATAATGCTTATAATCGAAAAGGCTTGTATTAATTTGTATTATTATTGACTTTGTTTGGAGCTATTGCTGTTCAAAAAAAACACAGCAGATTCTCGAATTAACAAGACCCTGAAAATTCAATAAATTAAATTCCTAGTATGCAAGAAGCCTCAATTGTTAAAACAATTGAGGCTTCTTAATTTTTATTAATTTTAAATTTGTAAATTTAACTTTAAGATAATTAAACGATTGATCTAAAAAAATAGGACGATTGGCTTTATCAAAATATTACATTTTTAGATATTATTCATTGAAATGTTGACCGTGGAAACTTTAGGAGAAAAAATTTTCAAAAATACTTGCGTAGGTGAATTGTTATACAATTAAAAGTTTAGCATCCAATCAAGATTTGTATAATGATTTTACAGGTACCTATTTAATTTTTTATATAAATGAAGTATACATTAAGATAATATTCTAATATTTTTCGACTATTTTTATACTTCTTCGGGAATTTATAAAAGCTTTACTGCTAAAAAAATATTTTATTATTCAACTTTTATGCGCAATTATTACTTTGATTTTAGATTAAATTTTTTACTTATTCTAACTTTACAACCCCAAGAACAATTGCAATATCTACAATTTCTGAAATATGAATTTCAAACGGGTCGTAATTTTTATTCTCACTAAGAATCAAAAAATGTTTGTCGTCTTTGCCTTTCATTATTTTCTTTATCCAAATTCCAAAAGCTGTGTGCAGCACACAAACTGTGTTCCATTGAAACAGAATATCTTTTAAATCGAGCTTTTTACAAGCCAATAAATCTCCAATGACATATTTTTGGGTATTGATTTTGTCATCTATTTCAATCAAAAAATCAGCTTGATTTAGTTTCGGAGCTAAAAAACGATTGTTAATTTTTAAATTAACATTTAAATTGATACTTTTAAAATTTATGATATTTTCTGCAGAAATTATTGACAAACATTTTCTGTTAAGATTAAATAAATAATTAAAATCTATCATTTCACCTCTGCCAGTCATTAGCCAATTGGCATTTAAATTTTGATAGCGTGACAGTAATTTTGATATATTTTCTTGAGACAATGATCCTCTGGTTCGTGCCTTACCGATTAAACCATTAGATATGCCACATTGAACAGAAACCTTATTGTCATTTAACTTACTGTATGTCAAGAATTCATCTAATCTTTTAAAAAAATCTATCATTTTTATTATTAATTTTTAATTTTATCATCATTGATTTTTATTTACAATAAATGATAAAAAAAATTTGTATTCTAAAAAATACAAAAACATATATACTACAAATTTAAGAATATTATAATTAATTAATCAACTAAGAACAAACTTTAACTACAAATCTATCAACTACTATCAATTAACTTTAGCATATCATTCTAGCGAAAATGTCAATAATGAAATCAAAAAAAATAAAAAAATAATAATTTCAAATTTGATTTAATTACACAAAATCAACGTGCACTAAAATTGTAATATTAACATAAAATATTAATACTTTTTATTTAATAATTGCTATAAGCTACCACAATGAAAATTAATTTTCCTAAATATTAATATTTTATACATAAAATTTTTAATTTGCCAGCGTCACATTTTATAACAAATTGATATGCTTAGCAATATTAAATGTATTTAAACATTCAATATGTGCATTTTATCGATTTTTTATTAAACTTACAAGATTTTATTTTTTTTACACTAAATGATAATTATTTTTACGTACAAACGATAAAAGCAAACTTCAACTATTATGAGTAAAAAGTCCAAAATAAGACAAAATTACAATCCTGATATTTTGGAAATAATAAAAGAACGTTATGGTTTTTCAATTGATTATATTCGTAAATCATTACGTGGAGACAGAGTTGGATTATTACCTGAAAAAATCAAAAAAGAATATTTAGATTTTGATAATGAATCTAAAAAGGCACTAAATGAAGCATGTCAAAGAATTTAACTAATTTTGTTTTTATATTTTAAAAAATTATTTACTTTTACCTCAACTTCGCAAAAATAATTAAAATATAAATCAAATAAAATGGCAAAAAGTCAAGACGCTAAAAAAACAGTTAAAAAAGAACCTTTGAAAACGGCTAAAGAAAAAAAAGAAGAAAAAAGAGAAAAGAAAAATTCTCCTAAAAGAGACTAAAAAAAGCGTTCGGCTGTCCGAACGCATTTTTTTTAAAGTTAATCAGGAAAAATTTTCCCAGGATTCAAAATATTATTTGGATCAAAAGCTGATTTTATACCTTTCATCAATCCAATTTGCATTTTATTAAAAGCAATATCCATATAGTTTTTTTGAACATACCCAATTCCGTGCTCACCGGACAAAGTTCCTTTTAAACCAACAGTCAATTCAAATATTTCTCTGATTCCTTTAGTTACTTCGTTGTTCCAATTCTCGTCAGACATTTCGCCTTTAATAATATTTACATGCAAATTACCATCACCTGCGTGACCATAACAAACCGATTTGAAACCATATTTATTGCCAATTTCTTTAATGCCTTTAAGTAATTTCGGTAGTTCATATCTTGGCACAACAGTATCTTCTTCTTTATAAATCGAATTGGCTTTGACGGCCTCGGCAACCGAACGACGCATTTTCCACAGTGCATTTTTCTGATCTTCTGTGTCCGCAAACAAAACCTCATCGATTTGGAAATGTTCGACCACTGTCATTATTTTTTCAGCTTCTTGCATCAATATATCTGGGTAATTACCATCGACTTCGACCAATAAATGTGCCTGAACCTCGTTTTTTACATCGACCGCAATATTTGGATTAAATTTCAAAGTCCAATCAATGGCATCACGTTCCATAAATTCGAGTGCACTTGGTACAATTCCTGCTCTAAAAATTGCCGAAACCGCTTCGCATGCTTGCTCTGCTTTATAAAACGGCACTAACATTAAAACATTATGCGTATTTTTAGGCAGCAATTTCATTACAATTTTGGTAATAATACCCAATGTTCCTTCGCTACCAACCATCAATTGAGTTAAATTATAACCTGTTGAATTTTTTAGAGTATTTGCTCCGGTCCAAATAATTTCGCCATTTGCCAAAACAACTTCAAGATTCAAAACATAATCTTTGGTAACACCATATTTTACTGCACGAGCACCACCTGCATTTTCGGCAACGTTCCCTCCTATCCAGCAACTTCCTTGACTGCTCGGATCGGGTGGATAAAACAATCCTTTTTCGGCAACAGCTTCCCGTAAAACCTGAGTAATTACTGCTGGTTCGACAATAACTTGCAAATTTTGTTCGTCGATATTCAAAATTTTATTTAATCGTTCGGTCGATAAACCTATACCTTTATGTACACACAATGCACCACCGCTCAAACCAGTGCGACCGCCAATTGCGGTAACTGGAATTTTATGTTGATTAGCAAGTTTAAGAATTTCAGAAATTTCATTGCTATTTGCAGGCTTAACGACAACCGATGGTGGAAAAACATAATCCTCAGTTTCGTCGTGACCGTAATGGTTTCGGGTTTTGTCGTCTGTAAAAACGAATTGTTTTCCAAGTATTTTTTCTAAACTATTTAAAATTTCAGGTGTGATTGGCATTTGAATTATTTTGAATCGTAAAGATAAATATTTTTTTAATTTGGGTGCGACCCTTCGTGAAAAACTTCGGGTCAGGCTTTGCGTTCCCGCTTTTTTTTATCTTGTCCCAAAAGACAAGACAAAAAAAGAGCTCCACTTCAATCCTTCGCACGGAATCCTAGAAATAAACAAATCTCGTTTCAAATACTTATGCTTTAGCCCTGATCGAAGTGAAAAGCGTTTTTGAGAAAATTGCTATTTTTTCTTGAATTGCAAAAACGACCAACGGAAGTTCTTTGCAATTTTTAGAAAAAAAGCAATTGCGATAAAACCTTGAAACAAAGAGCAGGAATAGCTCCAAAAAAACTATTTCTTTTTCATATTTGGCAAAAAATAGCAAACAATTCCAAAAATTGGCAATAAAGAAAATATTTGATAAACAAAAGTTATTGACGTGTAGTCGGCCAAAACACCCAATAAAGCTGACCCTAGCGCTCCCATTCCGAAAGCAAAACCATAGAAAAGACCAGAAACCATTCCCAATTTTTTAGGTAAAAGTTCTTGGGCATAAACAATAATCGCAGGAAAAGCAGAAGAAATTATTATACCTATTATAACCATTAAAACATCCGTGTAAAATAAATTAGCAAAAGGCAACATTAATGCAAAAGGTGTTGCACCAAAAACCGAAAACCAAATAATGTATTTACGACCAAATTTATCGCCAAGTGGTCCGCCCAAAATTGTTCCCAAAGCATAAGCAATCAAATAAATAAACATATGAAATTGTGCTTGTTGAATACTTAAACCAAACTTTTCAATTATATAAAAAGTATAATATGTTGACAAACTTGCCGAATAAAAAAACTTGGTAAAAATCACAAAAAGCAATATCCCAATGGCAGTTTTTACTTTAGCATCTGACAATGAATGTTGTTCTATAAAAAGCCTTTGTTTGTCTAATTTTAGTTTCAAATTATCACGATACCAAAAAGCAATTTTTGAAATAATTATCAAACCTAATGTCGAAGCAATCAAAAACCAAACAATATATTGTTGCGAATTTGGAACAACTATCGCTGCAACTAAAAGTGGTCCAAGTGCTGTTCCAAGATTGCCACCAACCTGAAAAATTGATTGAGCCAAACCTCTTTTTCCACCCGAAGCCATATTTGAAATTCTGGCCGATTCTGGATGAAAAATAGCCGACCCTAAACCAATAAGCATTACAGAGGCAATTATCCAAGGTAAATTATGTGCATATGCTAAAGATAAAATGCCTAACGATGAAAAAATCATACCATAAACTTGAGAAAATGGTTGTGGTTTCTTGTCCGTATAATATCCCACGAATGGTTGAAAAATTGATGCTGTAATTTGAAATGAAAAAGTAATTATTCCAATTTGAGTAAATGACAATCCATAATTTTGTTTCAAAATTGGATAAACGGACGGAATAATTGCTTGAATTAAATCGTTTAACAAATGAGCGAAACTTATAGAAAAAAGTATCGAATAGATTGTTTTATTCGTTAAATCTGGGGAATATGTTTTAAACTTCATTTCAATATAATGTTACGCAAAAATAAACTTTAAAAAGTAGATTTATCAAATATCACAGATTAAAATAGTTGATAATAGATAAATTATAAAGATCAATTTCAAAATAAAATTTTCAAAAAATTAAAATCGTGCAATTCAAATTAAAAAAGTTGAACAAAGAAGTTTAATTTGTATCAAAATACATAAATTTGTGTTAGTCAAAAAAAAATGAACAATAAAAACAACTTATCGGCACTTCGAGAAAGAGATGGTATTGACCCTCCAGAAATTGTTGGAAGCAATTCGGTAAGTCAAATTCAATCTTTTAGGAAGATTCAACCTTCGTCGCAAGAGTTGATCGAAGATATTTTGGCTGGAAATATTGCCTCTCTAAGCCGTGCCATAACTTTGGTCGAAAGCACCAATCTTAAGCATCTTGAAAAAGCAAATGAAATTATAAACGCTTGTCTACCATATGCTAATAAATCCGTTCGAATAGGAATAACTGGGGTGCCTGGCGTTGGAAAAAGTACATTTATTGAGGCATTTGGCTTGCTTTTGACATCAATTGGAAAAAAAGTAGCTATTTTAGCAGTTGATCCAAGCAGCACAATTTCGCACGGAAGTATTCTTGGTGACAAAACCAGAATGGAAGAGTTGGTAAAAAGTACAAATGCCTACATACGGCCCAGTGCGTCGGGAGAAACTTTGGGTGGTGTTGCTAGAAAAACCAGAGAAACAATAACGCTCTGTGAAGCTGCAGGTTTTGATGTAATTATTATTGAAACTGTGGGCGTTGGCCAAAGTGAAACTGCAGTTCACAGTATGGTTGATTTCTTTTTATTGCTCAAAATTGCTGGTGCCGGCGACGAATTGCAGGGGATAAAGCGTGGCATTATGGAAATGGCTGATGCCATAGTAATCAATAAGGCTGATGGCGATAATATTCGGAAATCTCAATTAGCAAAAACAGAATTTGGTCGTGCTTTACATCTATTTCCTGCAAAAAAATCGGGTTGGACTGCAATTGCAAGCACATGCAGTGCAATTACAAATGATGGAATAGAGAACGTGTGGAAAACAATTTTAGAATTTTTAAAATTGACACAATCCAATAATTATTTTTATGAAAAACGCAAAGAGCAAAATCAGTATTGGATGCTAGAAACTATTAATGAGCAATTGAAATCTCGTTTTTATAATGATGAATCAATTATATCATTATTAGAAACTAATAAAATTGCAGTTCAAAAAGAACTAGTTTCTCCCTTTGCAGCAGCCCAACAACTTTTAGAAAGTTATTATAAACTGCTTTAATTTTTTTAAGTAAAAAATCTGTTCAATATAAAATTTCTTATTTTCTAGAAAAGATCGATTTTTATTGATTAAAATAGAATCCAGATGGAACATATCCTACATTATGAGATTTTATAAATGTTCCAAAAAGTCCGGGATCAGCAATAAGACCATTTGAAAATATACTTACAATGCCATTTGTTGTATTTGAATTATATCCGCAAATATAAATATAACTGTTTTTTACAACTAAATTTGTAACTTTTGAAAACGGCAAACTAAAACTTGGAGCACTAGGATATACCACTGCAGCTGTTATATTTGGTGATGTAATAACTGGTATTAAACTCATTTTATATACGCCACTTCCTTTTGTATAAACTACATCAGTTCCAGAAATATACAGATTACTAGGATGCTGATAAATTATTTGACTTAGTGGATTAGTGGGAATTGTTAATCCTGTAGGGAATTGATATTGTTCTGTAAAAGTATTTGTGTTTGGATTGATTTTTAAAAGCATGCCGGTTGTTTCTGTTGCAGCATTCGAATCGCCTTCGCACAAAACCCACAAACTTCCGCCGTCAAATTGCATTGTGTTGGGCCTATCTGCAACATTAATAGTTGCTACGGCATAACTTGTATCATCGATTACGCTGACTTTATTTCCAACATTGACAGTCCCGGTTTGTGCCACATACAACTTTCCGTTATTGGCTATTATTCTTCCTGGACCTTCCAATACAGGAATTGAATTAATAACCAAGTTGGTTGATAAATCAATAACCGCCACAAAATCATCGGTTGTACTATTTGGACCTCCCCAATTTGTTACAAAAGCTTTTCCGTTAGAAATTGCTATATATTTCGGATCAATTAAACCTGATGAAATTATTCCGACTTTTTCCATCGAAAATCGGTTCAATATTTCGATTTTATTGCTAGATGTTGAAACAACATAAAATAAATCTCCAAAAATTGCAGCATCGGTTGCGTTTACACCAATATCTGGATTAGAACTTATTCCTGATAAAATATTGTTTTTAATGGTATTAACATCAAATGACATAAACGATAAAGATGCATTTTGTGTAAAATTTCCTTGATTTAAAACAAAAACACCACTATCGAAATTACCTTTTGAAATATATTTTGCTGGCACAACATACTCGTCATTATCGCAAGAAAAAAGAAAGAATGTTGTAATAAAAGTGAAGGTAAATAATTTAGAAATTTTCATTCTTAAGAGTTTTTCACAAATATAAATAATATTCATGTACTTAATGCAAAAATTAAACAGAAAATTACTCTTTTATAAACATGTTTATTGAAATTTGATTTTCAGATTTAGTTTTTATAAAATAAATACCTTTTGACAAATTGTTTATATCCAAAATTAAGTTATCAGAATTTTGAATTTTATTAGAAATTATTCTACCATTTAAATCCTGAATTTCGGTTTCTTGTATTAAGCTATTTGATTGAATATTTATAAAATCGTTAGCTGGATTTGGAAACATAGCAATTTTATTATTCAATTCAAATGATTCGTTGCTTAAGACTTGCTGATTGATAACTCCAACGGCTTGCAAATCGAATCCACAAGATGCAAATGGCGTCGGAAAAGATTCGTTTACCGCATTTCCGAAACTGTCAAATGTTGCAAATGCTGGATTGATACTTCCAACAACATCAATGACTTTAACGAACTGAATGTTGTTTTTATCTAAAAGTGGATTGTCAACAATTTCGCTCAAGTCAAATGGTGTTCCATAATCACCATAATATTTTCCTGCAAGATTGTTTAAAAAAGTTGGCAATGGTGTTGCAAATGAATCAACTTGCGTTGCTGTTTGAGTTTGACTGTGTGCAGGAAATCGAAAATAATTTATTCCATCTGAACTGACCTCCACAAATGCTAATTCAAAATAATCGAAACTTGCATTTTCGAAAACCGCAAAATCATAACCGTTTCCGTTGGCAATTGGCCTTGCAAATGTCAAAATTGCATTTCCTTCATCGCCAAGGCTCACAACATTTCCATCGGGGAATCCAATTGCGTTATTTGGTAAACCAAAACTTGCATAATTGTTGCCCGAAATTACAAATGTTGGATCTGATTTATTAATTAATCCTCGGTTTACTGTGATGCCATTGGCCCAAGCAACATAAAGTGGACTTGACTTAATTATTGCAGTAGAACCAGCAATTCCTGCCTGTGGCGGATAAGTTTGCGAAGACAAATTTACTACAAAAAACACCAATAAACCGAGAATTAAATTTTTCATTGTATTATTTTATCGTTAAATACTTAACTGTATTTTTACCATTCAACTCAATTGTAACCAAGTAAACGCTAGATTTTAAACTAGAAATTTCAATTCCGTTTTGATTGTAAATTTGATTCAAAATTATACTTCCTGATAAATCATAAATTGAAATCGATGGATTTTCGATAGTATTCAAATAAAATTTGTCTGCCGTTGGATTTGGAAACAAGGTCAATTGAAGCTCATTATTAAAAGATTCGGTTGCAAGATTTTGTTCGGCTTTGTAAAAACCATTTGGAATAACACCAACCGTAAATGAATTTAAAAGTGTTCCAGAAGTCGAATAAGTATAAACTTTTCCAGCAGTTGTATAATCGCCAGCGTCAGCTACATACAAAACATCATCAATAACATTAAATGCATAAATTCCAGCAACTCCTTGCGATGTAACCGAAAACAAGGCTGTATTTGGCAAAGTTGTATCTGTTAAACTTGATTTATGAACTGCAGATTTAATAGTAAAATACATATCCGAACCAACAATTTTGAGATTATTTGGGTGTGTTGTAGCAAAAGAAATTGTACTTGTAATTGCATTTGTAGCTAAATCATATTTTACCAAAGATCCAAAAGTTTCTACCGGTGCATAACTTGGTAAACCTCCACATAATATGTATAAAATTCCATTATCGATTACCAATGAATTTGGCACATCTCCAACAGTTATTGTCGTTAAAACTGCAAATGTAGCCGCATCAATAACCGAAACTTTATTCCCAAAACCATAACCTCCTTTTTGCGCAACATATAACTTTCCACTGTTTAAAACAATATTTTCTGGACCTTCTGGAAGTGCAATATTAGAAGAAATCACATTAGTATTAGCATTGATAATTGCAACATAATCATCAGTCGTTACAAACGGATCGCCCCAGCAGGTTACAAAGAGATTACCACCAAAAGACGCCATATATCTTGGATTTAATAATCCAGAAATTGTTGCTTCCAATACCAAAGTATACCTGTTTACAACCTTAATCGAATTTGAGCCATTCAAAATAATATAGGATTTTGAACCTTCAAAAAACATACTTTGAGCTGTATCACCAAGAGTTGCACCAGCATTTGCAAGTGAATAAATATTGTTTTGCAAAACATTTGCATTCGAAATAAATGAAACCGAGGCGTTTCCTGCACCAAAACCTCCTTCATTGGTGACATAAACACCATTCTCAAAAGATTGCGAAAACGAAATTGATGTAGTTAATAAAACTACTAAAAATTGAAATTTGTAAAAATTCTTCATTGTATAAATATTAAATCATTAATTAAAATAAAATCCGTTTGGTCCAACTCCAACGTTAATTGTTTTTTGTAATGTTCCCGTCAAGGAATAAATATTGGCAAAACTATTTTCAGAAAAATCGCCACCGTCTGCTGTAAATATTCTGTCATTGTTGACCGCAAAACCGTACATTCCGTATCCTGAAATTGCATTGTATTCCAAAATACTAGTCTCGGGTGCAATTGTCGAGGAAATGTTCATTGCAAAAACTTTATTGTCTACCGTAAAATAAATTTTATTTTTATAGATATCTAGATTTTTGGCACCGTCTAAAGCAGGAGGAAAATCGATTGTTGTGAAATTATTATTTAATAAATTCACTTTTACTAATTGAGAATTTCCAGTATTTGGTGATCTTAAAAGATATAAAAATCCGTCACTAATTTCTAATGAATTTGCTCCAGAACCAATATTAATTGGCGTTTCTAATGAATTGGAATTTGTGTTGAAAACTAATATTTTGTTGCTGTTTATTGCATCAATAACATAAATTTTGTCATTATCCAAAACCAATCTGTCGGCAGTTGCGTTTAACGGAATTGTGTTTTCGATTGAATTGTTCAATAAATTGATTATAACAAGATAATCATCTGTATTTCCCGTTGTTGGATTTGTAAACGAGTACGAATTGGCATTGGTTACATAGGCTTTTCCGTCTTTTACAACGCCATATCTTGGATTTTTCAATCCCGTTTCAATTTTTGCAACTAACTTGAATGTTTTTTTGTTTACAACATTTATTTTTTGCGAACCACCAGAAATTATATAAATATTATCACCATCAAAAAACATTGACTGTGCATATTTACCCATTAAATCACCAGGATTTGCATTCGTATAAGCATCTTGTGTAAACTCTTGAAAATCATTACTCAAAAACGAAACTGTGCCTTGACCTTGACTGCCTTCGTTCAAAATAAAAATGCCATTTTCAAAATAGCCAGCAATTTCTACTTCATCATCATTTGAACATGAATTCAAGCTGAAAACCGAAAGAGTAATAAATAAAATTTTAATTAACTTCATTATTTAGAATTTAAGATTCATAAAAACATTAAAATTCCTGCCTGGCAAAGGTCGATCTTCGACACTTTGATATTTTTCATTCAATAAATTGGCGATTTCAAAACCTAATTTAAAATTCTCTAAAAACTTGAAATCATAATCAATTGCAATATTCGAAACTTTATAGGATTTGATGATTTCTATTGGATTATTATCGGATCGTGTGAAAACAAAACCGTTGTATAAAAACTGATAATTCATTGCTATTTTTTTTATCGAATAGCCAACAGAAGTTGTTAACTTGTTGAAAGGCACATAAAAAAGTTGCCTATTATTTTCGAGATTTCTGGATATTGTATAAGCGTAAGTTGCATTTAATTTCAAATTATTTTCACCTAGTTTGTGATCACAATTTAAAATAGTTTCTGAACCATAACTATTGACTTTTTTGGTGTTAATTGGTGACCAATTTCCATCGTTCCCTGGAATCCACCTTATTAAATCATCAATTTTTATGTAATAAAATGTTTGTGTTAAATTGATTTTTTCATATGTAAATATATTTCCAATTTCAGCCTGATAGGAACTTTCTGGTCGAAGATTTACGTTTCCTACATTTTCCCAATATAAATCATTAAAAGACGGAATTCTAAAATTTCTAGAACCATTTATTTTCAATCCGTAAGATGAATTGAAATTGTAAATAGTCCCAATCGAAAACAGAATTGGTGATACATAATTGTTGGTAATTTCTTTTCTAATTATAAACTCATTCAGCCACTTTTTTGACAATTGATGTTTAGCAAATAATCCAACCGAAGAAATTTCCCGAACATTATTACCAAAACTCGAACCGAAACCTTTGGTGCGATTGTAATCAAAAACGGTATTGATTTGTAAGGATTCGCACGCTGAAAAACCTAAATCGAGTTTAGAAATAAAACTTTCTGATGCACCTTGACTATAAAAATCATAGTCAATATCATCAAAATATTTATAGTTTTCTGATATAAAAGCGGTTTTTAAATTTATTGAAAATACATCAAAATTCCCCAAATAATCAAATAAATTTCTATTAAAAGTATTGATATATTTAGTTTTTGAATCGGTTGGCGTTACCAACGATAAATTTCTATCAGAAACAGATGATTGACTGTGAAACTTTAAAATGTTTTTGGTGTTTAATTTATATCCAAAATCCGCAGAAAAATTAGTATTAACAAATTCGCCATTTAAATTTTTAAGTTGATTGCCTTTCCAATCGAATTTTTTTAAATACAAATAATCATTATCCGATGCGTTTCTTGAAAAACCAAATTGAGAGCTAAATTTAGTATTTGCAATTTTCAAATTATAATTTATTCCTAACGTATTAAAACTGCCGTCATTTATTTGCAAGTCATTTAGGAACATTTTTTTAAAAATTAAATTATTGTTCAAATGAATACTTCCTCCAATTGCCGAACTGCCATAAATTGAACTCGACCCCCCCGATTGAACGGTTATCGAATTAAAATCTCGAGACGTGATTGTGTTAAAATCGGATTGACCGTTAAGCTGCGAATTGATGTTGATTCCGTTCCAAATTACTGCGGTTTGTTGAGCGGTTGTTCCCCGAAAGCTGGGTGAAGACACCATTCCTAAACCATTTTCTTTAAAATAAATAACTGAATTAAAGTTCACAAGTGAAGTTAACGAAGCTTGATTTTTCTGAATTATAGAATCGTTAAAAACTTGCTTAGATTTCGAATTTGTAAAATTTTTGAGTTGCATATCAGAAACAACCACTTCATTTAATGAAATAGGATTATTTTGCGCACAAATAACTTGGCCCAATAAAACAACAAATAATAAAAAACAATTTTTAAATGACATAATTTCAGAATTCTATCTCCCGAGAATTCGATATTTGTTAGTAAAAAAGGCAGGTCTCCTGGCTTGCGTCTTGTTGTTTACCTTCCCATCTCGCTATTTAGAGACAGTGGTTTTGTAGTAACAACAAGCTAATTAGCTTACAGTTGCGGGAACAGCACAGGATTATTGTAATTTAGAGCAGAAAATCAGATTTACAAATCTGAAATTGAAAACTGAAACTAAAAACTTGACCTGTTTCCCTTTTAATGTAAATCCTAAAAATTAGCATTTACAACCTTATTTCGGGTGCAAAGATAGATTTTACATTCGAATAAAAAAGTTAATTTGCTTTTTAAATTTTTATAACAATATCTTTGCAAGCTAATTAATGTATTTAAAATGAAACTCAGTAATCTAAAAATATTGTATTTTTTATGTTTATTATCGTTTGTAAATTGTAAAAAAAATACTAACCAAAAAAGTGATAGTATTTTTGTTAATAAAAATATAATTCAATATGCCACAGGATTTTCAGTAAATAAATATGTCGGTTATTCTGTTCTAAAAATCAATAATCCGTGGCCAAAAGCTAGCAAAAGCTACACCTATATTTTAAAACAAAAAAAAGGCAATGTTCCAGATTCTCTCAAAAACTTTACAATAATTAACGTACCAATTAAATCTGTAATTGTAACTTCTACGACACATATTCCATCGCTTGAATTGTTAGAAGTCGAAAAGAGTTTTATTGGTTTTCCGCATTTGGATTATATTTCATCAGAAAAAATTCGCTCAAGAATAGATGCAAAAAAAATTAAAGAAATTGGTCGAGAACAAGATTTGAATACAGAAATTATTCTGGATCTAAATCCTGATTTGATTGTTGGTTACGGAATTGACAGCAACAACAAAACCTATGATAATCTCGAAAAAAGTGGCCTAAAAGTTATATACAACGGCGACTGGAATGAACAAACGCCACTAGGAAAAGCAGAGTGGATAAAGTTTTTTGGAGCATTATATGACTTGGATAAAAAAGCTGAAACTATTTTTAAACAAATAGAAAAAGATTATCAGTCGGCAGTTGAACTAACCGAAAAAGTAACGGTTAAACCAACAATTCTTTGCGGAGAAATGTATGAAAATGTTTGGTACATGCCTCAAGGAAATTCATGGTCAAGTGTGCTTTTAAAACAGGCTCAAACTAATTATCTTTGGGCAAATTCAACAGGAACTGGAAGCTTGGCATTGCCCTTTGAAACCGTTTTAGATAAAGCACAGCAAGCCGAATATTGGTTTCAAGGTTCGTTTTCTAGCCTAAAAGAAATGCAAGATGCAAATATTCATTACAAGCAATTTGATGCCTTTAAAAATAAAAAAGTTTATTCATTTTCGGCAAAAAAAGGAAAAACAGGTGGTGTAATGTTTTATGAATTGTCGGGTAATCGTCCAGATTTAGTTCTAAAAGACATTATCAAAATTGTTCATCCAGAATTAATGCCCTATTATGAATTATTTTTTTATAAAAAATTAGAGTAAAATTTCCAACCAATTTTACAAAATTTTTAATTCTTTACGCTTCACAAATTTTATGATTAATTTAAAAAAAATTAGATATGTAAAATTGATATTGATATTCCTGTTGCTATTAATAATGTTGTTGAACATCAGCTTAGGATCAATTGCCATTCCGATCAAAGAAGTTTTTAAATCATTAATTGGTCAAAATGCTAGCAAAGAAACTTGGCAATACATCATTATTAATTATCGATTACCAAAAGCAATAACGGCAATTTTGGTTGGTGTTGGTTTATCAATTTCAGGATTATTAATGCAAACTTTGTTTCGCAATCCTCTGGCTGGCCCTTATGTTTTAGGACTTAGTTCGGGTTCGAGCTTGGGCGTAGCTTTCGTAATTTTGGGAGCCAATTTATTACCTGACTTTTTAAGTACGATTTTATTATCGTCTTATGGAATAATTTTAGCCTCTTGTTTAGGAAGTTTTCTAGTTTTAATGCTTGTTTTATTGGTTTCGCAAAGACTTCGAGATACAAATTCAATATTGATTGTTGGTTTGATGTTTGGCAGTTTTGCTAGTGCAATAGTTGGTGTTTTAACTTATTTTAGTGCCGCAGAAAAATTGCAAAAATATACATTCTGGTCAATGGGAAGCATCGGAAATTTGTCTTGGAATTCGATAATTATTCTAAGTATTGCTGTCTTTATTGGATTAATTTTGAGTGCTTTCACCATAAAGTCATTAAATGCAATGCTATTGGGCGAAAATTATGCTAAAAGTTTAGGCATAAATTTCAAACAATCACGATTAATTATTATATTGGCAACCAGCATTTTAGCAGGAAGTATAACTGCTTTTGCAGGACCAATTGCTTTCATTGGATTGGCGGTGCCACACATTGCAAAAATTATTTTTCAAACTAGTGATCACGCACTTTTATTTTGGAGTACAATGATTTTTGGTGCTATTATTATGCTGATTTGTGATATATTTTCGCATGTTCCAAATTCTGATATTACATTGCCAATCAATGCAATAACCTCCATTTTTGGGGCACCAATTGTTATTTATTTAATAGTTAGTCCAAAATTAAAAGCAGGAATTTCATCATGAAAATAGCACTTTCAACATCAAATTTATCAATCGGGTATTTTTTAAAAAAAGAAACCATCATTGTTGCTCAAAACATCAATTTATCATTTGAACAAGGAAAATTAATAGCTTTGATTGGTGCTAATGGTGTAGGAAAATCTACACTATTAAAAACATTAACTGGAATTCAAAAACCAATTTCTGGAATTGTATTGTTGAATAATAAAAAAATTGAAGACTATTCGAATTTGGAAATGGCACGTAATTTAAGTTTAGTATTAACCGAAAAATTACCACCAAGTAATTTGACGGTTTTCGAATTAATTGCCTTAGGTCGACAGCCTTATACCAACTGGATTGGCAAACTCTCAAAGAATGATTTACATCAAATAAACAAAGCAATTGAAATTACAAATATTGAGCATCTTCGCAATAAAAAACATTTCGAAATAAGTGACGGACAACTACAAATAGTCTTGATTGCTAGAGCTTTGGCACAAGACACACCAGTAATTATTCTAGACGAACCAACAACACATTTAGACTTATTACACAAAGTGTCGTTATTAAAATTATTGAAAAAATTAACTCATAAAACCAACAAATGCATACTTTTTTCAACCCATGATATTGATTTGGCAATTCAACTTTCTGACGAAATGGTGGTCATTAATGAAAGTAAAACCATTCAAAATAGTCCTTGCAAATTGATTGAAAATGGGGTTTTTAATCAATTATTTAATAATGAAAACATTATTTTTGACTCCCAAAAAGGAAAGTTTCTGATTTCATGATTTAATTACTGCGGCTAAAAAATTGATAATTGCCGTTTTGCCTCTCCAACTACAAATGCTACCGAATTAGCAATATTGAAACTTCTTATCAATTTAGTCATCGGAATGGTTAATTGCTGATTTTTTTCGAATAATGATAAAAATTCTTGACTCAAACCAACACTTTCTTTACCGAAAATAAGCCAATCTTCGTCTTGAAATTGATTGTCATAAATAGATTTTTCAGCATGCGAACTCATCAAGAAAACGCGCGATTTATCTGGGATAATTGACAACCATTCTGATACATTTTGATATTCGGTAACTTCAAGATGCACCCAATAATCCAGACCAGAACGTTTTAAATTTTTATCATTTATTACAAATCCAAACGGATGGATCAAATGCAACCGCGAGTTAGTGCCAACGCACAATCGACCAATATTTCCAGTATTGTTTGGTATTTCTGGTTCTACGAGGACTATGTTTAGCATTATAACTTTAGGATTTAATTTTTACAAATTTAGGATTTATAAATTAATCTCCAAAACTTCTCCGGCTTTCAAATCATCCAAAAAAATACTTCCAATTCGCACCCGAACCAATCGAAGAGTAGGAAAACCGACTGCCGCCGTCATTTTTCGTACTTGACGAAATTTGCCTTCGTTGACTGTAATTGATACCCAAGATGTTGGGCCGTGGCGTTCGTCTCTGATTTTTTTTGCCCTTATACCAAAATCAGGAACCTTGCTTACGGCAAATGCTTTGCAAGGTTTGGTTAAATATTTTTGACCATCAAAACCAATTTCAACACCGTTTTGCAATTTTTCTATTGCTTGATTCGTGATTACTCCGTCGACTTGAACATAATATTCTTTAAAGATTTTTTTACTACGAATTTGCTCACTGACTTTTCCATCGGTTGTCAGTAGCAGTAAACCTTCGGAATCTTCGTCTAGTCGACCAATTGCCATTGTGCCTTCGGGAAAATCATATAACTCTCCCAACAATTTTTTATTGCGTTTAAGTTCATATTTAAATTGTGACAAATAACCATAAGGTTTGTTGATAATGAAGTGGCGGTGGATCTGCATAAGGCTAAAGTAGCATAAAATTATTAATTAAGTAAAAAGTCATATTTCTAACTTTTTAAACAATTTATAAATATAATTTTGTAATTTTATGCTATTTAAAATATTTAATTTAAAGATTTATGATTAAAAAATCATTATTAATAGAAAATAAGTGCTCAATTACTACCAAAAATAATCAATTAATAATTAAGTCTGAAATTCGTGAAAGTACAATTCCAATTGAAGAAATTGGTTTTTTGGTTTTAGATAATCCCGAAATTTATTTGAGCATTCCTTCAATGAATGTTTTAATTGAAAACAATGCTTGTATTGTTACTTGCAGTAAAAATCATCTACCAAACGGAATGTTCTTGAATCTAAATAGTCACCATATTCAGCAAGAAATTTTTAGAAATCAAATTAATGCCAGTTTACCACTGAAGAAACAATTGTGGCAACAGACTATTCAAGAAAAAATAACAAATCAAGGCATTTTACTTCAAAAAATTACTGGCAAAAAAAACAGTTTAGCTTTTATGGTTAGTAAAGTTTTGAGTGGCGATACAACCAACATGGAAGGTGCAGCTGCGGCACAATACTGGAAAACATTTTTCGAAGCAGGTTTTAAACGGGAACGTTTTGGTGATTATCCCAACAATTTTTTGAATTATGGTTATGCAATATTACGTGCTGCAACAGCTAGAGCCTTGTCTGGTAGTGGATTATTGAATACGTTAGGCATTCACCATAAAAGTAAATATAACGCCTTTGCATTGGCAGATGATATTATGGAACCTTTTAGACCGCTTGTTGATGAAACGGTTCATTTAATTATGCAAAATTATAACGAGCAAGAATTGAATACAAAAATAAAAGCCGAACTGTTACAAATTTTAACTCGAACTGTTTACTTTGAAGATGAAAGAAGCCCATTGATGGTGGCTTTGCAAAAAACGACAAGTTCATTGCAACAGTGTTTTATGGGAAGTCGCAAAAAAATAAAATATCCAAAATTATGGAACTTAACGCTTATCGAATAATGTGGTTGTTTGTGTTTTTTGACTTGCCGACAGAAACCAAAGTTAACAAAAAAAACGCATCTGGATTTAGAAATAATTTGTTGAAAGACGGTTTTTCGATGATGCAATATTCTGTTTACGTGCGTCATTGTGCAAGTAGCGAGAGTGGCGATGTGCACGAAAAAAGAATACACAAATTATTGCCTCCATTAGGAAAAGTAAGTGTTTTACGAATTACCGACAAACAATTTGGGAATATTTTGAATTTTTTTGGCAAAGCCGAAGTACCCAAAGCGGCACCACCTACACAATTGGAATTGTTTTGAAACTAAAAAATGCTTCAATCTTGGGATATCAAACCAAAAAAGAAGCATTTTTTTATACGATATTTTAATTTATTCTCTTGCTTATCAGAAGGTAACAAGCCAACTAATATCGTGTTTTCTAATCTTTAATCAAACCACAACTATATTGCTTCATCGCCTTTAAGATAAGACAATATCGTGTTTTCTAATCTTTAATCAAACCACAACTCACAACGCAGAACGTATTTACCAACAATGAATATCGTGTTTTCTAATCTTTAATCAAACCACAACCCGTCGTCCATAAAAGACAAAGGTAGTTCGAATATCGTGTTTTCTAATCTTTAATCAAACCACAACTGTTTTGTAGCACCTAGTATTCTTTGCAGTAATATCGTGTTTTCTAATCTTTAATCAAACCACAACACATTTTTGAAATATACTACCGTAACAAAGAATATCGTGTTTTCTAATCTTTAATCAAACCACAACACGTGAAGAGCATATCGAAGTTGAAGAAATAATATCGTGTTTTCTAATCTTTAATCAAACCACAACTTTAAAATTGTTTCTTGAAAATCTTTAAACAATATCGTGTTTTCTAATCTTTAATCAAACCACAACCAAGGAGTTGTCATAAGTGTTGCTGTGAATAATATCGTGTTTTCTAATCTTTAATCAAACCACAACTACATTTCCTGTTATTTGATATGTCCCTGTAATATCGTGTTTTCTAATCTTTAATCAAACCACAACCCCGACATTATCATTATTTAAATTCGCAACAATATCGTGTTTTCTAATCTTTAATCAAACCACAACCATTCACAGTCTAAAACGAAAATATTTGAAAATATCGTGTTTTCTAATCTTTAATCAAACCACAACCGAGTGGGCAAAAGCCGAAACTCGGTTGTGGTTTGGCTGTTTAAGATTATGAGCAAAATGTCAATGAACTTCGTTTTATAAATGTTTTAGTAAAACTTCAGGATTAGAACGATTGAACCAAAAATTAAGAATTTCAACAGTTTCTGTTGTTTCATTAATTTGAAAAATTACGGTTACATTTTTATTAACCATAAATTTTCTTTTATTAGTTTTATAAAAACCTCCAAAACTGTTAGGAAAGTTTTCAAGTTGCTTTGAATTAGACAAAAAATCTTCTTCGAATTTTATTGCTTGTTGCGCTCCAAATTTATCTGTTAAAAAATAAACAACTTCAATATATTCTTCTTGAGCTATTAAAGAATAAATTATTTTCATTTTCTATTAGATAATATTTGTTTTGCACTAAAAATAAAATCTTTATGTTCAATAAATTCTCCATTTTTGAATTGCTCTTCTGCAATTGCAATTTTTTTTGTTAACATTTCATATTCAAACATTTCGGGTTCAATTATTTCAACAATTTTAATAATTTCGTCAAGACTAAATTTGTTATCTCGTAATTTTCTGTAAAATGTTGGCAAAGGAATATTTGCCCTATCGCTAATATATTCTGTTTTAAAAGGTGATCTCGATATCATTTTATCAAAATTGTCAACTATTTTTTTTGTTTCTAATAATTCAGTTATCATAAAATTTAATTTAAACTTATACAAATGTACTGAAAATTTTATTTAAATGATAATAATCTATTTTAAAACTATTTTACCCGAAGCCGAAATTGTAAAATCATAATCTTGAACTAAACAATCAAATGAATTTACACCAATTTTAATCCAAGGGTATTTTTTATGTGCCCCTATATTTTTACCTCCTTTCATTCCTGTTTTCAATCCCATAAATTCTGTAATCAATTTCTTTTCTCTTGCTTCAATATGATGTAATAATTTTATTTCCGCAGATTTTTCTACATCAATTTGAGTAATTTGAAATAATCTTTCTAATAATTTATTGCTGGACATATCAAACAGTTCATTTGGAGATTTATCATAAATCAAAACCATTTTACCTTTTGTTAAAATATATTTTAACGGCAAGCGATTATCATCTTTTTCAGGTGCAATTGGGTAATTTTTTTTATTATCATTACTAAATTTAAAATAATTTCCTGCATCAAACATATTTATCAACAAACTGCTCCTTATCTGTTTTGCTTTTTTATCAATTCCTTCATAAATAGCCATACAATAATTCTCGGCATTCTGCCCATAAACCTTTTGCTTATGCATGTGTCGAGATTTTGATAAATCACTATGAGTTTTAATGTGTAAAGGATTTTTAACCGAATTAGCAAACAATCTGACTTTGTTTATTGGAATTGCTTTTTCTTCGTTCATCCAAACTGTTCCATCGAGTTTGTTTTTTTGTTGTGCATTTGATGATATCAATAAAACTTTATTTGCAATGGCTACTTTTATTTTTTCTTTAACCATTTCATCTACAATGCTTTCAACATCAGACGCTTTGATACTTTCTAAATCTTTACGAATTACATAGCGGATTTCTTCAGTATTTAATGGGTTTTTAATTGCTCCATATATGCTATCTTGATGCAATGAACCTCGAATGGTATCCCCTTGTTTAAAGATTGGGATTTTCTTATAAATTATATTTCCTGATTTATCAAATAAATACTCATAATATAAGCTTTCATTATTCTTTTGAATTTTAAAATAATCTTTACCTTCAACTTTTGATCGAATCTCAACTTCATTTAGACTTTTTCCAAAAATTGGAATTGTATTTCCTCTCTTGTCTAATAAATTTTCATCTCGAAATTGCTTCTTCCCTCTAATTCTAACTATCTTTTTAGATTGCTTTTTAACGTTATCTGGCGTGTAATGCGAAACTAAAATTTCTTCTTCAATCTTCTTTAAATCTTCTTTAAATGTTTTCCAAGGTTTAGAATCAGCTAATAGTTTCCGTGCTTCGCCAAGTTGCCCTTTGTCTTCGTGTGTCCAAGCATTTGCCAAAACATCATATTTATCTTTTGTCATACAAGCAATTGTAATCGCATCGATGGTGTGATGTGTGTGTTTGCCTCTGTCTTTTTCGTGATAATATTTTTTATCGTTTTCTTGATAACTTTCTTGAATCCCCCAAATTTTTCTGAACTCGGCTACCATTCCTCCTTTTACTGATTCTACTCTTTTGAAATACGATTTCAAATAGGCTTGTGAATATTTTGTGATTATTCCTGTATCTGGAATTTGACTATTTTTGAAACCAACTTTTGGTTCTTCCCAAAAAAATCTATCGTATTTGCCTTTTAAGTAATCTCGTTTTAAAGTTAAATAATGTCTTCTTCGTATTTTTTTATCTTTTGCATCTTTGGTTGCAGCTGCTTTTAGTGAACGAGAAATTATTTCAATTTCTCTTGTTAAATTATCTGATTCTTCTTTCCAATGAGAAATAAATGGCTTTATCAATTCATAATTTGCAAGTTCAATTGGCATTTTATTTCCCTTATTATCTCTATTGAATTTTTGACTGCAAAGTGTTTTATTCATTTGAGAATTGTCTTGTGAACGACTCCTAGGAATAGTGTGTTCAATATCGTAATCTGGATTACTTCCAATTATTTGACAAATTTTTATGTTCTTGCTTGCTCCACCATTTATTGTTGGCTCATAAATTTCCATGCTGTTTTGTTCAATCCAAAGTTGATAACGTAAAATATCATCTACGGTTGGTACTACTTCTTTTTTACATTCATCATAATACAGTTTTTTGATTTCTTCAATATGCTTTTCTCTTACTTTTTTAATTTCGTTTTGATAATCTTGAATTCCTTTTCGTTTATTGGCATCGTTTAATTCGCGAGCCATTTCAATGTGAATAACTGTTTTTTCGTCAACTTGTCCTTCAAAAATTAAGTTGTTTAATACTTTTCGCAATTGATGCAACGCTCTCATTGCCATTGGATTTTTGATAGAAGAAGTTAACGGACTACCAAGAACTACTTTTTCATTTCCGAATTGGTCTTTGATAATTTTCTTTTTAAAAACATCAATGTCCGATGGATGATACATTTTTTTTAGTTGTTTTTTATCACTACAAAATATTTCGCCATCATTATTTTTACCGCTTAAAAAATCTAAAACTTTTTCATCTAGGCGTTTTACTTTAATGTATTCATACGCTTTTAATTGCTGAATGAAAATCGGAAATAAATAATTAAAAATAATGGTTTTTTCTTCCTCATTATCAATTTTGAAATTTTTGTAAAACGTTTCTAATTTACTTGAAAGGCTATTTTTATAGGATTGTTCGGCTTCTTTAGAATAATAAAAACCTTCGTTTTTAGCTTCTTTTATTAATCCGTTTATAACTTCTAGTTTGCTTTTTTCAGATGTAAAAGTTTCGATTATTTCAGCTATTTTATCGTGAATAAATTTTCTTTGATTTTCATCATTCCAAATGTTCTCATCAACAATTTTTTTAATATTTGCCATAAAAACTGCGTGAGAATACAACAATCCTTCTCTTACATAAGGTAAAATCTTGGTAATTGCATTCAAACTCAAACTTGCAAAATCTTTTTTCAATCGAATTTTACTAAATGATTTTGCATTTCTGTCATCTAATCCTAATTTATCTTTTGCATATTGAAATAAGTAAATGTCAGAAGTTGAGACGGAAAGCAAGTGCCACAAATCTTTATAATTTACTTTTCTTTCAACTTCAATTCCTTTTGAATTATTAGTTTTGTATGAAATAGTTTTGTTTTTCCAATCTTCGCCAAAAATATTTTTTAATGATGCAGAAACTGGACTTCCAGCAACTGTATCATAAGGTTTGTAATTAAACAAATAATTAACTTCGCTAGCGTTGGTAGATTTATAGAAATTGAAAGTCGTGCCTTTAGGGATCAATTCTTTGGCTAAATCTTCAAAATTAAAATTATCTTTTTTTCTTAAAAATTTAAAAATCAAACTTTGTTTCTCTTCTAGTGATAAAAATCGCAGTGTTTTTTCAGATTGAGTTCCAATTTTTATGGTGTTGAGATACGTCCACATTCTGTATTCTTCAAAATCAGGGTGAGATATTGCACAACGAGACTTGCATTTTTCAAACGAACATTTACCTACTAATCCTTTTTGTGATTTTAATGGTCGTTGAAAAAATATAGCTTTATATAAATCTTTAGCTAGTCCAGTATATCTTTTTTCAGGCAACAATTCATCTTCTTTAATTTCTCCAATTCCTTGTGTTTTACAAATTATACTAAACTCTTCCAAATAATGTTCTTCTCTGGAAGTATATTGATTTCTAATCTTACTTTTGTTATATAAGCTAAAGAAATATTGTCCTAGTGTTTTGAAATTTCCGTCAATCATAGCTTGGGAAATGTCTTTAATTTTGCCTTTAACCTTTCCTAAAACATCTTTTTTATTTAATCTTTCAATAATTTCTTCTTTAGCTTTTACAAAATCAGTATCATTCTTTTTGATTATTGCTTGCATAGCTTTATATAATGAAACTAGTTTTTTGTCACCATCATCTAAATCTTTTACAAAACCACTTTTTTCATTAAAATCAAGAATTCCCGTTCCTAAAAAATAATCTTTTAAAGTAAAAAATATTTCAACGCTGGAACCCAAATCTTCAATTAATTCTTGAATTTTCGGGCAATGCTCTTCTAAAATTCCCTCGGCGGATTGATCTAATCGATTACTTAAAAATCCTCTTCTTTGTGCAATATGGTAGAATGCTCGACCTATTTCATATAGTGTTACTTTTTGTTTACTTGCTTTATCTCTAAAAAAGTAAGGATTTATATTTTCATCATCATCCGTTCTTAACCATATTAAGAACTCTGGATTTAGCGGATATTGTTTAAAACCCGATTTCTTCCAATCTTCTATTTCTTCAAGAGATAATGGACACATATTATTTTTAGAAAGTACTTTTAGAGTTTCATATTTTCTTAATTTTCTACGAAACTTTATTTTTCTAGCACTTCTGAAAGCGGTTCTTTCTGCTGCACGAGAACTTTCAATTCCCTTTTCAGATTTGACTCCTTCCGAAAATATTCTAACTCCTTTATTAACAAGTGAAAAATCATTGTTTTCTTTATCCACAATCGCCCAACCAATTGAATTGGTTCCCAAATCCAAACCTAAAATTCTTGCCATAAATATTCAAATATTTAGTTTATACAAATACAAAATTATAAAATTTTAGAAAAATTATTTTACAGATATCCTTATTTAAAATTTTAATAATCTACAAAAAATTTTAATTCAATGTCTTAACTTTTAAAATTTGATATAATTTAACTATTATTTAACTTTATTTGGATTAAATATATTTTGAGGTGTTCTGATAATGACTTATAATTTTTACATATATTTACATTATGGAAAAATTTATAGGACAAAGCATTTTAGATTTCACAGATAGGTTTAAAACTGACCTAGATTGCCTAGA
>JAYVIW010000046.1:0-4463 GCA_043769905.1 Bacteroidota bacterium
TGCAAAAACAAGTAGAAAATTATAATTTTTCAGTAGATGATTTCAATTTTTCAACCACTTGATTTTTAATTACTTAAAAAAACGTTAGTTAGAATTTTAACGCAGAAAACTCTAAATCGACAAATTAATTAAAATTAGATATGAAACAAAAAATATTATTTATTAGTCTATTCATAAGCTTTTTAATGGTTGCACAAGAAAAGTGTAATTTAAAAAAATCAATTTATAATGACATTTATGCAATTGACACGAATGATATAAATTGTATTGCAAAAAATTCAATAAAGAAAAATACTTTGTTTTTTACATTTGGAATTTGGTGTGAACCATGTAGATTACATTTACCAAATGCTATTAAGTTTGCAAAAGAAAATGATCTTGATTTTTATGTCTTATTAGTTGAAGCTGAAAATGATGAAAGGACAAAACAAGCTATCGATTATCTAAAAAAAATAAAAAACGATATAAACATTGTAGTTCTTAAAGATGAAAAATATGGTGTTAAGAGAAGTAATAAAAATAAAAAATTTGTTGCTGAAATAACTCCAAACGAGCTTGAAAATATTGCTGATTATTCAAAATATATACTTGTAAACAAAGACGGCAAAGTCATAATGGTTACAAATTGGAAAGACAACAAAGGAAATGATTGGAGAGATGATACTGAAATGGTGAAAAAGAGAATATTACCACTTCTGTAAAAAAAACTACTGCCAACAGCGGTTTCAAGAAATGGCGAGGCACGGGATTTATCAGAAATTGGAAAGGTTTTTAATTAAAAGTTTTGGTTATATTTGTGAAGGCTCGGTCTTGGTTCATCGCCACTTCATGAAGCCGCGAAACGTTGTCGGCAATTAAAAAAAACCGAACTAAATAAAAATTATTATAAAAAAATACTACCTTTGAAAATATGAAAGTAGTGAAAAATAATAATAAAATAATAAGCCTTTTTAGTGGTGCAGGCGGTATGGATATTGGCTTTGAAATGGCTGGTTTTGAAACTGTAGTTGCTGTTGAATATGACAAGTCTTGTTGTGAAACATTAAAAAAAAACAGACCTAATTTATCAGTAATTCAGGGAGACATATCAAAAATAAGTACCGCCGAAATTTTAAGTGTTGGTGGACTAAAACCTACAGAAGCAGCCGTTTTAGTTGGAGGTCCACCTTGCCAGTCTTTTAGTCTTGCAGGTAAAAGAATGGGAATGGATGACCCAAGAGGTAAATTAGTTTTAGAGTTCATAAGAATCGTAAAAGAAAGTTTACCTAAAGTATTTGTGATGGAGAATGTACGTGGAATGGTAAATTGGCAAGATGGTAAAGCAATTGATGCAATTTTGAATGAAATATCTGAACCAATTATTTTTGAAGGTCAAACTTATCAATATAAAGTTGATAAGGCAATTTTAAACGCACTTGAATATGGTGTTCCGCAGAGCCGAGAAAGAGTTTTTATTGTAGGAAATAGAATTAATAAAATATTTGAATTTCCTCAACCAACACATTCAAAATTAAGTAATGAAACATTAAATATTTTTGGTGATAGCAAACAAAAAACTAAAACTGTTTGGGATGCAATAGGAGACTTACCTGATGCAGATATACCATCAGAAACTGCAATAAGAATTTCGGAATCAATTAAAGATAGAATTGTAAAATATGGATATTAAAAATCATCAACAAACTGCACATTCACCTTCAACACTTGAAAAAATAGTTCAAGTTCCAATTGGTGGAAAATTATCTGATATAGTACAAACTTTCGGCTCAACATATAGAAGGCTTGACCCAAATAAACCATCACCAACTGTAACTCGAAGCGGTTATAGAGATTTCATTCATCCATATGTTGATAGAATGTTGACTGTTAGGGAATTAGCCTGTCTACAGACTTTCCCTTTAGATTGGGAATTTACGGGAACTCGATTAGATTCCTATAGTAGCAAAAGGGTTGTTAATATGACTCAATTTGGACAAGTTGGAAATGCGGTTCCACCACTTTTAGCAAACGCAATTGCTGTTGCAATTAAAAAACAATTTTTTACAGATTCAGAAGATGACAAATAGTTTTATAAAAAACGCTACAGATTTAGTAACAGTTCACGAATCACATAGAACTGGATTTCTTGAATATGCATTACGAAAAAGTAAGGAATCAATTCCATACATTGATAAGGCAAAATCTTTAAAATTGATTTTGGAGCAAAAAACAAAAAATCCAAAAGACATTTTGGCTTTGGACGAAATAAAAAGTAGTTGTTATGAGGCAGCAGGTGTATCAGTAAAAGCGAATAAGTATTTAAGTAAAGATGATTTAAACGACATTTTACTAGAATTTATTAAAGAATTTTTAGAACCTGCTGGCAAACAATATATTGAAGAGTTGATTTATCGATATTTACTGACATTAGGAGATGCGTTAGGCGGAAGAATGAGAAATTTAGTTGGCACAATAGCAAATGAAAAATTAACAAGAATTGTCATTTCTCAACTGCAAGTTCTAAATCTAAGTTTTTCATATTACAACAAAACTTCAAAAATTTGGTTAAATGAAAGGAGTTATACAATTGACCAAGTTCCAGACATACGTTCAATTCAATGGACTCTGAAAACAAATGAAAAAAGACAATTAATCTACAACTTAACAGTTCCAATAGTTAAGAAAAATATTGATTTAGTAATTTTAAATTGTCATTCCAATGATTTAAGTGGAGATGAATTTAAGAACTTAATTCAAAACCCTATTAATTACGAAATACTTGGAGAATTAAAAGGCGGAATTGATCCAGCAGGTGCAGATGAACATTGGAAAACAGCAAGTACTGCACTTTCAAGAGTTAGAGAGAATTTTAAAAAACATAATATTCAAATTCCAATTGTTTTCATTGGTGCATCAATTGAAACAAGTATGTCTAAAGAAATATTCAGCCAATATTCAACTGGAGAAATAACAAATTGTGCAAATTTGACAGTTGACAATCAGTTTATAAGTCTTTGTAATTGGTTAGTAACAATGAAAAAATAAATTAACTGCCGACAACAGCGGTTTGCAAAAATTGGGGTTTTGGTCTTGAATTTACACATTGTTTTGTACTTTTGTGATCAGTGATTTGCTGAAAGTTCGGGCTAACCAAATCCCCAACTTCTGCAAGCCACGAGACGTTAGTGGCAAGCTTACCGACTGTCTTGTCCTAAAATAGGTTGACTAAAAATTAAACACTTTTAGTATCCTATGGAAACACCAACAAATCAAGCCTGTCGAAAAAACGGCTATCAAAAAGTAACTTTCGAGCACAAACTTTTTGTCATTGACCAAATCAATAATGGTCAAATTTCTGCTAACTTCGCATCCAAGAAGTATAACATTTCAAGAGCAACAATACACTACTGGATGAAAAAATTAAGCAATTATTCCAATCAAAAGATCTTTGTTTCAAAGGATGATGAGATTAAAAAACTCAAAGAACGTATCGAAGATTTAGAAGGCATAAAAGAGTTTCAACAAGAGGTAATTGTTGAATTTGAGAAAGTTACGGGAGAAGAACTGTCAAAAAAGTATCTGCCCGAATGGTTAGCAAACGAAATTCAGAAAAAGAAGAAAAAGCTTTTAAAGTAAAATGGATTTACGAATCATTCGGGATTAGCAAACAAGCCTATTATCAGCAGATTACAAGAGAAAAAATTAAGGATTTAGAGCGTGAAAAAATCATTAATTGGATAATAGACTACCGCAAAGTATTACCTAAAACTGGAACCAGAAAATTATACCAATATTTACTGCCAAAAATCAGGCAAGAAAACATAAAAATGGGACGTGATGCCATAAACGATTTGCTTCGTTTTAGAGGAATGCTAGTTAAAAAAACAAAACGATATTTTATTACAACCGATTCCAAACATTTTTTTTACAAATCACCTAACCTATTGACTAATTTGAAGATAACACATAGTGAACAAGTCTTTGTAAGCGATATTACGTACATCAAAACCGATAGTGGCCACGCCTATTTAGCTTTAGTAACCGATGCTTATTCTCGCAAAATTATGGGTTGGAGTTTGCAAGACAATATGAAAGTTTCGATGGTAAAAGACGCCCTAAATATGGCGCATAAAAACTGCATTTTTTCTCACAAAAATATCATTCATCATTCAGATAGAGGAATCCAATATTGTTGCCCAGATTACTCTCAATATGCAGAAAATAAAGGATTTGTATTAAGTACAACACAACAATATGATCCTTACGAAAACGCTATTGCAGAGCGAATTAACGGAATCTTGAAATATGAATTTGGCTTAAAAAACACCATAAAATCAATCGAAATTGCTCAGAAAATAGTTGCACAAGCCACAGAACTTTACAACAACTTGAGAATGCATTGGAGTTTGGATTTTAAAAAACCTCAAGAAGTTCATTTACAATACAATAAACAAGAAAACAAAAACTACAAACGAGTTAAAACT
>JAYVIW010000047.1:0-9663 GCA_043769905.1 Bacteroidota bacterium
TGGATTGGTTGGACAAATTTTAGACATCAATTTATTCCATCAATTTTGATGATTGTATTAGCAAACGGATTTACGACAATTGCCGAACAAACTGTGCCATCTGGATTGACATCAATTTTAAGCGCATTATCTCCGGTAGTAATATTTATTTTAAGTATTTTTTTTGGGTTACAGAAACCAAGTTTAAAAGGAATTGTAGGAATATTAATTGGTTTTTCTGGAGTAGTTTTTATCTTCAAAGATGGACTTGGGGCTATATTAGATCCAAATTATAAAACTGGAATTTTGTTTTTATGTATTGCCATTTTAAGCTGGTCTAGTGGCACAATTTACTCAAAATTTCAAATTCACAAATCAAACAATATTGCCTTAAATTTGTTTTATCAATTTTCTATTGCAGCAATTATTCAAGTTGGCTTGGCATTGTTTTTTTCGCCCAATGTTGACTTTAGTTTATGGAGCTCACGAAGTATTTTTGCCGTTTTGTATTTATCTGTTTTTGGTTCAGTTTTGGCATTTTTTTGCTATTTGTATGCTTTAAAAAGAGTTTCAGCGTTGCAAGTTTCTATTTTAAATTATATCAATACTGTAATTGCAGTTTTATTAGGTTGGCTTTTTTTAAACGAAATTATTACTGAAGACTTTATAATTGCAACGTTGTTGATTATTCTTGGTGTTTTTGTGATAAATTATAAGAGGAAAAAAATTGTTTAATTCAATCCAAATGGCGTAGCTAATTTAAAAAAAGGTACAACAACTCTAAAATTTCTGGTTGTTCCAAAGTTAATCATGTTGAAATATCCCGTCATGGCACCAAAAGTAGAATGCAACAAACAACCTGAACGATATACGTAGGTTTCACCTGACTTAATAACAGGTTTTTTGCCAATAACACCTTCGCCATCAACGGTTTCGGTATTGTTCAAAGAATCAAGAATTTCCCAATGCCTAGATATCAATTGAACAGTTTCTTTGCTGTAGTTCTCGATAGTTATTTGGTAGGAAAAAGCATAGTTTTGTTTGTAATTTTTGATATAATTACCTTCAAAATTTGTTATAACCGATATTTTAATGCCTTGAGTTATTTGAGAAACCATAAAAAATTAATTTAATTATTATCAAAATTAATCAATTTAAAGTTATTATTTGAATTGTTAAGGTTAAAATTTTGTTGAAAAATTAAACCGAAATAGTAACTACAAAACCCTCAAAAGTCCGCACATTAAAAACGCCTCCGTCCGCAAAAATTAAATACTGCCCTTTTATTCCAGTTAATTTTCCAGAGAAATTTGGTGTTTTTTCAAGATTTAAGCTTGTTACTTTTTTTGGATATTCTAATACTGGAAAATGCATTTCAGTAATATTGTTTAAATTAATATCATAAAATTCTTGTGCTTCTTTGGGAATCAAATATTTCAAACTTGTTTTTTCTTTGAATAAATCGGCTGGAGCGACATCGTTTTTGAGCATTTTTTGCCAATTGGTTTTATCGGCATATAATTTTTTCAAAGCAACTTCGGTAATTCCTGCCAAATATCGATTTGGAACTTCAACCACCGGAATTGCTTGCGTTGCTCCTTGGTCAATCCATCTAGTTGGTACTTGCGAACCACGAGTTACGCCAACTTTTACTTCGCTAGACAAGGCTAAATAAACAATATGCGGTTGCAATTGTACTTTTTTTTCATAAACCAAATCACGGTCTTCAATATCTAAATGTGCTGTTGAAAGTTCGGGTTTCATAATCCAATCACCTGCCGATGCTGATGAAGTGAAACAATCATAACAAAATCCTTGACGAAAAATTTTCTTTTTTTTATTACAATTCAAACATTGGTATCCTTGAAACTGAATTTCAATATTTTTGCCAATTAATTGATTGACATTGAGAAAGTTATTTTCAAAAATTATGTAATATTGAATCGGATTTCCGATTTCGGTTTGCATTTTGGTCAATACGCCTTGGTATGTCATTTTAAATATTAGATTTTTGATATTAGATTTTAAATATTTTCACTATTTTTGGAAATCGTTGTAAAGTTATTATTAGATTTTGATGATACAAATCTAATATTTAAAATCAATAATCTAATACTCAAAAATGCCAATACCATTAATAAACTCGATTGCATCATGGTTTTTGAAACAGCGCATTCATCAGATAGAGTTGTTTTTGAAATATCCGAATGAAGTTCAAGAAGAGTTGCTTTTTAACTTAATAAAAGCGTCAGAAAATACTGTTTTTGGCGAAAAATATGATTATCAGTCAATAAAATCTTATGCAACATTTGCCGAAAGAATTCCAATTTCGAGTTATGAAGATTTAGAACCATTAATTGAAAGAACGCGTCAAGGCGAACAAAATGTTTTGTGGGAAACACCAATAAAATGGTTTGCAAAATCAAGCGGAACAACCAATGCCAAAAGCAAATTTATACCCGTTAGTAATCAGGCTTTAGAAGATTGTCATTACAAGGGAAGCAAAGATTTGTTGTGTCTGTATTTGAACAACAACGAAAATTCTGAAATGTTTATAGGCAAGAGTTTGCGTTTGGGTGGTAGTTCACAAATTTATGAAAACAATAATACATTTTTTGGAGACTTATCGGCAATTTTAATTGAAAATATGCCTATTTGGGCCGAGTTTAGCTCGACTCCTAGCAGCAAAGTTTCGCTAATGAGCGAATGGGAAGCCAAAATGGAAGCCATAATTAACGAAACTATCAACGAAAATGTTACAAGTTTTGCCGGAGTTCCGTCTTGGATGATGGTTTTGATGAATAAAGTTCTCCTGAAAACAGGCAAAGAAAACCTGATGGAAGTTTGGCCTAACCTGGAAGTTTATTTTCATGGAGGCGTTAGTTTTGATCCATACAGAGAACAATACCAAAAGATTTTACCAAAAAATAATTTCAAGTATTACGAAATTTATAATGCCTCTGAAGGATTTTTTGCGATTCAAGATTTAAATAATTCTAGTGATTTGCTGTTGATGCTAGATTATGGAATTTTCTATGAATTTATTCCGATGGATACTTTTGGAACACCAAATCAAACTGCAATTCGATTGGCAGATGTGCAATTGTTCAAAAACTATGCAATCGTTATTACTACAAACGGCGGACTGTGGCGTTATTTAATTGGCGATACCGTTCGGTTTACATCATTAAATCCATACAGAATTCGAATTACTGGCCGCACCAAACACCATATTAATGTTTTTGGCGAAGAATTGATGGTTGAAAATACCGATTCGGCAATTGCTAAAACTTGTCACCAAACCAATTCTGAAGTTAAAGATTACACGGTTGCACCAATCTTTATGATAGATAAAGAAAAAGGGGCACACGAATGGATGATAGAGTTTAATAAAAAGCCAGCAAACATTTCGGAATTTCAGAAAATTCTTGATGAAAATCTACAAAGCTTAAATTCAGATTATGAAGCAAAACGCTATAATGACATGACTTTAAATGAATTGAAAATTAATATAGCTCGTGAAAATTTGTTTTATGATTGGTTAAAAAATAATGATAAATTGGGCGGACAACACAAAATTCCTAGATTATCAAATAAACGTGATTATTTAGAAGAATTATTAAAGCAATAGGTCTGTAAAAACACTAAATGCTTTTTGACTCAAACTAATTATATTAAAATACAATCAACAGTAGACCGCATGCAATATGGCATTCAAATATATTTATAAAAAACGGATAATTAAAAAAAATAGAAAAAATAATGAAATTAGATATATTGGCTTTTGGAGCACATCCTGACGATGTAGAATTGGGTTGTGGCGGCACAATTGCTAAAGAAATTTCGCTTGGCAAAAAAGTCGGAATTATAGATTTGACACGCGGAGAATTAGGCACGCGTGGTTCGGCGATAATTCGTGATTCAGAGGCAAACAATGCGGCTAAAATTCTTGGTGTTTCAATTCGAGAAAACCTCAATATGCTAGATGGGTTTTTTGTTAATGATGAAAATCACCAACTTGAAGTTATCAAAATGATCCGTAAATACCGCCCCGAAATTGTGCTTTGCAACGCCATTGACGATCGACACATTGACCATGCAAAAGGAAGTAAGCTAGTTTCTGACGCCTGTTTTTTATCAGGATTAATTAAAATTGAAACCGAAATTGATGGTGAAAAACAAGAATATTGGCGACCAAAGTTGGTTTACCATTACATTCAATGGAAAAATATCAATCCCGATTTTGTAGTTGATGTAACGGGCTTTACCAAGCAACGAATTGACGCAATATTGGCATACTCATCTCAATTTTATGACCCAAAATCAAAAGAGCCAGAAACGGTCATTGCTTCAAAAAATTTCTTGGAAAGTCTTAATTACAGATTGCAAGATTTTGGACGATTGATCGGCACCGATTTTGCCGAAGGATTTACGGTCGAGAGGTATTTGGCAGTCAATAGTTTAAGTGATTTGCGTTAATTTTTTTTATTTTTTGCTTTGTAAAATAAAAAAATCGTTATATATTTGCACTCGTTAAAATGGTGGTTGTAGCTCAGCTGGTTAGAGCGCTGGTTTGTGGTGCCGGAAGTCGCCGGTTCGAACCCGGTCATCCACCCTAAAAAACACTAAAAGCTCTGAAGAAATTCAGAGCTTTTTTGATATAAAAATTTATTAAATTTATAATAATTGTTTGTTATGCGTAAAATTTTATTTTTATTGTTATTCGTGCCATTTTTAGCTGCTGCTCAATTCGATAAAACCATCAAATTGAAGGTCGCCATGATGCAAAATTTTGTGCAGAAAGACAGTTTAGGCGAAGTTACTTTTTGGCAAACAAAAGGCAAAATTACTTATAATATTGTCAATTACACTAATCAACAAAATTCGATTTTTAAGGATTTATTTATTAAACAATACCAAGAATTATTGCCTATTTACAAAAAAATGATTGTGTCAGAAGATACTAGAGATACAGATTTATTTATTAAAACGCTAATTCGTCAAGAAGATGATTATCGGAGTTTGTTAACGACAGAACAATTAAAAGCTTATTCAAATAAATTGTCAGATTTTGAAAAAAATGATTTAAAAAATCATGAATCCTATTCATCACTGTTTTTTTCGGATAATTTATTGGCGGAATATAAGTACAAATTCGAATTTGACAAACAATCGTTAAATTCGAAATTGAAGCCTTCAACGCCTAGAACCAAAACCCGAAAACCAAAGTTGAAAACTTTATAATTTGTCAACAATTGGTCTGTTGGCTCTATTAGCCAATTCCCAAATCATTGCAAAAGCTAGTTTGGTTCTTTTTTCAAGAATATCAAATTCTATTTTAGAAACTTCATCTGTTTCTTGGTGGTAATCTTCGTGAACGCCACTGAATAAAAACACAGATGGAATGCCGTTTTTGGCAAAGTTATAATGGTCAGATCTATAATAAAACCTTTCAGGGTCTTGCTTATCGTTGTATTTATAATCAAGTTGTAGATTCGTGAAATTTTTATTAGCTGCCTCGGTAATATTGTACAAATCAGACGAAAGATAATTTGAACCTATTATGTATATGTAATTATTTGAATCTTTGTGCAACGCGTCACGGCGACCAATCATGTCGATATTAACATCAGTAATAGTATTTTTTAAAGGGAAAAGTGGGTTTTCAGTATAATATCTTGAGCCGTGTAAACCGTGCTCTTCGCCCGTTACATGCAAAAATAAAATAGAACGTTTTGGACCATTTCCTGCTTTTTTTGCCAGTGCAAATGCTTGAGCAATTTCCAAAAGCGCTACCGTTCCTGACCCATCATCGTCAGCTCCGTTAAAAACTTTGCCGTCTTCAATGCCAATATGGTCATAGTGTGCAGAAATTACAACAACTTCATCTGGTTTTTCGCTGCCTTGAATAAACGCACATACGTTTTCTGAGTCGCCAAATTGGTGGTTATATTTAGATTTTAAATAAGATTTCGGAACTGTTTGCAAATAATTATTGGCATCTTTTGGAGACACAACTCCGTTTGCAATATATTGACTAATAAGATATTGTCCCGCTTTTTTTTGACCATTTGAGCCTGTTTCGCGCCCTTCCATTTCATCTGATGCCACAATAGTCAAGTGGGTTTTCAATTCACTTTCGGTTATGGTATTCATGTATTTGGTGACAATATCATTGCTGTTTGTAACCGATTTTTTGGTTGAATTACAACTTGTAATTATTAAAATTGGTACTAAAACAAATATGCTGGGAAAGTTTTTTAACTTCATTTTGGTTGGATTATTATTTCATTCCAAAAATAGGAAAATTTTTTTTAATGATTTTTTTTGAAACAGATATTCATAAAGTTTTTTTTGTTTTGTAGATTTATAGAGAATTTAAAAAAAAGAGATTCACAGCGTTTTATTCGCATTCTACATTATTAGTGATTTAAAGGTATTGTCTTTGAATATAAGACATTTAACAGTTTTTTTTGACATTTATAATAGGTTTAATTTTATTTAAAACAAACTATTCTTTTACGATTTTCTTAATTTTACTTCCGTTTTCAGTATTGATTTTTAAGAAATAAACTCCATTTGATTTTTCTGAAATGTCAATATTACTTTTATTACTCAAGTTGGTTTCTAGAATACGACCATTTACATCATACAATTCTATTGATTTGATTGCGGTTTTACAACTAATATTGATTATAGAATTAGTAGGATTTGGACTTACCATAACCGATTTATCTTCTACAAAATTGCTGTTGCTCATTACTGCAAACATAGTTTTGGCCTCGTTGGTAATTATCGGAAAATTATAATCAAAATAAATATTGGCTATGTTTTTCACTTCAGTATTTATTGGCAAAGTTGGCAATGTTTTGATTTTGAACAACACATTTCCGTGTCCGCCAGGACTTGGTGCCGATGGAACAAGATTGATATTTTGGAATATAAATTCAATAACATTGCCTTTAATGTAAGTACGAACATCGGCGGACGATTCTATAACCTGCAAAGTATTGATGTCGAACATTGTTGTATCGATAACATCTTTGACAACAATATTGATTGCATCGGCGGTGCCAGTATTCTTAAAAATTAATGTTATAATGCAAGTATCCACCAATTTTTGTTGGCGACACGAAATTACCTTCGAGACAAGTTTTGTTATTTGGGTCGAAGGAATTGACCATGATTTGTTCAAAATTAGCAACATTATCAGCAGGCATTTCATCATTGGCAATTGGAAAAATTGAAGTCAAAAAATTAAGAATATCACCAGAATTTAAAGCTGGAATTTCCATAGGGCTATTCAAATTAAAAGTCAAATTGATAGTTCGTGTTTCAAATGGCAAAAGATTGTTGTAATTCCAAGATAATTCGTTCAAAACTTGTGTATTGAAATTTGGTTGTCCAAACCCAACTCCTGTAATCAACAATAAAAACATTAAAATTTTCTTCATAATCTTGGTATTTATAGTTTGTAAATTTTTCATAACTTCTTGTATTTTAATATTTTGAAAATTATTTTTTTTCAAAGTAATCTTTATTTTTTTTTTTAGTAACCCACAACTCATAAGCTATAACTCATAACATCCTTATCAACTCTTGTAATCTTTCTCGTTTGCGTTGTGCAATCGGAATATGGCTGTTATCTGCCATAATCACATAGCCGCCTTCGGTTTTTTATATACGTTTTTAGGTACGCCAAATTGATTAAATGCGACTGATGAATGCGTTCAAAACCATGTTCGGTCAACAATTCTTCATATTCTTTTAAGGTTTTAGATATTAACAATGGTTTGTGGTTTTTAATAAAAAACTGCGTGTAATTGTCATTTGCTTCACAGCGAATAATATCTGAAATTTCAAACAAATGAATCCCGTCTGAGGTCGAAAGTGCAATTCGCTTGAAATTATCTACTTTTTTTCTGATGTTTTCAAGCAATAAATCAATGTGATCAAACGAATTATTTTTTTGTAATGTCAATGATATTTTGTCAATTGTTTTGCTCAACTCATCAGGATCGACTGGTTTTAATAAAAAATCAAGTGCCGAAAATTTAAAAGATTTTAACGCATATTGCTCGTGAGCCGTAATAAAAATAATGTGGGCTTTATTGCCCGAAACTTGTTCCAAAATGTCAAAACCTGTTCCATCAGTCAAGTGAATGTCTAAGAAAATGACTTGCGGTTGCAATTTTTCAATGGCCGAAATGCCCGTCAAAACACTATCGGTCTCGCCAATAATCGCTATTTGGTGCTGGTGGCGTTGCAACATGGCTCGCATTCCGTTGCGCAGGTTGTTGTCGTCGTCTATAAGTATTGCTGTGATCATATTACTGGTTCCCTAAGCCCGAAGGGGGAACTCTCGATTTGTTTTGTAAAAAATATTTATCTCTTTTTTAGCCCTCCTTTTGGGAAGGTTGGGTGGGCTTTAAATACTGAATCGGTAAATTTAAAACCACTTTTGTACCCATTTAAATTCCGATTTTTTGTTAAAGCCGTTTTCCATCATTTCAAGTCGTTTTTTGGTAATTTCAAGTGCCATTGATTGGTGAGCTTTGACCGAATTTTCTTTTAATTGCTTTGATTTTGTCAGACCAATTCCGTCATCTATAATCGTGCAAATTAGGTTTTTTTCGGTAATATTAAAACTAATATCTATGCGACCGCTACCATTTTTTGGAACCATTCCGTGCAAAATTGCATTTTCAACAAATGGCTGAATCAAGAGTGGCGGCAAAGCCATATCGTCTTCAATTTGCAGATCGGCGGTTATCGTAAACTCAAATTTTCTGTTGAAACGCAGTTGTTCTAGTTCCAAATAATTTTGTAAACCTTCAATTTCTTTATCAATCGGAATCAATGAATTTTTAGAATATTCTAATGTCAATCTCATCAGTTTTGAGAATTTTGTTAAATATTTTATTGCCGAATCTGAACCGTTTTGAACAATAAAACTCGAAATCGACCCCAAACAATTAAAAACAAAGTGTGGATTCATTTGCAAATGCAAGGCTTTTTGTTCATATTCGGCAACTTCTTTTTGCAGTGTCAATCTTTTTTTTACTTGCATACGGTTATAAATTGCAAATATCAATCCCAGAAAGAGCAACGTAACAATTATTCCAAAACCTATTAACTGATTTTGTCGTTTGTTTTTTTCAACAACCATATTGGTTTTTGCATTCGATTCGAAATTAGCTTCAGCTTCTCTAAATTTTTTTGAGTTACTTTCATTATTCAAACTGTCTCTAAAAACGATGTATTGCTTAAAATGATTCAATGATTCTAGCGGGTTATTTAATTTTAAATATATATCACTCAGCAGTTTTTCAGTAAAAATAGTTTGGTCAATTGCACCAGTTTCTTTGGCATATTGCAATGATTTTATAGCAAATGGCAAAGCATCAGCATATTTTTGGGAGTCATAATTTAATTTTCTATGCTGCGACCTATTCTTCGGACAAATATCTTATAAATTAAGATATGATTTAAGTTATTTTTTTAGGTTTTTTGGCTAAAATCGGAGATAACTTTTTGGCTTTTTTAAGCCTAAAAAAGTTATTCTGATTTTATGCCACTTTTTTAATGTTATACATTTGGCTTGGTGTTTTATATTTTAATGATTGATGAAAACGTTCATTATTATAGAACTCAAAGTATTCCTTTAATCCCTTGTAAAGACTT
>JAYVIW010000048.1:0-8218 GCA_043769905.1 Bacteroidota bacterium
TTCGAGAAAACTCTTCTTGTTCTTGACATAATTTTGCTAATTTAGGGTTTTTAATCCTATCTTAAACTACTGTCTGAATTTTAGGGAGCAGCATAAAAAGTAAATGAAATAATTGACGTTTGTAATTATATAAATGAAAATTTTGGTTTTACTGATAAATCCTAAGCAGTGATTTAATTAATATAAAGTACAAAGAAACCGTTCTATAACCGATGATTTTGGCAAGCCAATTTTTTTTGAAACATTTCGAAATCAGTCTAATATTTCTACAGAAAACCGTTTCATTTTATACAGGAATTATATAATGAATATTTTGAATCAACAGAAAATAAATAAGCAAAAAAAATGTTGTCAATTAACTAAAAATCAGTACACATTAATAATAATTGTTAATAAATTTTTGAAAACTACTTAGAATGTTTAACTTTGCTGACTATGAATATTGAAAAACACATATCAGAATTGCTTTATCGCTACCAATGTGTAGCAGTTCCTGGTTTTGGTGCTTTTTTAACTGAAACGGTTTCGGCGCAATTAAACAATACAACCAACAGTTTTTATCCCCCAAAAAAGTTAATTGCTTTTAATGCCAATTTAAAAAACAATGATGGTTTATTGGCCAACCAGGTTGCATTGTCAGAAAAAATAACTTATCAAGATGCCGTTTATAGCATTAACCAACAAGTTATTAAATGGCAAAATGCTTTGGAGACCGATAATTCTGTTTACATAAAAAACATTGGTGGTTTGACTTTAAATGCTGAAAAAAATATCGTTTTTTTACCCATAGATAATTTTAATTATTTGTCAAGTTCTTTCGGATTATCAACTTTAGTATCACCAGATATAAAGCGAACAGCTGAATCTGCGAAAATCACTACGTCTGATTTTGAATCGGAAACCACAAATAATTTAGAGTTAATAGAATTTGAATATTTGCCAAAACCAAAAAATTATTCTAACCTAAAATATGCTGCAGTCTTCTTGATTGGTTGTGGATTGACAAGTCCTGTTTTTTTAAATTTATATAAAGAAAAAATAGCAATAGAAAATCTAACTGTTGTGGCCAATGTACAAAAACAAGTTGATAAAAAAATTCAAGAAGCTACTTTTTTTATTCCTAATCCGCTGGAAAATATCGTTGTGCACAGCAATGCTATGAATTATCATGTTGTAGCTGGTGCTTTTAAGATAGAAGCTAACGCTGATAAAATTTGTAAGAAATTAATTTCAAATGGTTTTGCAGCTAAAAAAATCAACCAAAATATAAATGGATTATTTCCAGTGATTTACAGCAGTTATAACAATTATGCTGATGCTCGAAATGCCATGCAGGTCATTCAAAAAACAAACAATCCTGATGCTTGGGTATTAATTCAGGAATTAGAAAAATAGAATTAGAAATTACATAAACCTTGTCGGTTTGCGTTTAAAAGTAAATTCTCGTTTTGGAACGGGATTTTTTTTAGCCCTGATAGGAGTGAAAAGCCCAGAGTTTTAAAAATTAATTTTTTTTGACCAAAAACAACGACCAGCGGAAGTTCGTTTTGGGTCTTTGAAAAAATAATATTTTAAAATGAGGACTTGAAACGAATATCAGGAATAGCTTCAAATAATAAAAAAATTATGACACCAAAAAACGCATCAGAATCATTGACAATCTTGACCGATTTGGTCTTGCCGAGCGAAACCAACCCATTGAACAACTTATTTGGCGGGGAATTATTAGCAAGAATGGATAGGGCGGCGAGCATTGCGGCAAGAAGACACTCAAGACGAATTACGGTAACTGCATCTGTGAATCATGTTGCTTTTAATCGAGCAATTGCTCTTGGTAGCGTGGTAACGGTTGAAGCAAAAGTATCGAGGAGTTTTCGCACATCGATGGAAATTTTTATAGATGTTTGGATTGAAGATCGTGAATCGGGTTTTAGAACAAAGGCAAACGAAGCGATTTATACATTTGTTGCTGTTGACGAAAGTGGTGTTCCAGTTCCAGTACCAGAAGTGATTCCACAGACTGATTTAGAGAAAGAACGTTTTGATGCTGCGTTGCGTCGCAAACAACTTAGCCTTGTTTTGGCTGGAAAAATGAAACCACAAGATGCAACAGAATTGCGGGCTCTGTTTATTTAGAAAATAAATTTAAGAATAAAAAAAGCAACTTTTAACAGGTTGCTTTTTTTATTGATGAAAATATGGAAATTAATTTCTGATAAACTTTTTGTTTACAATTCCTTCATTAGTTTTTATTGTAATCGAATAAATGCCACTTGTTAACCCCAAAACAGAAATGTTATTGCTGTTGTTTTTTAAGATTTTTTGACCCAATAAATTATAGATGACTGCGTTTTCTAAAACAATATCACTCGGCAATTGAATATTTAAAATGTCTGTTGCTGGATTAGGAGATAGCAAAATTTTTTTTTCTAATTCAAAATTATCGTTGGATAAAGTTGGGTTAAAGGTGATAACATTACTTTTAGAAATTATGTTTTTTTCTGGATCAAATGAAACAGCGGTGATCAAGAAATTTCTAGGCAATATAAATTCTTGAGCATTGGTAGTGTTTTCTATTCTAAAAACTTGCGATAGGCCACCTGCTCCTGTTGCCGTTATTTCAATGGGCATTTCGAAAAAACTAACTGTATTGTTAGATTGTGTTTGATTAACATTTATTTTTACTTGGTTGCCTGACAAATTTTGAACTGTAATATTATAACTTGGGTGACCTTGCCCATAAACCCAGTCGTTGAAAAATTCTTGCAAACTGCTACCGTAAACATTTTCTAGTTGTGCTTGCAAGTCGGTTGTAATTGCATATTTATAGGCAAACATAGGACTTGCCAAATAGTTGTTCATTGCCTGAAAAAACATAGTGTCTCCCATTTTATAACGCAACATGTTAGTTACCATTGAACCTTTGTCGTATGTGACTGTACCGCTAAATATTCTGTTTACAGATTCTGCTTGAATATCAGTTAAATACAAATTTGTAGTTCCTGTATGATTGGTTACACTAGTTATTTTATAATTTTTCCAGCTTCTAAAAGCGGTGTTACCATCAAGATGTTCAACTACTAATCCACTTAAATATTCAGTAATTCCTTCGTTAAGCCAAATGTCTTTCCAAGTGCCGCAAGTTATTTTGTTGCCAAACCATTGGTGTCCCATTTCGTGTGCAATCAAGCTTCTGGAGTATGCCCCAGTATTACTTGCGGTCATAAACGAAACTGTAGTATGTTCCATTCCGCCACCCCAACCAAACTGACAATGTCCATATTTTTCATTTCTGAAAGGATAAGCACCGAATTTTGATTCAAAAAAATTAATAATTGCCGGAGTTGGATTTAAACTTGTAATGTTTGCAGCTTCCGTTTCAGGATACATATAATTAACTATTGGAAAATATGGACTAGCTGGAGTTCCCAAACCACCTTGTTGGTTATAAACCTCATAATTTGTAACTGCGATCGCAATCAAATATGCAGGAATAGGATATTGGTGTTTAAAATGTGTTGTTTTTGATGCTCCGCTCACAATTGGTGCTTCGGACTCAACGCCATTCGAAACAGAAACATATTGGCTAGGCGCAGTAATATACACATCAATTGTGTCAATTTTATCATTCAAATCTTGTTTACATGGCCACCAATCTCTAGCTCCGAAAGGTTCGGATAGTGTCCATAAAACGGGAGTTCCAGCATGGTCATCGATTGTAAATGAACCAAAACCTGATGAACCAGGATTTCCTGAATATTCGATTTCTACATTAGCTGAAATACCAATGTTTTGGGTTGTTGGCAAATTAATAACGATTTCGTTTGAACCTGGTTGCGTAAATGTTGCCGTCACTCCGTTTACTTTAACTGAAGTTGCTGTTAATGAATCGAACATGTCAAAAGTTAGGGTTGACATGTTTTGTATTGCCATGTAAGTTGTTGTCACTTTTCCTGAAATAAACAAAACCGATGGATCGACAGTAAACTCTAGCTTGTGGTAAGTAATATCGTAATTCAAAGTATTAGGATTGACAGCCAAATTCATTCTGTTTGATGCCGATTTCATTTCCGATTCGACCATCATTTCATGATGTTTATTCTCTTGTGCATTTATAAACAAAAAAATAACAAGCAGTAGTGAAGTGTAAAATTTTTTCATAAGCTGGTACTGTTTTCACAAAAATAATAAATAACTTTGCAATAAAGTGCTGAAACATACAATATTTTTTAATGTACATAAATCTTTGTTTCAATGAACTATCGAACAGTTTTATCTTCTCAATAAATAACTACAACAAGCTATTGATTTTTCACAAATATTACAATTAATAAATTTAGGCATGAAAAGTAAAGCAACCTTAAAAAATATTGCAAAAGAATTGGGAGTTTCGGTTTCGACAGTTTCTAAGGCATTGAATGACAGTGCAGAAATTAGCGAGATTACCAAAATTAAGATTCAAGAATATGCCAAATTAAAAAATTACAAGCCTAATATTTTTGGTTTAAATCTCAAAAACCGCAAAACAAAAACCATTGGTGTAATTATACCAAATATTTTGAATTCGTTTTTTGCCAAGGTATTTTCTGGAATAGAAAAAGTGGCTGAACAAAAAAGTTATAACATCATTACTTGCATTTCTAACGAATCTATTGAAAAAGAAATAAGCACACTCGAAATGCTGAGTAATGGCACGATTGATGGTTTTATAATATCAATGTCAGAAGAATCTCAGAAACTAAAAGAGTACAATCATTTTAAGGATATTATCAATGATGGTACTCCGATTGTAATGTTTGACCGCATTGCCGATGAAATAAACTGTGATAAAGTTATCGTTGACGATTATGAATCGGCACTACACGCTATGAATCATTTGATAAAAACTGGTTGTAAAAATATTGCACTTTTGTCAACAATTGATAATTTAAGCGTTGGTAAATTACGTGCCAAAGGGTATCATGACGCTTTGGCAAATCATAAAATTAAACAAAAATCTGAATTGATATTCTTGTCAGATAATGAGGATTCTTTTGAAGAAAATGTCGCAAAATTATTTACTAATAATACTATTGATGGTGTTTTTGCTTTAAATGAAACGGCTTCAGTAGCAGCATTGAAAGTAGGAATAAAAAAAGATTTGAATATTCCAAAAGATTTACAAATTATAGGTTTTGCTGATGGTGTTTGGGCACGGAGACTTAATCCGAGCTTATCAACCATTAGCCAACATGGACCAGAAATTGGGGAAGTAGCCGCCACTTTATTGATTGAACGTTTAGAAAACAATGACGCCGAATATTTGCCAAAAACAATGGTCGTAAAAACCGAACTGCGTTACAGAGAATCGACTAGAAAGTAACGGTTTTGTTGAAATTTTAAAGTATTAAAGTATTGTAATTAAATATTTAATTCAAATAATTTATTTTTATTTGATGATAATTTATTATTTATCAAAAAATTTTATGTACTTACAATTAACTTTGATAATTTAATGTCATAATATAAATTAAAAAACTAAAAAATTTTTGCGAAATTTTACTCGGTATTTATGCAACGTTTATTGTTATTTCAACAGCACTTTAACTGATAGCACTATTCTTTGATGATATACCAAATATTAATTCTCTAATTAGTGAAAATGAAATTAAAACAATTATATTAGAACTATAGTTATTCTCATGGCAATTGGAAATATTATTTATATTGTTGTACTCTTTAAACTTGAAAAATTAATTTCTTTGTTAATGGGCTACAATTTTTTTTTCAACGAGTCTATTCAACTTCTTCGCGATATTGGTAATTATCTGATTTAATGCACTTCATTAATTTATATTCCAAGTTTTTTTTACAATGCATTTTTTAACTTTCTGAACACTAATGGAATATTTGCAGAGAGTGTTGGCAAAACTGCATTTCTCTTTTTTATTTTATTAGGAATATTTTTTCAGATATTAAGCTCAATTTTTGAAGAAGCAAAAACGATAAAAGAAGAAAATGACTTAATGATATAATCATGCCAATAATAATCAACCTTGATGTTGTGCTTGCCAAACGTAAAATGAGATCTAACGAATTAGCCGAAAAAATGGGCATCACATTGGCAAACCTTTCAATTCTAAAAACTGGCGAAGCCAAAGCAATACGTTTTTCGACTTTGGAATTAATTTGCGAAATTCTCCATTGTCAACCCGCTGATATTATAGAATATAAAAAAAATATAAATTTCAAATAAACAAAAAGCCAAACTAAATAGTTTGGCTTTTATATATTTTAATAAATCTAAATAATTAATCCACAAGAACAATTACTTTATTGTCTTTCATTTCAAGAGTCCCAGATTCAATTGCAAATGAATAATTTTGATCATTTACTTTCGTAAATAATGCCGCAGCTTCTTTACTTAACTTGAAACTTGCTGCTTGAATTCTGATGTTTCCCTTTTGCAATGTCGAAACTATTGGGGCGTGATTGTTCAACATTTGAAAATCGCCATCAACACCAGGAACAGCGATTGATGTAATTTCTCCTGAGAATAATGATGCTTCGGGTGATACTATTTCTAAAATCATATTTCTTAAGTTTGAAACTAGTAACTAGAAACTAGAAACTGAATATTTATCTTCTGAATTCTAATTTCTAGCTTCTAACTTTATATTATGCTTCCGCCAACATTTTTTCTCCTGCCTCAATTGCATCTTCAATTGTACCTTTTAGGTTGAAAGCTGCTTCTGGCAAATGGTCTAACTCTCCGTCAATAATCATATTAAACCCTTTGATGGTATCCTTAATGTCAACCAAAACTCCTTTTAAACCTGTAAATTGCTCAGCTACGTGAAAAGGTTGAGACAAGAAACGTTGTACACGTCTTGCACGAGAAACTGCTAATTTATCTTCTTCAGAAAGTTCTTCCATTCCAAGAATTGCAATAATATCTTGCAATTGTTTGTATTTTTGAAGAATTTCTTTAACTCTTTGTGCACAATCATAATGTTCATCACCTAAAATTTGCGGAGTTAAGATTCTAGAAGTAGAATCTAATGGATCTACCGCTGGATAAATTCCTAATTCAGCAATTTTACGAGACAATACCGTTGTTGCATCAAGGTGTGCAAATGTTGTTGCTGGAGCTGGATCTGTTAAATCATCTGCAGGAACGTAAACCGCTTGCACTGATGTAATAGAACCTTTATTTGTAGAGGTAATTCTTTCCTGCATTGCACCCATCTCTGTTGCTAATGTCGGTTGATAACCCACCGCAGATGGCATACGACCCAATAGTGCAGAAACCTCTGAACCTGCTTGTGTAAAACGGAAAATGTTATCAACAAAGAAAAGTACGTCTTTTCCTTGATCAGACCCTGCACCATCACGGAAATATTCTGCGATTGATAAACCAGAAAGTGCCACACGGGCTCTTGCACCTGGTGGCTCATTCATTTGACCAAAAACGAATGTAGCTTTTGATTCTCTCATTCCTTTCATGTCAACTTTTGACAAATCCCAACCGCCTTCTTCCATAGAATGCATGAATGCGTCACCATATTTTATAATTCCTGACTCTAACATCTCACGAAGTAAGTCATTTCCTTCACGTGTTCTTTCTCCTACTCCTGCGAATACGGAAAGTCCACCGTGACCTTTTGCGATATTGTTGATCAACTCCTGAATCAATACTGTTTTACCAACACCAGCACCACCGAACAATCCAATTTTACCCCCTTTTGAGTAAGGCTCAATTAAATCGATTACTTTAATACCTGTGAATAAAACTTCAGAAGAGGTAGATAAATCTTCAAATTTAGGGGCTTGTCTGTGAATAGACATTCCATTTACGCCTGTTTTTGGCAAGTTTCCTAAACCATCAATGGCATCTCCAATTACGTTAAACAAACGGCCGTAAACATCGGCACCGATTGGCATTTGGATAGGATTTCCTGTTCCAACTACTTCATAACCTCTACTCAAACCATCTGTTGAGTCCATCGAAATGGTACGAACTGTGTTTTCACCAATGTGAGATTGCACTTCAAGTACTAATAAAGTACCATCTTTTTTTGTGATTTCTAATGAATCATAAATTTTTGGAAGTTCAACATCCTTACCGTTGAAAACAACGTCAACTACTGGGCCAATGATCTGGGCAACTTTTCCTATTACTTTAGACATTACTTATGTATTTATTAAATAGCTATTTAGGTTTATGAAACAGAACCAA
>JAYVIW010000049.1:0-5007 GCA_043769905.1 Bacteroidota bacterium
ACTCTGCATCGTATAACACGTATTGGCGAAAATAAATAGCTCATTATGAGTTAGTTAATATGTTAGAAATCATCGCTATTTAGTTCGCCAATACACGCATTGGCAGAGATATTGACAAAAAAACTTAAAATATAATAATTATGAAATATATTAATACAAAAATAATATCTATTTTTTTAATCCTAATTTCTTTAATTTCTTGCTCTAAATATGATGAGATTATTCAAAAGGAAATTGTAAATGAGGACGTTAATGAGTTAATTGAATTTAAAATTGATGGAAAAACATACAAATCAATTAACAATGGTCTAGGATTAACAGTTTTAGGGACTAATTATCAAAGTTCTGCGTCTATCTCAGTAAAAAATGGAAATATTCCTGAGTATTTTTATGATTTAAAATATGTATTTACTGAGGGTGGTCAATTACTTTCCTTTGAATTAGAGGAGACTAAATATAATGAAGGCAATAACATTTTGAAAAGATTTAAGACACCTACTTACAAACCATTAAATTCTTTTCAAATAAGTAAATTTGAAATTAATAAAACAGCTAAAAAAATTACAATTGAATTTAGTGGAATAGTTAACTCAACAACAAATTCACAAGAAAGTAGAGTAATTGAAGGAAAAATTTTCCATTCTTATGGTACGATGTCTCCATGGGGAAGAGATTATTGTTACATTAAAAGTAATATCGGTACATCAAATTATTTATCATCTTACCATCAAGTTTTAAATAATGGTTCTGGTAATCAAAATATTGATTATGTTTCTGGTGATGGAAGAAATATTTCAATTCAGTTAAACCAACCATTAACTAACTTTATGAATTTGAGTTTTGATGAAAATTCAACTAATAATAAAGTTATTTACAGAAAAGCTTTATCTCCTTATATTATTAATGATAGTTATTTAGGTAGTTTGCACAGCAAACAACAATGGCAAAATTTTCGCACCTCTGGAAATTTAGTAGTTACTAATATCTACAATGGGACAAAACCAGGTGGAGGCATTCATGTTAAGGGAATTATTAATTTAACTGTTAAAGATCAAAGTAACAATATTATTGAAATAATGGAATTAGAATTTGTAACGAATAATTAATACCTCTGCCAACAGCGGTTTTAAGAAATTGGGGTTTTCGGGCTTAATTTAAAGTTTGTTTTGTACTTTTGAACTTCAGTGTTTAATCAAAAGTTTTGGGCTTACAAATCACCAACTTCTTAAAGCCACGAGACGTTAGCGGTCATTGTAACACGATACAACTCAACTAAAAAGAACCATCAATAATTAATATAACTACGTAACAATGAGCAAAATTAATTGGAAGGAAGTTTGCAAATTTTTATCGGGTGCATTTTTTGTAACGGCTGGTGCAAGTTGGTATTTTGCATTGTATAAAGTTGACCTTCCATTCATGGGAACTACGATGTCACATGAATTTCTGTTCTTTCGTGGTTTCTTACATTTTGCTTTATTTTTGATGACATTTTACTTTGGCTTCATTAGAAAAAATAAATGAGAGACCAAGAAAAAGACACAACTATTTTAGCCCAAAAGAGATTTTTAACCAAAAAGTTGCATTTGAAAGTTGAATCTAGCTAAATAAATACTTGTAAACACTTCTTTTTCAAACACTTCTTTTTCAAACACTTAAAAATATTTTTGATTTTGTTAGGCGTTTTCAAACAAAGCGCGTACTTTTGCCTGTAGAATAGACGCAGTTGCGTATATTAACGAGTTAGTTGCTACTTTATGACAGACCACATAAACATAGAGAAACTGAAAATTTACAATTCGTATGGTGGCGACATTGACGGAATTTGTAGAAATAACAGACCAAAGGAAAAAACTGTTTTTGGAGACAGCTTGGATAGTACTTGGGCATTAATTTCAAACAAACTTCAAGACATAGAACTAATTTCTAAACGACTAACTTCATATAACTACACGAAAAGTACTTTGACAGAGTTATATGATAAATCAGATGCTGAAACTTATAAATTGTTGGTAGACAAAATTCCATTTTATAATGATTTCCAAAAAGTAAAACATATTTTAGAAACTATTAAAAGTAAGATAACAGATGAAACAGATACATTTTGGGCAGGTTATGACAACGGAAAAGAATTCTTGGTTGACTTAAACGCTGACATTAAAAAAATTAAGTTTTGTGACTTTGAAACTTTGGACAAACTGAATATAGAATTTGCACCAACTTCAACTTATCAAGAAATATCTTTATCAAATGCTTGGGCTGGCGAATACATAAAACTTGCTAAACAGTTTGACAAACTATATAAGAAAATAAAAAGTCAAAAGTCAACTGACAACAAAAAAGAATGGTGGAAATTTTGGTAGACAGAATTATTGAAAATAAAAAAGCAGTAGCTAACACGGGTTTTGCGTCAGGCGGGGCGACGTGCAAGCTTGGAGCTTCTAATGAACTTTAGTAATAAATTGAAACTTTTTGCTCCGAAATCCGCCCGAACGCAAAGCCCGAAAACGTTCTGCTAGGTGCAAGCGTAGCGATGGTTCAACAATCTAACGAAACTAACAAACAGACGAAACAACGAATATGACAGAAGCAATCATTCCTTTATTTGCCTTGAATTAATTCTTGGCATGAAAAAAAACATCTAAACAATAAAAAATGGAGCCATACAAAACTCAAATTATTGAAACCCTATTAGTAATCGCGGGTTATATTATTTCATATTTCACAGTTAAATCTGTTATAAATAATGTACTAAAAAAGACGCAACTTGAAAGAGGGCAAAGAAAAATGATTATTAGAGCCGCTCAGTTATTTTCGACAATAACTGCAGTAATACTGCTAACAGGTATTTGGGGTTTTAGACAAAATGAAATAGCCCTATTTGCAAGCACAATTTTGACAGTACTAGGTATTGCATTCTTTGCTCAATGGTCCTTACTTTCAAATATCACTTCGAGCATTCTGATTTTCTTTAATCATCCTGTAAAATTAGGAGACTATATAAAAGTATTACACAAAGACTACCATTATGAAGGAGAAGTAACTGAAATGAATTACTTTTTTGTTCACATTAAAACAGATAACAATGAAGTAGTTACAATACCAAATTCTCATTTTTTTGAAAGATCATTTTCTGTATCGAATAATAAAAATAAAACAGACCTTAAATGAGAATATTATATGTAATCACTATTGCTTTATTGTTATCAATAAATACTGTTTCTGCACAGAATTTTGACCTTGGCAGTTGGAGCATTCTAAATTTAAAATACAACCATAACAAAAAATGGAGCGTTTTTGGCGAAGCACAATTACGTTCATTAAAGTTTTACAACAACTTTCACTATTACGAATATAAGGGCGCTATTAACTACAAAGTTCATAATAACGTAAAGTTGACTTTAGGTGCAGGTAATTATCAAACCTACAAAGAAGGCGGAGATTTTGTTTTACCTAAAAACAATGACGAATTTAGAATTTGGCCACAGATTATTTTATTTCAATCAGTTGGTAAACTTAAAATAGAACAACGATACAGAGCAGAATTGCGATGGACGAGCAGTGGTTACCGCAATCGTTTTCGCTACAGATTTGGCGTTTCTTATCCATTTGGAAAGGAACGAAATAAATACAAACCATATCAAATCAGTGCAAGTAATGAATTATTTTTTACCGACAAAGAACCCTATTTTGAAAGAAACAGGCTGTTATTTGCGCTCAATTATAAACCTTCTAAAGCAATAACTTTACAAATTGGTTATTTGCGTCAATTCGACTATAAAATAAATGATGAAATAGGGCGTGACTTTTTTGTAGTAGGTTTTTACTATGAACTATTCCGAAAATTTACATCAAAATCAGAAACAGATAATGAACTCAAGGACAACTAAAAATGCAGAAATGCCATCACCTAACTTCGGTTTAGCAGAAGTGCTTTATTGAACTTTGGCATAAGCAATGGAGATTTGTAATTATTTGGGCTTTTGTGCTTCGAAATCCGCTTCTTCGCCAAGCCCCAAAACGTTATACGAAACTTTGCATCGTATAACACGTATTGGCGAAAATAAATAGCTCATTATGAGTTAGTTAAAATGTTAGAAATCATCGCTATTTACTTCACCAATACACGCATTATAGGCAAGCGTAGCGGACGACAACACAACGACAAACGAAAATGAAAAAAACAATATTCATACTTGGACTTTTAGGACTGACAGTTATCGGAGGAATTTACGCAAAACGTAAATTTTACGACCCAAAACATAGACTTGAAAATGCAAGAACAGAAGTAAAAAAATTTGCAGACCAAGACGAAATAAAAAATGGCGACCTTATTTTCCAGACTTCACTTTCAGGACAAAGCAAAGCCATTCAACTTGCGACTAAATCAAAATATTCACATTGCGGACTTATCTACAAAGACGGCAACGACTTTTATGTCTTTGAAGCCGTTCAACCTATTAAGCGGACACCACTTGACAAATGGATTGCTCGGGGACAAGATGGAAAATATGTAATCAAGCGTATTAAAAATGCTGACCAAGTTTTAACTCCTACGACATTAACAAAAATGAAACAAGTTGGCGACCAGTTTAACGGCAAAAATTACGACTTGGCTTTTGAGTGGTCAGACGACAAAATCTATTGCTCTGAACTTATTTGGAAAATATACCAACGTGCGACAGGAATTGAAATTGGTAAACTTGAAAAACTTAGCGACTTCGACTTGACAAATGAAGCTGTTAAGAAAAAAATGAAAGAACGTTATGGCGACAAAATTCCAACAGAAGAAATTGTAATTTCACCAGCATCTATATTTGACAGCGAACTTTTGACAACGGTAAAATCAAACTAATGACAGCAACGCAAGAAAGAACGCCAGCCTATAACACGGGTTTGGCAAAAGTAGCGGTTCAGTGCTCCGCAGACACATTTGTGGTTAATCAAAGTTTGGTTCTCCGCATCAACATTTGTGGTGAAAATCGCCACCTTCGCCAAGCCCGAAAA
>JAYVIW010000050.1:0-2025 GCA_043769905.1 Bacteroidota bacterium
GAATTTTTAAAATAGTCCAAAGAGATTTGATATAATGCCGATATAGTATGAAAATAGTCCAATTTTTATTGGACTATATTGAATACATAATCGGTATAAAATTACAATTGGCATAAATTACGAAATAGTTAATATTTTGTTGGTTCGAAATTTATAAGTCCTACAAAGAAAAACAGCAACTACTTGTGGTTTACCCTTGAAATAACGATTCTTGCAATTTATTTTTCAAAAATAATTGTTTTCCTACACCTTTAATTGCCTGTAAAAGAATATATTTTATTAAATTTGTTGCACGTATTAAATAAATCTTTTTTCGGTACAAAAAGAAATCGAAAACAGGCAAAACCTTTGTCGCTTCTTGCAAATCAAGTGAAGCAATTAAATTTCCACTACACCAAACACTTTCAAGCGAAGAATTATTATTAAAAGTTAAAGATGTTAGTTGATTGCTGTAAATAAAAATAGTTCTCAAATTAGTTAAATTATCTATATTTATTGATGTTAATTCATTAAAATTAACATTTATCCCTTTTAAAGAAGTTAAACTAGAAAGGCTAACTCCTGATATCTTGTTTTCGGACGCTATTAAATATTCTAAATTATTCAAACCTCATAAATCTAAATCTACTATACTATCACCTAAACAATTTAATTTTTTTAAATTTGTAAAACTTTTAATTCCATCTAAGTTGACTTTATCATTTGCTGTGATTAAAAAAGGAGACCAAAAATAAAGTTCATAAACATTTAAAGCTTCAGAAACTTCAATTTCTCCATTTCCGTTAGTATCAACAACTATATTGTTTCCAAAGCTACCTTTTGAAAATCCATTACCAGTATTCGCTGCTAATAGTCTAGCTTTAAAATTTGCATCCGAAAAATTAATTATCTGTGCATTTAAACTAAATCCAAAGATAATAGATAAAAGAAAGTATAATTTTTTCATAATAGTTTAATTTTCTTTCAAATTTAATGAATTTAGTTTTTGTTATCAGTAAAATTGTTTATTATTCTTGCAATTTTATTTCCTATTTTTGCAATTCTAAAATTAAAAACAAATTACTATGAGTTCATTTGACGTAGTCATTATAGGGTCTGGTCCAGGCGGATATGTTTCGGCCATTCGTTGCGCACAACTAGGTTTCAAAACCGCCATTATCGAAAAATATTCCACGCTGGGAGGAACTTGCTTGAATGTAGGTTGCATTCCATCAAAATCATTGTTGGCTTCTTCGCATCATTACAGTGAAATTGCTCATTTTGCGGATCACGGAATCGAAGTTTCTGGCGAAGTAAAAGTGAATTTAGAGAAAATGATTGCTCGCAAGCAAGCCGTTGTAGATCAAACTTCGGGTGGCGTGAAATTCTTAATGGACAAAAATAAAATTACCGTTCTGGAAGGTTTGGGTTCTTTTGTTGATACCAATCACGTGGCTGTTACAAAAGCCGATGGAACTTCGGAAACTGTCGAAGCCAAAAACATCATTATTGCAACAGGTTCTAAACCATCTTCTTTGCCATTTATAAAAATCGATAAAGAAAGAATTATCACTTCAACCGAAGCTTTGAAGTTGAAAGAAGTACCAAAACACCTTGTTATCATTGGTGGTGGTGTTATCGGAATCGAATTAGGTCAAGTTTATTTAAGATTAGGAGCTCAAGTTTCGGTAGTAGAATTTATGGATAGAATTATTCCAGGAATGGATGCTTCTTTATCTAAAGAATTGACTAAAGTATTGAAAAAACAAGGCATGAAGTTCTACACCTCTCACAAAGTACAATCTGTAGATAGAACAGGAGATGTGGTAACTGTAAAAGCAGAAAATGCTAAAGGAGAGATTATTACTTTAGAAGGTGATTATTCTTTAGTTTCTGTTGGTCGTCGCCCTTATACTGATGGATTAAACGCAGAAAAAGCAGGTGTTAAAGTTACAGAAAGAGGCATGATTGAAGTAAACGATCATTTACAAACTTCGGCTTCAAATATTTATGCCATTGGTGATGTGGTTCGTGGAGCGATGTTAG
>JAYVIW010000051.1:0-107401 GCA_043769905.1 Bacteroidota bacterium
CTCTCCTAATTCTTTCAATTGAGATTCAGTTTGGAAAATCATTCCATCTGCTTCGTTCAATTTTTCGGCTCTTTCTCTTGCGATTTTGTCAGCTCCAGCGTTAGCTTCAGCATCTTTTTTCATTCTTTCGATTTCTTCAGATGTTAATCCAGAAGAAGCTTCGATACGAATATCGTGAGATTTACCAGTTCCTTTGTCAGTTGCAGAAACTTTGATGATACCATTGGCATCGATGTCAAAAGTTACTTCAATTTGTGGAACTCCTCTTGGTGCTGGTGGAATACCGTCCAAGTTGAAACGACCAATTGTTTTGTTATCAACAGCCATAGCTCTTGCACCTTGCAGCACGTGAAGTTCAACAGTTGGTTGAGAATCTGCAGCAGTTGAGAATATTTGAGATTTTTTAGTTGGAATTGTTGTGTTAGACTCAATTAATATAGTCATAACGCCACCCATTGTTTCGATTCCTAAAGATAAAGGTGTAACGTCAAGTAACAATACATCTTTAACATCTCCAGAAAGAACACCACCTTGAATTGCAGCTCCAATAGCAACAACTTCATCGGGATTTACTCCTTTTGATGCTTTTTTACCAAAGAATTTTTCAACTTCGTCTGCAATTCTTGGCATTCTTGTAGAACCTCCAACAAGAATCACTTCATCAATATCTGAAGTTGACAAACCTGCATCTTTCAACGCTTTTGCAACTGGTTCCATTGAACGTTTTACTAAAGCATCTGATAATTGCTCAAATTTAGCTCTAGATAATTTTTTCACTAAATGTTTTGGTCCAGAGGCAGTAGCTGTCACGTAAGGTAAATTGATTTCAGTTTCCGCAGAAGATGATAATTCAATTTTAGCTTTTTCAGCAGCTTCTTTAATTCTTTGTAAAGACATTGGATCTAAACGCAAGTCAATTCCTTCTTCAGCTTTGAATTCGTCTGCCAACCAGTCAATGATTGTTTGATCAAAATCGTCTCCACCTAAGTGTGTATCTCCATTTGTAGACAATACTTCAAATACTCCGTCTCCTAATTCAAGGATAGAAATATCAAAAGTACCACCACCTAAATCGTAAACCGCAATTTTTTGATCTTTACCTTTTTTGTCTAATCCGTAAGCCAAAGCCGCAGCAGTTGGTTCGTTGATGATTCTCATTACTTTTAAACCAGCAATTTCTCCAGCTTCTTTAGTTGCTTGACGTTGTGCATCATTAAAGTACGCAGGAACAGTTATAACTGCTTCTGTAACAGTTTGACCAAGATAGTCTTCTGCAGTTTTTTTCATTTTTTGAAGTGTCATAGCTGACAATTCTTGTGCAGAATACAAACGACCATCAATGTCAACACGTGGTGTATTGTTGTCCCCTTTTACTACTTTATAAGGTACTCTTTTTGCTTCTTCAGTTGTTTCTGCAAATGATTGCCCCATGAAACGTTTGATAGATGCAACAGTTTTTGTAGGGTTTGTAACCGCTTGTCTTTTTGCAGGATCTCCTACTTTAATTTCTCCACCTTCTACAAATGCAATGATAGATGGTGTTGTTCTTTTACCTTCAGCATTAGGAATTACAACTGCTTCTTGTCCTTCCATAACTGATACGCAAGAGTTTGTTGTACCTAAATCAATTCCGATGATTTTTCCCATTTTGTTTATTATTTAAATTTATTGTTTTCTAATTTTTATAACTTATTTCAGATATGACAATTGTTGTGCCAATACCAAATCATATTCAAATTGTCAGTTTTCAAGGTTTTAAAGAGAAATTGATATGACAATTTGGCGGTTTTAAACTATTTATGAGCAAACCAACAATTTGAATTTCTCAAATCATTTTCTTTGAAAACCGTATTTACTGGTGTTCCGTGAAACAAATTATCATTGAATTTAGTTCTAATCAAAAAATTAAACGCACCCATATCGCCAGTGAAATTGGTTTTGTTATTGTGATTGTAATTTGAATGAATTTGCCATAATTTTTCGATGAATGAAGTCATTAAATTTATATTTCCACCAATAATTCCGCAATTTAATAAAGTTTTGTTTTTAAATTTTTCTTCGAATAATCCAAAATCTTTAATGTTGTTCCTCAAATGTTCGCAATGCAATTTCATCCATTGATTGTCTAATATTTCGGGTTCGTCTCCACAAAAAATAGCATTTGGATTTTCTTGAAATAACTTTTCTTGAAATGGGTTTTTTAAAATCAAAACATCTGAAACATCAGTAAAAAAAACATTTTCTATATTTTGATGATTTGATTTTAAATATTGATTATAAATGAAATAACGATAAATATTAGGATTGAAATCTGGATTGTATTCAATTTTGATGAATTTAACAAAGTCATTTTGGTATTTTTCGTAGGTGGAATCTGAAAAATTATTATGAAAAATGATTCCATTTAATTTTAAATTTATTATCGAATTGTACCAATTTTCGATTACAGAAAAATCATCATCAGCTATAGTATTGCTTCTATTAACATCATATATACCTGAAATATGACAAACCAAAATATAGTTTTTTGAATTTGACAATTGCTTTTAATTTAAAACTAAATTGTTCATTTTGACTTTCGCACTCACGCTATTTGGCATATTTCGATAATAAATATATGTCCGTAAGTCTAATTTTTTAACTTTAAAACCATTTGATGCTTTCTCAAAAAAATCAGCATCAGCAGCATACATATCGATAAAATCATAAGAATTAAAAACCTGCTTTTTACCAAATAATGTTGCAAATAGTATGCAATCATCGACATGAATGTTTTGTGTCAAATCAAATCGGTTTGGAACATAATAATTCGATTCAACATCGACAACAGTTTCTGTAGTGGATGCAATCAAATCATAAAACTGCATTTGCTCTAAGCATTTTTGCAAATGGTTTGGTTTGTATTCATCGTCTGCATCAATAATGGTAATGAATTCTCCAATACATAATTTTATACCTTTATTGATAGACATCGATTGTCCACAGTTTTTATGTCGAAAATAAGATATTTTATTTTCAAATTTTAAAGTATATTTCAAAATATTATTATCTACATCATTATTGCTTCCATCATCAATAATTATCAATTCAAAATTTTTAAAACTTTGATTTAAAACCGAATCAATTGCTCTTTTCACTAATTTAAAATCTGTGTTATAAACCGACATTATTACAGAAATTTTGGTCATAAAATTATAATAGATAAATTTTTACCAAAAATAATCTACTTAAATTAAAATAACGTTACGGCATTTTTAAATTAAAAAAAATGTCTATTATCTTCAAAATTCCAACCCAACCAATACCTCTTTAACAAATTCGTGCATTATTTGTGTGTAATCTAAATGCGTAACTATTCTTAATTTACCTTGCCCCATTGAGCTTATTGCAATGTTTTTTTGTTTGAGTTTATCGATTAAAAAAGTCTCGTTGATTTCGGGTTTTACCTCAAAAATAAGAATGTTTGTTTCAATTGGTTCTACTTTATTAATCCACGAAAGTTTTGACAAAACTGCACCAATTTCTTTGGCTCGGTCGTGGTCATCTTTTAATCTATTGATATTATTGTCTAATGCATAAATTCCTGCTGCTGCCAAATAACCAACTTGTCGCATGCCTCCACCAAAAATTTTACGAATTCGGAGTGCTTTGTGAATTGTTTTGTCATCGGATAATAAAACTGATCCAATTGGAGCTCCTAATCCTTTGGACAAACAAACTGAAATGGTGTCGAAAATTGGTCCAAAATCTGTTGGGTTTTGATTTTTAGCAACCAAAGCATTCCATATTCTGGCTCCGTCAAGATGAAATTTTAGGTTGTTTTGTTGGCAAACTTCTTTGATTGCAACCAAATCATTGATTTCGTAACAAGCACCACCACCTTTGTTGGTGGTATTTTCTACTCCTACCATACTCGTAAGTGGGCTGTGATAAAATTCAGGATCATTGATTGCCAATGTGACCTGACTGGCATTTATCATACCTCGATTTCCGTTCAATAAACAAAAAGAAACACCAGAATTGAAAGATGCCCCACCGCCTTCGTAATTGTAAATATGTGCATATTTATCGGCAATTATCTGGTCTCCTGGGTTGGTGTTGAGTTTTATTGCAGTTTGATTGGCCATGGTTCCTGATGGAAAAAACAAGCCAGCTTCCATGCCAAACATATTGGCCAATTTGGCCTCAAGTTCAATAACTGTTGGGTCTTGTTTGTAAACATCATCGCCAACTTGTGCCTCGAACATGAATTGTAACATTTCTGGAGACGGTCTGGTTACGGTGTCTGAAATTAAATTTATATACATAACATAGATTTTTTTTGTGTGTGTAAAATTAATAAATCAAAAAAATATTAATTTATGCGTTAAAGTTTCAAAATTGGTAATCAATATGGTTTAGATTATTTAATATTGCAAAATAATAAAAAAACATTCAACTTAATATTGTTTTTTTAGCCCTGATAGCAGTGTAAATCTTTTTGGAAAAACGCCTTTTTTTTGTGGATTAAAAAAAACGACCAACGGAAGTTCTTTTTTAATGCAACAAAAAAAGGAGTTTGACAAAAAATTGAAACGAATAGCAGGATTAGCTTCTAATAAAGCAAATTTATAAATTATTTATGACAAATACTGAACAAATAAAAGGTATTGTGGAGCGTCTTGGTGCGTTGAGGAGGTATCTTTGACGTCGATGCTAAATTAATTGAGATTCATAACGAAGAAGAGAAAACATTTGCTCCCGATTTTTGGAACAATACAAAGGCAGCAGAGGTTATTGTAAAAAGTTTGAGAACCAAAAAAAAATGGGTCGAAGATTACACCAAAGCTGTTGACATGGCAGATGAGTTGCAATTGGCCTATGATTTTTATAAAGAAGGAGCGTTTTCTGGCGAAGAACTGGATGAACAATACAACTTGACAAATGCACATATTGAGGCTATTGAATTCAAGAATATGTTGTCAGAAGAAGGTGATACTTTGTCGGCAGTTTTACAAATAACGGCTGGTGCTGGTGGTACCGAAAGTTGTGACTGGGCAAGTATGCTGATGAGAATGTACATGATGTGGGCCGAAAAATATGGATATAAAATAAAAGAACTCAATTATCAAGAAGGCGATGTTGCTGGAATTAAAACAGTTACGCTAGAAATTGAAGGAGATTATAGTTTCGGTTATCTCAAAGGAGAAAACGGCGTGCACAGATTGGTAAGAATTTCTCCGTTTGATAGCAATGCCAAGCGTCATACATCTTTTGCATCGGTTTATGTTTATCCGTTGGTTGATGACACGATTGAAATAGAAATCAATCCTGCGGATATTGAAATTACAACTTCTAGATCTAGTGGCGCTGGTGGTCAGAATGTTAACAAAGTTGAAACTAAGGTTCAATTGTTTCACAAACCATCAGGAATCCAGATTCAATGTTCGGAAACGCGTTCGCAACTCGATAACCGACAACGAGCTATGCAAATGTTAAAATCGCAGTTGTATGAAATTGAACTTAAAAAACAACAAGCTCAAAGAAGTGATATTGAAGCTGAAAAAATGAAAATCGAATGGGGTTCGCAAATTAGAAATTATGTCATGCAACCTTATAAATTAGTGAAAGATGTGCGAACTGGTCACGAAACCAGCAATATTGATGGAGTAATGAACGGCGAAATTGACGAATTTTTGAAAGCCTTCCTAATGATGATGGGGCAGAAAGAAGATTAGTTTTCAATTTTATTTTAAAATTTTAATTAAAATTTATGGACAATTATATAAAAAGATTTTTTGATCAAGAAGTTTGGAAAGAGGTTACAATTAAAGAACCGTTTTCAGAAAAATTTGAAGTTTTTGTGTCCAATTATGGGCAATTAAAAAGAATTACTAAAATCACTAAACAAGAGAAAATATTGCGTCAAGGTTTGACCGAAGGTTATCCGACATCGAATTTTAGTATAATGATGCCAATGTCTGAAAAAGAAAATTTGGCATTTATTAACAACAGACAAGAAATTAATGATTTCAAAAAAGAAATTGCAGATTTAGAATTACAATTGATAAATCCTGAAAATAAAAAAACCGCTTTAACTGAAATTTCTAAAAAAATTGCCGAAATGCAAAATAATTTGAAAAAAGTTACTACATCTTATCAAAAAAAATATAGAAAATGTGAATTGAAACGCAAAAAAACTATTTATTTTTTGGTTCACAGAGTTATTGCACAACATTTTTTGAGTCAACCAACAACCGATCATAATCTGGTGGCACACATAGATTTTGACAAACTAAACAACCACCATTCCAACCTGAAATGGATGACGAGAGAAGAAAATGTGGCTCACCAAATGAAAAGTCCATTTGTAATTAAATCAAAAATAAAAGCGAGCACCAAACTGGTTCCAAATTATTCGAAACTGACAGTAAAACAAGTCATGATTTTGAAAAAAAGATTAAACGAAGAAGGTGTCAGTTTGGCTTTGTTATCAAAACGATACAAAGTAACACAAACACAGTTACTGCGAATAAAACGAGGTGAAAATTGGGCGAAAATTCCTGCGGCTTTGTAAAATAATAGAATAAAATAAATTGATATTATTTGAATGAAAGTATAAAACTTTACAAAATATCCAAGCTTCCTTTTCCTTCACGAACTACAACTGGCTCAAAACCAGACAAATCAATTATTGTCGATGCTAAATTGTCGCCATAACCACCATCTATGACCAAATCAACAAGATTTTGCCATTTTTCGAAAATTAATTCTGGATCGGTGGAATATTCTAAAACTTCGTCGTCATCGTAAATTGAAGAAGAAACGATTGGGTTTCCTAGCATCTTTACAATTTCTAGAGCAATGTTATTGTCGGGAATTCGAATTCCGACCGTAGTTTTTTTCTTAAATTCTTTTGGTAAATTGTTGTTTCCTGGCAAAATAAAAGTATATGGACCTGGCAAAGCACGTTTGAGAATTTTGAAGGTTGATGTGTCTATTTGCTTGACATAATCAGAAATATTACTCAAATCGTGACAAATAAAAGAAAAATTGTTTTTTTCGAGCTTGATGCCCTTAATTTTTGCAATTCTTTCTAAAGCTTTGGTATTGGTAATATCGCAACCCAAACCATAAACGGTATCAGTCGGGTAGATAATCAAACCGCCATTTTTCAGCACTTCTACAACTTTTTTTATTGAGGCTTCGTTAGGTTTGTCGTTATATATTTTTATAAATTGACTCATAAAATTTTATTTAGAAGGTTTAAAACGTTAAAAACATTAGTTGTCAACAAAAATTTAAAAGGCGAGCAAAACGTGCACAATATTTTCAACCAATTATATCCAACTTTGCAAACCGCAACAACAATTTTTTAATGCCGCCCACCTCAAATTGAATTTCGGCTTTTTTATCTGCACCTGCTCCTTCGAGATTTAGAACATTTCCTTTTCCGAATCGTTCGTGCATGACAATGTTTCCTGCAACCAACTTATTGTCAAACAAATTATTACCACCAGATTTGTTATCAACAGGTTTTAATTTCCTGATATTTATGTAAGATTTTGGTTCGTTATCGGTGATGTATTTTGGAGGTGTGCCGGTAATTGGTTTTGCTAAACGTAATTTTGTTTTATCAATATCACCAAAAATATCGTTATCAATCATTGGTTTATAGCGATAATTGGTTTCTTCGGGCGTTAAATATTCTAAATATTGTCCATCGATTTCTTCAATAAATCTAGATGGTTCGCTGTCGGTCAATTTCCCCCAACGGTAACGCGATTGCGCATAAGTCAAATAGGCCTGATGTTCGGCACGAGTTATTGCTACATAAAACAAACGCCGTTCTTCCTCTAACTCACTTCTAGTGCTCATTGACATTGCCGATGGAAACAAATCTTCTTCCATTCCGACCACAAAAACGGTTGGAAACTCGAGACCTTTTGCTAAGTGAATCGTCATCAAAGCTACACGATCATCATCGCCGGTGTCTTTGTCTAAATCTGTTGACAAAGCCACATCTTCCATAAACTCTGACAATGCGCCGCGAGCGCCATCGACTTCAATTTGTCCTTCAGTAAAATCTTTTATTCCGTTAAGCAGCTCCTCAATGTTTTCAATTCTTGCAATTCCTTCGGGCGTTCCATCTTTTTTGAGTTCTTGAACTAAGCCTGTTTTTTTTGTAACATGATCTGCAAGCACAAATGCATCTTGGTTTTCATTAATAACCTGAAAACTTTGAATCATTGTTACAAAATCCGAAAGTTTTTGTTTGGTTCCAGCATTCAATTTCAAATCGATTTTATCAATATTTTGCATGACTTCAAATATCGAACGCTTGTAATGATTGGCTGCGATTGTTAGTTTTTCGACAGTCGTATCTCCTATTCCACGGGCTGGATAATTAATAACTCGCACTAATGCTTCTTCGTCTTTTGGATTAATCACTAACCGCAAATAACACAAAACATCTTTGATTTCTTTGCGTTGATAGAATGATAATCCACCATAAATTCTATACGGAATATCACGTTTTCGGAGTGCATCTTCCATAGCTCGAGACTGCGCGTTTGTTCTATAAAGTATTGCAAATGATCCATTCATCATTTGATTAGTCATTTTTTGTTCCCAGATTGTGCTAGCAACAAATCGACCTTCTTCACTGTCGGTAACGCTACGGTTTACTTTTATTTTTTGACCAAAATCATTGGCTGTCCATACAATTTTGTCGAGTTTGGTTTTGTTTTTATCGATAATTGAATTTGCTGCTTCAACAATATTTTTCGATGATCGATAATTTTGTTCCAATCGATAGGTTTTTACGCCTTCGTAATCTTTCTGAAAATTCAAAATATTATTGATATTCGCACCACGAAAAGCATAAATACTTTGGGCGTCGTCGCCAACCACGCAAATATTCTGAAAACGGTCTGACAAAGCACGAACTATCAAATACTGCGAATGGTTGGTATCTTGGTACTCATCTACCAAAATATATCTGAAACGGTTTTGATATTTTGCTAAAACTTCAGGAAATCTTGACAATAACTCATTGGTTTTCAATAACAAATCATCAAAATCCATTGCTCCAGATTTGAAACATCTTTCAACATAGGCCTGATAAATATCTCCTAAACGTGGCTTTTTAGACATTGCATCGGCTTCTTGCAATTCTGGATTATTGAAATATGCTTTAACAGTAATCAGTGAATTTTTATATGATGAAATGCGGCCAAGAATTTGTTTTGGTTTATACACATCTTTGTCTAATTGCATTTCTTTTATAATTCCCGAAATACAACGCAACGAATCTTGTGAATCATAAATTGTAAAATTGCTTGGGTAACCTAATTTATCAGCTTCTGAACGCAATATTCGGGCAAAAACAGAGTGAAAAGTTCCCATCCAAAGATTTTTAGCTTCGGGTGCTCCTACAATATCCGAGATTCTTTTTTTCATTTCTCGGGCTGCTTTATTAGTAAAAGTTAATGCTAAAATAGAGAACGAATCGACCCCTAAACTCATCAAATATGCAATTCGTATGGTCAAAACTCTGGTCTTTCCTGAGCCAGCACCTGCAATAATAATCATTGGCCCATCTTTTTGGAGAACTGGTTCTTGCTGGGCTTCATTGAGTTGGGAGATGTATTGTTGCATGATAAGACTAAGATTTTTTGTAATAAAAAAAGTCAAATTCACTCAAAGTGAAAATGACTTTTTTTGTTTTGGTAAAATTAATACATTTAGTTTTCAAAAACTAAAATTAATTTTTAATTTTTGATAATTTTTTCGGTTAAAACATTATAATTTTCGAATTTTATATTCAGAAAATATAAACCTTTCGAAAAGTTAGAAATATCTATTTTTTTATTTGTACCAAAAGTAAACTCTTTTCCCAAAACATCTACTAAAGTGACTTTTTGAATTAAATCATTTGTTTCGATATTAATAAAATCATTGCATGGATTTGGTGAAATAGAATAAGAAACCGCTTCAAATTTATCATTTGCCAAGTTACTATTTACTCCTTGCAAATACAATGATATCGGAAAATAACCCTCACCATTTACAAATTGTGCAGTTGGTACTCTAATTCTAAATGAATGCGAACCAGCAGCAATATTGCCTAACGGAACAGTTCTGTTTAATATTTTACTTCCTGGGCACCAGTTACTAAAAGACTGCCATTGTCCGGGTGTTCGCGGATTTTGCCCATAGATTCCATTTCCTTGTGTATTATATACTCTATAAGGTTCGCAAGTTGTTTCGCCTGGTCGATATGACAACAATTGTGTTCCATTGAAATCTATATAATGAAATCTTCTAACGTATTCTTCGCCTCCCGCGTTTGCTCCGTGATTTGACGTAATCAAATGAAAATTTGCATTGTCGACATTATTAGCAACATTAAAAACAATGGTTCTTGTTGTGGTACCAATTGCGTCAGAGGCACCAACTTGATAATTATTCAAATTATTCTGAAAATTTAACGGTATTAATGTTTCATTTGTTTGCGCCTGTGTTCCTGACGATACAAAATTTAAGGTTCCTAAACATACGTCGTTTCTACCGGCGCAGCCTGCAACCTCATTATTTGCTGCATATGGTACGCCAAATACTTGAAGTTCTATCCAAATATCATATAAATTATTAATTGTTGGGTCTTTAAAAAGCTTTGCTACGTTATCAAGTTGAAAAGAGTATGGCACTGTGTCGGGTTGAAAGTTATAATTCATAAACGGAGTTATAAATCTTGCCAATTCTATTCTGCTTACACTGGCTGGGACATAGGTCATTTGATTTTTTGGAACTAACGCCATGTTTACATTTCCTATTCTATCATAATTGTCACATGCTGCCTTAATTGATACATTCAAAGTTAATGAACTTCCAAAATTTGATAATTCTGTTGCTGTTAGTTTTCTAGAAATCAAATCATTTCTAAACCTTGTAACCCCTGCTGGTGGTGCATTAGATACTAATCCAGCGTATCCGTCATAAAATACAACTTGATTGAAAATATTAGTTGTTGTTTGTGAAAATGAAATATTTGAAAAAGCAACAAAAAATAATAAATAATAAGTAATTTTGATCATAAGTAGTTTTAATTAAGTCGGTTATTATACAAATATAAATATTTTTATGATATAATGCTTTATAAATATGCATTTTATTAAATTTGCAGAAAAAACCTTTATGCAAAAAATCTTAGAAATACTTGCTTACACAATTCCATCGATAATTACTGGCAGTGTTGCTTACTATTTATTCAATTCTTATTTCAAAGACCAACAAAATACGCGCCGATGGTTGTTGCAAAAAGAGGCTCAGAAAGATGCACTACCTATTCGCTTGCAAGCCTATGAACGAATGACTTTATTTTTAGAACGAATCAATATTACCAAAATGGTGGTTCGGGTTACGCCTCTATCGGAAGATAAAAATGATTATGAAAATTATATTATTGCTCAAATAGAACAAGAATTTGAACACAATTTAACCCAACAAATCTATATTTCTCAAGAATGTTGGAATATCATTTTGAATGCCAAAAACGCAACAATTCAAATGATTCGAGTTGCCAATAGAGGCGAAAAAGTAAACAGTGCCGACAAACTTCGTGAAATAATTCTTAATGAAATGATGGACAAACAATCTCCAAGCGTTGTTGCTTTAGAATATATTAAAAATGAAGTAGGAATGCTTTGGTCATAGTTATTGTAAAAAAAAATGATTAAAAATTACGCTGTAAAACAGTTATAATCAACTAAAAACTAATTTCGAGATTTTGCAAATTCAAATCCTTCATTCCACCAAGTTTTCATTTTTTCTTTATTGAAGACCAGTGCATTATTGGTCAATTTTGTAGGTGTATAATATAAATTAAGTTTTACATCTTTGTTTTTAGCCGCTAATTTTCCTATTGTTACATCATTTCGTTCTATTTGATCAAACATATTTGAAAATAAATTAACCATTAAGGAAAACGGATTTTTGCCAACATTTATTGGCTCAAGTTGTACCTGTGTTTCTAGAATAATGACATCAATTTCAGTCGCTCCTCTATTTATTGCTTCTCGAATTGGAACCAAACATGTAAAACCTCCATCGCAATACTCAAAACCGTTTTTGTTTACCAAACTCATAAACGGTGCATAATTACATGAAATCCAAATCCAGTCACAAAATTCAAAATAATCAAAATCTCTAATCGACTTATATTCTACTTGGTTTTTTGACAAGTTGGTAACAGTAACAACTACGTCTGTTTTAGATTTTTTTATTTGTTCAAACTCTGCAATAGTCAATTGTTCTTCTATAAATTTTCTTAAATTATGACTTTCGCCAAATGTTCTTTTGCCTTTGATAAATTGTCTTAAAACACTAATATGATTGATTTTGACCAACTCAATTTCGTTTTTTTGTTTTACTACAAATGGAGAAACACTAAAAATTTTGTGCATTCCGAAGCTTGTATAAATGTCTTTTATTTTTTCAGTTTTGCACAATGACAAATGCGGAATCAATAAACTGCCAGTCGATGTACCAAGCAATAAATCGTATTGGTGTTTTTTTTCATCAATCAAAAATTGGGCAACACCTCCTGCAAATGCACCTTTGCAACCGCCACCCGAAATTACTAATGCTCTCATTTTTCGTTCATAAATCTGTTTAACAAAGTTTGCTTTTCTGTTATTAAATCAGGTAATATTTTTGAGTAATCTGATTTAATTTTATCGTTTTTTAATATCAATTTCAAGAATTCTTTACTCCATTTTGCATGACGCCAATTTGGTAAAAGGCAACAATCAACCAAATCTAATAAATTTTGCTCTTTTAAAACGTCTAATCTATTAAGATAAATAAAAGCATTTTGTCGTACCGAAAACTCATACTTATTTGATGAATAATCAGATAATTTATCAAGAAATTCTTCTGGGTTAGAAATAAAATTTGGTGTTGATAATGCCAAATTTATCCATAACATTTCAAAACCTTTGTCATTAAATCCTGAAATATTTCTGGTTTTGTCCAAATATTTTTTTCTGTCGTCTGGAAAATTATTTATTAAATTAACCAAAGCAGTTTGTTTTGTTTTATATGATTTATCTATTAATAAAGTTTCGTAATTAAATCTAAAAGATTCTGTGATTTCTATTACTGATTCTGCCAAAGCCTGCCGTGTATTTAAATTTTTAGTTTTTAACGCTAAATCTAATAAATTGAATGTTAAATCATAAGTTAGATCTTGCATTTGAAACAAAATTTCTTCTTTTAGAGTATAATAAGAATCTGACTTTAAAATTGTTTCGAATAATTTTTTTTTGTTTTTAAACTCCAAATCGCGCATTTTTTGAAGTTCTAATAATTTCTCGATAGTTTTATTTTTCAAAATTATACTATTGGCTTTATCGAAATCAAAAATTGCTGATTCTAGCCATATTTTTCTAAATTTTGCGGTATCATAATTGCAAATTTTATTAATTTCATTCAAAAAATCGTCAGTTTCAACACTTTGAAAACTATATTTCGTTAAATAATTTTTTATAGCTTTTTGGAATTTTTTTTCTCCAATGTCATTTTGCAAAACAAACAGTACCCATGCACCTTTTTTATAAAAAGTCATCGAACTGGCCTTTTCGTTTAAAACTGGTGTGGCATCATTCTTTAGATTAGACTTAAATTCTTGCAAATAATCATACAATTGGTGGTAAAAATAATCTTTACCTAAAATTTGTTTTTGAGCCAAAAGTGCATAGTAAGTTGCAAAACCCTCCTGCAACCAATGATGTTGTCCAGATTTGGCAGTAACTAAATTGCCAAACCACTGGTGGGCTAACTCATGCGCATTGACATCAATATAGTTTCGGTCATTAAACGCAAGCGAATCGACCACATATTCCCTCGAAAAAATAGTTGCGGTCGTATTTTCCATGCCTGCATAAAGAAAGTCTTTAACAGGAACTTGCTTGTAAATTTGCCACGGGTACTTCACTCCTATTTCTTTTTCCAAAAAATCGAAAATTTGTTTGGTATGTCTGTATGTAGGTTCAAATTTTGGTAAATCTTCAGTTTCGATATATAATTCTATCGGAATTCCTGATTTAGATTTTATATTTCTTCTTTCATATTTTCCAATTGTCAACATTAATAAATATGACGACATAGGTTTTTGCATCCGGTATTGCCATACTTTTGAATTATCATTATTGTTAACATGCTGATTTTGTAAAATGCCATTTGAAATAACTTGATAATAAGCTTTGAAAGAAACGTCTAAATTAAAAATCAATTTTTCATTTACATCGTCAAAACTTGGGAACCAATTGCTGGTATATTTGCCTTGACCTTGTGTCCAGATTTGCCAATTATTATCAAAATTATTGAAATAAATGGCTTGTTTTGGATATGAAATATAATCAAATGACAATATATTTTTGCCTAAATGATGATGATTATAAAATGCTATTTTCTTTCCAGAATTTTTAAAGTCAATTTTTTGACCATTCATTTTGACATTTTCGAATTGCATTTTTTGCGCATCGATGTAAATAGTATCAACCATTTGCATAATGTCAAAATCGTAAACTACACTACCATAAATTTCTTTTTTGTCAGGATTTAGTGAAATTTTACCAAAAACCGATCTAAAATCAACGTGCACATACTGCTGAGCAAACAATGAAGTTGAAAAAAGTAAAATATATAGGTAATGCATTTTTATTTTTAGGGACTTTAATATTGATATAAACAAAGATACATATAGATTTTTAAATTCTGAAAGAATATTCTATCTTCGCATTAACAATTTTTTTAAAGTATAATAAAGATAAAATTTAAAACCAATTTTTGGAAAACAAAACCAATATTTTTGCAACCCCAATTGAATATCTGAAAGGCATTGGTCCCTCACGTGGTGGCTTGTTGCGAAAAGAATTAGGCATTCATAAATATCAAGATTTAGTCAATTTTTATCCTAATCGATATATTGATAGAACTAGATATTATAAAATAAATGAATTGCAAAATAACAATGCAGAAGTACAGCTTGTTGGCAAAATTATTCACATCAAAATAGTTGAATATGGCAAGAACCAAAAACGATTGGTTGCGTCATTTGCTGATGAAACAGGTAAAATAGACCTTAATTGGTTTCAAGGTTACAAGTGGATTCAAGAAACTTTAAAATTAAACGAACATTGTGTTGTCTTCGGAAAATGTGCTTTATTTGGCAGCGTTTTTAGCATGTCGCATCCTGAAATTGAGCCTCTTGCTGAGCATCAAGAAAGTTTGCGAACTGCAATGCAACCCTTTTATCCATCAACAGAAACAATTGTAAATCGGGGAATTACGAATAAGGTTATCAACAAAATGATGCAACAATTATTTCTAGAAATTGGCATTAAATCTTTTTCTGAAACTTTACCTGATTACTTGATTAATGAATTAAAACTAATTTCTAAAAATGAAGCCATGTTTAACATTCATTTTCCAAAAAGTCAAGATTTGTTAGCAAAAGCTACATTTAGATTAAAATTCGAAGAATTGTTTTTTATACAATTGCAATTGATTACCAAAAATCTAATAAGAAAACAAAAAATAAAAGGACATCCATTTGCAATTGTTGGCAAAATTTTTAATGATTTTTTTAATAATCACCTACCATTCGAATTAACAAATGCTCAAAAACGAGTTGTAAAAGAAATTCGAAATGATATGGGCAGCAATGCCCAAATGAATCGACTTTTACAAGGTGACGTAGGTTCTGGAAAAACAATAGTTGCGTTAATGAGCATGCTATTGGCTATAGATAATGGTTTTCAGGCATGTTTGATGGCACCAACTGAAATTCTTGCTAATCAACATTTTACGGGATTATCAGAGTTAGCAAAACCGCTTAATATCAATATAAAGATACTAACTGGTTCAGTAAAAATTAAAGACAGACGCATTATTCATGAAGAACTCGAAAACGGTATTTTAAACATTTTAATTGGCACACATGCACTGCTAGAAGACAAAGTAAAATTCAAAAATTTAGGATTAGCGGTAATAGATGAGCAACATCGTTTTGGAGTAGAACAAAGATCAAAATTGTGGAAAAAGAACGAAATTCCGCCCCACGTTTTGGTTATGACAGCAACGCCAATTCCGAGAACATTGGCAATGAGTTTGTATGGTGATTTGGACATTTCGGTTATCGACGAATTGCCACCTGGCAGAAAACCCATCAGAACAGAACACCGTTTTGACAGCAATCGATTGCGAGTTTTGAAATTTATTCGTGATGAGATTGTTTTAGGAAGGCAAATTTATATTGTTTTTCCATTAATTCAAGAATCAGAAAAAATGGATTATAAAGATTTGATGGACGGTTACGAAAGCATTTCGATAGAATTTCCTTTGCCACAATATGCTGTTTCTATTCTTCACGGAAAAATGAAACCAGAAGACAAAGCCAGCGAAATGGAACGATTTGTGCAAGGAAAAACCAATATTATGGTTGCGACAACTGTTATAGAAGTAGGCGTTAATGTGCCCAATGCAAGTGTCATGATTATTGAATCGGCCGAGCGATTTGGTTTATCGCAACTACACCAGTTGCGAGGTCGTGTAGGACGTGGTGCAGACCAAAGTTATTGCATCTTGATGACTTCACACAAACTGTCAAGCGATAGCAAAACCCGAATGGAAACAATGGTTGCTACTAATGACGGTTTCGAAATTGCGGAAGTTGATCTTCGTTTGCGTGGCCCAGGCGATTTGATGGGCAAACAGCAAAGCGGTGTTTTGAATCTTCAAATTGCTGATATTGTCCGAGATAGAGATATATTACAATTGGCAAGAAATCATGCAATGAGAATCTTAAAAACCGATGCACCACTCGAAAAACCCGAAAACGAAAATTTGAGAAAAGCATTTATAGCATTGACAAAACATTCGACAATTTGGAATTTTATAAGTTAAAACAAAAACATCTAAAAAATAATTTCAAAAATCTAATATCAAAAAATGGTACAATACAACCCAAAAGATTGGTTAACATTTGTTTTCAGAATTCACAAATCAGATACTTTCAGGAAATTATTTCCGATGATGATTACTATCGGAATATATGCAGCAGCAGTTTGTTATATCGAACTAGCATATTATAAATTAAATGATAAAAGTTTGGTCAAAAACATCAGTATAATGCACAGTATGTTGGGTTTTGTAATTTCGCTATTACTGGTTTTTAGAACTAATACCGCCTATGATCGTTGGTGGGAAGGTCGAAAATTATGGGGAACTTTGGTCAATAATAGTAGGAATTTTTCAATAAAATTAGCATCGATTTTAAAAGAAGAAAAAGATAAGAAATTTTTCAGGAAAATGATTCCTGCTTTTGCATCAATTTTGAATAAGCATTTGAACAATAACGAAACCACACTAGAACTTTACGATGATGTTGTACTTGAAATCGAGAACCACAAACACAGACCTAATCAAGTGGCTAAAAAGATGTTTATGAAAATTAATGATTTATATGATTCTAAAAAAATATCAGGCAATCAATTGATTATTTTAAATGCCGAATTACAATCGTTTGCAGATGTTTGCGGTGCTTGTGAACGCATAAAAAACACACCAATTCCATACTCTTACAGCTCGTTTATTAAAAAATTTATTTTTGTTTATGTCATGACTTTGCCTTTTGGATATGCAATAAGTCTGGGTTTTTATGTGGTTCCAGTTGTGATTTTTATTTTTTATGTACTGGCAAGTTTAGAATTAATTGCCGAAGAAATCGAAGATCCATTTGGCGGTGATGCCAACGATTTGCCTACTCAAAAAATTTCGGAAAATATTAAAAAAAATGTGGAAGAATTATTGTGAAGTAATATTTGCAAAAACTTTGAGACTTTGAGACATCGTAGCAAATTTTAAATTAAGTACATTTGCAATTGCAAATATATAAAATGCGTTTTTTTATAAAATTTTCTTACAACGGTACAAATTATTATGGTTGGCAAATTCAACCCAACGCTATTTCTGTACAAGAAGTTTTAAACAAAGCCTTATCAACAATTTTAAATTCTAAAATTGATTGTATGGGAGCAGGAAGAACAGATTCGGGCGTTCACGCAAAAGAAATGTTTGCACATTTTGATTTTGAAGCAACAATTGATATAGAAAACGTTATTCACAAACTCAATTCTTTTTTACCAAAAGATGTTGTTGTTTTTGATATAATAAAAGTTCAAGACGATGCTCATGCAAGATTTGATGCTAAAAAAAGAACGTATGAATATAATGTTAATACTTTTAAAAATGCGTTTACTGAAAATAAAAGCTGGTATTACCACCATCAATTAGATTTAGATTTGATGAATCAAGCGTGTGCAATTTTGCTTAATCACACTGATTTTCAAGCATTTTCAAAAGTAAATACCGAAGTAAATACTTTTGATTGTAAAATTTATGATGCTTTTTGGAAAAAAGAAAACAACCAAATTATTTTTACAATTTCCGCCAATAGATTCCTTCGAAATATGGTTCGTGCTATTGTTGGAACATTAATTTATGTAGGGTTAAAAAAAATAACTTTGAATGATTTTAATGAAATTATAAAAAGCAAAAACAGAAATAAAGCCGGTTTTTCTGTTCCTGCTCACGGATTGTATTTAACAAAAATAGAATACGATTATGTCTAAAAAAAAATGATTTTCAAATTTAAGATAATCCCTATCTAATATCTAAAATTTAAAATCTAATATGAAATTATGAAAGCAAAAGCATTCGACACTAGGTTATTTAAAAGAATTCTAGAATATACCAAACCTTATAAATTCAGATTTAATTCTGTGATTGTTTTTGCAATTTTATTGTCTGTTTTTACGGCACTTCGCCCCTATTTACTAAAACAAACAATTGATGATTATATCAAAACCAAAGACCAAAACGGACTTTTGTTTTATATCATTTTAATGGGAATCGTTTTAATTTTTGAAGTTTTATACAACTTTTATTTTGTCTTTTGGGCCAATTGGCTCGGTCAAGATATTGTAAAAGATATTCGCAATAAACTTTTTCAGCACATGTTGAAATTCAAAATGAAATATTTTGACAATGCACCAGTTGGTCAATTGGTTACCAGATCTGTATCTGATATTGAAAGCATTGCTAAAATATTTTCACAAGGATTATTTATGATTTCGAGCGATTTGTTGAAAATGATTGTGATTTTGATTTTTATGTTTTTTATGAATTTCAAATTAACTTGGATTGTCATTGTTGCAATGCCTATTTTAGTATTTTTTACCAGAATTTTCCAAAAGAAAATGCAAATTGCCTTTGAGGAAGTTCGAAATCAAATCTCAAATCTTAACACATTTGTGCAAGAACGCGTAACTGGAATGAAAATCGTACAATTCTTTAATCGTGAAGAAATTGAGCTTGAAAAATTTAAACAAATTAATGCCAAACACAACGAAGCTTGGATAAAAACAGTTTGGTACAACTCTATTTTTTTTCCAATCGCCGATATTATTTCATCTTTTACATTAGGTTTTGTAGTGCTTTATGGTGGTTTTGAAATTCTAGACGGCGATAAGTTTACTACTTTTGGAGATTTGTTTTCCTACACGATGTTTATTGGAATGTTATTCAATCCTTTGCGACAAATTGCAGATAAATTTAACGAAATGCAAATGGGAATGATTGCCGCCAATCGAGTTTTTGAAATCATCGATATTCAAGATCAAATTCAAGATATTGGCACAATAAAAGCACCAGTTTTCGAGGGAAACATAAGTTTTGAACAAGTTCGTTTTAGTTATATTGACAACGAAGAAGTTGTAAAAGGTATTAATTTAGATATAAATCCCGGAGAAACCATTGCAATTGTTGGAGCAACTGGAGCAGGAAAATCCACTATCATTAACTTGTTGAATCGTTTTTATGAAATTGATTCAGGCAAAATTTCCATTGACAATATCGATATTAAAGATTACACTTTAAGTTCACTTAGATCACAAATTGCAGTTGTTTTGCAAGAAGTATTTTTATTTGCAGATACTATTTTGAATAATATTACACTCAACAATCCAGATATTTCAAGAAATCAAGTGATCAAAGCTGCCAAAAAAATTGGTGTTCATGATTTTATAATGAGTTTGCCCGAAGGTTTTGATTATAATGTCAAGGAACGTGGCGTAATGTTATCATCTGGACAACGACAATTAATAGCTTTTTTGAGGGCTTTTGTTAGCAATCCAAGTATTTTGATTCTAGACGAAGCAACATCATCTATTGATACTTATTCCGAAGAATTAATTCAAAACGCAACCGAAACAATTACCAAAAATCGAACATCGATTGTTATTGCCCATCGACTGGCGACTATCGTCAATGCTGATAAAATTGTAGTTATGGATAAAGGGTTGATCGTGGAACAGGGCAGTCATTTTGAGTTATTGCAAATACCAAATGGCTATTATAAAAACTTATATAATTCGCAATTTTTGGTAGAAAACTAACATTTCATAAATTGTTATAATAACAAAAATGCAAAAAAATATATTTCATAAATACAAATTCGTAAATCAACACTATATTTGCACTTTAAAAAAATTCAAATGAATATCGATAATGTTCCACAAATAAAACATACCGAAAGTGGCAATTTCTTTTTACTTTCAGGACCATGTGCAATCGAAGGAGAAGAAATGGCAATGAGAATTGCCGAGAAATTAGTTGGAATTACCGACAAATTGCAAATTCCGTTTGTTTTCAAAGGTTCATTTAAAAAAGCGAACCGTTCAAGAATTGATAGTTTTTCTGGAATTGGAGATGAAAAAGCATTAAAAATTCTTCAAAAAATATCAAAAGAACTCGGAGTTCCAACCGTAACTGATATTCATACAAATGAAGATGCTGCAATGGCCGCACAATATGTTGATGTTTTGCAAATTCCAGCTTTTTTAGTTCGACAAACCGACTTGGTTGTCGCGGCTGCAAATACAGGTAAAATTGTAAATCTGAAAAAAGGACAATTTATGAGTCCAGAAAGCATGAAACACGCTGTTCAGAAAGTGTTAGATTGTAACAATCAGAATGTTATGATTACTGATAGAGGAACAATGTTTGGCTATCAAGACATGATTGTAGATTTTCGTGGCATTCCGACCATGCAACAATATGCAACCACAGTTTTGGATGTAACACATTCGTTACAACAACCAAACCAAGTAGTTGGAGTTACTGGCGGACGACCAGACATGATAGAAACTGTCGCAAAAGCAGGGATTGCTGTTGGTGTTGATGGTATTTTTATAGAAACTCATTTTGATCCAGCCAATGCCAAAAGTGATGGAGCCAACATGTTACATTTAGATCTTTTTGAGGGTTTGATGTCAAGGTTAGTTGCTATTCGACAAACGATCAATAAATTTTAAATAGTTGCCCTAGCCCAAATTGAAGTGAAAACCCCGCAGGAGAAAAAGTTATTTTTTCTTGACAAATAAGAACGACCAACGGAAGTTCCTTATTTGACAATAGAAAAAAAACTTTTTTGACCAGGAGTTGTAACGAAAAGTTGGATTGGCTTCAAATAATTAAAAATGAAACAAATAATAATTTTTATATTGGTTTTAAATTTTGGAAATGCTGTTTCTCAGGATTTAATTGATGCAAAATATACTGCACATAACAAGGGAAAATGGTTCTTTTTTTGGGGAGGAAATAGAGCCGATTATGCCAAATCTGATATTCAATTTACTGGAAATGGGTATAACTTTGAGGTTCAAGATGCTGTGGCTGATGACAGACCAAAAGGTTGGCATATAGATTATATCAATCCTTCAAAAATGACAATACCGCAAACAAATGCACGAATTGGTTATTTTATAACTGATAAATACAATGTTTCTATTGGTGTTGATCATATGAAATATGTGGTTCGACAAAACCAGACTGTAAATGTAAATGGTTCTATAAACTTGCCAAATAATGAAGTTGGTTCTCAATTTAATGGCAATTACAATAATACGGCTACGGTTTTAACTGATGATTTTTTGAAATTAGAACATACCGATGGATTGAATTATGTACATGCAGAAATTTCGAGATTTGATGATATTTCTAAAATATTTAAGCTGCCAAATACAGACAAAGTTCAAATAAACTTGACCGAAGGTTTGGGTTTTGGTTTCATTTATCCGAGAACTGACTCGAGTTTGTTAGGAAAAACAAGACATGACAATTATAACGTTGCTGGTTTTGGTATTTCAGGTAAGGTGGGGCTAAATTTTACATTTTTTAAATACTTTTTTGTTCAAACTGAATTAAAAGCTGGTTTTTTGAATATGAATAATATTCGAACCACTTACGAAACGACTGATAAAGCAACACAAGAAATATTGTTTTTGGAGCGAACAATTGCTTTTGGCGGAATTTTTAGACTTTAAAAATTTATTTTTTGATTCCAAAACCTATTGGAGCCATTAATATTCCTTTTTCGTAAATGTTTATATAAATTGTTTTCGGGCTTATTAATCCATTATAATTTATTTCATAAACAGCTAAAAAACCCGCACCAGTGCTGGTATTATTGCTCGGAAAAGGACAACAAATTCCGGTTTTAGTAAAACTAACTTCTTCCCCCTTTGGACCAGCAAGTGCATTTAAAAATCGAATACAATTAAGTTCTTCGTTAATTGTGCTGATATAAAAGACATTTACTGGGTAATCTCTGTCGAAACCATATCTGGAATCATCACTTATTTTTGATAATACAAAATTATTATTATTTGATAATTTTGGAATTGGAGCATTGCTATCTACATTTTTTAAAGTAGATTTTGTACTTACACAGGAAGAAAATAGCAAGAAAGGTAGAATTAATATCAGTTTTTTGAAATTTTTCATTTTAAATTTTTATTTGCAAATATAATTAAGTAAAAGTTTGAAATTTATGAAATTGAAATACTATTTTTGTTTAAAATTATAAACTATGGATTTTATTTTTAAAACGTGGCATTGGTCAATTTCTGGTTTCACGATTGCAATAATTATGCTAACCTTGAATTATTTCGGAAAAGTTTTCGGAATGTCGTCCAATCTTCGTTCGCTTTGTACCATTGCAGGAGCAGATAAGTGTGGAGATTTTTTTAAATTCGACTGGAAATCACAACGTTGGAATTTGGTAGTTTTATTAGGAGCCATGATTGGTGGCTTCGTAGCGGTTCACTATATGAGCGATCCAAGTAATGTAAATATTGACAATAGAACCAAAATTGATTTGATAAAAATGAACATAGACTTGCCAAACGGTAAATTACTACCCAACAAATTGTTTGGAATCGAGGCCTTGAAATCACCAAAAATGATTTCAATACTTGTAATTGGTGGTTTTTTAATTGGTTTTGGCTCTCGTTATGCCGGTGGTTGTACTTCTGGTCACGCTATTTCGGGCTTGAGTAATTTTCAACGACAATCGTTAAAAGCTGTACTAGGTTTTTTTATCGGCGGATTGATTATGGCACATTTTGTTTTACCCTTAATTTTTTCATAATGAATTATTTAAAATATTTAATCGTAGGTTTTGTTTTCGGAATTGTACTCACCAAATCAGAAGCAGTCTCTTGGTACCGGATTTATGAAATGTTTGAGTTTCAATCTTTTCATATGTTTGGCATTATCATGACTGCAATAATTACGGGCACAATTGGCATTCAGTTATTCAAAAAATATCAAGTAAAAGCAACTGATGGTCAAATAATTAAAGTTGCTGACAAAGAAAAAGGAACTTTTAGGTACTGGATCGGTGGGTTAATATTTGGATTTGGTTGGGCATTAGTTGGGTGTTGTCCAGGTCCAATATTTATTTTGATTGGTGCAGGGTTTTTTCCAGTTATCTTAGTATTATTTGGTGCACTACTAGGTACATTTATCTATGGGGTTTTTAAAGATAATTTACCACATTAATATATGTCAAAAATATAATTTTTGTATCTTTTATTGTACAAGAACAAAAATATTAATTTTAAAAAACTCTTAACAACAACACTCAATAAATAAAAATCTAAACAATTTCGGCACTTAAACCCGCTTCCAAAAGCAATGAACATTGGGGATTTAGTTCTTTTAAACTTCCAGTTTTGACAGTGCATTTGCCTTTATAATGCACCAAAATTGCACATTGTTCGGCTTGTTCAGCAGTGTGTTGGCAAACTATAATTAGTGTTTCAATAACGTGGTCAAAAGAATTGACATCATCGTTAAAAAGCACAATTTCATTATTTAAATCGTTTTCTTCTTGAATTTGAATTTCTTCTAAATAATCAATTTCTGTTATCATGAGTTGTAATTTAATTATTCATTACTGTTTTAAGTGATCCTATTATCAAACAGTTGCACAAAGCATTATTTTTTATATTTTAATGAAACCCAATTGTTTCTTTCTAATTTTTTAACAAAAGTTAATTTTTTCTCAACACAAGAAGCATCAATAAACGGAATATCTTCTTCATAAAAACCACTAAATAAAATTGTTCCGTTTGGAGTCAAACAATCTACATAAGCTTGCATATCGTTTAATAAAATATTTCTGTTGATATTAGCAATAATTAAATCATATTTTTTATCTTTTAATAATTCCGCATCTCCTTCATAAACCGTTATTTGAGAGCAACTATTTCGTTCAGCATTCTCAATTGAGTTCAAATAACACCAATTGTCAATATCAATCGCATCTATTGGTTTTGCTCCTTTCATTTCGGCCAAAATTGCCAAAATTGCGGTCCCACAACCCATATCAAGAGTTTTCATTCCTGCAACATCAGTCTCTAACAAATGCTGAATCATCATGTGTGTTGTTTCGTGATGCCCTGTACCAAAACTCATTTTTGGCTCGATAACAATATCAAATTCGGCATCTGTTTTTGGATGAAAAGGTGCGCGAACATGACAATTTCCATTCACATCAATTGGATCGAAATTTTTTTCCCATTCTTTGTTCCAATTTACTTGGTCTATTTCTTCAATTTTGTAAGAAATGATGAATTGTGGTGAATTTAAAATAAACAAATCATCTAGAATATTTTCGTTCCACAAATGCTTTTGAATATACGCTGTTACACCAAATTCACTTTCTACAAAGCTCTCGAATGGCAATTCACCTAGTTCAGCAACCAATATTTCTGAACCCAATTCTTTTGGTTCAACTGCGAAATGATATCCTAAATATATATTTGACATTGATTATTTTTTTGCAAATATAAGGAATATAGGTAAAAATTTATCTTATTAAAAACAAAAAAACCTACCATTTAATTGACAGGTCTTTTTATTACAAAAAATGTTAAAATTTATTTTATAACGATTTTTTTAATCAATCCTTGATCGGTTTTTAATAAATAAATTCCTGATTGAAAATGAGTAGTGTCAATTACCAAAGCGTCTTTTTGAGACAATAATAGTTTACCTGAAACATCGAATAATTCAATATTGGCAATTCTATTAAAATAAATAATTCCCTTTTCTGATGGATTTGGAAAAATATTAAAAGTAGCAATCTCATTTTCAAAAGTTACAGCAGTTAACAAAGTTGTATCAATTTCAAATGTTGTTATTGTACCGCTTATTTCATTGGCTACTAATATATAAGCTTTATTAGTTGGACTTTGGCTGGCCGGAATATAAGTAATTCCTTCCGGCCCTTGATCGCCAGCATAAGCGGAAGTACTTCGACTGTTTTTATAGTCTACAAATGTTACATTATTTGGGTCTGTAATATCATAAACCATTACGCCACCAATTCTTTCTAGCGAAATAAAAGCAAATAATCGTCCAGCAATCGCCGCTGTGGTGATGCCTTCTGGCTCAGGACCTTTCGCTGCACTTCTACCTTTTGGTGTATTATTTTCATGATTGGCATTAAATATCGTTGAGAAATTTTTAGCGGTGTACATTTCAAAATCATCGCCTGAATCAAAAACTATTTGTTTAGTATCCGCGTTAAATATTGAGAATGATCTTGATCCTAGACATTTAATTTCTTCAAATTGTGAATCTGCATCAGTATTTCCGATAGCATTTGAAACTCTAAAACGTCCCATATTATATGTTTGTTTTAGTACAGATGCATTCGGAAAAATAGCTGGGTCAAGAATATATCCTGAATTTCCTACCGTTGTTCTTTCTGAAAAACCTGATATATCTCGTTCATCGCCTTCATTTGCTGTCGCTAAATAATTGACACCATTTACAGCAAAATTCACGATTCCGTCAGGATGAAATAATGCTTTTAGTGGCCAATTGGCTATCAAAACTTGTCCATTATTATCCGATATATCCATACCATTTCCAAACAAACTGATGTCTTTTGTGCCCAAAGCCCATATACTTCCGAGAGTATTACTGGTCAAATTTAATTCGATTATTGCGTTATTTTCTTGTGCAACAATCCAAGCTTTTTGACTATCTGGAGTAATTGTTATGTATTCTGGTTCTAAATCCTGCGATAATGTGCTAGTTGATTTTACTTTTCTAACCCCAGATGCAACGATTGCTGCTTCATTGGCATTATATCCATCAAACAAAAGTGTGGTAACATTAGCTTGAGTCAAATTAGATATTCCTACAGAAACATCAATTATACTTACAGATCCTTCAGGGTCAATCGTGTAAGCTAAATTTGGCTGACCTTCATTGGCAGTTAACACTTTATTACCGTCTGGTGAAAAAGTAATCATATCTGGCAAAGCACCTACTGTTACTTGTTTTTGAAATTGTCCCGAGGTATTAAAAAACACTACAGAACCATTTAATTGTTCGTCGGCATTTGGCGAAGCAACGGCTACAATTCCGTTTTTTACAGCAACAGATGTAATACCACCGTAGGGAATCATACTTATTGAATTAACAACAGTTGGAACCAATGGATTACTGAAATCTATAATATCTAAAAAACCTGCGACAGCACTTGTTGTAAATATTTTTTGAGATATTGGGTCATGAACTACAATCTCGCAAGTACTTGTATTGGCTCCCGATGGGTCAAAACTTCCTACATAATTCAGTTTAATTTGTTCTGTCGGAATTTTCGCCAATCTATCATTATCTTTAATATAAATTGTTGCTGTGTTTGTGCCCGAAACTGAAATTCCATTTGCGTTTTCTAGAGCAACCACAAAATATTCTGCTTGTTGTTCTAATATTGAATCGTCAATAATTGGAATTTGAATAGTTACAGTTGCAGGACTATTTGCCGTGAAATTGATTGTTTGCGTAGCAAATGTAAAATCTGAATTTGAAGCTGTATTGAAACTGGCAGGTTTCAGAACCAAATCAACAGAACTAGTTGCTGGACTTGAAACATTTAAAACAAAATTTAAAATTCCTTGATTTTCGTTTACAGTAATAAAATTTGAAACCATCGATACAGTTGGACTTCCCGTCGTAAAAATTGAACTATAATTGATTGTAATAACATTGTTATTTTCATCTTCGACCGTTTTTGGTTTTAAAGCCAGAAAATAGTTTTGATTTGGAATTAAAGCGTTTATTGGATCAACTGTAATAATATTTCCTGAAATTGTTGCATCAAATGGAATTGTTGTTCCCGTTTCGTCGTTTAATCTTAATTCCACAAGTCCAGCAACATTATTATTATCAACGGCTGTATCATTAATTAAACGTATCGGCTCATTTAAAGTCAAAGAAAAATTACTACTAGCATTGACGTTGGCCGCACCGTTGGTTGGCACCAATACAACATTTGGAGCAGTAATATCAACACCACCAATAGAATTGCCTTCGGTCGTGAAATTATCAAATCTATTATTTCCCGCCGTTCCGCCGCCGCCTTGAGCAAAAGAAACTCTAAGTTTAAAATTCGGATTATCATTTGCTCCAAGAATTGAAGTAAAATTTAATGTTGATAAAGTTGGTACTTCGGTTATCGAATTGGTTACAAAAGCCATAAAATTAGTTCCATCTATTGAATAAGACCATATTTGAGAGCCTGCGCCTGAACCCGAACGTCTTGTTGCAAATTTTATGATAATATCTTGAAAACCAGTTGTTGGCAAAGAAAATTCTAGCGTTCCACCAATTGGATTGTTGAATCGTAAATGTGTTCCTGCAACATCTGAATTTCTTGTATTTAAGTTTTGAATATCAAAATTTTGTCCTGTCGCAGGAGATTCAATAAAACTTGTACCTCCAGCGTCCGCCGCCAAAGAAGCTCCAGCTACTCCAGATGTAGTTGGAGTTGTAACTGTTGCTACTGTAGCTCCGTTATTAAAATTCCAATAATTCAATAAAGTTTGAGAAAATACCGAACCTGAAAAAGTAAATAATGCAAGCATTAATAAACTAAAATTGTATTTGTTTTTCATATAAATTTAATTTTTGTAAAAATAAATCACAGGTCTATTGAAATTGGTTAATAAAATGACATCAAATTTTAAAGAAATAATTCGTTTTGCATACTTTTAAAACAAAATAAATATTCACATAACATCATGTTAATATTAATTATAAAATTGATTAAAATTTAAACTATGCTGCACCCCAAAAAAAAAACCAAACAAAACTTTCACATAATTTAAGATAGCAAATAATAACCTAATTTAACAAAATTATGTTAAGACATAGACGATTATTTAGTAAAGAATTTATGGCAAAAGTTGTTTTAGAGACTTTTAAAGAAAAAAAACCAAAGAGGTATTAGTCTAGAAATATGAACTTTTACCCAATCAAATGTCGATTTGAAAAGCTGAAGTCATAAAGAATATTTCGGCAGTTTTTAATGTCGAAAAATCCAAAGTAAAGAGCAGCGAAATTCCGTCAAAGGAGATTTATGCCAATTATTACAGCAGTTTTCGAATTAGATTTTTTTTAGTTAAAGATTATTTTATAAATTCCAAAATTTATTGTTAAATCTGAACCTATTTAAAAAAGAAAAAAAATGAAAAAAATCTATGCTTTAAACTTTATTTTGATTTTAGTAGCAATTTCTTGTTCTAAAAATGAAATTACAGGTAAAATACACCTCCAATTGAGAAAGTAAACAATGTAACAAATTCCTCTGAAACTGCTAATGTAAATTTATATATGATTCAGAAGGTCAACCAATAGAACAACTAGAATTTTATAGCGGAATAGCTACAATATCTCGTAATAAATTTTATTATTATTACAATTAAATTAAATCTTGCTTTTTTTAATATTCAGCAGCCAAAACGATTGCCACAAAATCGTCAGATTTTAAAGCTGCCCCACCAATTAATCCGCCATCAACATCTGGTTTAGAAAAAATTTCTTTGGCATTGTCAGGTTTAACGCTTCCACCATAAAGAATAGATACATTTTCAGCAACATCGCTTCCAAAAGTTTTTCTGACAGTTTCTCTAATAAACTCGTGCATTTCTTGCGCTTGTTCCGGACTTGCAGTTTCACCTGTTCCAATTGCCCAAACTGGTTCATAGGCCAAGATTACGTTTTCCCAAGCCGATTTTTCTATTTGAAACAATCCGTCACGCAATTGATTTTCAACTACATTAAAATGTTGTTTGTCTTGACGGTCTTTTAATTCTTCTCCAAAACAAAAAATAACTTTCATTTCGTGACGCAAAGCTGTGTCAACCTTAAACGAAATCATTGCATCGGTTTCATGAAATATTGCACGACGTTCAGAATGACCTAAAATTACTGTGTTTACACCAATGCTTTTGAGCATATCAGCAGAAATTTCGCCAGTAAAAGCTCCGTTTTCAGATGCATGCATGTTTTGTGCAGCAACACCAATATTTATAAATTCTAAATGGTCAACAGCCGAAGCCAAATTAACGAAAGTTGGAGCAATAAATACTTCCACAGCGCTATCTGTTGGAATTTTAGCAATTAATTCGTTTATTAAATCTTCAGTTTCTTCTGAATTTTTATTCATTTTCCAGTTTCCTGCAACAATTTTTTTTCTCATTTTGATTTATTTTAATTTTGCATCTCAGATTATTATTTCAAAATCTAACGTTAAAAATTAGTTGTAAGTAAACTTTAAATTATCATTCTAAAGATTTCAAGGTTTCATTTACTTTATCAAAATCAGTTTCTATAGCTTTATAAATTATTATTTTTCCTGTTTTGTCAATAATAATGTATCTCGGAATCCAATCTAGGTTGATTGCATTTCCAAAAACGCCTTGCATCCCATCTGAAATTAAATAATTTTCGCCAACAATCTTATATTTTTCTATTCCAGCTTTCCAACTTTCTGGAGTTTTATCTGCTGATAAAAAAACATAATCAACATTTGGGTTTTTGGTCTGAATCGCTTTTATTTTCGGCATGTTTTTAACACAATCACTGCACCAAGCTGCCCAAACTTCTATCAAAATAGTTTTTCCTTCATGCTTTTTTAAAATATTTTCAAATGCAATTTCGCTTCCATCAATTGAAACGAGCTTCGAAGTTTTTGCGATTTGAGTAAATTCAGATTTTGAAGAGCTGCAAGAAATAACAATCATTGCTAGAAAAATTAAAATTATTTTTTTCATTATTTTATATTTATGAGTGATTATACAAATTTAGAGATTTTTCGGCTGAAAACTTTGACTTAGATAAAAAACTTTTTTACTTAATCAATTTTGAAAATTCGTCTTTATTGAATTTATTGTCAGTTGTACCGAAATAATATTTTATTTCTTTTCCATCTTGCAATAATTTCACCCCTGGAACATCTTTTCCGGTTCCTAAAATCTTCCAAAAATCAATTATCCCTATAACTTTATATGGATAATTTAATCCAGCAAACTTGAAAAAATCAGGGATCAGATTGGCTTCTTCGTCCATAAAAATTATAGAAATTTCTGGAAATTCTGGATTATTTTTTTTTAATTCAGTTAATTCTTTTGCTGTTTCGCGACAGTGATCGCAACCAGGAACAAAGAAACATAAAACCTTTTTGCCCGAATCTATTTCAGAAAAATATTTTTCATAGCCTGATTTTGTTTTGGCTGTAACGGGACTAATTTCCGCTTTTGTATTTTTTAAAGAATCAATTTTTGAAGTTTTAATTGCTTTTTCTTCAATTTTTAATGGTGCAATTTCGGTTAAAACAGAATCTGAAACGATTTCATTTTCAATAACAGGACTAACTGAATATTCAGATTGTGGTGGTTGAATTGGTGCCAACATAAAAATTACCAATATTGTGGCAAATAAAACTGTTGTTAAAATCCAAAAATTTTCGGTTTTATGATTGTTTTTAGGCAGTAAATAATATAAAAATCCTACTAAACCAATCGCTACAATGTTTTTGATAATGGCTTCGATTGGAGTCATTGGTAGTAATTCTCCAAAACAACCGCAATTTCCTGAATTTCCACCACTTAAAAAAGTTACAAAAATCAAATGTCCCACAAAAACTGCCAGCAGTAATATTGTAATTGGAACTATAAAATTTTTCAGAAAATGCTTTTGCAAAATCAAAAATCCTAGAGCTAATTCAATTCCTATTAAAATTCGTGAAAAAAAAGGCGAAATTGCCTCAGAAAATCCCAACGAATAAAGTTGTTTTACTTCGAACGTCGAAATCGCAAAATAAGGCGATGGATACATTTTGGCAACGGCCGAAACTATGAATAAAAGGGCAATTATTATTCGAATTACCCACGATATTATATTTTTAGAATCTTTCATTTTTTTTTTACAAATATAAAAGTTAGATTTGTTTTTAATTGTTAATAAGTTGTTATTTAGTATTAAAATTTTGAAAAGCAAAATACGCACTTAAATTATAATCCAATTTTAATTATGATACTTAAATTTTTAAACCCATTAAGATTAAAGCAAAAACAGCATAATTAATCATATCTTGATAATTAGCACCAATCCCTTCAGAAACCAATGTTTTACCTTTATTATCTTCAATTTGTTTTACACGTAATAATTTTTGCAAAATTAAATCTGTCAAAGAACTAACTCGCATTTCTCTCCATGCTTCTCCATAATCATGATTTTTATCTTCCATTAATTTTTTGGTCAATGTAATTTTTTGATCGTATAATTGAGCTGCTTTTTCGATAGATAAATCAGGTGTAATGGCAACACCTAATTCGAGTTGAATTAATGCCATTATTGAATAATTAATAATTCCAATGAATTCTCCAGATTCGTCTTCATCAATTTTTCGAACCTCATTTTCTTGTAAACTTCTTATTCGCTGTGCTTTTATAAAAATTTGATCCGTTAATGATGGCAAACGTAAGATCCGCCACGCACAACCATAATCTTTCATTTTATTGGTAAACAAGGTACTGCAAACTGCAATTACTTTGTCGTATTCTTGTGAAGTATTCTTCATTTTAATTTCTATATTTGTAAAAATTTGCTCAAAAATAAGCATAATTTTTTAATCTGAAATCTGAAATTTAAAATCTATAATCGAAAAATGAACTGCAAAGGCAAACTAATTGATTTATCGATACCCAAAGTAATGGGGATTCTCAATGTTACTCCAAATTCGTTCTATGATGGAGGAAAATTTGAGGACGAAAATCAAATACTAAGCCAAGCCGAGAAAATGATTATTGAAGGTGCGACTTTTATTGATCTTGGTGCCTACTCTAGCAAACCAAGTGCAGAATTTGTGTCAGAGAAAGAGGAAATCAAAAGAATATTACCAGTTCTAGCACTTATTTTGAATAAATTTCCAGAAACTTTAATATCAATTGATACTTTTAGAAGCGAAGTTGCCAAAGTTTGTATCGAAAACGGAGCAGCAATCATTAATGATATTTCAGCAGGAAATCTTGATGATAAAATGATGGAAGTAATAGCCAAATACAATGTTCCATACATAATGATGCACATGCGCGGCAATGCACAAACAATGCAATCATTGACTTATTATGACAATATGATTAAAGAAATGTTGTATTATTTCTCTGAAAAAGTTGCAATCACAAAAAGTCTTGGAATAAATGATTTGATTATAGATCCAGGATTTGGATTTGCAAAAACATTAGGTCAAAATTTCGAAATACTACAAAAACTAGAACTCTTTCAAATGCTTGAATTGCCTATTCTTTCTGGAATTTCAAGAAAATCAATGATTTATAAAACTTTGGCTATAAATGCCGAAAATGCTTTGAATGGTACAGCAGTTTTAAACACAATTGCATTAACTAAAGGTGCAAAAATATTAAGAGTTCATGACGTGAAAGAAGCTGTTGAGAGTATTAAATTATTTGAAAAAACGAATAATTTAGACCTTTAAAATCACAGATTCTATTGATGATGATAAGGTTCATTCTTTAAAATTGTAAAACCTCGATAAAGTTGTTCAATAAAAAATAATCGAACCATTTGGTGCGAAAAAGTCATTTGCGAAAGCGAAATTTTACCATTTGCCTTCGCATAAACATTATCCGAAAAACCATAAGGACCACCAATTACAAAAACCAATGTTTTGATTCCAGAATTCATTTTTTTTTGTAATTCTTCTGAAAAACCAACACTCGAAAAGGTTTTTCCATTTTCGTCTAACAAAATTAATTGATCTGTTGGTGTAATTTTCGACAAAATAAGTTCTCCTTCTTTCTCTTTTTGTTGACTTTCAGAAAGGTTTTTTACATTTTTAATATCAGGAATAATCTCTAAATCGAATTTGATATAAAATGACAACCGTTTTGCATATTCGTCTATTAAAAATTGTAAATTTTTATTGTCGGTTTTTCCTATTGCGATAAGTTTAATGTTCACTTTAAAGAAGATTTATTGTTTTATAAAAAATGTTTTTAATCTGGCATTCCAATTTTTTGAAACCGGAATTTCAATAAAAAACGTAATTAATGTTGCCAGCAAAACTACTACAAATAAAGCTAATGCAAATGCTGTCCAAAAACTAAAAAGCTTTTTATCTATAAAAAAATCAATCATCGAAATACCAATAAATTGATGAATTAAATATAAAGAAAATGAAATTTTTCCTAAAAAAAGAGTTGATTTATTGACTAAAAATTTTAATTTTTTATTTACTAACAATATAAAAATGAAAAAATAAATAAACAACATTAATAAATAAGTAGTAAAGTTGATGAAACCATTACTGCGACCACCATCATAAAAAAGCATAAGTTGTACGAAAAAACAAATAATTAACAATCCATAGTAAACAAAAATTAACCTGCTGTTTGGAGCATCAATTTTGATGATTTTATAAAACAATATTCCTGCAAAAAACATTGGAAAATGACTAACTAATGGCATGTAGAAATGTATTTTTTTGAAAAAAGGAAAATACTTTTCAAGAATAATGTCATTGAAAACAATCATCATTAAAATAAAAAAACAAATTAAAACTGTACTTTTAAGTTTATCAAAAACCAATATAAAAAACATCAAGAAATAGAACAATAGTTCAATAATCATTGTCCAATAGGTTCCATCGACGCCTTCGATTCTAAAAAAATGTTGCAACATTGTTAGGTTGACCAAAAAGTGTTTAAAACTCATTGCTAATTCATTAAAAAAGAAAAATTTTAAACCAAAAGTTAGCATTGCACAAGCCCAATAAGTTGGAAAAAGTCTCGTAAATCGATTGATGACAAATTCAATTGGCTTTTTTATGCCATTTAAACTCATAAAAATCACAAAACCACTAATTATAAAAAACAAATCAACTCCAGTTACACCAACAATAAAACCTAAATCAGCTTGCGGTCTAAACATCGTAAAATGAAAAAACACGACTAAAATAGCAGCCAAACCGCGAAGAGCATCCAATTCTTGAAAACGTAAATTCATTAAAATTTTTAATTATTATAACAGCAATATTACAATGTTTTTTTAAAATTATAAATTTTAATATTCTACTAGAAAACAATTTTACTATTTTAGCATCTTTATAAAAAACAAAACATGATTACCGAAGCACAATTTCAAAACGAATTAAATTTAATTATTTTAAATGCAATCAGAGAAGATGTTGGCAATGGCGACCACAGTTCGTTGGCTTGTATTCCAAAATCGGCTACCGGAAAAGCAAAATTAATTGTTAAAGATACCGGAATTATTGCTGGAGTTGCATTTGCCAAAATGGTTTTCGAATTTGTTGACAGCAATTTAAAAGTCGAAACATTCATTAATGATGGCGAAAATGTAAAATATGGCGACATCGTTTTTCATGTTTCAGGAAGTTCACAATCAATTTTAAAAGCAGAACGATTGGTTTTGAATTCCATGCAAAGAATGTCAGCAATTGCCACAAAAACAAATAGTTATGTGGAATTATTAAATGGTACAAAAACTAAAATTCTTGATACACGCAAAACAACACCAGGTTTTAGAGCCTGTGAAAAATGGGCTGTAAAAATTGGCGGAGGCGAAAACCATCGTTTTGCTTTATACGATATGATCATGCTCAAAGACAATCACAACGATTTTGCTGGCGGAATAACATTGGCAATTGCCAAAACTAAAAAATATTTAAAAGACAATAATCTTGATTTAAAAATAATTGTCGAAGCAAGAAATCTTGACGAAATTAAAGAAATATTAGAATCCGATGGTGTTTATAGAATTTTAATAGACAATTTTAATTTCAAAGATACTAAAACCGCGGTCGCATTAATAGGAGACAAATGTTTAACTGAATCTTCAGGCAATATCAACGAAAAAACAATTCGAGAATATGCCAATTGTGGTGTAAATTACATTTCATCAGGCGCATTGACACATTCGGTATACAACATGGACTTGAGTTTAAAAGCATTTTAACTATGAAAATAGAAAATATTCCTTTTCTAAAAACAACCAAAAGTTTTTTTAGTGCAATAAAACTTCCGTTTCTTGAAAATATATCGCTCTACGAATTGGTACATTTTTATATTACTGGAATTTTAAAAGGCGCATTAAGTTATCGTGCAGCAGCTGTTTCTTGGAGTTTTTTTATGGCACTTTTTCCATTTGCATTATTCATTTTAAACCTCATTCCGTTCATTCCACTTGATGGTTTTCAAGAAGATTTTCTACAATTTGTTGCCGAAGCCGTCCCGCCAAATACTTACGGAGCCATTGAAAACATTATCAACGATATTTTGAATAATAGCCAATCAGGTTTGTTATCATCGGGATTTATATTATCAGTTTTTTTAATGACAAACGGAGTCAATGCGGTCATGTCGGGATTTGAAACATCGGAACATATTGTGGTCAAACGACCTTATTTTAGACAATACTTTGTGGCACTTTGCTTGTCGTTATTACTTACATTTATTCTAATAATATCTGTTTCGACAATAATTATATTTGAAGTAATCATCCAAAAAACCATCATTCAAGACGTTTTGTCCGAAAATATTTCCGACAAAATATCATTAATACAAGCAAGTCGCTACTTATTTTTATTGCTTATGATTATTTTAGTAATAGCAACTTTATTCAAATACGGCGTAAAACAAACCCGAAAAAGAGCATTTGTTACAATTGGAACAATTTTTACAACTATTCTAATCATCATTACATCATATTTTTTTGGAATTTGGGTAGTCAAATTTTCCAAATACAATGAACTCTACGGTTCAATCGGAACACTTTTAATAGTAATGTTTTACCTGTGGATTAATTGCATGATATTACTTTTAGGTTTTGAACTTGATGCATCAATTGCAAAATTAAAACGACAACCCGAAAAAAATCCTACACTAGAATAATTTCTTGGGCGAGACCATTTTTCGAAAAAAACGAAAAATGGTCGGGTCTTTCGCTCCCGCTTTTTTTAGTTCCGATAAAAAATCGGAACTAAAAAGAGCTCCACTACAACCCCTCTCGCAAAATATCCTAAAATAGAATTTAATTTATTAACAAAACTTTATCATCTTATTTGTATGTACAAATAATATTTGGATTACATTTGTACTAACAAATATTGTTATTACAAACATGGAGATTGAAGCAGAAATAAAAACAACAGTGCCTTTAAACTTGGCAAAAAAAGTCTTGTTGAATATTTCGTTTACAAAAAACGTTTTGTCCGATACTTTTCAAGAAATCACCAAAACTTATGATTTGTCCGCCGAGCAGTATAATGTTTTAAGAATATTGCGCGGTCAAAAAGGAAAACCAGCGAATATGTGTGTCATTCAAGAAAGAATGATTTCTAAAAATAGTAACACAACAAGATTAATAGACAAATTGTTAATCAAAAAAATGGTTACAAGACAAGAATGTCCAGAAAACCGGCGAAAAATTGAAATTTTAATTACTAAAACAGGATTAAAAGTTTTAGAAAAATTAGATCCAATAATCATACAACACGAAAACAAATTTGCAGAAAATTTAACCCAAAAAGAACTTGAAAGTTTAAACAATTTATTAGAAAAATACAGAACCATAAAACAATAATAATCAAATATGAACACATTTATTGAAAATCAAAATTGGCGTTATGCCACAAAAAAATTCGACAATACTAAAAAAATCTCTGAAAAAGATTTAGATTTTTTAAAAGAAGCAATCAGATTGAGCAGTTCTTCCTACGGACTTCAATTATACAAAGTTTTGATTGTTGAAAACCCAGAAATCAGAGAAAAATTGAAACCAGCATCTTGGGGACAAACTCAAATTGTTGATGCATCTCAAGTTATTGTATTTGCAAATTACACCAATGCAACTCCGGAAAACATTGATGAATATTTGACCAACATGACACAAACAAGACAAATTCCTTTAGAATCAGTTGCAGGTTACGGAGACTTTATGAAAAATGCAATAGGTGCAAAAACCAATGACCAAGTGAAAGTTTGGAATGAAAAACAAACTTATTTGGCTTTAGCCAATTTGTTAAATGCAGCCGCAGAATTAAAAATAGATGCTTGCCCAATGGAAGGTTTTGATGCCACGCAATACAACGAAATTTTAGGATTGAACGAGCTTGGTTTAAACGCAGCTGTTGTAGCAACTATAGGTTATAGAAGTGATGATGATGCCACTCAAAATTATAAAAAAGTAAGAAAATCAAACGAAGATTTATTTATAACTATCTAATTATTAAAACAAAAAAATGAACACAATTAAAAAATTATTATTCGTAGTATTAGCTTTCGCATTTTTTAATGCCAATGCACAAAACAAAAAAGTTGATGTTACTAAAAGTACAATTAACTGGGTTGGAAATAAATTAAAAGGGCAACATTCTGGAACATTAAACATCAAAAGTGGCGTTTTGATTTTTCAAAAAAACAAATTAAAAGGTGGAACATTTACTGTTGACATGACATCAATCAACACAACCGATTTGAAAGCAGGCCAAGGTAAAGAAGATTTGGACGGACATTTAAAAGCCGATGATTTTTTTGGAACAGAAAAATATCCAATTTCTAAACTTGATTTTAAATTAATATCAGACAACGGAAAAGGAAACTATACGGTTAGTGCAGACTTAACTATAAAAGATATTACCGCACCAGTTAAATTTGATATTTTGGTAAAAGGAAAATCTGCCACTACAACTCTTATTATTGATAGAACCAAATATGGAATCAAATACAATTCAGGAAACTTCTTTCAAAACTTGGGAGATAAATTAATTTCCGATGAATTTGAATTGAAAGTAAATCTGATATTCTAATCATTTTTTTAGTTTTAATTTAAAATCCCAAAATAAATTTTTGGGATTTTTTTGTTTTATAATCACTTCTAAAATCATCATTTAATAATAATTATATAATACATAATTTCAATAAAAAATGTATTCCATCGGTTATTTTTGCACAAAATTTATAAAAAAATAAAATGTATGAAAACAACTTTATTGACACTCTTTAGTTTTTTATTCCTTTTAAACGCCAATTCGCAGGAAACAAAAGGCATTTTTGGTAATGAAAATTGGTTGCAAAACTGGACAAACTTTAAACCTTCAAATACAGATTATAAAACTCCTAACGTAATTTTGTCGGGGAAAATAAATCAAAATACAACTTTATATAAAAAAAATACATATTTGCTAGTAGGTACTGTATATGTTACCAATAATGCTGTGCTAACTATTGAACCAGGTACAACAATAAGAGGAGATTTTAAATCATGCGGGACATTAGTTATTGCAAAAGATTCAAAAATAATTGCAAATGGTGTGGAAACTGATCCTATTGTTTTTACATCTAACAAAGAAATTTCAAATAGAAAATCTGGAGACTGGGGTGGCATCATTATACTAGGAAATGCTCCAATAAATAAGTTTGGAAACACTGCAAATTTAGATTTTAATTTAGATTTAGTTTTAGGTAGTTACGGCGGTTTACAAGAAAAAAGTGATTCCGGAATATTAAAATATATAAGAATAGAGTATAGTGGACGAAAGTTAAATGCAACTCGAGAATTAAACGGCCTTTCACTAGCTGGTGTTGGAAACAAAACAAAACTAGAATTTATTCAAATAAGTTATTCCAACGATGATTCATTTGAATGTTATGGTGGAAATGTAATTTTGAACAATTTAATTTCATATAAAGCAACCGATGATGATTTTGATTTTACTCAAGGCACACAATGTATTATAAATAACTCATTAGCTATTCGTTACCCTTATTTTTCAGACATTAATAAATCTAGATGCTTCGAAATTGACTCCTACGATAAAATAGAAAACATGGATTTTACTAAAAAATTCACAAAAATAACTGCAACAAACATTACACTTGTTAACAATGAAGAAAACGACCAAAATTTGGTACGTGAAGCAATTTTCATTAAAGACAATAGCTTTTTTAGTTTTATTGATGGCGTAATTTGCGGTTTCAATGCAGCAATTGTCATTAACGAAGGTACTCAAAATAAAAAATATGAAAATTTAGAATTGAAAAATAATTATATTGCCGATTGCAAAAATAATATTTTAAATGAAAATAATATTTCAATTCCCGAATTTGAAGCAATTATGAAAAATAATAAAACAATAAAAATAAAAAACATTGAATTATTTAATCAATACAACCCTAAAACAAATCCAGATTTCAGATTAAAACAAAACATAAATTTTGCTTTTGGCTTATAGATTAATATGCTAATAATTTTAAAAAATTTTACATTTAATCTACTTTATAAGCATTACAGCCGATTTTGTAATTTTCAAATATTAATCTTTAGATTTTAAATTTAAAAAATCACGAGCTTTGTATGTGTATTTTATAAAATGATAAAAAATGAAATCTAAAATAATTTTTTTATTAACCATATTGATTCCAATCGTTTCCTTTTCCCAAGAGCAAAAAGGAATTATCGGAACTGAAAACTGGCTAGAAAATTGGACTAACTTCAAGCCAAATGATAGAAACTATCCCGCTCCCGATGAAATTTTAAATGGTCAGATAAACAAAAATAAAACCTTAACAAAAAAAAATACCTACCTATTAACAGGTAATGTTTATGTTACAAATAATGCGATTTTAACAATTGAGCCAGGAACAATTATAAAAGGAGATTTTGAATCTTGTGGTACATTAATTGTTACAAAAGGTTCCAAAATAATTGCAAATGGTTTAGCAACTGATCCAATTATTTTTACTTCTGATAAAGAAATTCAAAATAGAAAATCAGGAGATTGGGGTGGCCTTATTATTTTGGGAGATGCTCCAATAAATAAATTCGGTGGAAAATCAAAAATAAATACAAATGTTGACAACAAGTATTCAGAATATGGTGGTGAAAACGAAAGCAGCGATTCTGGTATAATTAAATATGTTAGAATAGAATATGCAGGAAAAAAATTAAATAAAGAAAGCCAATACAACGGATTAACACTTGCAGGAATAGGCAATAAAACAATTCTAGAATATATTCAAGTTAGCTACTCTAATGATGATTCTTTTGAATGTCGTGGAGGAACCTTCAACTTAAAAAATTTAGTTTCATACAAAGCAACTGATGATGATTTTGATTATACACAAGGTACGCAATGTGTAGTAAATAATTCTTTAGCCATACGATATCCTTATTTTTCTGACATTGGAAAATCTAGATGTTTTGAAATTGACTCTTATGATAAGATAGAAAATATGGATTTTACAAAAAAAATGACCAATGTTACAGCTATCAATTTTACTGCGGTAAACAACGAAGAAAACAATGAAAATCTAGTCCGTGAAGCTATATTTATTAGAGACAATAGCATTTTTAAATTAGAGAAAAGTGTTGTTTGTGGTTTTAAATCTGTAGTTTTAGTTGGAGAAAATAAATTAAAAACAAAATCAAATCTTGAAAATTTAATTTTAGATAATAATTTGTTTTCTGACTGTAAAAAATTCATTATCAACGAAAATGATGAAATCACTATTAATGATAATGAAGAGGTTAAGGAAGAAGTTTCAATATTAGTCTCAAAAAATAAATTTGATACTGCAAAATGTGATGCCTTATTTTTTGAAAACAACACCAAAAAAAATGCAGACTTTAGAATAAAAAACAATTCTACTTTTGCTTTTTCAAAATAAATCAAACAATATTTTTTTTTTCAATATATTTTACTATTTTTACATCATGAAAATAACTTTGAATAATGCATGTTGGTGGAACAATTTACGTCAAACGTCGTGAAGTAGTCTACTTATAAGTATATTTTAAACAAAAAAATATCAAAAAGGGCTTGTCAATCACGACAAGCCCTTTTTTTATAATGAAAAATCAAAATGAAACCATACAAATTAAATACCTTTCACAAACAAATTCTAGCCGACACTATAACACCCGTTAGTGTTTATTTGAAAATTCGAGACAAATTCCCTAACAGTCTTTTGCTTGAAAGTTCAGATTATCGCGGCAACGACAATAGTTTCTCATACATATGTTGCAATCCAATTGCAAGCATCAAAATCGAAAACGAAATTGTAACGCAACATTTTCCTGATGGAAAATCAACAATATTTGAGATTGCAAAATCAAACAATGTACCAGAATTAATTCAAAATTTTGCCTCGCAATTCGAATCTCAAAAAAACGATTTCAAGTTCATCAACAATGGTTTGTTTGGTTACATTTCGTATGACGCAGTTCGTTATTTTGAAAAAATAGAAATTGCAAAAAAAGAAAATAATCTGGAAATTCCAGAAGTTTGTAATGCTATTTATCAAAATATTATTGCCAAAAATCATTTCAAAAATGAGGTATTTATTTTTTGTCATTCAACTACTAACGAAAATAATATTCAAGAAATTGAGCAGTTATTGCAGTCGCGAAATTTCACATCATACAACTTTTCAAACCAGGGAGCGTCCACATCCAACCTTTCTGACGCTGAATTTAAAGCAAATGTAGCGCTAGCCAAAAAGCATTGTCAGCGCGGTGATATTTTTCAATTGGTACTTTCACGACGATTTACCCAAAATTTCAAAGGTGATGAATTTAATGTCTACAGAGCATTGCGAAGCATTAACCCAAGCCCATATTTATTCTTTTTTGATTATGGGAATTTCAAAATAATGGGTTCAGCCCCGGAGGCACAGATAGTCGTTAAGAATAGAAAAGCCGAAATTCACCCAATTGCTGGAACTTTCAAGAGAACAGGAAACGATGAACAAGATGCCGTTCTAGCCAAAAAATTACAGGATGATCCCAAAGAAAATTCTGAACACGTAATGCTGGTTGATTTAGCAAGAAACGATTTGAGCCGTCATGGAAACCAAGTTCAAGTCGAAAAGTATTGCGAAGTTCAATTTTTTTCGCATGTTATTCATTTAGAGTCAAAAGTAACAGCTACATTGTACGAAAATGCAACAACAATGCAGGTCGTAGCAGATACTTTTCCGTCAGGAACACTTTCTGGAGCACCAAAACACAAAGCCATGCAACTTATTGAAAAATACGAAAAAACAAACCGTGATTTTTATGGTGGCGCTATTGGTTTTATGGATTTTGAAGACAATTTCAATCATGCAATTATGATTAGAACTTTTTTGAGTAAAAACCATCAATTGCACTATCAAGCTGGAGCGGGAATTGTAAATTCGTCCACAGAAGACGACGAACTACAAGAAGTTTATAACAAATTAGCTGCTTTGAATAAAGCATTGGAAATAGCAGAGAAAATTTAATAATAAAAAAATATAAAGATTGAAAAATTATTAAATCTTTCAATACTTTAATCTTGAAAAAAATAACATGAAAAAAATAGTAGTAATAGACAATTACGATAGTTTTACCTACAATCTCGTGCATTATCTCGAAGATTTGAATTGCCAAGTAACCGTTTTTCGAAACGATGAGTTTGATATTGACGAGTTGCAACAATTCGATAAAATTCTACTCTCACCAGGGCCAGGAATTCCCGACGACGCAGGATTATTAAAAGAAGTTATCAAAACCTATGCAGCATCAAAAAGCATTCTAGGCGTTTGCTTAGGGCAACAAGCCATCGGAGAAGTTTTTGGAGGAACGCTAACCAATCTCGAAAAAGTATATCACGGTGTTGGGTCAAAAATAAAAATCACAAACAATGATGATGTCCTATTCAAAGATTTACCATTAGAATTTGAGGTTGGACGTTACCATTCTTGGGCCGTTTCAAATGAAAATTTTCCGAACGATTTAATAGTCACATCAATCGACGAAAACGAACAAATAATGTCTCTGAAACACAGCAAATTTGATGTTCGCGGCGTGCAATTTCATCCAGAAAGTGTTTTAACGCCAAACGGAAAGAAAATTTTAGAAAATTGGGTAGCCTCACCAAGCCCAACAAAGGAATAGTTTTAGCAACAAACTGATAAAAAAATATTTATAAAACCTATTAGCACCAATAGGCACTCCCCTCGTTCAGAGGGGTTGGGGAAGGATTATGAAAAATATATTAAATCGACTATTCAACCACGAAACTTTATCCAAAGATGAAGCCAAAAACGTATTAGTCAATATTTCAAATGGCAGTTACAACCACAGCCAAATATCAAGCTTTTTGACTGTCTACATGATGCGAAACATCAATGTCGAAGAGCTCTCAGGTTTTAGAGAGGCATTATTGGATTTGTGTATTTAAATTGATCTATCAGCCTATAATACCATTGATTTGTGCGGAACAGGTGGCGACGGAAAAGATACTTTTAACATCTCAACATTGGCGTCATTTGTAACGGCGGGAGCAGGAATAAAAGTTGCAAAGCACGGCAATTACGGCGTTTCGTCTATCTCAGGATCTAGCAATGTGATGGAAAATTTAGGTATAAAATTTAGTAATGACCCAAGTTTTCTGGAAAAATGCATTGATAAAGCAGGAATTTGCATTTTGCATGCTCCCCTATTTCATCCAGCAATGAAAAATGTGGCACCGATCCGCAAAGAATTGGGCGTGAAAACCTTCTTTAATATTTTAGGACCAATGGTAAATCCGAGTTTTCCAAAAAATCAATTGGTTGGCGTTTTCAATCTCGAACTGGCAAGAATGTATGCGTATTTGTATCAAAACACCAATACTAATTTCAATATTTTGCACAGTCTCGATGGTTACGACGAAATTTCATTGACTGGAAATACAAAATCAATTTCTAAAACCAAAGAAACCATGTTTTCAGCCGAAGATTTTGGATTACAAAAACTAAATCAAATAGACATTCAAGGCGGAAAAACCATTGAAGGATCGGCTCAAATATTTATTAATATTTTGTCAGGAAAAGGCACGGAAGCGCAAAATAATGTAGTTTGTGCCAATGAACGAATGGCAATTGCCACTGTAAATAATTTGAATATCAAACAAGGTTTTGAACTCGCAAAAGAAAGTTTAACGTCCTGAAAAGGACAAGAATCATTCAAAAAATTGAAAGATTTAAGTGCTTAGATATTCAAAGATTTTATGAATTTTTCAATCTTTAAATTATAAAATGAACATACTCGACAAAATAATACGCGATAAAAAACGGGAAATTATTCTCAAAAAATCAATAATCCCAATCTCACAATTAGAAAATTTGGTTTTGTTTGAAAGAAAAACAATCTCATTATCAAATCATTTAAGGACTAGCAATTCTGGAATTATTGCAGAACACAAGCGACGTTCACCATCAAAACCAAACATAAACAGCTCATTTTCAGTGGATGAAGTGGTAAAAAGTTATCAAAACGCCGGCGTTTCTGGCATTTCGGTTCTTACCGATGGCAAGTATTTTGGTGGCTCTTTGGATGATCTACTTTTGGCAAGAGCAAGCGTAACTGTTCCGTTATTACGAAAAGAGTTTATAGTTGATGAATACCAAATTCTAGAGGCAAAAGCACATGGAGCTGATTTGATTTTGCTAATTGCTGCGTTTTTGACACGCACCGAAATCAAACAATTATCTGAATTTTCAAAAGCATTAAATCTCGAGGTTTTACTGGAAGTTCATAATCTCGAAGAATTACAAAAATCAATTATGCCAAGCCTTGATATGATTGGCGTAAACAACAGAAACCTAAAAACATTCGAAGTAAGTTTAGATTTCAGCAAGCAATTAGCCAGTGAAATTCCAAATGAATTTGTAAAAGTTTCCGAAAGCGGAATTTCATCAATCGAAGCAATTCACGAACTAAAACCTTATGGCTATCAAGGATTTTTGATAGGTGAAAACTTTATGAAAACCGATAATCCAGGATTAGCTGCGACTGAATTTATAAATAATTTAAAATGAAAATAAAAATCTGCGGTATGAAATATCCCGAAAATATTCTGGCCGTAAGTCACTTACTTCGTGACTATTTGGGTTTTATTTTTTACAAAAAATCAGCACGATATTTTGATGGTGAAATCCCAGCAATTCGAACTTCAATCAAAAAAGTAGGCGTTTTTGTTAATGCAACTTTTGATCAAATACTTACAGCAATCAAAAAACACAATTTAGATTTAATTCAACTTCACGGAAACGAAAGTCCAGAATTTTGTCATAGTTTTAGAAAAGAAAAAGTAGAAATCATTAAAGTCTTTTCAGTTGATGATGATTTTGACTTCCATGAATTAGAACCATTTGAACAAGTTTGCGATTATTTCCTTTTTGATACCAAAGGAAAATTACATGGTGGCAACGGAATCACTTTTAACTGGCAAATTCTCGAAAAATATAAATCTAATAAACCATTATTCCTTTCAGGCGGCATCGGAATCGAAAAAATTGAAAGCATAAAAACGCTGAACTTACCAATATTCGCAATTGATATAAACAGTAAATTCGAAATTGAAGCTGGATTAAAAAACACAAATTTATTAAAAACGTTTCAACACAAATTGAAACTTTAAACTCTAAACTAATGACTTATAACGTTAACGAAAAAGGATTCTAAGGCAATTTTGGCGGCGCATACATACCCGAAATGCTGTACCCAAATGTAGAAGAATTAAGACAAAATTATCTAAAAATCACTGCCGCACCATCGTTTCAAAAAGAATTCGATTATTTGCTAAAAGACTATGTAGGCCGCCCTACTCCACTCTATTTTGCCGAACGATTATCAAAAGAATATAACACCAAAGTTTATCTCAAACGTGAAGATTTGTGTCACACGGGTGCGCACAAAGTCAATAATACCATTGGACAAATTCTAGTAGCAAAACGCCTCGGAAAAACCAGAATCATCGCCGAAACTGGAGCAGGACAACACGGCGTAGCCACTGCAACAGTCTGTGCCTTAATGGGGTTAGAGTGCATTGTTTATATGGGCGAAGTCGATATCAAACGCCAAGCACCCAACGTCGCCCGAATGAAGATGCTTGGTGCCGAAGTTCGACCAGCAACATCAGGCTCAAAAACCCTCAAAGACGCCACAAACGAAGCCATTAGAGATTGGATAAACAACCCAGAAAACACCTATTATATCATTGGTTCGGTGGTTGGTCCACACCCGTATCCTGATATGGTAGCCCGTTTTCAGTCTGTGATTTCTGCAGAAATAAAGTCACAATTACTAGAAAAAGAAGGACGAGAAAACCCAGATTATGTTATTGCTTGTGTTGGTGGCGGAAGCAACGCTGCTGGAACTTTCTATCATTTTCTTCATCATCCAGAAGTAAATATTATGTCAGTCGAAGCTGCAGGAAAAGGCATCGATACTGGCGAAAGTGCAGCAACTTCTGCATTGGGGAACATCGGATTAATTCACGGCGCAAAAACATTGTTAATGCAATCACCTGATGGTCAAATTACCGAACCCTATTCTATTTCCGCAGGACTAGATTATCCTGGCGTTGGACCAATGCACGCGCATTTATTCGAGACCAAACCAGCAGAATTTATTGCCATTACCGACGAAGATGCCATGAATTGGGGCATCAAACTCTCGAAAACAGAAGGCATAATTCCAGCCATCGAAACCGCTAATGCCTTTGCAATACTAGATGTCAAAAAATTTAAACCAAATGATATTGTAGTCATCAATCTATCTGGTCGTGGCGACAAAGATTTGAATACCTACATAGATTATTTCAAGTTATGATTAGTGATTACGAAAAATCTAAACAGTTTTTATTTCAATTCTTGGTACAAATGTAATAGCATTTTCAAGTCAAAAATCTTATATTTGCTTTTTAATTTTTTATGCTAGATTCAGACAATAATATAGAGGTTCAAGGCGCACGGGTTCACAACCTTAAAAACATAGACATTTCAATTCCTCGCGAAAAATTGGTTGTAATTACTGGACTTTCGGGATCTGGAAAATCATCTTTGGCTTTTGACACCATATATGCTGAAGGTCAACGGAGATATATTGAAACTTTTTCAGCCTACGCTAGACAATTTTTAGGCGGTCTGGAAAGACCAGATGTAGACAAGATAGATGGCTTGTCGCCAGTAATTGCGATTGAACAAAAAACAACTTCAAAAAGTCCAAGATCAACTGTTGGAACCATTACAGAAATTTACGATTTCTTGCGTTTACTTTTTGCACGTGCTGGCGATGCATACAGCTACAACACAGGCGAAAAAATGGTTTCATACAATGATGATCAAATTAAAAATTTGATCATCCATAATTTCATTGGTCAAAGAATTAATGTTTTGGCACCAGTTATACGTGCACGAAAAGGACATTATGCAGAATTATTTCAACAAATTGCTAAGCAAGGATTTTTAAAAGTTCGAGTTAATGGCGAAGTAAAAGATATTACAGTTGGAATGAAATTGGACCGCTATAAAACCCACGATATCGAAATTGTAATTGACAGAATTGCAGTAGATGAATCGGAAGAAACAGCAAAGAGATTATCTGAAAGTATCAAAACTGCAATGTATCATGGTGAAAATGTTTTGATGGTTTTGAATCAAGATTCCAATGAAATTCGCTTTTTTTCTCGAAATTTAATGTGCCCGACAACAGGAATTTCTTATCAAAATCCAGAGCCAAACTTATTTTCTTTCAACTCGCCAAAAGGTGCATGTCCAGATTGTAACGGACTAGGAACAATTAATGAAATTAACATTAAAAAAATAATTCCAAATCCAAAATTATCTATTAAAACAGGTGGGTTTTTACCTTTAGGAGAATACAAAACGACTTGGATTTTCAAACAATTGGAAATTATTGGCGAAAAATTTGGATTCAAAATTACTGACCCAATCGACACCATTTCAGCAGAAGCAATGGAAATGATTTTGAATGGCGGTAAAGAAAAATTTTCGGTAATATCGAAAACTGCTGGAGTTTCTAAAGAATACAAAATTGAATTTGAAGGAATTTCGCATTTCATCAAATCGCAACATGACGATTCTGGTTCTACTACTTTAAAACGATGGGCGACCGCATTTATGGACGAGGTTAAATGTCCTGTTTGCTTAGGTTCACGACTAAAAAAAGAAGCGCTTTATTTCAAAATAAACGAACAAAATATTGCCGATCTATCTAACATGGATATTTCGGATTTAACAGCGTGGTTCAATGATCTAGATAATCATTTAACAGAAAAACAAAAGCTAATTGCATTAGAAGTTACTAAAGAAATAAAAGATAGATTGAATTTCTTGATGAATGTTGGTTTGGATTATTTATCAATTGCGAGAAGTTCCAAATCACTTTCTGGAGGCGAAGCACAGCGCATTCGGTTGGCCACGCAAATCGGTTCGCAATTGGTTGGTGTATTGTATATTCTAGACGAACCAAGTATTGGTCTGCACCAGCGCGATAACGAAAAACTGATTCATTCGTTGGAGCAATTGCGAGATATTGGCAATTCGGTTATTGTTGTCGAGCATGACAAAGACATGATTGAACGTGCTGACTATGTGATTGATATTGGTCCAAAGGCAGGAAAATATGGCGGAGAAATTATTAGCAAAGGAACGCCTACCGAAATTTTAACACACAACACGATTACCGCTCAATATATGAACGGTAAAATGAAACTCGAAATTCCAAAAAAGCGTCGTGAAGGCAACGGAAAATTTTTGAAACTAACGGGTGCAACAGGGAATAATTTAAAAAATGTTTCGATAGAATTGCCTTTAGGAAAATTGATTTGCGTTACAGGAGTTTCAGGTTCAGGGAAATCGACTTTGATCAATGAAACCCTCTACCCTATTTTGAACGAATTTTATTTTAATGGCGTTAAAAAACCAAAACCCTATAAAAAAATCGAAGGCTTAGAGCATATTGATAAAGTTATTGATATTGATCAAAGCCCAATTGGGAGAACACCACGTTCTAATCCAGCGACTTATACCGAAGTTTTTACCGAAATTAGAAATCTTTTTACGATGACTTCCGAAAGTATGATTAGAGGTTATAAGGTAGGAAGATTTAGTTTCAATGTCAAAGGCGGACGTTGTGAAACCTGCGAAGGATCGGGCGTTCGAACAATAGAAATGAGCTTTTTGCCAGATGTTTATGTAGAGTGCGAAACTTGTCAAGGCAAACGTTTTAATAGAGAAACGTTAGAAATTCGTTTCAAAGGAAAATCAATTTCTGATGTTTTGAATATGACGATTGACGAAGCTGTTCCGTTTTTTGAAATGATTCCAAAAATTCATCGAAAAGTAAAAACACTGCAGGACGTTGGTTTGGGTTATATTACTCTGGGTCAACAAAGTACAACACTTTCTGGTGGCGAAGCACAACGAATAAAATTGTCTGGAGAATTGTCGAAAAAAGATACAGGAAATACATTTTATATTCTAGATGAACCGACGACTGGCTTGCATTTTGAAGATATTCGGGTTTTGATGGAAGTGATAAATAAATTGGTGAACAAAGGCAATACAATTTTGATAATCGAACATAATATGGACGTTATTAAACTAGCCGATTACATCATTGATATTGGTCCCGAAGGCGGAAAAGGCGGCGGAAATGTTGTCGCCAAAGGAACACCCGAAGAAGTTGCTAAAAACAAAAAAAGTTATACAGCGCAGTTTTTGAAAAAGGAGTTGCTATAAAAGTGTGCTTTTTCTATAAAAGAAAATGTTGAATTGAATACAAATGCTTTAGCCCTGATGGCAACGGAAATCCTTTTTGGAAGAAAATTTATTTTTTCTTGGATTTGAAGAACGACCAACGGAAGTTCCTTCAAAGACTTAGAAAAAAGATTTTCTTCCAAAAAGATTGGAGTGAACAGCAGGATTGGCTTTTGATGAAAAAATAATTTTTTTAAATAAAAATATATGAAATTGGAAGATTTTGACCACGATGAAGACCGAGTAATTCAGGATAGCTTGAAACAAAAAACGTGGAATGAGATTCGCTCGAACGATTCTTGGGCGATTTTTAAAATCATGTCAGAGTTTGTGAATGGTTACGAAAGCATGGCAAGAATTGGACCTTGTGTGTCGATTTTTGGCTCTGCGAGAACCAAGCCAGACAATAAATATTATATCTTGGCAGAAAGTGTGGCTTACAAAATAAGTCAGGCAGGCTATGGCGTGATTACTGGCGGTGGCCCTGGAATTATGGAAGCTGGAAATAAAGGTGCGCACCGAAGTGGCGGAACATCTGTGGGTTTGAACATTGTTTTGCCTTTTGAGCAACATTATAATCCGTATATCGATAAGGACAAAAACTTGAATTTTGATTATTTTTTTGTGCGGAAAGTGATTTTTGTAAAATACTCACAGGGTTTTGTGGTCATGCCTGGCGGATTTGGGACTCTGGACGAATTATTTGAAGCAATTACTTTGATTCAAACCAAAAAAATTGGAAAATTTCCTATTATTTTGGTTGGTTCAGGCTATTGGTCTGGCCTTATTGATTGGATAAAAGATGTGATGATTGAACACGAAAAAACCGTGTCGCCAGACGATATGAAACTTATAAAAATTGTAGATACTGAAGATGAAGTTGTTGCCGAATTAGATAGATTTTATAAAAAATATGATTTGAGTCCAAATTTCTAAATATTTTATATCATCTTGCGTTTTGCGGCTTTAAGAAGTTGGGGATTTGTAAACCCAAAACTTTCGATTAAACACCGAAAATCAAAAGTACAAAACAAACTTTAAATTATGCCCAAAAACCCCAATTTCTTAAAACCGCTGTTACAAGCAGTACTTTTTATTGAATTTCAATACTTTACAGAATAATTTGCAAAATAAATGCTTTTTTTCTTGCGAAATAAAAATTTGTCCGTAAATTTGTCCGTATCCGTAAAAATGTCCGTAATATGATAAATGTTAAATTTTACCTCGATAAAGCTGATAAAAGTAAAAGGTTTCCAATTCATCTTGTTTTGCGTCAAAAAGATTTGCAAATTAAAGTTGCAACTGGTGAGAAGATAATGAAAAAAGATTGGGACAACACAAATCAGTTGGTTAAAGAAACAGAATATTCTCATAAATCAATTAATAAGTTTTTAAATTTCTTGAAGCAAGAAGTTGAAAAATATTTTGAAATTGAACCACACACAAACTTCACGGATAAAAAAATTAAAGAAAAAATTGCTTCTTTAGTTAATAGTAGAAGAGCTAATACAGACATTAATATAGTTTCTGAACCGCCAACTGAATACGAATCAAAAACTAAAGTAACTTTTGTGGATTTATTTGCTGGAGCTGGAGGATTTAGCGAAGGTTTTCTACAAGCTGAATATGGAAATAAATATTATGATTTTAGATTAGCTAGTGATATTAATGAAAATTGCGAACTTACGCATTTGGCAAGATATAACTATCAACTTGGATTGGATGCTGAATTTCTTCGACAAGATATTACCGAACCAGATTTTTTAGATAATTTTCTTAAGAAGATTGGGAATAAAGAAATTGATATTGTTTGTGGCGGACCGCCTTGTCAGAGTTTTAGTTTAGCAGGAAAAAGAAAAAAGTTTGACAAAAAAGATGATTTATTTGCACATTATTTGAAAGTAATTAGACAATTACGACCAAAGTATTTTGTAATGGAAAATGTCAAAGGAATTTTGACAAAAGAACAAGGCAAAATAAAAGAAATGATTTTGCAAGAAATTAGGTCGATTGTTGATTTGAAAGAATTTAATCAACTTATATTTTTTGTTTCTAATCTTAAAAAAAACGATTTAAAAAATTCTTTTATTTTAGATTGTTATAATTTGCGTTTACAATTTGAAAAGTCAACAGATAAAGAATTGGATAGTTTAAAGAATACTTATATTCATAATTTAGAAAATAAGTTTAGGCTTTTAACACCAAAAATTGTTGACTATAAAACTAGTAAAACAGACAAAAATATTAGTACAATCCGTCACGGATTTAATCTCTTGAAAAGAGTTAAAGAACTCGAATATATTAGAAAAAAAGTGATTAATGAAAAAGCATTTTCTAATTTAGACAATGATTTTTTTGCAGATAATTTTGATGATTTTTTAACTTCTATTGAGTCTGAAACTATTATTGAAAAAATTCATAATTCTTTTAATAATTTAAAACCCAATAACATTTACATAGAAGAAGTAAATCAAATTATTACTGCGCTTGAAATTTTTGATTATTCTTTTGATGAATGTGTTAAAGGATTGAACTCATGCGTAGTTAATGCTAATAAAGAAATTGAATTTGAAACAATTTTGTCTAAAATTAGGTTGTATAATATTGAGCAACCATTTGTTGCATTAGCATCAAATTATGGAGTTCCTCAAAATCGAGAACGAGTTTTGTTTATTGGTTGTAGAAAAGATCAAAAGTTGATTAATAATGTTCCGTCAACTGTAAATCAAAACGATAAAGTAAATGTTTTTGAAGCTATTTATGATTTAGATTTTATTGGAAACGATGACGAAAGATTTGATTATGAAAAAATCAATTTAAAAGCTCAATATAATGGTTCAACTGAAAAAATGAAATCATTAATAAAAAAGAGAAATGTTGACGGAAAACCAAATGAAAATGATGGTTTAAGCTATTCAGATTGGTCAAAAAAAGGTCGTTTAAATGGAAGATTTGCAAATGCGAAAAATCCATTTTACGTTAGAAATTTTGAAGAACTTGAAAACACTTTAACACATCTTGTTGCTCCTTTGCAAAATCATAAAACTAGTAAGCAAAATGAAGATGTTATTAAAAGATTAGATGTAATTCTAAAGTCGGGTAATTATGAATCTGCAAAATCAAATCTCAAGGAAATTGGTTTAGAATCAGATAAACGAAATTATACAGTGTTGAAACCTGAAAGTCAAAGTTCTACAATTATGACAATTGCAGATGATTATATTCACTATTCAAATCCAAGGTCATTAACTGTTCGAGAAATGGCAAGATTGCAATCGTTCGATGATTCATTTGTTTTTCAAGGAAAGCGTTCAACAGGTGGAAATAAACGTAAATTTGAAGTTCCTCAATTTACATTAGTTGGGAACGCAGTTCCTCCACTTATGGCTAGAGCGGTAGCTCTAGAAATTTTGAAGAACATTCAATAGAGACCAAAATAAGATAACGAATTATTAGCTGTTAATTCTGGTATGGCAGCTCTAATATCTGTTCTTAAGCCAGTTCTTGAGCCAGACTGAAAATTATTTGTAAAAATTTCTTTTAATGATTTGGCAACATTTTGGATACTAGGATTACCCCAATAGTTACCGCCAGATAAATTTGTAACTCTTTTTACTGCAACTCCATTAGGATTATAAACTGTATTTTGATTTGATGGAACTGTAACAAAAGAATAACTAAAACTTTGAGCATTCTGTATATTATAACCATTTCTGCCAATTGTAATATTTCTGCCTCGAAATCCTCCAGCCGAATATATCATATCCCATAACATTGGAATTTGAGCATTGTCATTCCAATTTGTTTTACATTGTATAATTCCAATTTCAAATTGATTAAAATCTCTTTCAGCTAGATGATTTGTTAGTTCAAGATTAAATTTGTTTCTCAAAATTGGTTGAATTTGAATTCCCAAATTATTTAGAATGTTTAATTGATTTATGTCTGTGTTGTATTCGGGTAAGTCTGGAAAAACTAGTATTGTTATATCAGATTCGGTATTACAAGCAAAATTTCCATAATTAACAGTTATTGCATCTTGTATTGCTTTGGGAACAATACTCATTTTTTTCACAGCAACAACTCGACTTCCAGCAGTGCAGAGGTTAATATACCAACAAACTAAAGATTCCCAAGCAGTTCCACTTGCTGACAATTCTCCTTGACCTCTTCCTCCGCCACCAGTTGACCTAAAAATATCTGATAAATGGTCTCCAATATTTAAGATTTCATTTTCAGTATAATTATTTCCTAAAAGTCTTAAAATTTCTGGTTGCCACGTTCTCCAACAATTTTGATATGTATTTGTGCTAAAAACATTTTCAATTGCTAATTTTCTTAATTGGTCTGGAATAGTATTGTACATTTTTAAATAAATCTAAATTTTGGTAAATATCGTAAAATTTATTTGAAATTTGATTTCTCAAAAAAATGTTCTTATTTGCAGGATTTTTCTTAGTATTGCTTGTAACAAATGATTTACGAATATATTTTGGTAAATTCGTGAATTTTTGTTTTTTAATTAATTGATAATCAATTTTTTAATAACATATTTATAGTCCGAAGTGATTTTTACTAAATAAATTCCAGTTGGTAAATTTAATATTAATTTGTTGTTATTAGCATAAACCGCTGAATAAACAATTTCGCCTAGTGAATTAATAATTTGAATATTAGCTTCGGTATTTAAACCATCTATTTTGATAAAATCAATAGCTGGATTTGGAAACATTTTTACAGATAAAATTTCACTGTTATTTGATTCGGATAGATTGTTAGAAAAAGGTTGACCAATATTGTTTCCAAAAACATAACTAGCTAAATTTGGCAAATCAATAAACGGATTTCGATTTTTCTGCCAATTATAAATGATGTTATTTCTATTCATTTCAAAATCATCGGCTAGGTCTATATTATTCCATGTCAATAAAGTAGCTAAATCTCCAATATAACCATCTGGAGTTTCTGGCGGATTTCCATTTACAACATTCAAACCATTATATCGAACTGCCATGTAAAATAAAGCGCGAGCCACATCACCTTTCCAAGAATTTGATGTTGAACCCGCTGGACCGTTATAATCTATTCCATAATTTTTGTTTCCTCGAGACGAATTTTCTTGACCATCGACCGCACGAATGTGATGCACATCAGCATGACCAGCCAAAATATCATTGGCACTTGTTGGCAACCAAGTATTTATTCCATCAGAAAAACTGCTTGTTCCATCAATAAAACCACCACGAGATTGCGCATAAATATGTTCACGATTCCATTTTCCGATTATGCTATTACTTGTTTGTAAGTCAATTTTAGATCTTGGTTCTTCACTATAAATTAGCCAAACTTGGTTGTTATTTTCTGGGTTTTGATCTGCATCCTTGAGAATGTCGTATACATCACCATAACTTTGGGCTCGAACAATATTTGGATTGGCAATTATATTCTGAATTTCTTGCTTTAAACCTGCACCAGAAAGTCCGTTTAAAGAATCATAATATCCAGAAGGTTGCGCGTTAATTACATTGCCATATGTCGGATTTGCAGGAGCACCAAAAGGTAAACTTGCAAAATTTACATCATTTATTCTAACGATATTATTATTATTGTTTAAAGTATACTGGATTGGAATTGCAGCTACAACTATTTTCAATTCTTCATCACCTTCATTATTTCCATCATTTATTATAGATATATTAGCTGATGTTGCTGATGAACCAACAGGAATTATTGCTGTCAAACTTCCTGAAAAATCAGCTGCATTAAAACTATAATTATTTAGAGTAAAATTTATTACCAAAGGAACACCTAAAACAGGACTTGTTGTTGAAAAATTGATTGTCAAATTTTGTCCTTCATACAATGTTAAATTATTGGTCGAAAACGATAAATAATTAAAAACAATTCCTGTTCCATCATTGTTAATTCCTGGTGTTGGTGCTTTGACTTCATATGTTCCATCATTTTTACGTTGAATCGACTGCAAATCGCTAGCTGCATTCAAATTTTCATTTATTGAAGATGTCAAACCAAAAATCGAAATTAAAGATGTTGGCTGAATTCCGCTACTGCTAGAATAAGCTAAAGCATCAATTAGGTTATCATTTGTTGCTATCGTATTCAATGTATAATCTGTCGCATTGGCTTGAAATATTGCAACTGCATCTGGGCCATTTTGAAGAGTTGAATTAGGAAAAATAATGGCTGGAGTAGGAGAAACAAATTGATTTCCAAGCAAAATATTACCATTTCCATCAGTTGTGTAGCCATCTAAATCGATAGCATAATAACTTATACTTCCTGTTCCTGCTGTATTTGCATTAAAAAAAACTAATACATAACCAGTTAATAAAAAATTTGGCGTAACTGACTTCAGCTCAATAAACTCTTTAGTATCGCTACTTGGCGTATCTGTATCAATTTCATTTATAAAAATTTGACTAAATCCAAAACTTGAAAAAATAGATAATATTAATAGATAATAATTTTTCATGTACTGTAATTGATTTTAGTCTAGCAAATATAAAGCTTTATGGACACAGTAATTTTAATTTATAGTTAATAAATATTCTAATTAAAAAAACTAAATTGCAAATTATTAACAATCCAAAAACTGAAGATTGAAAACACTTAAAATTATTTTATTTTTATTAATAGCAACTATCTGTAATGCACAACATGCTATAAAAATGAATGTTGTTTTAGATAATGAAAACAAATTATTAACTATAAATCAAGAAATTACATTTCATAATCAATCAGAAAACCATTTACAAACCATCATTCTCAATGATTGGAATAATGCTTATTCTGATAAAAACTCGTTTCTAGGAAAACGTTTTTCTGATGAATTTGTTCGTAGTTTTCAAATTGCCAACGATAATGAAAGAGGCAAAACTGATATTTTGTCAATAGTAGATGAAAACAATATGCCAATAACATACAATCGCCTTGAAAATAAAGTCGATTTGTTAGAAATTAAATTAAATAAAAACTTAGCATCAAACGAAAAAACTACTGTTAAAATTTATTATAAAATAAAAATTCCTAATGATAAATTTACTGATTATGGTCACAATGATAAAGGTTTTATAACGCTCAAAGATTGGTTTTTGGTGCCTGCACGATACGAAAAAAACCATTTTATAAAGAACAGCAACGCCAATATTGACGATATTGCCAATGGCTTGAGCGATTATAATATTGAGTTTATTATCCCCGAAAATCTAGAATTAACATCTGATTTGATTGTAAATAAAATTGAAAAAAGTAAATATTCGTTAATTGGACAAAATCGAAACTCATTTAGTTTGTACTTACAACCACAAAAAGATTTTTATAGTTTTACTGATAACGGTCTTGAAGTTGTAACCAATTTGAATGAAAAAAAAATAGATGAAATTCAAAAAGCAATTATTATTGACAAAATTTTGAATTTTACAAACGAAAATTTAGGAAAATATCCATTTGAAAAAATTATAGTTTCGCAATTAGATTATTCTAAAAATCCGTTTTATGGTTTGAACCAACTTCCTAATTTTTTGAATCCATTTCCAAATGATTTATTGTTTGAAATTAAGTTTTTAAAAACTTATTTAAATAATTATTTGCACACAACTTTGCACTTAAATCCACGAAAAGACAACTGGATTTATGACGGAATTCAGGTTTTTTATATGATGAAATATATGGACGTATATTATCCTGAAGCTAAAATGATGGGTAGTGTGGCCAAATTCAAAATTTTGAAAAGTTTCAATTTAATTAATCTTGATTTTAATGAACAATATAGCTATTTTTATATGCTTATGGCTAGAAAAAATATTGACCAACCCATTGGAGACAGTAAAGAAACGTTTATAAAATTTAATGAAAAAATTGCTGGAAAATATCGTGCTGGACTGAGTTTTAAATATCTAAATTCCTATTTAGAAAATGATATCGTCGAGAAAAGTATTATAGAATTTATAAAAATAAATCAAAATAAAGAAACAGCAATTAAAAATTTTGAAATAATTTTAAAGAATAATTCTCCAAAAAATATCGATTGGTTTTTTGAAACGATAATCAATACTAGAAAAAATATTGATTTTAAAATCAAAGATTATACAACAACGAAAGACAGTGTTACTTTTACTGTAAAAAATAAAACTAAAACAAATGTTCCGATAAATATTTATGGATTAAAAAACAATCAAATTATTTTCAAAAAATGGTTAGAAAACATTAAAACTGATTCGACCTTCACACTCGAAAAACAAAATATTGACAAGTTGGTTTTGAATTATGAAAATGATGTTCCAGAATTTAACAACCGAAATAATTGGAAAAAAATTAATGGATTTTTCCCTAACAACAAACCTATTAAGTTTGTTTTTATGAAAGATTTAGAAGAAACAAATTACAATCAAATTCTTTATGTGCCAGCTTTTAATTACAATTTATATGATGGCGCAACTATAGGAATGCGTTTTCACAACGCAACAATATTGAACCGACCTTTCAATTTTGACATACAACCGACCTACGCAAGTGAAACAAAATCATTGATTGGTAGTTTTTCGTTAGTTGCCAACGAGCAAATTCGAGATAGTAAATTGTACAACATCAGATATGGTTTTTTTGGTTCAACATCACATTTTGCACCAAATGCTTCTTATTACAAACTAAATCCAGTTGTGCAGTTTAGTTTTCGTGAAAACAATTTTAGAAGCAATAAATTTTCAGGAATAACTTTACGTCATATTTTGGTGGGTCGAGAAAAAACTACATTCGTAAATGCAAAAAACACAACAGCAGACAATGAAGATTATTCGATTTTTGATGTACGTTATGGCAAAACAAATAACGAATTAACAAGGAAATTCAGCTATTCAAGCAATGTTCAAATTTCTGATAAATTCGGAAAATTAATTGGCAGTGTAGAATACAGAAAATTATATGATAATAACAGACAATTGAACTTGCGCTTTTATGCTGGTACATTTTTATACAAGAATACTACCACAGATTTTTTTAATTTCGCACTAGACAGACCAACTGACTATTTGTTTGATTATGATTTTATAGGACGATCCGAAGAAACAGGTTTTTTTAGTCAACAATTGATAATTGCCGAAGCAGGCTTCAAGACAAAAGTTTCAGAATCATTTTCCAATCAGTGGATTACTGCATTAAATGCAAGTACAAACATCTGGAATTGGATCGAAGTTTATGGTGATTTAGCCTTGTTTAAAAACAGAAAAAACAGCACAAAATTACTTTTTGATTCTGGCTTAAGATTGAATTTAGTTCCAGATTATTTTGAATTATATTTTCCAGTTTATTCATCAAACGGTTGGGATTTGACTAATAATTATGCAACCAAAATACGATTTGTAGTAACAGTTTCGACCAATACTTTGATTAGTTTATTTACTAGAAAATGGTTTTAAAAATTTAAAAAAAGTAATTATTATTGTTACTAATACTATAAATTTGCATTAAAAATATTAATATGACGATGTCATTTATAAAAACCACTGAACAATTATCAAAATACGAACATTTAGAAAAAATGTCGGTTAGTGAATTGTTAGCAAATATCAATAACGAAGACAAAACTGTAGCAATCGCTGTAGAAAAATCTTTACTGCAAATAGAAAATTTAGTTACCGAAATTGTTACAAGAGTTAAAATTGGTGGGAGAATTTTTTATATCGGAGCTGGAACTTCTGGCAGATTAGGAATTTTGGACGCATCAGAATGTCCGCCGACTTTTGGAGTTGCTCATGATTTAGTAAACGGAATTATTGCTGGTGGCGATTTAGCTATTCGTAACGCGGTAGAAAATGCTGAGGATAATATAAAAAATGCATGGCTAGATTTATTGAAATTTAATGTTAATAAAAACGATATTGTAATAGGAATTGCAGCTTCTGGAACAACACCATATGTTATTTCTGGACTTGAAAAATGTAATGAAAACAATATTTTGACGGGTTGCATTACTTGCAATCAAGGCTCACCGTTATCAAATATTGCAAAACTGCCAATTGAGGTTGTTGTTGGCCCAGAATTCGTAACCGGAAGCTCAAGAATGAAAGCTGGAACGGCTCAAAAAATGGTATTGAACATGATTTCGACTGCGACAATGATTCAATTAGGAAAAATTAAAGGCAACAAAATGATAGACATGCAACTTTCTAATGACAAACTTGTTGATCGAGGTGTGAAAATGATTCTATCAGAAATTGATATCACCTATGAACATGCATTTGCATTATTAAATAAATATGGAAGTGTACGCAATGCTATTAATAATTTTAAAGTTTAAAAATGTCAACAAATAGAGTAATATTATTAAAAGGGGTAAAATATTTGTCAGGTTCTTTGCCATTGTTTTTTATTGGACCATCAATCATATATAATTCACAAATGAATTTGCACAGCAATTGGCACTATTTAGCTTTAATTATTGGAATTTTGTGTTGTTTTGGAGCTATGTTTTTGATGTTTTTTGGCATTAAAACTATCATGAAAAGTATGTTTGATAAATAATGGAAAACCTAATAAACATCAACGAAACTTACGAAAAAGTAAATCTTATAAATGCTAAACTCAACAATCGAGAGTTTGAAGAATGTGTTTTTATGAATTGTAATTTCTCAAATGCTGATTTTTCATACAATACATTCATAGATTGCGAATTTATTAACTGCAACCTTACGATGTTGCAAATGAACAATGTTAGTTTGAAATCTGTCGTTTTTAAAAACTGCAAACTATTGGGTATTCTTTTTAACAATTGCGATGATTTTTTATTTCAAGTCGAATTTCAAGATTGCATTTTGGATTATGCCTCATTTGCCAATAAAAAAATGGTGAAAACTAACTTTCACTCTTGTTCAATGAAAGAAGTAACATTTATTGGTACTAATTTAACAAGTTCTATCTTTGAGAATTGCAATTTAGAAAATGGAATTTTCAATGACACTATTTTGGCTGGAGTTGATTTTACAACAGCTTATCAGTATAAAATAGATCCAGAAATCAATCAATTGAAAAGAGCTAAATTTTCTACTACTGGAATTTTAGGGCTTTTGGATAAATATGATATAGTAGTAAATCAATAACCAAATTAAAACAAGGAAATGACTTTTAAAGCTAAAAAAATATGCTTATTGCTGGTATTAATAATTTTAAATTCTTGCTACGAGCAAAACTGTAATTGTAATTTGCACAAAACAGGAAAATTTGAATTTGTTCAAGAAATTGATGGCGTAAAAAAAACAACAATTTTTGAAAGAACAGCAAAACTTCAAATCGAAACTTTTGAAGGCAAAACCGATACAGCAACTGTGCGCTGGGTCAATGATTGCGAATTTGTATTGCAAAAATTAAGACCAAAAAACATGATGGAACAAAAAGCTATTTCGATGAGAATTCTTGCCACAACCGAAAAAAGTTATACATTTGAGTATTCTTTTGTAGGAAGTGAAAAAAAAGAGAAAGGCACTGCTACTAAAATTTAGTTTTTTAATATTTTATATCAAAACATAACTTCAAACTAGTTAACTTTTTTATAAATAAATAACATTTAACGAATAACAAATTAAAAATGATTGAACTTTTATCAAATTCTAGTGCTTGGATAGCTTTATTGACATTAACTTTTTTAGAAATAATTCTTGGTATTGACAATATCGTTTTCTTATCTATAGTTTCTGGAAAATTAGAAGAAAAAGACCAACCAAAAGCTAGAAGAATAGGACTTTTATTGGCGATGGCATTTAGAATTATTTTACTTTTTGGAATTACTTGGGTCATGAATTTAAAAAAATCATTTTATGATTTTGATTTTGGATTTTTGGCCGGTGGATTGACTGGACAAAGTGTTATTATTTTTGGTGGGGGACTGTTTTTATTGTATAAATCGGTTACAGAAATTCATCATAAATTAGAAGGCGAAGAAGAATCAACATCTGGAAAAGGTAGTAATAGTCTAGCTTCAGCAATAATTCAAATTGCATTATTAAACATTGTTTTTTCATTTGATAGTATTTTAACAGCTATTGGATTAGTTAGTGCCGAAATGCCTCCAAAAGGTTTTGGACCAAACGGGGCGCTCGAAATTATGATTATGGCCATCATAATTTCTATTGTAATCATGATGATTTTTGCTGGACCTGTAAGCAAATTTGTAAACCAACATCCAACTATTCAAATACTTGGATTGTCATTTTTGATACTAATTGGAGTAATGCTTCTTGCCGAGGGTTCGCATTTGGCTGGTTTTAGATTCTTTGGTGGAACCGAAGCACATAGCATTCCAAAAGGTTATTTGTACTTTTCAATCTTCTTCTCATTATTTGTAGAATTCTTGAATTTGAAAATGAAAAAATCTAAAAATCCTGTAAAATTACACAACAACACAATTGATGAAAAATTACAAGATTCAGATTTAACTAATTAATAATAAATAAAAAACCGCTTAATTTTTTAACTAAGCGGTTTTTTATTTGATAAAATAATTAAAATAAAGTTATTTGTCCATCATCGTCAGGTTCAATATCTTCTATTCCATTGTCATCTGTTGCGGTATTAATTTCTGTTTTTTCTGAAACAATCTCAATTGGAATTTCATATGGCAAAGGATCTAGCATGTTAACTTGCTTCAACTTATCTGCAGTTAGTTGATTTCCGAGCGCTTTCATTCCCTTAACAGCAATAAAGTTTTCTAAATCGACAGTTTGATTTTCTTTTTGTACGCCTTTTACTTTTGCAAATACCAATTCGGCAACTGGACGATAATCGGTAGCAACAATTTCAAGCTGGGATTTTTCGTGTTCCGTAATAAAAATTTCCTCTTTATTTTCGACCTCAACCAAGAAACGTTTTACATAATAACGCTCTTTTTCGCCGTCATAATAAATAGCAGAAATGGGTTTATTAGGAATCCATTTTTCAAGAACAACCATATCTTCATCAAAATGAGTTGATAATTCAGGAGTGATAACTTTTAATTTTCCGGTTTGAGAAATAACTAAAATTTTGTCGCTTGGACGAAATTCGCCTAATAATTCGCCACGAGCATCAGTATTCAATCTTTGAACAGTATCGTCAAACCATACTTTCCGGGGTAATAATGTCGAGATTCCTTTTTCTTTGATTTCAATTTTCTTGATTGGATATTTAGTAACCAAATTCCCTTTAGAAACACGACCTTTTATGGCCATAGCGGCAAAATCTAAATCCCATTTTAGTTTTTTGACGCTTCCTACTTGACGCAGAATAATTGTTATTACTTCTGCTTCACCATTTGGATTTACTGTAAAATACAGCGTTTGTGAGCCTGCTGTTCCATTTGTCAAATCGTATAATTTGTCTCGAGTAACACCAGTAACATTAAAACGTTTTATGTACGATGGACCCGATTTACCGTCACGATAAATCATGTTATAAATCGTTCGCTTATCTGATTTATCAAAAATAGCAATGTGAATAATATCTTTTCCGACAAACTTCTTTTCATCGACTTTGCAAATCATCATATTTCCGTCACGCAAGAAAACTATAACATCATCAATATCAGAACATTCGCAAACATACTCGTCTTTTTTCAAACCAGTTCCAACAAAACCTTCTTCACGATTAACATAAAGTTTTGTGTTTCTCAAAACAACTTTTGTGGCTTCGATATTCTCGAACGAACGCAATTCGGTTAAACGCTCTCGACCTTTTCCGTATTTTTCTTTCAAACGAGTGAAATAGGCAATTGCAAAATCAATTAAATGTTCTAAATCGTGTTTTACCTGTTCGATATCTCCTTCAAGTGCTTCAATTTTATCTTGTGCTTTGTTGCTATCAAATTTAGAAATTCGCATTATTCGAATGTCCAATAAACGCAAAATATCCTCCTCGGTAACGGCTCGTTTTAAATGCTTTATGTAAGGTTTTAAACCATCATCAACGGCTCTAATTACATCTTCTCGAGTGGTTTTTTCTTCAATGTCACGATATATTCTGTTTTCTATAAAAATACGTTCTAAAGACAAAAAATGCCATTGTTCTTCAAGTTCTCGCAATTGAATTTCGAGTTCTTGCTTTAATAAATCGACCGTTCTTTCGGTTGAAATTCGAAGCATTTCGGAAACGCCAACAAAAAGAGGTTTGTTATCCTCAATAACGCAACCTAATGGTGCAATTGAGGTTTCGCAAGCCGTAAATGCAAACAAAGCATCAATGGTTTTGTCTGGCGAAACTCCTGGAAACAAATGAATTAGAATTTCAACTTCGGCAGCCGTATTGTCTTCTATTTTCTTTATTTTGATTTTCCCTTTTTCATTGGCTTTCAAAATACTGTCTATCAAGGTTGTAGTATTTGTGGAAAACGGAATTTGCGTAATTACCAAAGTATTCTTGTCGTATTGACCTATTTTGGCACGAACACGAACGCGACCGCCACGAAGTCCATCGTTATAGTTTGAAACATCTGCAATTCCAGCCGTTAAAAAGTCTGGATAAATTGTAAATGGTTTACGTTTTAGGATTTTAATCGAAGCATCAATCAGCTCATTGAAATTGTGTGGTAAAACTTTTGTTGAAAGACCAACCGCAATTCCTTCGGCTCCAGAAGCTAATAAAAGTGGGAATTTTACTGGTAAATTATTTGGTTCGGCACGACGACCATCATAAGACACACCCCAATCGGTAATTTTCGGACTGTAAATTACTTCGAGAGCAAATTTTGACAATCGAGCCTCAATATATCTTGATGCCGCAGCTCCATCGCCAGTAAGAATATTTCCCCAGTTTCCTTGGCAATCGATTAGTAATTCTTTCTGACCAATTTGCACCATTGCATCGCCAATACTCTGATCACCGTGCGGATGATATTGCATTGTGTGACCGACAACATTAGCAACTTTGTTGTAACGACCATCGTCTAATTCTTTGAGAGAATGCATAATACGACGTTGAACTGGTTTGAAACCGTCTTCAATTGCTGGAACTGCACGCTCCAAAATTACATACGAAGCGTAATCCAAAAACCAATCTTTGTACATTCCTGTAACTTTGGTAATGGTTTCTTCTGGATCTTCGTTGTTTTCATAAAAATGCTCACCTTCAAAATGTTTGGCTTCTACTTCTTGAATTTCTTCTTCGTTGGTAGCACCATCATTTTCGTATATTTGGTCTTCTTCGTCTTTCATTATATTTTTAAAAGCTATTTAATTTTTTAATTCGCCTCTATCTGATCTAATTCGACTTTCAAATGCTTGATGATAAACTCTTGACGATCAGGTGTGTTTTTGCCCATATAAAAAGAAAGTAATTGCTCAATCGATGTATTTTTATCCATCATAACTGGATCAAGACGAATGGTTTCGCCAATGAAATTCTTGAATTCGTCTGGCGAAATTTCTCCTAAACCTTTAAATCGGGTGATTTCGGGTTTTGGTTTTAATTTTTCGATAGCATCTTTTCGCTCTTGCTCGGAATAGCAATAAATGGTCTCTTTTTTATTTCTGACACGAAAAAGTGGCGTTTGAAGAATGTATAAATGTCCTTCTTTTATTAATTCTGGAAAAAATTGTAAGAAAAAAGTAATCAATAAAAGACGAATGTGCATGCCATCGACATCAGCATCTGTCGCAATAACGATGTTGTTGTAACGCAAATCTTCCATTGAATCTTCTATATCTAGAGCGGCTTGCAAAAGATTGAATTCTTCGTTTTCATAAACAATTTTTTTGCTCATTCCATACGAATTTAAGGGCTTACCTCGAAGACTAAAAACTGCTTGTGTGTTGACATCACGAGATTTAGTAATTGATCCTGACGCAGAATCCCCTTCTGTTATAAACATTGTAGATTCTAAATATCTAACGTTTTTAGAATCGGTCAAATGCACCCTGCAATCGCGCAATTTTTTGTTATGCAAACTTGCTTTTTTTGCCCGATCTTTTGCGAGTTTTCTAATTCCTGATAATTCTTTTCGCTCACGTTCAGCTTGTAAAATTTTTCGCAAAAGCGCGTCAGCAGTAGCAGGATTTTTATGCAAATAACCATCTAATTTGTTTTTAACAAAATCGTTTACAAACGTCCTAACTGAAGGCATTCCTGGCTCTGAACCGATATCGGTAGAGCCTAGTTTAGTTTTAGTTTGCGATTCAAAAACGGGTTCCATAACCTTTATAGAAATAGCTGTTACTATAGATTTTCGAACATCTGACGCTTCAAATGGTTTGTTATAATATTCTCGAATTGTTTTAACAATCGCCTCGCGATAGGCTGCCAAATGCGTGCCTCCTTGAGTTGTATTTTGTCCGTTTACAAATGAATGATACTCTTCAGAATATTGGGTTTTGCTGTGCGTTAAGGCAATTTCTATATCATCGCCTTTCAAATGAATTATTGGATATTCGAGATCATCGGCATGGATTGTTTCTTCCAATAAATCTCGCAAACCGTTTTCTGAATAATATTTTTCGCCATTGAAAAGTATCGTTAAACCATTATTCAAGTAACAATAATTTTTCAGCATTTTAATTACATATTCATATCTAAATTTGTAATTTTTAAAAATTGCTTCATCTGGAATAAATGTTACTTTAGTTCCCTTTCGTTTGGTAGTTTCAATAATATCTTCGTCTATAAGCAAATTTCCAGCCGAAAATTCTGCACCTTTTTGCTTATCGTCACGAACTGATTCTACTCTGAAATAATTCGATAAAGCATTAACTGCTTTGGTACCGACTCCATTTAAACCAACTGATTTTTTAAATGCTAATGAATCGTATTTTCCACCAGTGTTCATTTTGGAAACTACGTCAATTACTTTTCCTAGCGGGATACCGCGTCCATAATCTCGAACTGATACAGTTTTGTCTTTGATGGTTACTTCGATATTTTTACCAGCACCCATAACAAATTCGTCGATGCAATTGTCAAGGACTTCTTTAAGTAAAATGTATATTCCGTCGTCGGCCGATGAACCGTCACCCAGTTTCCCGATGTACATTCCAGGACGCATTCTGATGTGCTCTTTCCAATCAAGCGAACGTATGTTGTCTTCGTCGTATTTAGTAATTTCGTCTGACATTATTAAAAATTGATTTTTGCTAATATAACGCTTTTGAAAATGCTATGAAATACGGTTTTTTTAAAGTTATTGACAAAGTAATGAGCATTTTTTGATACTTAATTTTCAGTCTAAGTTTTAAATATTTTTTTAGTAAATTCGATATTTTTTGATCATATTATAACAAAAAACCACTCAATGTCTTGAATGGTTTCTTAAAAAACTAAATAATCTTAAACTTTTTTAAACATTAAAACGAAAATGCATAACATCACCATCTTTAACGATATATTCTTTGCCTTCGACTTTGAATTTTCCTGCTTCTTTGGCTTTGGCTTCGGTTCCAAAATAGATATAATCTTCATATGAAATAACCTCAGCACGAATAAACCCTTTTTCAAAATCGGTATGAATTACTCCCGCGGCTTGTGGCGCCGTTGCTCCAATATTAATCGTCCAAGCGCGAACTTCTTTAACACCTGCCGTAAAATAGGTTTGTTGTTTCAATAATTTGTATGCAGCACGAATTAACACAGAAGCTCCTGGTTCTTTTAATCCCATGTCTTCTAAAAAAACTTGACGTTCTTCATAAGTTTCCAATTCGGTAATATCAGCTTCGGTGCCCACTGCAAGAACAATTACCTCAGCGTTTTCATCTTTAACTAATTCGCGAACTTGGTCAACATAAGCGTTTCCTGTCGCAGCAGAATTTTCATCAACATTACATACATATAATACTGGCTTAGAGGTAATTAATTGAAAAGTTTCGTATAATTCTTCTTCTTCAAAACCATTAGGTGTGATTGTTCTAGCTGATTTTGCCTGTAATAAATTTTCGCGAATTCGGTTAAGCAAAGCTTGCTCTGCTTGGGCTTCTTTATTGCCTGTTTTGGCAGCACGGTTTACTTTTTCTAAACGTTTTTCTACTGTTTCTAAATCTTTAAGTTGCAGTTCTATATCAATAGTTTCTTTATCACGAATTGGGTTTACATTACCATCAACGTGAATAATATTATCATTATCAAAACATCTCAAAACATGGATTATGGCATTGCATTCGCGAATATTACCTAGAAATTGATTTCCTAAACCTTCGCCTTTACTTGCTCCTTTGACTAGACCTGCAATATCAACAATATCAACAGTTGCCATTTGAACGCGCTCTGGCTTTACCAACTCTTCAAGTTTATTGATTCTTGAGTCAGGCACATTTACAACACCAATATTGGGTTCAATGGTACAAAACGGAAAATTGGCACTTTGTGCTTTTGCATTTGATAAACAATTAAACAAAGTTGACTTCCCTACGTTTGGCAATCCTACAATTCCTGCTTTCATTATATTTTTTATTTTTAAAAGTGTGCAAATATAGATTTTTTAACCCAAAAAATAATATTTCAATTCAATCATTTACAAATTATCGCCAAATGTGATAATTTAGTTTTTTAAATAGCAAAATTTTATGAAAAATAAAACGAATATGTTATAAAAAAAGCCCGTAAAAACAACGATTTAGTAAAAAATTAAAGTTTTAACAATAAATAATCTATAAAAAGTTAAGTTAACGTTAATAAAATTACTAGTATTGCATATTAAATTAAAAAACCATTAAACAAAATTATTATGAAAAAAATTGCATTAGTATTATTTTTGTTCAGTTTTTCAATATTATTTGCCCAAAAGCAAGTATCTGGAAAAGTATCCGATAGTTCTGGAGCAGGACTAGCAGGAGTGAACGTAAAAGAAAAAGGGACCTCTAACGGTACATCAACCGATATGGATGGTGGTTACAAAATCAAAGTTGCAGAAAATGCTACCTTGATTTTCAGTTCAGTTGGATTGGAGAAAATTGAAAAAAATGCTTCAGAAGGTGCTGTTATCAACGTTATAATGACAGACCAAGGTGGGTCACAATTAGATGATGTAGTTATTGTAGGAACAAGAACTGCCCCTAGAAGTAACACAACATCAGCACTGCCCGTTGATATTTTGACTGCCAAAGATTTAAACTCAACTGGACAAGCAACATTTGACAAAGCGTTACAATACAAGATTCCATCATTTAATACGGTTCAGACACCTGTTAATGATGCTACATCTTTATTAGACCCTTATGAAATTCGTAATCTAGGACCAAGTAGAACTTTGGTTTTAATAAATGGAAAACGTAAAAACATGAGTGCGTTATTATATACGCAAACCTCTCCAGGACGTGGCGAAACTGGTGCAGATATTTCTGCGATACCAACTGATGCGATTGAAAGAGTTGAAGTTTTGCGTGATGGAGCTTCTGCTCAATACGGATCTGATGCTATTGCTGGTGTAATGAACATTATACTTAAAAAAGGAACTGGTTTTGGTTCTGCAACTGTAAGAACAGGAATTACAGGGGAAGGAGATGGCGAAATGTTAGGTGTCTCCATGAATAATGGCTCAACTGTTGGAGACAGGGGATTTGTTAATTATACTGTTGATTTTTCTAGAACTAAATTAGCAAATAGACCAGGAACAGTTGATGGTGGAACAAAAAATATTGGTGCTAATGGAGAACCACTTTCTGGCGGCGAATATGCTGATTTTGTATTTACAGATCCAACAAATGCATCAAATTATTTTATAAAAGATCAAAACACCGGTGTAAAAACTTTAGGAGGTACAAATGTGGCAAATCTTGATGACAGTCAAATTGCGTCTTTATTTACTAGCTACCAAACAACCGCTGCATACACAAATCAATTGAATGAAATAAATATTGGAAATACAAATGGTAGAAATGATATTGATAATTTTTTAGCAAAAAATCCAGATGCTGGAAATATAAATGGATCGCCTGAAACTACAGCTGCAAAGTTTGAAGTTAATGGTGGTGTCAATTATTCTGAAAGTACTCAGTTGTATTACAACGCTGCTTATGTTTATAAAAAAGTAAATTCATTTGCTAATTATAGAACTCCTTATTGGAGAACTTTATCCGCTTTTCCTTATTTGAATGATTTGTATGGTAATGGCAATGCAGCCAACCCATCTTATGCTGGTTATGTTCCAACTTTTGTAGGAGATTTGAAAGATTATAACGCGACATTAGGATATAAATCAAAAATGAACGGTTGGAACACAGATGTAAGTATGACTATCGGCGGAAACGAACAATTGTATTCTGTTAACAATTCTCAGAATCGATCTAAAGAAGATGTAGATGGAAATCCACATAATGATGAGACTTTTATTTTTGGAGCAGGAACCCCAATAAGTTTTAAACCAGGAGGAACATCTTTCAATCATGTTGTTGGAAATTTAGATATTTCAAAAGCAGTTTCTGATAAAGTGAGCATTGGTTTTGGTACTGAATTTAGAACAGAAGATTTTGAAATCATTGCTGGTGACGAAGCTTCATATATAGGCGGTGGTGCAGATTCTTTTCAAGGAAATACTCCAGAAAATTCAGGAAAATTCAACCGTTATAATTTGGGTGCTTATTTTGATGTTGCCTATGATATTAATAAAGATTTCTTAGTAAACGGTACTGCTCGTTATGAAACTTATAGCGATTTTGGCGCTGCTACAGTATGGAAGTTAAGCTCAAGATATAAATTTTTAGAGGATAAAGTTACATTGAGAGGTTCTGTATCTACTGGTTTTAGAGCACCTTCTTTGCACCAAATATATACTCAAAAAGCACAATCAGCATTTGTTCCAGGACAAGGCATTGTGGTTTCAGGATTAATAAATAATGTTTCATCGTCTGCAAAAGTTAACGGTATTGACAAACTTGATGCTGAAAAATCTACCAACTATACGGTTGGTATTGGTTTAAAACCATTTAAAAACTTCAGTATGACCGTTGACTACTATGACATAAGAGTTAATGATAGAATTGTTCTTGGAAATCTTGTTGATTTTGGAAAAGACGATACAACAATTGCTGATCCAGCATATAAAGTTGCAACTGGAAACAAACAAAGTTTCTTTTCAAATGCAATAGACACTAAAACTTCTGGTTTAGATTTTGTAGCTAGCTACAAAAATCTGATCGTAGGGTCGGGAAAAATGGGCTTCAATTTATCAGGTAATTTTACATATAGAAACGAAAGAGTTGGAGATGTAAGAAACCCAAATGCACTGAACAGAATCAAAAGTACTGATGCAGCTATGGAAAATCAATCAATTTTAAACGGAACTCAAGAGGCCTTATTGTTCACATCAAGACCGAGATATAAATATATTTTGGGTATTGATTATGAAGTTGGAAAATTCGGATTGTCATTGAACAATACCGTTTTTGGTCCTACTCAATTTAGAAATGATGGTATGAGCGAAGATATTAGAATTGTTTTCCAACAAAAAATTGTTTCTGATTTGGGAATTAACTTTAATGCTAATAAAAATTTAACGTTTGCATTTAATGTTAATAATTTTCTAAATGTTTTACCAGAGTGGAAATTCGAGGCTAACAATGCTGATGGAAGCACTTTGCTTTCTAATCCTAATGCAGTTAAAACTCAAACAAACTTAATAACTTTTAACGGACGTTATTCTCAAATGACATATGATGGTTACCATTTCAGTCAATTAGGACGAATGTTTAATTTATCAATGAATTATAAATTCTAAATTTTTATCAAAAAAATTAAATTCAAAAAGCCAACTTTTTTAAGTTGGCTTTTTTTTATACCCAATAATTATAAAACATTTTCGAGAAATTATAATAATCAAACAACATAAATTTGTTAAAACAAATAAATATAAATACCATGAAAAAATTAATTTTAGGAATTGCCGTTTTATTATTTTCAGCAACGACAATTGCTCAAAACACGAACCAACAAACCGAAACAAAAACAACCGTACGAACAGTTAAAGATTCTGATGGTGCGCACCAAACCGTTAAAGAAGTACAAACTAAAGAAGTACAAAAAATTGAACTAGGTGAGGAAAAACCTAATACTCTAAATATTAATATGGTAGACTCACCTGTCGAGAAAGTGGCAATAACTCAAATTACAAATCCTGATGGAACAACAAGAACTGTAGGTGTTGACCGTTCATCAAACTATGAGTTTGACGGTAAAAAGTACCAAGTTTCACTAGATGCTTCTGGATATACGATTGCCGATTTAGAATCTAATAAGGTTTCACTTTTAAGAAAAACATCAACAAATAGTTTTATTTACAGAAATAAAAACAAAATTGCTGTTGGTTATTTTGATACGAACGGAAATTTAATTCTAGAAAACTATGACAGTAAAATGGATAAAGTAACTACCGAAACTTATATTCTAGTAAAATAAAAAATAGAAGTCCTGTTTTTAGAAAGAGCAGGTTTTTTTTTATTTAGAATCATCTATATCATTAATAATTTGTAATTCTTCCGCCGTAGCTGCCAAACCAGATTCATTCCAAAAATCGGTTAGAATATGATCTTTTTTGTTAAATAAAGATTTATCTTTAAAAACCTCGTCAGGTTTATAGCTGTAATTTTGTGTACTGAAATTGTTAGTTACAAAATAATTTCTGACTTCGATTTTTTTGGTTTCGTTTTTTTCGACTTTGTTAAAACCAATCTCTTCGCGGGAACTCAATAAATAATAATTACCGTTTTCATAACGATAGATAGTCTTGAAAACAGAATTGAAAATATTCTTTGACCCGACTGCTTTTTTATCATCGACTTTAGCTAAAGTTCTTGGCGAAATTGAGGTATTTATTTCAATAATTAATTTATTTACGTTATCATATAGGATAGAAATATCATCTAATAATCCAGTTGACAAATCAGTTGGATTGATGATCATTAAATTATAATTATTGTTTTTTGAATATACTTTTATCAAAAATTCATAATCTTTCTTCGCTTTAGACTCCAATACAGGATTTAAATATTTAAAATTATAATAATTTTCCATGATATTATTAAGGTTAAAACCCAAAATATCACTCGAAATTTCTTCATTTAGCAATCCAACAGAACGATTTTGCTCTACTAAAATATTGGTTTCAAAATTTTTAGTTTTACCTAAAATTTGGAAATTAATCAAGCCATCGTTATAATAAGAATATTTATCATTTAGCTTGAAAAATTCTCTACAATAAATTTTTAATCTCACTGGATTGGAAAATTTATTTTTTGAATTTTCTATCAAATTTTTAAGAATCTTCTGAGGATGCAATTTAGTAAATACAATTTCATCCAACTCGGCAATATTACTTTTAAGATTATAGGTTATAGTATTGGTTTTCAAAGACAATGAACGAATAGTTAAACCCTTATAGGCCGGATGAGAAATCTCAATATTTGTTGGACCCTTTAAAACAAATTTCACTTCACCTTCTGAATTGCTAAGCATGATTTGCTTAGTTTTCATTAAAGTAACGGTGGCATCAACAATAGGTTTGTTGGTGGCTTCGTCTTTCAAAATGATTATTTTTTCTAAATTTTGTCCAAACAAATTAGAAATAAAAACAAAAAAGCAAATGGATAGTATCTTTTTCATTGTAAGTTTAGTTAAGACAAATTTAAAACAAATAATTTAAAAACTAAATAAATTACAAAAAAACCCGAAATTAATAATTTCGGGTTCTATAAATAATTTGTACTGAACGAAAATAATTACTCATTATGTAAAAATGCTTGTCTGTTAAGCAACAATTCTTCACTTTCGACATGATTGGTGTCAGGAACGCAACAGTCAACGGGGCAAACTGCAGCACATTGAGGCTCATCATGAAAACCCTTGCATTCGGTACATTTTCCGGGTACTATATAATAAACATCATCAGAAATAGGGTTTTGTGCTTCGTCAGCATCAATTTCTGTTCCGTCGGCTAAAACTACTTTTCCTTTTAATTTTGTTCCATCTTTGTACCTCCAATCGTCGGCACCCTCATATATTGCGGTGTTTGGACATTCTGGTTCGCAAGCACCACAATTGATGCATTCGTCGGTTATGATTATAGCCATTTTTCGTAATTTAGATGTTAAATTTTAGATTTTAGAACTATATAAAGTCTTTTTATATTAAGTTTGGTTGTCTTAGGTCTAAAAACTATATTTTTGTACAAAATTACAACCTAATCTATTCATAAGCAAATAAACAAATGTTACAATCTGAAATTAAAACTGGTTTTACAGCATTGGGTAAATTTTTAGCTCAATTTTCTGAAGTCGAACCTCTAAAAAACGACCAAGTTTTAAAAAATGATTTGTTTTTTGATGATTTTCAGACATTAATCAAACTATCTCAATCATATAATGGTTGGTATACTCCCGAAAATGTTTTGTTTGCAATCAATTCTTGGGCCAATGCATTGTCCGAAAAAAATCTTGATTTATGGTTATCTAAATACTTGTTTGAAAATAATTTTAGAAATCCAAAATCGGTTGCTATTATTCTTGCAGGAAATATACCGTTAGTTGGTTTTCATGATTTCTTGTCAGTTTTGATTTCTGGTCACAATGTATTGATAAAAACTTCATCGAATGATCAAAAACTATTACCGTTTTTAACAAAATATTTGATAGCAATAAGCCCTAGTTTTGAAAATAAAATAAAATTTATTGACGGTAAACTCGAACATTATGATGCCGTAATTGCTACTGGAAGCAACAATACAGCAAGATACTTTGAGTTTTATTTCAAAGACAAACCTTCAATTATTCGAAAATCTCGAAATTCTGTTGCTGTACTTGATGGTTCGGAATCTAAAGAACAAATGATTGCATTGGGCGAAGATATTTTTAGATATTTTGGATTAGGTTGCCGCAATGTTTCTAAATTATTTATTCCAAGAAATTATAATTTTGATCAATTTTTTAATGGTATGTTTCCTTATCAAGATGTTATCAAATATGAAAAATATGCCAATAATTATGATTACAACAAAGCTGTTTTCTTGATGAGTAATTTTGAATTACTTGACAATGAATTTCTTACAATAAAAGAAGATGTAAGCTACTGCTCGCCTATTGCATCGGTTTTTTATGAATATTATGATGATTTAGCATCATTAAAATCAAAACTATACACCGAAAAAGATCAAATTCAATGTATTGTTTCTAATGATTTAATCGAAAATTCCATAGCATTTGGAACTACTCAAAAACCTCATCTTTGGGACTATGCCGATAATGTTGACACTATAAAATTCTTATCAACTATTTGATAATCAAATCGTGTTTGAACAACAAACCTTTGACTTCTTTAATTGAAAAAACGGCTTTTTTAAGTTTGGTTTTTGTTGGATCTATCGTATAATTATAACTGGTTTTGAAATTGGTTTTGTTAGCAATTGCTTTTTCAAATTCGCATCGGTACAAATCGCAATTGTCGAAAACTACATTGGTCAAATTGGTGGACATAAAATCTACGGCTACCAAACTACAATCTTGAAATTTAGTTCCTTTTATATTCAGGGTATAAAATTTAGAAAAATCAAGGACACATTCATTAAAAGTAACAGCAAAAATAAATTTATCACACATCGCAAAGTTGACTTCTCGCATTTGAGAATTATTAAAAACCGCATTTCTAAAAGCTACATTCCCTATTTTTGCATTGTCTAATACACAATTGTTAAAAGTACAATCGATAAACGAGACACCAATAAACAAACAATAAGAAAAAGTGCAATCTTGGAAAGTGCAAAATTCAAACTCTTTTAGATTAAAGAATTTCTCGTCAAAAAATTGATTTTCATAAATATTATCGACAAAATATTCCTGCATTACTAGTTTTATATATTGCAAATATAAATCAAAAAGCAACCAAAATATAAATGTTTCCGATAAAAAAATTGTATATTTATTGCATGTTTTTCAAAATAAAATTACTGCTTTTGATATGGATAATTTCTAATTATCAAGTTGTTCATGCCCAGCAAAGTCCGACAGTTAAAGACAGTGCCAAAATGTTTAGAAAAATCGAAAAGTATGCTGAAAAAAGAAAATTTACACGTTTTATTCACAATTTAATTTTTGAACCTGTTGCAAAACAAATAATAGTAAAAAGTGATTTCCAAAAAATAAAAAAACAAAATTATACAAAATTTGAGGGAAAAATTATTAGAAATATAAAAATAACAACACTCGATCCATTTGGTTATTCTGATTTAGATTCACTAAAAAAACCTAAAACTTTTCTTGACAAATCAGGTAATGCCTTTCATGCAAAAACCAAAAATCTTGCGATCAAAAACGTACTATTAATTAAAGAAAATAAACCTTTAGACTCGCTATTGGTCAAAGAATCTGAACGATTGATAAGAAACCAGCGCTACGTTCGGAATATTTCGTCAAAAATTGAGTCGGTATCTAAAGATTCTGTTGATGTAATCATTAGGGTTTTAGATGCTTGGAGTTTGGCCCCCAATTTTTCGTCTTCAACGACAAGATCAAATTTTGAATTGAGTGAAAGAAATTTTATTGGTTCTGGTCACGAATTTTCTAATTCATTCACAAAAAGTTTGATAAGTGACCAAAATGGTTATAGCACCAATTATGCAGTTCCAACAATTTTCAATACATTTATAAGTGCTAGTTTAGGTTATAATATTGATTTAGATGCCAATTATTCAAAATATATTAACATAGATAGACCTTTTTTTTCACCCTATGCACGTTGGGGTGCAGGAATCAACTTGGGCCAAAACCTTAGTAAAATCGAACTTGGAAATGAGTTTTTACTACCCGAAATTCAAAATTCAAAATTCAATTATCAAGATTATTGGGCTGGTCATTCATATCAAATTTTTAAAGGTAATTCAGCTTTTGATAGAGCGACAAACTTGATTTCAAGCATTCGATATTTCAACAAAACATTCGTAGAAATACCTTATGTACACAAAGATAGCTTTAATATTTATGACAATGAAAAACTTTATTTGATTGGTGTAGGCATATCATCTAGAAAATTCACCCAAGACAAGTACATATTTAATTATAACATAACCGAAGATGTATCGTCTGGATTTGTTTACAATTTAACAGCCGGATATCAAAAGAAATTTAATGAATATCAGTTTTATTCTGGAGCCCGCATTGCAATAGGTAGTTTTTATGAATATGGCTATTTAAGCGGTAATCTGGAATATGGAGCATTTATTAAAAACGGCAAAAACAACCAAAGTACCATTAGCATGAAGTTGATTTATTTTACTAATTTACAAAAAATTGGTCCTTGGAAATTTCGACAATTCATAAAGCCACAAATTATAATTGGCAACAATCGACTTGAAAACAATATTGATAAATTAACCCTAAACGGTGCGTCTGGCGTTAACGGATTTGATAGTAATGATTTATTTGGCACCAAAAAAATGCTTATAACACTGCAAACTCAAGGTTATTCGCCTTGGCAAGTTTTGGGTTTTAGACTCAATCCCTATTTTGTTTTAACGGCTGGAATGCTAGGACAAAAAGAATCTGGTTTCAAAAACAGCAAAGTCTACTCACAAATTGGACTAGGTGTAATTTTAAGTAATGACTTTCTGATATTTAGCACTTTTCAATTTTCGTTTTCATTTTACCCAAATATTCCAAACGGTAATTCAATTTTTAAAACCAATGCTATTTCTACAATTGATTTTGGCTTGCAAGGTTTTGAAATATCTAAGCCTGTGTTAATCGATTATCGATAAAGTTATAAATAAAGCAAAAAAAATCGAAACTTTCGCTTCGATTTTTTTTATTTAATAATTTATTTTTTGTTGTTGACAGTTAAATCATTCATTGCGTTTCCAAGCTCTGTCATATCCGATTCAAACTCTCTTTTAAATGATGCCCAATCGGTTTGGTTGTTCTCATAATCAACAATTTTAGTTCTCAATTTCATGTTTTTTTCTTGCAAATCATCGATACTGTTTTTGTATGCTTCATCAAAAGTTTTACCTGGCTTTTTCATTGCCATTTGCAATTCAGTAATTCTAGTTTCGTTTTGGTCAATTGTTCTATTAGACTCAATTTTATAAGCTTGCCATTCAGCATCATTCGCTTTTACAACCATATCTGCGTTGGCTTCTTCTTTAACGCTATTCAAATCTGCGTTGGCATCTTGAACTTCTTCTACCGCTTCGGCTTCTTTTTCAGCATTGTTTTTACAAGCCGTAAAAGTAGTTCCAGCTACTAATGCTAGAATGATAATTGATTTTTTCATTTTATTTTTTTTTAATTAATATTTAGAATTTATGTTTGAACAGCATTCAATACATTGCTTCCTTGTTTTACAAATATCAAAATAATTTCAGTCTAAATATTTACACTATTTTAGATAATAATTATAAAATTCTTATAAATTTGAAATAATCAACGGTTATTTTCTTTGCTGTCTTTATCTTCAAGTTCAAGCAGCTCTTGTTCTACCATTTGTTCTATTTCAGCATATTCTTTGACCAAATTTACAATTTCTTGTTCTGTTTTTTGATTGGTATTCATAACCGAATTATTGGCCGGCTCGTGCGATGAAATCAATTCATTTATTTTTAAGTGAATCATTGCAGAATAGCGGTTAAATGATTTTTGAATAATAAACAGACTTAAGAAAGTAACCCCAAATATTATATCACCAACGATTTGATGTGTATTTGCATTTGAAAAAAAATCGTTTAACCACCAAAAAAGCACCAGACAAACTGCAAATAAAAACGTAACTGAATTACCTAAAAACCTTGTAGCTAAGGCTGTTAGGGTTTCAAATTTTCGTTCTATATGTTGGTAAATATTTTGAAATTTCATAAATCTTCAATGTTATATTTGCTGATTATTTGTATATTTATTAACCATAGTTTTTAATGAACTATAATAATCGTTTAAAATTTTTAAATCAATGTCTGGATGTTTAACCTCAGGAATTGTGATTGGCATTTCGCTTAAATACTTCATCAATTCAGGATGTTCGTTTCGAATTTTCATTGTTATATTCAAAATTTTTTCGTTCAATGTTGTTATTGTGTCCATAAATTATTTATTAGATTTAAAGAAAAAGCACCAAAAAAAATTGATGCCTTTTAAAGAATTAAAAATTAACCAAAAAATCAAACTCTTATTTTATTAATTTAACCGCCATTTTAAAAGCTATCTGTCCATATTTTTACCTTTGGCCTAATTTTTGCCTCTGCCCCTGTGTTTACCTTTATGATAGTAATAATTATTGCTTCTTATATATTTTATTTTATGATTTTTGTAGTTTACATAAGGATTTCGACCATGATAATCTTTTAAAACTATTACTTGACCAGTGTTCAAATTATAATTTCTATATCTTCTTGGCAAATTATTTATACGAACCCAGCGACCATTATTCAAATATATATACTGCGAATTTCTAATATCATAATAAGTATCGATATCTGGCAGATAATAATACTCTTCATTAGTAATTGCTGGTCCCCAAGTTGGTCGAGTTCCAATATTGAAATTGACTTTAACTTGAGATTGAATTTCAAATGTTACAATCAAAAATAATATTAATGTAGTGTTTTTTAAAGATTTCATCGTTTTAAATTTTATATTCATTTACAGCTTTTATCAATTTTAATTTTGATTTTTTTTAATAACTCAAATTGTTTTTCTTGCGTTTCAAACAAAGTTTTTATTTGTTCTTCGAGCAATAAATCTATTTTTTGGTTAATACTTCTTATTTGCATTTCGGCTTTTAAATTAATTACATAATCATTTTCACTTCTTTTTCTGTCTTTTTCTTCTTGACGGTTTTGACTCATCATTATAATTGGTGCTTGCAATGCGGCTATACAAGACAAAATCAAATTCATCAAAATAAATGGGTACGGATCAAATTTATAACCACCAACTGCAACAACATTAAAAATTATCCAAATGGTCAAAACCACAAAAAACGAAATTATAAATTTCCAACTTCCACCAAAAACAGCAACAGCATCAGATAATCTTTGTTCAAAATCTAAATTTTCAGCTTCAGGGTTCAACAAATTATGAACAATTAATTCTTCAGCATCAATTGCCTCTTGTACTATTTTGTGTAGTTTGTCAAGATTTTTATTTTCTTCTGATAAAAAAACTCCCAAAGTTTTATTTTTCATTACGCTTACTCTAATAAACTTTATTGCAAATTTCAACAAATACAATAATTTTAATATTATATAAATTTCTTAAAAACTTACATGATTCCAGTTTACTAAAAAAACAAACTTAAAACGGATAACCAATTGCTAAGTTGAAAACTAAATTTTCACTTCTCCAGAAACCGTTTCCAAAAGAAATTTTATCTACAACCCATCGATCTCCGTCAGGCAAAAACGGTTTTCTAAGCGGAAATGCCAAATCTGTTCTTAAAACCAAAAATGAAAAGTCGAATCGCAATCCAGCTCCTACTCCAACGGCAATTTCATTTAAGAAATCTTTTGTGAATTTTGAGTCTGGCTTGTCAATATTATCATTTAACAACCAAATATTACCAGCATCAACAAATAAAGCTCCTTTTAAAAATTTATAAATATTGGCCCGATATTCTGAAGAGAATTCCAATTTTAAATCACCTGACTGATCTGGCAAAAATAGATTTGTGTTATTTTCCATGAAACGTCCTGGCCCAATTGATCTGGCACGAAACGCACGCAAACTATTTGTTCCACCATTAAAAAATTGTTTTATAAAAGGCATCTCGTTAGAATTGCCATAGGCAAAACCAACTCCAGTAATAAGCCTACTGGCAATTAACGAGCTTTTGGTTAATTTGTAATAATGTTTAAACTCGTTTTCAAATTTTATAAATTGACTAAACGGAATACCGAAAACCTTGGTTGTATCGCCTTTTTTTATATTTGAACCCGCAATCAAACCAGTCAAATTTGCAGAAAAGTCCGCACTTACTTTGTTATAAAAAGTATGCTTTTTTCTTTGTTGCATCATATTTGAATAAATAAAAGAATACGTTGGACCAAAAATCAATTGTTCTTCTATTACTTTTTCTAATGCTGGATTTTCTAAAATTTGACTTTTATACAAATCAGAAATATTTTGTGGATTAGCAAATGTAATTTCCGAAATATTGAGTTCATGGTCTTTGTGTTCACTCTCTTTCCACAAATAGCCAAATAATACTTTAAATGTTTGTAAAGCATATAGTTGCGTTCGATTTTGATATTCGTAGCCTAAAGTTGCTTTTGTTTTTGGAACAAATCCGCTAGATGATGTAAATTTGAATGGTGCCATAATTCTTGGCCACAATAAATTGGCTTCAGTTCCAAAACGATATACATTAAAACCATTATTCTCGCCAGACACTTGAACTTCATAGCCTGCAAATGCTGAAATTGTTAATAATTCTGCGCCACGAAAAGTATTTCGATTGCTCCAACTAATATTTAATTCCGTACCAGTATAGTTAGCAGAATTGGTTTTTCCTAATAATTCCATTTGTATTGATTTTCGTGTGAATGGTGTTAGATAATAAAAAGCATCCAAACTATTTTTTAAAGAATCTGAAACTTTAAACTGATTTTTTACAAATTTGAAAGTTCCAAGATTGACTAATCGATTTAATGATAAATTGTGGTTATTTCGGCTGTACAAATCTCCTTTTTTAAAATATAAAGAGCGATCAAAAATTCTTGGATTAAAAGTATTTTCATCATCGTAAATATTAAAATCTTGGTACTTTTTTGACACCATAGTAATACTATCTTGTTTTAAAGAATAATTTGGATAAATAAATATCTTGTTGATTTTAAATGCTGTTTTTGCCTTTTCGGGAGTTTCAGACTTTATTTTTATAATTAAATCAACTTGCTTATAACCCACTGTGGAATCAACTTGAATTTTGATGTAATCCGCGTTAAAATAAAAAAAACCTTTCTCTTTTAGCCTTGAATCTATTCGGCTTCTTTCTGCTTTTATTTTGTCTAAACTATATGCAGTACCTACTTTGAGCAAAGATCTTTGTTTGCTTTTTGAAACAGCAATTGAAATAACCGAACTGTCATTTGGAAATGTAACCGATTTTATTTTGTACTGGTTTTTTGGATTTACAATATATTCAGCCTTTGCTTTTTTGTCATTTTGAGTAGAATCTGCTATGCTAGTGGCATTGAAGAATCCATTATTTTCGACATAATTTTGAAGTACATTTTTATTGTAATTTAAATCTACTTTACTAAATAAAACAGGTGGCTCGCCAACTTTAAATTTTAGCCAATACCAAAATCCTTTTTCTTTGGTTACTTTTCCTGCCCAATTGAAAACCAATAATTTTGGTCGCAAACCAAGAACTTTTTTATTTGGCAATGGTCTTATCAAATTATTTAAATCGCTCTCTAAATTTTTTCTTTCTTTTTTAGAAATCGAATCGTTTTGGACTTTAACTTTGCTACCAGTATAAAGCAATTCGCCTTGTGACAAATATTTTGTATTACTGCAAGAAGTAAGAAGTAATGTGCCTAATAATATGTGAAATATATTTTTCATTTTATTTTTTGTGATCTCAAATTACTTAAATTTATGCAAATTCATTTTTTAATAAAACATAATAGATTAAAGAGATTTGTAACTTGGTAATTAAATATTTTTTTTAAAAATCATTGATAGCTGTTGCTAGTAAAACTTAGAAATCAGTTTTTACTTTTTTAGATTTTTGAAATAATTCTCTAAAATTATTGTAGTCAATTGTAATAATAAACCCAACGCCGGTTTCAACAACTTGTCCTTGCAGTGCGACTTGAAACTTGTTTTTTCGATAGGCACGAACCTTATATCGACCGTCTTTTGTGAGCTGATAATCCGCGGATAAATCGCCTCCAATGGTACTTTGCTTTTCGTTTTCTTGTCGTGGCCCTTCTAATCCAAAAGTGCTTCCAACGGTAACTTTTAGTCTATCGTTTAACAGAGTTTTAGATAGACCAATATTCAAGTTAGTCTTGTTTTCTTTAGTTCCAGTGTTGTAATCCTCTCTAGCATCCAAATTAAAATCAATTTCAACACCTTTTATTAAATCGCCAGCTAAATTGTTTAGTTGCTGCGACAAAATTTTGCTGGCGCTTTCTCTAGCCAAACCTTCGGCATTTGCACCACCACTTTCACTTGAGAATGGGTTCTCGCCAATAAATCTGTTTAATAACAAAAGTGCAAAAACTTGTTTATTTAATTCGTCTGGCTCTTGTCGCAATTGCGATAATTTAGCTTGTGTTGCATTAATAATCTCGGTTGAAACCGAATTATTTCCTTCGGGTAAAACAATGTTAAAACTGATTTCTGGTTTTAATAATTCGCCTTTCATTTTCAATTCTGTTTCAAAAGGAATTTTTTGTTTGTAAGCATTTCGGGTTTCGTCATTCAAATTTCCAAGTTGATCATTTAGCAAGTCTATGGGTGCAGTTTCAATTTTATAAACTGCTGTAATATTGACATCAGCGGACGTTGGCTCTCCGGTCCAAAGCAAATAACTACCCTTTCTGATATTGAACTTTCGTTTTATCAAATTAAAATTCATCTCATAACTACCTTCAGTCAAATCATATCGACCAGTTAAAGTTGTTTTTCCAGATTGATCAATACCTCCATTAAGTTGCGCTTCTCCTTTCAATTTCAAAAAATCGCCGTTGGCTTTATCGATAATCATAGACAATTCTGCTTCTTTATCAATTTCGATATTTACCGATGCATTGATGCCTTTTACATCCAATTGGCTTAAATTTTTATCCAATACAATTTCGCCAATTAATGCTGGATTGTCTTGGTCAATAAATTCTATAATACCGTCTCTATCAGCAATTGAAGGATTGTCTTGAGGCAAAACAATTGTAAATTTTGTTTCTTTGTTTATTTTTATATTTCCATTTACAATCGGACTTTCTATAGTTCCTTTTACTTTCAAATGATTGTCGAGATATAAAATACCGTAGTATAAATCATTGTCTTTTTCTTTAGAGTTTATTGCATTGAAATTGTCTGCATCAATAGCCAGATCAAATCCTAAGTTGCTTAAATTGGTACTATTAATTTTTCCATTAATAGTCAAATCATTGTTTTTTTCGTCTTTTATTTTAAATTTATTAAAACTTATTTCATTGGTCGTAAAAACTATTTTGTCATTCAAAGATTGGAACTTGGCATTTAGCTTTGTGGCTTTGAAACCAACATTATTGAACTGCAAATCACCGACAATATTTGGTTTGTCTGATTTGCCGTTGATATTGATTTTACCTGATAAAAAACCTGAGCTTTCTTTGATATTTTCAACAGTAAAACCTTCTAAGCTTTTGACGTTTAGCTTATCAATGTTTAATATCATATCTAAACTATTATCCGAACTTTTGAAAATTCCTGCCAACAAAACCTTGTTTTCTTGACCAGTCAATTCAATTTTTGCATTATAGATATTAGATACTTTACTATCAACTTTTAAATTCAAATTACCAAAAACGGCATTTTTATAAATAAAATCATCAATGTTCAAATCTGATGTAAAAAGCGGTGTTTTAAAAATGTTTTTAACTACAGCTTTTCCGTTAATTCGCCCATCGATTTGTAATGCTGCTTTTTGTTCAATGTTTAATATAGTTGCAATTTGAAAATTTTTAAAATCGATATCAATTGGCGCATTTGGCTTGTCTGATTGTGATTGAATTTTGATTGAGTTTCCTGTTTTTGATAATTCAAAATTGTTAAAAGATAACAAACTTTTACCGAAACGAATTTCATTTTCTGGAGAGATTAACCAATTTTCATAATTCAATAATATTTTTTTTGGATCAAGAATAATTTCAGAGATGGCGTTGGAAGTAGTCAATTTTCCAGCAATAAAATATTTGTCAACATCTTTTAAATCTTTGATTTGTAGGTTATAATCTAAAATATCATCTTCTAATTTGCCGAACAATGTGGTGTGTGGCAACTGAAATTGTGGTGTTTGAAAATCATCTAGAAACAAATTATATACCAAGGAATTAGCTAACTTATCAATTTTTATGATGGCATTTGTAATATTGTTTTCACCATAAATTAACTTAGGTATTGTTCCATTAACAACAATCGAATCATTGATTGAATTGTATTTTCCTGAAATATTTATTGGTTGTAATGCTTTTAATTCTGGGATCAATTGCAATAAAACAGGGCTTTCTTTGATTAAAATTTTGAATATAAAATTTTGATTTTGGACTTTTCTTTTTCTATCATTCAAACTTCTATTATAATAATTTGAAATAGAATTTTGAATAGCGTTCCCTAATTTTGATAATTGATAATTACCTGAAATCTTAGCATTTGCAAATTGAGATTTTAGATTAATTAATTTATTTTCTTTAGTAGCGACTGCAAAGACATTAATTGAATCCAAAACAAATTGATTGGTAGCATTGGCAATAGTAAAGTTGTCTAAACTAATTTTTCCGTTTAAGAAATCAATATCAGCAGTTTGTATATTGGCATTGACTATACCACGAATTTTCATTGGATCTTTGTAAAGTTTAATTTTTTGCAAATCTGCAAAAGCAATATCCAATTTTAATTTTCCGGTTGGATGTTGGTTTTTAAAACTTCCAGTTGAAAGCAAATCGAAAATTAAATTTTTGTCTTTAGAAATCGCTTTAATATTGAACAAACCGTTGTTAATTTTACCATTTAGATTCAAATTTTGAAATGTATATTGATTATAATAAAATTTAGATATTGATCCATCAATATTAGTCTTCGCCAATTTTGGATTAAAACCAAGACCATCTACATTGGCTTTTAAAGTAACTCTTCCTATTGATTCATTGTTGATTAATTTACCTAAATCAAAATCAAAAAATTCGGTTTGAGCCATGTATTTTTCTTGATTTTTGTGTCGATTATTAAATCTGGCATTAATAATATTGATATTTCCGTAATTTGAAACTAGTTTTAAATTGGTTTTGAAATCATCAATTTTTCCAATAAAATTACCTTTGACCGAAATTTTATTTGGAATGGAAATAGTTTTTGGAATAGTATTCTTTGGGATTATTGAATAAATATCTTTTGAAGTTGTAGTTAGATTATTGATATTTAAATCGAAAGTTGATTTTTTGAAATCAGGTAAACCAACAATTTTTCCAGAAATTGAAACCACCGTATTTCCGATTCCAGAGAGTTCAAAATTAGGAATAAAAAGGTTTTTTAAAGTACCAAAAATCTTGGTGTTTAAAACAATCCCTGAATTTAGATTAGCTTTAAAAAATTGATTAGTTGCAAGATTTGGAGCGAATAACAAAATGTCTTTGACACCAATTTTGCTGTTTTCTAAATTTGCAATCAAATTCAAATTACCTATATTTTTGGATAAATCTTCAATTGAATTATAATTGATTTCGATATTTTTTTGCAATAAGGATTTTGGTGTTTTGAGCAATAAATTTTTAAGAAAAGCCTTTTTTTGACCGTAATAAAAATCAGTTTCAAGACTTTGAATTATCAATCCACTTTTTTCTTTTACTGCAAGTGCATTTATTTTACCTGAAATGTTTTGAGCACTATAGTTTAAATTATCAGCATCAAGATTTAGGTGTTTAATGTTAATATGTTTATAATCAATCCCTGCTTGTCTTGCAATCTCATTTTCATCATCAAAAATAAAATTAATATTATCTAGATTAGATTTAGCAATTTTTATTTTCCAATTGTTTGCCGCAACATCATCTATTTTTCTAGATTTAATTTCAATATTTTTGTGCACAACATAAGATATAGAAATGTTTTTTAAATCTAAATTTTTGATTGCTATAAATTGATTTTTCAAATCAAAAGTCTCTATTTTTGTATCAAAATGATTCAAATAAACCAAAAGTTTACTATGCGACACTTTATCAATAAAACTAAATTTAATTTTATCTAAATTAATTTTATCGATAGAAAATTCCATCGATGGCGCATCATTTTTGGATATTTCTTGTGATGAAAATGCTTTTAAGATATAATCAAAATTGAAAACACCATTTTTACCTTTATAAATATTAGCAGTAATAGTCTGTAAATCAACTGATTTTATTTCGATTTTATTTTCAATTAATTTCAATATACTTATATCAACTTTGATTTTTTTGGCATCAAGTAAAAGCTTTTTTGATTGATCTTCAAGATATACACCTTCAAGAATAATGAATTTCGGAAACCCAACGTCAACTCTATTAATTTTAACTTTTGTTTTGATTTTATTTTCTAGATAATTAACCGCTTTTTCTTTGACATAATATTGCACTTTAGGAATTTGTAATGCTAAAGTCAAAAACAAAAAAATTCCCAAAAAAAACACCAACAAATAGCCTAAAATTTTTAATATTTTTAATGAATATTTTTTCAAATTTATTTAGATTTTGACTTTTCTAATAATTTTTCAGCAGCTTTTTTCTTTTTGGCTTCGGCTTTTTTCTTTTTATTAAAATAACCTTTTAATAAAAAATTATTTTGAGCTGCCTTGACCGTTTCATTTAAATTGATAACGGCAGAATCAACAGTTTTGGCTAATTTATCATCATTAACTAACTTTGACAAAACACCATTTTTGTTATTCATTTTTTTGGTAAATGTCGAAAAATTATTAGTACTGCTTTCTAAATTGTAAAGCGTATTTGTTATTGAATTTGCAAATTTTTCGTCAGTCATAAGTTTTGACAATGCTCCGTTCTTGTCATTCATTTTAGTAGTGAAAGTAGCTAATTGGTTGGTAATTATTCCAGCATTGTTAACGCTTTTTTGCAAACCTTTCATCAAATCTTCAATTTCTACTGCTTTGGTTGATTTAATGGTTGCGTTATTGGCAACAATTTGATTGGATGCAGTTCCTGGCGAAATTGTCAAAACTTTATCTCCCATCAATCCATCAGATCCAATACTGGAAATAGCATCAATTTTTATATATTTTTGAACTTCTTCTTTGATAATCAATTTAACAATTACTGCCGAATCAGATACAAATTCAATATGTTTTACAGTCCCGATATCAATACCTGAAAAACGAACATTATTGCCGACTTTTAGACCACTTACGTTTTTGAACTGTGAATTTAATTCGAAAGTTGAGCCAAATAAATTTTTGCTTTTGCCAATAAAATAAATTGTTATTACAAATAATGCCAATCCAATGAAGACAAACATTCCTAATTTCCAGATATAATTTTTATTTTTGTTCATGATGTTTTTGTTATGTTTCTACTAATCAAACAATTATTAACGTTTTAAAGGATTGATTTAATTATGGTTTTATATAAAAAAAGACCTGACCCATTCATCTTTAGATTTCTCAAGCTCGGCATATGTCCCCTCGGCATTGATAATTCCATCTCTGAGAATCATGATTCTGTTGCCAGTCATTTTTGCACAAGCCATGTCGTGTGTAATAATTATTGACGATGTCTTGTATTGTTTTTGAACTGAAAGAATTAAATCACTTATTTCCCTTGAAGTAATTGTGTCTAATCCAGATGTTGGCTCGTCATATAAAATAATCTCAGGATTGATGATTAAAGTTCTTGCCATTGCAATTCTTTTTTTCATTCCGCCAGACAATTCTGAAGGCATTTTATCAATAGCTTCTTTAAGACCAACACTTTCAAGAACGTCGTTTATTTTACTTTCGATTTCTTCTTTTGCTAAATCTTTGTTGTGGTGTTTTAACGTAAAAATTAAATTTTGTCGAACTGACATTGAATCATACAAAGCACCGTTTTGGAACATAAAACCTATTTTGGTTCTAACGGTGTTCAGTTCATTACTTTTTAGTTTAGAAATATCTGTTCCAAATACTTTGATTTGGCCTTTATCAGCTTCGACCAAACCAACTAAACATTTTATAGAAACTGATTTTCCTGAACCAGATTGACCCAGAACAACTAAATTTTCTCCTTTATTAACCGTAAGATTAATACCTTTGAGAACATTATTTTTGCCAAAAGATTTCCAAAGATTTTGTATTGAAATAATAAGATCTTTTTTCATGAATTAAAAAAGTAAATCGGTTAATTGCACAGCGATCATATCAATAATAAAAATAGCAAGAGATGCTGCAACTACAGCTTCGTTGGCAGCAATTCCGACGCTTGCAGTTCCATTTTTAGCATTGAATCCCTTATAACACCCTATCAATCCGATAAAAAAACCAAAGAAAAATGTTTTTATAACCGCAGGCATTAAATCAAGATATTCTAAATGTTCGAAAACATCTGAAAAATAGCGATACATTGAAATATTTCCGTGAATGTTATAACCAACATAACCTCCATAAACACCAATAAAATCAGCAAAAATGACCAAAATTGGAATCATAATTGTGCAAGCCAATATTCTTGTCACCACCAAATATTTATATGGATTTATTGCAGAAACTTCCATGGCATCAATTTGTTCAGTTACTTTCATGGAACCTAATTCGGCTCCAATTCCAGAAGCGACTTTTCCAGCACATATCAAAGCTGTTATTACTGGAGCTATTTCACGAATTAACGATAAAGAAACCATGCTTGGCAGCCAACTCTCGGCTCCAAATTGTGCCAAGGTTGGTCGAGATTGAATGGTTAATACTAATCCCATAATAAAACTGGTTATGGTAACTAATGGCAACGATTTATAGCCAATTGCGTAGCATTGTCGCAAAAATTCGTTGATTTGAAATGGTGGTTTTACTATTTCTACAAAAAATCTGCTTCCAAATAAGACAAATTCTCCGGTTTCTTCAAAAATACTTTTTATATAAGTTCTCATATTTTAATTAAAATATTTTAAGAGTTTAAAATCCATAAATTATAATTGAGAATTGCAGCAAAACAAACCCAAGAAACATAGGGAACGAGCAACCAAGCGGCTGTTTTGGAAATATCTGAAAATCTAAAAATAGTAAAAATTATTAGGAATATCATTATAATAATTTCTATGAAAGCCAACATTGGCATTTGAAATTCAAAAAAAATGATTGTCCACCAAAAGTTTAGAAATAATTGAATTGCAAATAGTACACAAGTTTTGAATTTTTCGCTTTGTAATGTTTTACTTTTCCAAACCATCCATAACGAAATTCCCATCAAAAGATATAAGGTTGTCCAAATTGGAGCAAATAAAAAACCAGGCGGATTCCATGAAGGTTTTTGAATATTATCAAACCAAAAATTATTTTTAGTATTGGTCAATAATCCTGAAATTATTCCGACAGATTGGCAAATTACAATTGCAATAAATAGTTTCCATCCTTTGGATATTTTGGTTTCAGGAGAATTGCTTGAAAGGGTAGCAGTTTTTGACATAACATGGTTTTTGGTATTAATAATAAACCTACAAAACTTTAAAATTTTGTAGGTTTTTAAATCATCAATGCAATTAGTTAGTACCAAAAAACGCATGTTTTGGTGAGGAACTTCTTCTCTTGACTAAACACATTGATTGTTTGTTAGTTTTTCTGCTTTTCGATTGCATGGATCAATGTTTGCACTTTTTCATAATCGGTTTTCAATAAAGCGTAGTGCTTGTTTAGCAAATTTTGCTCAATTGGGTTGGTTTCTTGGTGGTCTTGAATCATTACATCCTTGTACGTTTCAAGCGCCACATTTTCACCATATTCACATGATTCTAAAATTGCCTTTCGATCATTTCCAGTCAATAATGCTTTAACATCCATCCACACTCTGAAGAATTTTCCTGTTACACGAGTTCCTTCATCAGGAGTTCCGCCAATTCTTGTTACTTCTGCAACCAATTCTTTGCGGTTTTGCACACTTGTTTCCATCAAATCAGAAAAAAGCATTTTTAAATCAGTTTCTTTTGCTTCGGCTTCTGCGGTTTTGTAACCCTCAATTCGATCATTATTGATAACTATTAAAGAATTTAAAGCATCAATTGTTGTTGTATTTTCCATTTTCGTATTTTTAAGAATTCAATAATTTATTAATGTAAAATTCTATTAGTTAGAGCTATAAATCGTTATATAACTTTTAAAAAAAATTGTAATATTTCAATTGTTATTTTAAATTTTTCTTGAAAACCAACATTGGTGTTTTAGTATCAAATGCTAAATCTTCTGACAAGCTTGACAAAACCAAGCGGTCAAACCAATTGCGGTTTTGTTTTGTAAATACGACCACAAGTGAAGGTTCGCTTTTAGTAATTTCTATTTCTAATTGTTTGATTAACGGATCGCCGGAATCTAAATTTCTTAAATGAAAATCAAGTTTATCCGACTTGTATTTGGAATTGAATTTATCAAATTTGTTTTCATTACTATCTATAACCGATTGATAATCAAAATGAAAAATGTCTAAATTTGCATTTATAGCATTAGAAAAAAATGAAATTTCGTGAATTTCATCATCAAGATTTACAAAATCTGATGCAAAAAATAAGTCAGTTATTGGTCTAACCGTATAATTTTTTGGAATAATTAGTACTGGAATAGTTGAAAAAGCAATTAGTTCTGAGGCTGTTGTTCCAAAAATTTGTGTCCATTTTCCTGAACCAACAGTACTCACAGCAATGTAATCGGCTCTTGATTTTATGGCAAAACTAATAATTTCGTCGCTGGCAGTTATGCCAATTTCGCAAACGCATTTGAAATTAAAAACATCAATATTGTTATCTTCTATCATTCTGGCAATAAAATTGTCCATAATTTCTTGACAACGTTGCAGTTCGTCATCTTGATAAACATTATAATATGTTTGATCCCAAATAGTTGGCTGATAAATTTGAATAACATTATAAAAAATCAACTCACAATCCATTTGTTTGGCCAATTGCATGGAGAATAAAATTCCTTTTTTAGAATTCTCGGAAAAATCGGTAGCAACAACTATTTTTTTCATGATAATTTTGGTTTAAAATATTAATCTATAAAAATTTCTTTTCCCAATTGTTCGTCTAAATCATAAATATCATTTCTGAAATTTAAGTTGCCTTGAATGTCCACCCAAGCTGTGAAATAAGCAATATAAACTGGTAATTTTGGGTTGATTGCAATTTCAGTTTCATCACTTGTGGCTAAAATTTTATCTACATTTTGAACATTCCATGATTTGTTATTTTTGAGCAAATGTAAAGCTAGCTTTTTTGGATTTTCGACCCGAATGCAGCCATGGCTGAAATCTCGATTATTGCGATCAAATAAATCTTTGGCTGGAGTATCATGCAAATAAATGCTGTAACTGTTCGGAAAAAGAAATTTCATTTTACCTAATGAATTATCAAAGCCAGGTTTTTGACGAATTTGATAAGGAATATTTTTCGAATAATTATTCCAATTTATAGCTTTAGAATTGATTACTTTTCCGCCAGCAACAACTTCCATATTATTGTTAGATAAATAGTTGCGGTTGCGTTTTAATTTAGGTAAAATTTCGTTATTAATGATACTAGTCGGAACATTCCAATATGGATTTAGTACTATTCTCGAAATATTTCCTTTAAAAATAGTGGTTTGTTTGGCTTCTTTACCAACAACCACATTGGTTTCCCAAATGAGTTTTTTATTTTCAAAAACGTGTAATTTGAATTCTGGAATGTTGACCAATAGGTAAGCATTTTCGATTTCAACAGGAATCCAGCGCAATCGTTCAAGGTTTATCAACATTTGCTTGATGCGAAAATCTACTGATTTATTCAATTCTGCTATTGTTTTTTTGTCTAATTTTCCGTTTTCAGGCAAACCTACTCTTTGTTGAAAATTAGCAATTGCATCGGCTAATGTTTTGGTATAAATAGCATTAGTTTCATTGATTTTTAAATCACCAGACAAAAACAATCGTTTTTTTACTTGCAATAAAACTGAATCAGATTCGTTTTTATCAAGAAATTCTTCATTCATTTTTATAACAGGAAAACCACCTTTTTTCTGAATTTCTCTATATAATTTTAATTTTTCTTTCAGTTTTGAATAATAAAAATTTACAGGTTCGTGGGTTTTGTCGTTTTCATCTTTTAGAACCAATGAATCAAGCATTACCTGAAAATTTTTCTGAGCCCGAGGAATAAACCAATCCAATTTTTGAGCATTTTTATTGATTCCTGAAAATGCTTTTTGTGAATACTTAAAAAAAGTAGTTGTTAAAATTAATTCTAATTTTTCGCGTTGTTTGGTGTCAATTTTTTGGTTTGGATTAATTCTAATCATTGTTACCAAAGTGTCCAATTGGGCATTATTGAGTGTTTTGTCGTCAAAATCTATGCTGTAATTTTGCAATTGATTTTGAAAATTTGGAACCGCTTGCGTGATTCCGTTTTTAGTAAACCAAGCATATTGAAAAGCACGATTTTTATAAAATAACTTTACGTCTTTAACAACATTTTCGTTCTCTGGATTGTTTTTAAAAAATAAATCGATAGCCGACTCATCAAAAAAAATAGCATTTGATTTTTGTTTAATTTCTGTTTTTTTTGTTTCTTTTTTACAAGCTAAAAAAAATATCAAAAAACTAAATAATATTAGTAAGTATTTCATAAATTAATGCTCTAAATGAGATTGAATTTCTTCGATTGTAATTTTTTCTTTTTTGATATCCTGCCGAATAAATGCAAAAATACTCATGTAAACATTGGCAATCCAAACTAACGAAAACAAAGCTATTATATATCCTAACCAATTGTTTGATAATAATTTATAATTAGAAAAATATATAAAAAATAATGTAACGTAATGACTAAAACAAAACTCGCAAGTAAAAAGATAGAATATTTTTCGTTGATAAATTTTTTCACATTCTTTGCTTTTACTGATACAAAATTCGCGTGGTTCTTTGAAAATTTCTTCGTGTGTTACCGTCCAACTGATGCAAGCAATTGGAATTGCGAGCACAAAAAGCCATAATATTTGTGTGTATAAATCCATTATTTTTGGCTAGATTCAATACATTTATAAAACTCATTTATAAATTTTTCGGCAAATAAATCTGTTTGAATTTTATTGGTTGGATTGCCCAAATCATCAAACTTTTCTTGTACTTTAGCAATTGGAAAATTGGCTGTAAAAGTCCAAGCCCTAACTTTCCAGAATATAAATTGCAAATGTGTAATGGCTTGCAAACCGCCAAAATCTCCAGCCGAAACTGTCGAAAATGCAATTGGTTTTCGGTGCCATTCGTCATACAAAACATCAATAACATTCTTTAGACTAGCAGGAATACTGCCATTGTATTCTGGAGTTACAACAATAATTCCATCAGAATCAATTATGCTTTTTTGAAATGATAAAAGCGCAACCGACGGATTATTTTGTTTGCTTAATCGTTCTTCAAAAATCGGAAAATTAAACTTTGCCAAATCCAAAATCTCGACTTTTGCCAATTTATTTTCTTCTAAATATTTTTGTAAATAAAGCACTACATTATGACTTTTGCGACCAGTTCGAATGCTTGATGAAATTATTGAAATATTGTACATTTGTTATGAATTTAGCAATTTATAATGTAGCAAAAATGCTGTTTTTTAAATATAATTGTGTTACATAAAAAACAGCAAAATTTGTATTATTTGAATGTTTATTAAACAATATTTATTTTGATTCATTTAGAAAAAATTATGATTTTTTTTTCAAAATCAAAAAATCATTTTCAATTCTTCAAATAAAATTTTCTGTTTGTCTGATAATTTTTCAGGAATCAAAACATGAATTACAAAGTATAAATCGCCAAAAAAAGAAGGTTTTTCATAAACTGGCATTCCTTTTCCTCTCAACCTGATGTTTTTTTCGTTTTGAGTACCAGCATCAATTTTAATTTTTAATTTGCCAGATAATGTTTCAACCACAATTTCATTTCCCAAAACAGCATCAAATAAATTGATGTTTACGGTTTGATACAAATCATTATTTTTTCGAATGTATTTTGCATTTTTGGCGACTTTAATTCTTACAAATAAATCTCCTCTATTGGCTTTATTACTGCCTTGTGCGCCTTTATTTTTTATTCGCAATTGTTGGTCTGAATAGGCACCAGGTTTTGTGGTAACACGTAGTTTTTCATTGTCTAATTGTATAACTCTGCTTGTTCCAGCAAAGGCTTCTTCAAGCGATATTTCTATTTCGGTTTCATAATCTCCACCTTTTCTGGCTTGGTTTTGTTGTTGTCTGCCATCGTTTTGTTGAGAGAAAAATTGTTCAAAAAAATCAGAAAAACCATCAGGATTTCCACTGCCAAAACCTTGATTAGGTTGTCGATTTTGTTGGTTTGAATTTCGTTTCTGACCTGTAGATTGCTGGTTTTGCTGCCAATTTTCACCCAAGTCATCATATTGTTTTCTTTTTTCAGGATTCCCTAGAACCTCATTGGCTTCATTGACCAATTTAAAACGTTCTTCTGCCTTTTTATCATTCAAATTTTTGTCTGGATGATTTTTTTTGGCAAGAGTACGAAAAGCTTTTTTTACCTCGGTAGCAGTTGCTTTTTTGTCGATTTCTAATATTTTATAATAATCTTTGTACTCCACAATTTTGAGTGTTATAAAATTGCCAACAATTCTCTTGCAACTGCAGCCGAAGATGCTGGATTTTGCCCCGTTATTAGCAATCCATCTTTTATGACATGGCTAGCCCAATCATCTTTTTTAGAATAAATTCCACCTTTTATTTTTAATTCATCTTCTAATAAAAACGGTACTATTTTGTCTAATTTAACTGCTTTTTCTTCACTGTTAGAAAATCCGGTTACTTTTTTTCCTTTGATTAAAAAATTGCCGTTTTCATCTTTTACATTCAATAAAACTGATGGAGAATGACAAACTGTAGCAATAGGTTTTTTGGCATCCCAAAATTCTTCAATTAACTCGATTGAATTTTTATCGGTTGCCAAATCCCATAATGGTCCATGTCCACCAGGATAAAAAACGGCATCAAAATCATCAGAAGAAATGTCCTCTAACTTGTATGTATTAGCCATTAATTTCAATAAATCAGCATCATTTTTATAACGAATTGTAGCTTCGGTTTGGTTCTCTGGAGCATCACTTTTAGGATCTATTGGTGGCTGTCCTCCTTTTGGAGAAGCCAAAGTTATGTTGGCTCCAGCTTCTAGAAAAATATAATAAGGTGCGGCAAATTCTTCTATCCAAAAACCTGTTTTCTCTGCAGTATTCGCTGATTTTGAATCCCCTAATTTGCTGTGCGATGTAAGTACGATAAGTATTTTCATTGTTTTTTTTATAAAATTTTAAATTTCAAAATGTACTTCGGAAGTTATAGGAATATTCAAAACCTTAGATATTAAACAGTTTTGCTCGGCTTCTTTGGTTATTGTTGCAAATTCCTCAGCATTAATGCCTGATACATGTCCGTATATAATCAAATGTATGCCTATAATACTTGTTCCTTCCATTGTCAATTTGGCTTCGGTGTCGAGTTTGCTGGCTGTAATTCCTCGTGCATTTAGCATTGACGAAACCGCCATTGTGAAACAACCTGCATGGGCTGCAACCAATAATTCTTCAGGGTTTGTTCCTTTTTGTCCTTCTTCAAAACGGGTTTTGAAACTGTAATTTGTGTTTAGTAGAACGCCACTTTGTGTTGTTAATGTTCCTTTTCCTTCTTTGAGATTTCCTTCCCAATGGGCTTTTGCTGTTCGTATCATTTAAACTTATTTATTAGATTATTACTTCGTTTTCTAATTCTAAATTATCTTCAAAATCAGAGAAATTTTTAATTGTAATTATGGATATTTCTACCAATGCTTCCTTGGTATAAAAAGCTTGATGTGGTGTTATTAATACGTTGTTATAGGAACTTAATAATTGATACAAATCATCTTGAATAACCGTTTGTGTTAAATCTTTGAAAAACAAATTACCTTCATTTTCATAAACATCAATTCCAAGAGCACCAATTTGTTGTTTTTTGATTGCCTCAATTGCATCTTTTGTATTGATAATGCCACCGCGGCTTGTATTGATAATCATGGCTCCTTTTTTTAATTTTTCAAATGCTTTTTTGTGAAATAAATAGTTGGTTTTGTCGTTCAATGGGCAATGAATTGAAATGACATCTGACTCTGAAAGCAAAGCATCAAAAGATTTATAAACAACTCCTTTTTGCTTTAAACTTTCGTTTTCTTTTATATCAAAAGCAACTATTTTGCAACCAAAACCCAACATAATATTGCAAAAAGCACGACCAATTTTTCCTGTTCCAACAATTCCGATAGTTTTACCAAAAAGGTTAAAACCCATTAAATTTTGTAACGAAAAATTATTCTCTCGAACTTGATTATAAGCTTTGTGGGTTTTTCTGTTTAATGTCAAAATCAATGCAACTGCGTGTTCTGCAACTGCTTGAGGCGAATAGGCTGGTACTCTTAAAACTTTGATATTGTATGTTTTAGAAGTTTTTATATCAACATTGTTGTAACCCGCACTTCTCAAAACAATAAGTTTAACGCCAAGTTTCGATAATTTTTCTATACACTTTTTGTCAATTTTGTCTGTAACAAAAACACAAACCGCAGCAAAACCTTTGGCTAAATGAGTTGTGTTTTCGTTGAGCGAATCTTCAAAAAAAATCAATTCATGTTTCATTCCAATATTATATTTATTGAAATAATCACGTTCATAAAATTGTGTCCCAAAAATGGCTACTTTCATTATTTTTGTTCATTTTTGAATTCAAATCTCCTGAAATAATCTCCAACAAAATTGTGCTTATCTTTATCAGTCATTTTATCAGCGTTTTTGACTTCGATTTTTATTTTGTGAAATTGGTGGTTTTCTTTCAACAGATTGTATAATTCAGACTTCGCTTCTGTTGGTCCAAAAAGTAAAACCTCATCAAAATCTTTGATAATTTTTTGTAATTTTTTGTAAAAAGTACCGTGTTTTTGTTGCTCTTTGTTGTGCATTTCATTTTCACTACGTTGCAACGTTTCCGTTTTATCATTTGAAGAAAAATCAGATGATATTGTTTTTGTTTCCTTTTCATCTGAGCCAAATTCTATAATATTAGCATTGGAATGATCCAACCAAATGCCTAATTTTTTTAGTGATTTCATTTTAGTCTTCTTCGTCTAAATTACTGTGATTGTCTCCACCGATGCTATAGCCATTGTTTTCTTCGTCTTCGCTGCCTATGTTTTCTTGTTGGTCATCAAGTTCGGATCCTGGAATATCTAAATCGGCTCCAGATTTGTCTTGATTGAAATTTTTTTCGTTCCAAGTTGGGTTTCTATCAATTGGAATAATTTCTTTATTTTTAGAAATATTTTCAGGATCAATATCAAATTCTTTGTTGAACTTGTTATAAATATCTTCGTTTTCAGGATATTTCGGATAACCATCTTTATCTAATTGCTCGTTGGAGGCTTTTGGAAATTTTTCTTTATCTTTCATAATGATTTGGTTTAAATATTTTTTAAAAACAAAAAAATATAAATTTTAATTGAATCCTATTATTTCAGAATACCTAATTGGTTTTTAAAACCTATTTTAATTTCAATATTATTTTTTGAATGCTTCTTCTAATATTTTTTTCTTGTCATAATATTCTGATTCCGAAATTTTTCCGTCCGCATATCGTTTTTGTAATATATCAAATGCCGAATCTTTTTTGCGTCTTTGACCAGGAATATTGTATGGAACTGCAAAAATCCAAAACATAAGTACAATCCAAAGTATCCACCAAATAATATTCATTCCGTAATAATAATTTTCGTAATTCATGATTTTATCAATTTAAAGATTAATTTTTTTAACTCAAATAGCGTCTCAACGTCCAAGCAATTGTTTCGTGTTGTTGCAAAATTCCTGTCAATAAAGCGGCAGTACCAAGATCATGATTTTCATCGGTACAAATGTCAATGTCTTTGCGTAATTCGGCAATTAAAATTTCGTGATCTGTTAGTAATTCAAGAATCATAGCCTTTTGAACTGGATATTTGTTTGGATGCTCTACGATTCTGGTTAAAAGTGTAAACTCGTTCATTGTGCCAATTGTTTTACCACCTAATTTACTGATTCGTTCTGCAACCTCATCTATAACTACTTCTAATTCAGAATATTGACTTTCAAATAGTTTGTGCAATTCCATAAAACTTTCTCCTGCAACGTTCCAATGAAATTTTCTAGTTTTGATGTACAATGTCATTTCGTCTGACAAAACAACCGATAACAAATCGATGCTTCGCTGTAAATGAATTTCGGTTATTCCGATTTTTGGTATCATGTTTTTTATATTTAATAGATTGATTTAAAAAAAGTTTCTAAGCGCAAAGTATGTTCTTGGGTAAACTTCAAATGTTTGGTTTTAAGCATTGATAATTTCTTGACTAGATGCCTCGAGAATCATTATTGGTAATGTTTCATTGAGTATTTTTTCAGATTTATAAATTTTCATTAATTCGTCAATAAAAATGTTGTTTTTATTACTAACTTCTATATTATTGTTAATTATTCCGTTGTTAACTATCATCATTTTAAATGTTATTATCAATTTCTAACTCGTTCTTTACAGATAAAACGCCAAAGGTTTTGGAAGCAATTTTTTCAATATTGTTTTTTTCTTCTATTGATTTTGTCATTCCTTTTAATGTGACTTCACCACCAATAACATTTACAGCAATTTTGTGCGTTGCCATATTTTCATCGAGATTGTTTTCTACAATTTCTTTGAGAATTAAATTGGTTTCGATATTTATGGATTTGTTAATTATCGTAAAAAAATATTAGTAAATAAAATTTAGTCTTTTGTGAAAAAATATTGGACTGTCAAGAGTTAACTATAAAATTTGCATTCCAAAAAAAACAATTAATGCAAACAAAATAAAAAGCATTACGAGGTAAACAAAAAACTGACTCACGTTGTAATTGTACTGCAAATAATTGGCAGGGTAAGAAATTATATCAAAAAGCGTTTTGCTTAATTTCTTTTTAACACCTTTTTGTTTTAACAAATAATCATCTCCTACTAATTTATAAGAATCGATTTCTGAACCAATATCATCGTTATTTGATAAAATAATCACTTTAGTTTTTTCGTTAATGTTTTTTATGAAATTTACAATTTTGGTTCCTTCTTCTCCAAAATAATCATAATCTAGAATTACGACACTTGTGTTTTTGTCAATATGAGTCAACGCTTGAACAGCATTTGTATAAGTAAATATATTATAAATAGTTCCGAATTTTTTTTTGATAAATTGATGTAATTTCAAAGAATTTTCAACATCGTCTTCTACAATAAATAAGTTTTGGATTTGATTTGTCATGGTTTATATTTTTTTATAAAGAATCCGTGTCTCCAAATTCGTTTAATTTTTTTCGAATAGTTTGTTTAGAATTATCCGATTTTGTTCTAGAATTTGATCCATCAATTTTCTTTTTAGCGTCGCTTTTTTTTGGAGCAAAATTTTGTTGTTTTTTTGTGGTCATTTTGCTAGAATTAGACTTTTATTGCTAGATTTTTTTTATTTTTTTTAGAATATTGGGTTTCTAGACTACTTTTTTTTTCAGATTTTCCAAAATATTTTTCCATTGTCAATCTTGCCATTAAATAACTAACGGTCGATTCTGCACCTTGATTCAAATTGACATATGTATCTTCTAAACCGTCGTAACATCCTCCAGTACAAGGATTATAAATGATTTGATGTAAATGATTTTTACCCAAAAACCAATCGAAAGCAATTTCTGTTTTCATCAAATAATTGGCATCATTAAAGGTTTCATAAAATTTGCTCAATGCCAAAATGCTGTATGCAACATCAATCGGTTGTTCGCCACCATTTTTATGTTTGTGAACATTGTTGCTGTTGTTGTGCAACCAACCTTTATTAGAAACAACTTTTATTTCATTGTTTATAAATATTTTAGACAATAAAAAATCAAATGATGTTTTGGCTATTTCTTTATAACTTTTGTTGTTAGTTGCCAAAAAAGCACACAACATGGCTTCGGGCAAAATGCTGTTTCCATACGTCAAATAACTTTCGAACCATTGCCAGTCAGCTTTATTTTCATGTCTATACATTTGGACTAGTTTATCGGACAGATGTTTTAGAATATTGATATTATCTTCAGAAAAATTGACTGTATTGTCATAATAAATTCCTTTTATGATAAAAGCCATTGCCCTAGGCGAATGAATTTTACATACGTTGGCCAACGACATTTGAAAGGTTTTTTTGGCACGATCTTCCAATTCTCTGGGCAATAAATCACCAATGGATGTCAAGTAGCCCAATGCCCAAACAGCGCGACCGTTAGAGTCAGCAAGGTTTTCGGAATTCTGTTTGGTAAATTTTTTATATACATCGACATAATTCAAAAAGTAACCTTCTGGTTGTAAACAAAATTGTATAAACTCAAAATATTTGATAATATATGGCAAATCATTTTCATCACTTGTTAATTCGTAATGCTGACAAATTGCAACTAAGGCTCTAGCATTATCGTCAAGCGTATAACCAGTGTCTATGTCTGGTTGATTAATAATTGAAAACTGAATCATCGCAAAATCAGTAGTTAAATGCTTGAAATGATTTAAATTAATGTCTGGAATTTTATAATGTAAATCAATTTTTTCTTCAATTATTTTTTCGAATAAAAGTGCATGTGCAATTGCCGAATTTTCCCAAGCTGTAGGTGCCAATTTGTGTATTCCGTTTGATGAAATTTCTTTTCTAAGTTGATCATCATTGAGCAAAATATTAACTTGTTCTGCCAATTGTTTTGAATCTTCGAAATCGATAATTATACCTGTTCCGTTTTGCAAAACTTCAACAGCATGAGGAATTGGTGTTGAAATAATCGGGCAACCGCAACTGATTGCATAAGAAAAAGTTCCTGAAACTGCTTGATTTCTGTCATTTGAAGTAAACAAATAGATATCAGTCAATTGTAAATATTCTAACAAATCGTTTAATGGCAAATATTGATTGATAAATTTTACATATTTGTTCAATTGCAAAGCTGCAATTCTTGCTTCGAGATTTTGTCGGTATTTTTCTCCTTCTGTTTTTATTACATTCGGGTGTGTTTTCCCAATTACCAAAAACAAAACTTCTGGGTGTTGTTTGACTATAGTTTTCAAAGCATTTATTGATGTTTCAATACATTTTCCCGAACTTAACAACCCAAAAGTAGCTATGATTTTTCGCCCTTCAAATTGGTATTTCTGTTTAAGAATTGCCTTGTTTGAATATTTTACAAGATGTGTTCCGTGTGGAATTACAGCAATTTTATCGTTTTCAATTTCGTAATTACTAACTAACAATTTGGCCGAAGATTGTGTCATTACAATAAACGATTCTGCAATTTGATTCATTTTCATAACGTTTTCTTTTAGCAAATCGTCTGGATTTGGTAAAACGGTATGAAAAGCAATAATGATTGGTTTATTTAATGATTTTAGAAAATCAATAAAATCATTCTCATTTGATCTGAATAATCCAAATTCATGTTGAATTAAAACCATCGAAATGTTTTCATTTTCATTAATTTTTTTTGTCAGCTCTAAATACGAATTTTGATTGTCGGTTTCCAAAACAAAATCAACATTTTGATCATAAAGATGATTGTCTTTTTGATTTTCTAATGCAACTATTTTGATGTCAAATGATTTTCGGAATTTGTTATTCAAAGCCAAAATCAAGTCTTGCGAGTAAGTTGCAATACCACATTCTCTTGGAGGATAAGAAGTTATGAATAATATTTCGGGTAAAATCAAAGGCTTTTCAATTAAATTGAATTCAGAAATTGAAAGAATTTTGTTTTGTTTTCTTTTTAAAGAAATTTTATTTTGCTTATTGGCTAGTTTCATTTTATTTTTTGTTAAGTAACAGTTCATTTAGCAAATCATTCAAATTCATAGATGCACAAGCAATTCTTTCATCGGCAGCACCATAATAAATATACAAAATTTCATTTTGAACTATTGCTCCAGTTGGGAAACAAACATTGTTTACTTCGCCTTTTAATTCCCAATCTAGTTCAGGTTTAAACAACGGATACGGCAATTTTGCCAATAGTTTTTCGGGTTTTTCAAGATCTAATAATGCGGCACAAGCGCAGTAAACAAAACCTTTTACGGTGTCGTAAACGCCATGATAAATAATCAACCAACCCTCTTTGGTTTCGATCGGAGGACATCCGCCACCCAAATAACTTATTTCGTGTTTTAGTTTTGGATATAGTAATACGTAATCTTTAAAACGGAGCAAATAATTCTGCCAAAATTCTGGTGTTAATTCGCTTAAATCTTTGACGCAAACTATCTGAATATCAGGTTTTATACGATGTAAAAAATGTATCAATCCATTGATTCTCCGAGGAAAAAAAACTACATTTTTATCCCAAACCATCACTTTTTTACCGTTTTTTTCTTTGACACCTTCGTGTTCGTTATAGCGACAGTACTTTTCGTTTAGTTTGCTTCTTGTTCCAGCTAAACGTTTAAATTCATCGAACATTATTTGAGGTACGATAATTCCGTGCTTTGTCCAATTGATTAAATCAGGAGAAGTTGCTAGTGCTCCGAGTGCATTTACACCGTCAAAAGCACAATATGATAAGTAAAACAATTCGTCTATTCTAACAATTCTAGCATCTTCGACACCGTGTTCTTCGTATTCGAATTGAGGAAAAATTATTGGAACATCCATTCTTTCTTCTAATTCAAGTGGGCTTTTGAATTTGGCATAACCAATGCTTGAATAATTGCCTTTTCCAACAGCACGATAAAACATATGAATATAATCTCCGTAGTGAATTACGGCTGGATTTAAAACCCCTTCTACTTCAAAACCTTGATTAGATTTACTTAAAACAATACCTTCTTTTATAACTTTTAGCATGATAAAATATTTAAAAATATAGAATTATTTAAAGTATAAAGGTTGTGATTTTTTAAAAAAAAGTGGTTACATAAATAAAAGTATTTGTTACATTATTAATACAAAAAAAGAAGGGATTGTCTTAATTGACAATCCCTTCAAAACAAAAACAAAACTACCTACTTAAGATGCTTAATAATTCGTTTTCAATTCTACTCTTCGGTTTTTGGCACGACCAAGTGCTGTGTTGTTGCTGGCCACTGGTTTGGCTTCTCCATTGCCTACCGCAATTAATCTTGATTCAGAAATTCCTTTTCCAACCAAATATTGTTTTACAGATTCGGTTCTTTTTTGAGATAATGTCATATTAAAATCATCGGCACCAACACTGTCTGTATTGCCTTCGATTGTTAGACTTGCTCCGTCATATTTCATTAATATTTTGGTCAATTCGTCTAATTGAGTTAATGAAGCTACTTTTAATTTATCTGAATTATTTTCAAAAAACAATTTGCTACCAATTAAAGTGATTCGTGTAATTTCGGCTTTTGAAATTTCTGGGCATCCTTTGTTTATTGAAGTTCCTTTAGCATTTGGACATTTATCATCAAGATCGGCAATACCATCTGCATCTGCATCTGGGCAGCCTCTTAGGGCTAGAACACCAGCAAAATCTGGACAACGGTCTAAATCATCTGTTACACCGTCATTGTCGCTATCAAGTGCGCAACCCGTTTCATCTACTTTGGTTCCTATTTTTGTGTTGGCACACTTGTCATCATTATCAGCAACGCCATCTTTATCAGCATCAGGACAACCCATTAATGTTTTTGATCCGGCCATTTCTGGACATCGGTCTTTGGAATCTTCTATACCATCATTATCTTTATCTGGACAACCCATAAGTGTCATTGAACCAGCAACATCTGGGCAATTATCTTGATAATCAGCTACTCCATCTTTATCTTTGTCTAGCGGGCAACCCATTTTATCAATTTCAACGCCAGTTGGAGTGTTAGGGCAATTGTCTTTTTTATCAGAAATTCCATCTTTATCTTCGTCCTTGGTATCACCAAGATTGAATGTCAAACCTGCCATGTGGGTCAGGTACGCATCTTTAGAACGGAACTCATCAGAACCATTATCCAGACCGTCTCGTCTATCTTTATTTGAAAACATAAAACTTTCTTGAAGATTCAACATAATTGATGGCGTTAATCTAAAATTGATACCTGCCCCAGCAGATGGCAACACATAATCATATTTTTCTTGATCAAAATTAAGTTGACTGTCAAACAAAATAAATCCTAAACCTGCAAAAAAATAAGGTCTAACGATATATTCTGGAGCAACAATATTGAAACGTAAATTTATCGATGCTGCATTAAAGTCAGATTTAAAGGCTGCGGTTGTTCCGTTATTGTAACCAATTGTACCTTTCGTTAATAATAGATTGGCATCAAAAAGTTTCCCTAAATATCTAGAAACTGATATTCCACCAAAACCATAAGCTGTATTCGTTGTTTCGTACCAGTCACGACCTAAATCTCCGTTGTATTGGGTCACCCCACCGTGCAGACCAATGTTCCATTTTTTATCGGTCGTTTGAGCAATTGACGAAAATGTAAATCCTAGACACAGGCACATTAAAAGTAATTTTTTACCAAATAATTGGGTGAAGTTTTTGTATTTTAAAATAGTTGATTTCATATTAATATTATTGAAGATTATTAATGCAAAGTTGCACTATTGATCAAAGGATATTGTTATATAAAAATTGTTAAAAGTTATAATATTCACAGTAAAAAAATTCAATTTTGTGCTGTAATGAAGTTTCAACACATTAATAATGAAAGATTCTAGACTATTAATTTTTATTATTTTCTTGAGGTCAAAAAAAATTTTCTGTTTAACAAAATGAACTTGAGCTTTAAATTATTGAATAATAAACCTAGTGTCAAAATAAATTCAGCAATAAAAAGCACTTTTAATTTTATTTTTTGATAAAACAAACCACCTAAAATGCCACCAATAAAAAAGAAAATAATTATAGTAAGTTTTAACTTAATTGATGAAAAAAGAATAATTTTATTTTTTGGCTTTTTATAACAGAAAAGTTGTGCGATTTCGATACCTAAATCGGTAAAAAGTCCTGTTAAATGGGTAGTTCGAACCGTTGCATTGGAAATTTTGGTCACCAACGCATTTTGCAATCCCATGGCGAAAAGTAAACTGCAAACTATATAATTGGCATTTTCAATAATTAGTAAATTTGCAAAAACTGCAATTAGAAATAAAATCAAAATTTCTATTGAAACTGGAAAAATATAACTATTGATTTTACTTCGCACGTGTAATGCTTCGATAAGAAAACTAGTTGCAATTGCACCCAAAAAAAAACTTATAATGTAAACGAAATATACAATACTTTTTGAAAAATTAAATTGAAAAATTTCATCAACAAAATAAGCAAAATGACCCGTAACATTGGTTGTGAGTTGTTGCACCGCCAAAAAACCAGCTACATTGACAATTCCAGCAACAAACGAAAGAACTGACGCAATTTGTAAGTTGTGATTAGCTGTTCTGGCTTCGCCCTGTTGTCGGAACATTTTTTAAAATTTGAAGTTATTTAATTATTTTACCATCTTCCATTTCAATAATTCTATGGGTTCGTTTGGCAAAATCATTGTCATGAGTAACGATCAACAGCGACTGTTTATAGGTCTCTGCAAGCTCTTTGAAAACATCGAATACAACTTCCGAATTTTTTTTGTCTAAATTACCTGTTGGTTCGTCGCCCATAATGATTAATGGGCCGTTAATTAATGCACGTGCAATGGCAACACGTTGTTTTTCACCACCAGATAATTTATTAGGACTTTGTAATGCTTTATCATGAATTCCTAAAACTTTCAATTTTTCATAGGCTTTGGCTTCAATTTCTTTACTAGATAATTTTGCCAATTTTAACCCAGGTAACATGACGTTTTGTAACACCGAAAACTCGTTTAATAAATAATGAAACTGAAATACAAATCCAATTTTTTCATTGCGAACAATGGCTAATTCTGAATCCAATTTGTTTTTCATTGAAACTGAATCAATCATCAAATCGCCATCAAAAGCGGTATCCATTGTAGATAAAATGTACAATAAAGTTGATTTCCCGCAACCCGATTTCCCAATGATTGAAGCAAATTCGCCTTTGTCTATTGAAAAGTTAATATCCGTTAAAACCTTTACGTCCATTGTTTCGTGAAAAGTTTTT
>JAYVIW010000052.1:0-5286 GCA_043769905.1 Bacteroidota bacterium
AGTTAGAATTGCAAAAGTAAGAAAATTTAATTAAATTAGCGGTTGAAAATACAAATGTATAAAAAGCCAGCCACCAACAGCGGTTTTGCAAGATGCGGAGTTTCGGCTAAATTTAAACAACATTGTGTACTTGCGGAGTACAGTGAAAAATATAAACAATATGCATTTCGAGTTCCGCACCTCGCCAAGCCACGAGAACGTTAACTGCCATTTTGCCGAAACCGAATATAATAGAAAAATGATTGAAGAAATAATTGGAAACATAATTGCTGATTTTATAAAAGTTTGTGCGTTGGCAAAAATTACAATGAAAGTTGAAGATATTATGATTGAAAAATTAAATGCTGGTGCAGAACATAAACCAACAAATTTACCAAAAGGAAATATGGCGGTGTACATATTTATAAATGAGTTTGAAAACTGCTGCTATAAAGTGGGTAAAGTTGGAGAAAATTCAAATGCAAGATACCAATCTCAACATTATAATTCTGAAAGTTCAAAAAGCAATTTAGCCAAATCAATAATCAATGACTACAATATAAATCATAACATTGAAATTCAGCAAAATGTGGGAAATTGGATAAAACAAAATACAACTCGAATAAATCTGAAACTTTCTGCTGAAAAAGGAGTTTTTACATTAAATTTACTTGAAGCATTTGTTCAGAACAGATTGAAACCTAAATATGAAGGTCATAAAAGTCAGCAAATCAAACTAGTATAAATGACAAATATTGAAAAATTAGATTTTATTTTGACAAAAATTTCTGAATCAATAAAATTCAGTTATTCGCAAGAAATTTATAGAAAAGTAAACGGCGAAATTGAAGGCGGTGAATTAGGAATTATAGTGAATAAATTAGTAAATGATGGCTTTTTAGAAAAGAAAATAGATACTTCAAGTACCGCAAATAATATAAATCCAGCATTTTATTGCAGACTTACATACGAAGGAATAATATTTTTAGAAAAAGGCGGTTATAATTCACAAAATAAAAAAGAAAATCGAGACAAAATATGGTTACAAACAAAAATAATCGCTAACAGGCTAAATGCAATATTAGTTTTGATTTTAGCAATTATTGGAATTTATTTAAGTTGGAAAGCCAATCAAAATGAAAAAACTAATAATTTGGAAAACAATAAATATCAAATAATTAACAAAAAAAACGGCAGTTAACAGCGGTTTGGCGCAATTGGGGTTTTAGTCAAACTTTAAAGTTGGTTTTATACTTGGAAGTTCGGTCTTTAATTTATACATTTGGCTTACCAAATCCCCAACTAACGCCAAGCCACGAGACGTTAGCAGAAAATTTAAAATAGAAAAACTTGAAAATGATTAAAACGATTACATTGTATTCGCATCATAACGATGGTATAGACACAATAACAAGTAAATAATTTTTAAAACTTAAATTATGAAAAAAAGAATATTTTTATTAGCAATTTTATTACACCTTTCGATTATTAGTTCGTTTGGACAGCAATTATGCAATACGCCTGCCGTAACAAACAATAATTTATTAAACAATAGTTCATTTTTACGAACATCATCAAACAATAATAATTATTGTTTAAGAGTATATTTCCATGTAATTCGTAGAAGTGATGGAACTGGCGGGCAATCTACTGCATCTGTTAATTCTGCATTTCAATTACTAAATCAAGATTTTAATCCACACAATATTTCATTTTCATGGAATAATGTAATTGACTATATAAATAACACAAGTTATTACAATAGTCCAAATGCTAATATTTTTACAGTAAACAATAATTCAAATGGCATTGATATTTACCTTTATGATGATTTAGCCCCTGCTGGTGGACTCGCTAACGGTGTTGGTGGTGCAGCGGATTTTTATGTGGCTGGTAAGTTTTGGAATTCACCGTTTCAATCGTTAGTAACCTCGCATGTAACCTCACACGAAATGGGTCATGTGCTTTTTTTATGGCATACACATCATGGTACTTTCAACGAGGGTGGTAACGATAATCCGTGCGCAGAACTTGTAAACGGAACAAATGCCAGCACTTGTGGAGATTACGTTGTTGACACACCTGCAGATCCGCACATACAGTTTAATGTAAATTCAAATTGCCAATGGTTAGGCAGTGGAAGCGATTTAAATGGACAGCAGTATAATCCAGATGAACAAAATATAATGGCATATACGATACCACAATGTATGTCTTATTTTACCGCCTTACAAGGTTTGCGTATGCGTAATTCAATATCTACGTTACCTTATCTACAACAATGTTTAACAAATAGTTGCTGTGCTGCAACAACTGCCGATTTATATATCAAAGATAGTTCAAATGATAATGGAACTGAACCAAACAACATAACACAATATATGTGGACAAGCGATAATATTTGGGTTCGTAATAACAATGACAGTGGTCTAATACATGAAAATCCTGACTATTCAGCCAACGGAAATCCTAACTATGTAAAAGTTAGAGTTATTAATAAAAGTTGTGTTACATCAACAGGAAATGAACAATTAAAATTATATTGGGCAAAAGCTTCAACTGGTTTAAGTTGGCCAAATCCTTGGAATGGCGGTATTTTAGAACCTGTTACAAACGCTTCAATGGGTCAACAAATAGGAACTTTAACTATTCCTGTTTTACAAGCTGGACAAGAGGCAATTTTAACCTTTCCTTGGCAAGTGCCAAATCCAGCCAATTACTCGCAAGACCAATGGCACTTTTGTTTATTAGCAAGAATTGAAGCAACAAACGACCCAATGACTTCAATAGAAACTAGCGATATTAATGCAAACACAAGAAACAACAACAACATAGCTTGGAAAAACGTAACAGTTGTAGATATTCTGCCCAACAATAAAGCAAATCCAGGTGGTGTAGTAGCTGTTGCAAATCCGTTCAATCAAACTAGAAAATTTAATTTAGAACTAGTAAAAGACCAATTAGAAACTGGACAAGCTATTTTTGAAGAAGCAGAAGTGACCCTCAAAATGGATCAAATTCTTTTTGATGCATGGAAAAAAGGAGGAAGTTTATCCAACCAATTAGCAAAAACAAGAGATGAAAAAATAAAAATTGTTACAGGTGATAATGTAATTCTAAAAAACATCACCTTTAATCCAAAACAATTGGGTATGTTAAATTTAAAATTTAACTTTTTAACAAAAAAATTAACTGGAAAGTCAAAATTTACCTATCATGTGATTCAAAGAGATGCTATAACTAATAAAATAATAGGAGGAGAAACCTATGTAATCAAAAAACAAGCCCGACCAGCTCTTGTTGCTAATGCTGGCGAAACAAAAATGGTAAACAAAAACGAACCCATTACAATCAATGCGTCGCAAATTAGTGAACCTGCAATCTATAACTGGTATGATACAGAAGGTAATTTAGTATTTACGGGAAAAGATTTAACCATTGCAACGCAAGTTGCAACAAAGTACAAACTTGAAGTTATCGCTACTGCTGATGGTTTTAAAGATTATTCAGAAGTCCAAGTCAATATAAAACCAAGTACACTCAACACAATTGCACCAAATCCAGCGAGAAATAATGTAACTATTGGCTATAAACTTAACGAAGTTGGTTCGGCTTACTTAATGGTAATAGGGTATTATGGAATTAACGGCACATCAAATAATTATATTTTAGATGTAAATTCAAACGAAACAAACCTTAATGTAAGTAACTACCCAAGTGGTTTTTACACAGTAGCATTGGTAGTAAACGGAGAAATAGTAGATGCAAAAACTTTAATCAAACAATAAACAAATAATGCCACGCCTTCGGCGTGGCTATTTTTATTAATCTTTTAAATATTAAATATCATGAAAACATTAATTTTAAGTTTAGTTTTTTTTAGCACATTAATTGGTTGCAATAAAAATGAAGATGTTCAAGTACCCCAACAAGTTAATCCAATTGTTGCATCGTGGCAACTGACGAAATTTGAGGCAGGTTTTGGTCCAACAATTAATTATACGAACAATGAAATAAAATGGACATTTAATCAAAATAATACCGTTGATGTAATAATTGTAAGTGGTATCAACGTTCCATCAAACTTACCATTAAAAACAACAGGTAACTTTAACTATACTATTCCGACTACTGGCGTAATCCTTAATAACGACCAATTAAATTACGAAATAACTGGTAACGTAATGATCATAAGTGATTTTGTTGGGCAAGCTGCAGACGGAAGAAAATTGACTTTTATTAGATTATAAAAAATCTTCTGCTAACAGCGGTTTGGCGCAATTGGGGTTTAAGGCTTGTCTTAAACCCTTTTTTGTACTTGGAAGTTGGTTTTTAAATCGATAAATTTGGCTAACCAAATCCCCAACTGACGCCAAGCCGCGGGACGTTACCTGCTATGTTCCAAAAAAAATTCATAAATAAATGAAATCAATCGAAAACGAGTTTAAATTTGAATATATAATTGACTACGACAAGCCAATTGCAGTATCAGAATTTACAAATTCATTAAATGCAATTTCGAGCGAATATGAAAAGTTTCTGATTGATAATTATGGTTCGGAAAGACCTGAAGCAGAATTGTATGTTCAAGAAATACAAAAGGGAAGTATTGTTACAACATTAGTAGAATATTCAGCAATGACTATTCCATTTCTTGGAGAAATCAATACAGTAATTGAATTTGGTAAATTTATCAAATCTTCGTACGACTTTTTATTAAACGGAAATAAATCGGCAGAGTCTCAAAATCTTGACATCAAAGATTTGACAAACTTACTTAAGGTTATTGAACCAGGTACGCACACAAATAATAATATCGTAATCCAAATTAAAGGTAAAAACAATTCTATTGTAATGAATCCGTTGTCAGCTAACGAAACAGAATCGCGAGTTATACGTGATAAAATAAGGGAAGTACGAAAGGAGTTAAATCACAAAGAAAAATCAATCGAATATAATCAAGCATTATATTTAGAACAAATCAAACGAAATTTAGAATCGACTAAAGGAAATAAGGGTGTTATTAAAGAACTAAATGAGAATAGCTTAAATTTAATTTGGAATAGTGAAGACGAAAAGCAAAAAATGCTGAATTGTGACGACAATCCATTTAAAATGATATTCATTGTAGATGTTGAAATTGTAGAAGTTAATTTAGAAACTAAATTATATAAAATATTAAAATTACACGAAATAATTGAACCGTAGAAAAAAACAGCAGGTAACAGCGGTTTGGCGCAATTGGGGTTTTAGGAAAACTTTAAAGTTGGTTTTGTACTTGGAAGTTCGGTCTTTAATTTATACATT
>JAYVIW010000053.1:0-2905 GCA_043769905.1 Bacteroidota bacterium
AGCTGTTTTAAAAAGATTGCAAAAACAAGTAGAAAATTATAATTTTTCAGTAGATGATTTCAATTTTTCAACCACTTGATTTTTAATTACTTAAAAAAAACGTTAGTTAGAATGCCTTCGAAAAACGACGCAAAATCGAAAATCGACAAAATTTTCAACTTTTGAACAAACTAAAATCGATAAAAATTGTAAATTTGCGATATGGACAAAAAAGTAAAACTTACGATACCAAAATTAATAGAAGAAGCACAAATATTTTGTGTTGCTCAATCGAAATTTCAACACAAAGAACTTTTCGGAGTAACTGATGGAAAAGCTGTTGGCACATTAATTGAACAAAAATTTCAATCTCATTTAAAATCAAAATATGATTTAACTGTGGGTTCTTCAGCAAAAGGTATTGACGTGCCTTCGGAAGACATTCTAACTGATATAAAAGTTACATCCAACAAACAGCCGCAATCATCTTGTCCTTTCAGAGATGCTAAACAAAAAATCTTTGGACTTGGATACAATATTTTGGTTTTTGTTTATGACAAAACTGACAATCCTGAAAGTAAAACTTCAATTTTAAATTTTGTAAGTTGTTCATTTGTTTCAAAAGAAAGAACTTCTGATTTTACAACAACAAGTATTCTAAATCAAATGAAAACTGTTGGAGCAAATGAGGCTGACATAGTTGCTTTTCTTGAAGGAATAAAACTACCAGCTGACGAAATAGCTTTGAAACAAATTGCTGAAATCATTTTAAAAACGGAAATACCAATTGGATATTTGACAATTTCTAATGCACTTCAATGGAGATTGCAATATGCAAGAATTAGAGATTTAAAAAATGATATACCAGGAATTGACAAGATAATAAGTTATAATAAACCTGAATAAATGAGAGTATTTGAAGCAAATATTACTCTTTTAGTTTCAAACTTTTTAAACGAAAGTTTGAAAGAAATTGTGTCTATTGAAAAAGCTAATCAAAAAATGTATGATGCCTTCGGCATCATACATTTTTTTGATAATGCAGATGATTTGCAAACTTTAAAAGAAGTTATTTCTGAAAATAAAAGTATTTCAGAAGAGCCAAACAGGGCTGAATATGGAGATTTTCAAACTAATGAAGATTTAGCAAGTAAAGTAACTTTACATTTGGTCTCTAAAAACATTTTGCCAAAAGTTGTAATTGAACCAACTTGTGGGAAAGGAAATTTTATAATTGCTTCATTAAAAAACTTCAAAAGTATTACAACAATTTTTGGTGTTGAAATTTACAAACCTTACGTTTGGGAAACTAAATTCAATATCGTAAATTTTCATCTCGAAAATCCAAAAAGTAACAAACCCGAAATTTCTATTTTACATTGTAATGTTTTTGATTTTGATTTTAATAAAATTGCAAAGCAATTTTATTTAGAAGAAATTTTGATAATTGGAAATCCACCGTGGGTTACAAATTCGATGTTAGGAAGTTTAAATTCTATGAATTTACCAAGAAAAAATAACTTTAAAAATCATAGCGGATTAGATGCAATGACAGGAAAAGGAAATTTTGACATTGCTGAATTTATTACGATGTCATTAATCGAAACTTTTCAAAACAGCAATGGAAATTTACTGCTTTTAGTTAAAAATTCTGTGGTTAAAAATATTGTTTTTGACCAAAACAAACGAAATTTTAAAATCGGAACAATCGAGAAACATTCTATTGATTGTAAAAAAGAATTTAATGTTTCGGTTGAAGCTTCATTGTTCTATTGTAAATTAAATTCCGTTCCTGAATTTAATTGTAAAGAATTTAACTTTTATGAGAATCAAAATTATGTGCAAAATTTTGGTTGGTTAGAAAATAAATTTGTTTCAAATATTGATACCTATAATAATACAAAAGAAATTGATGGAGAAAGTCCATTTGTTTGGCGACAAGGTTTGAAACACGATTGCTCGTCCATTATGGAATTAGATAAGGTAAACGGGCATTATGTGAATGGATTAAATGAAGAAATTAAGTTAGAAAGTGATTTAGTTTATGGAATTCTAAAAAGTTCTGACTTGAAAAATACAGTTATAAATCAAACCAGAAAATATACAATTGTAACGCAAAAAAAAGTAGGTCAAGATACAAAATATATAAAATCAGAATTTCCAAAAACATTTGGATATTTAATTGACCATTTAGCAAATTTTGATGTAAGAAAATCAAGTATTTACAATAATAAACCATCATTTTCGATATTTGGAATTGGAGATTATTCTTTTAAACCCTACAAAGTTGCCATTTCAGGACTTTATAAAACATTCCATTTTACATTAGTTTTACCGCAGAATGGAAAACCAGTAATGCTTGATGATACTTGCTATTTAATAGGTTTTGACAAAATAGAATTTGCGGTTTATTCATTAATTCTTTTAAACTCAAAAACTGCTATGCAGTTTTTGAAATCAATAACTTTTTCAGATGCAAAAAGAACATTTACAAAAGATGTTTTAATGAGAATTGACCTTTTAGAATTGGCTAAAAATATGGATTTAAAAGAACTTGAAATTGAACTTGAAAAATTAAATGAACTATATAATTTGAAACTAAACTTGAAATTATGGGAAGATTTTACAAACCAAATGCGACCAGCAAATAGTGGACAATTGGAAATGTTTGCGTAAAAAAAATTGGCACTACACACAACAACGGTTTTAAGAAATTGGGTTTTTTGGGCTTAATTTAAAGTTTGTTTTGTACTTTTGAACTTCGGTGTTTAATCGAAAGTTTCGGGCTTACAAATCCCCAACTTCTTAAAGCCGCGAAACGTTAGCCGTCATTCCTCCTAGACTCAAGCCCTGACCCCTTAAGCTAACGGGTATTGCGCAGTTCGAGAAAAAAAATGTAAATTTGTAATTGCTCATTGTAAGGCCG
>JAYVIW010000054.1:0-5217 GCA_043769905.1 Bacteroidota bacterium
TAATTCTTTTTTAATCAAATCCTGAGTTATTTTGTGCTGTTCATTTGCATTTTTCCAATAAACTACAAACGTTTTTTCTGTTAACTGAAATTTACTTACGAAAGCTAACATAACTTCTTTATACTGAATGTTACCTTTTTGAAGTTCATTTAGTATAAAATCAATATATGCTTGCTTGTTTGGTTTCATTTTCTTAATCTATTAAATATCCTACGAATTACAAAACCCCTAATAAACGATGCTACAAAAAAAACAGTTGTAATAATTAGATTTTGATTAATTGATACTGGAATGCTTAACATTGGATAAATTACTAATTGAATTAAAAATGATGTTAGCAGTCCTGCTATTACATTAGCAATTGATTCTAGTATACTGTTTTTAATTGTTTGCATAATTAATCGTATATGCTGTTGCAGTCGTAATTTATTTTTTCTTCAAAGGCTCTTTCGGGATTTAATTCGCCTTTTAAAATAACAATTCTCCACGATGTTCTTCCCATTCTTGCGGCTCCTAAAAACAGTTCTTTTTCGTCCCATCTATTGTAACAACGGATGTTGTAACAAATTGAAATAATTAAAATAATTGATAAACCAATCGGTAATAAATAACTTTTCATAATGTTTTGTTTAAATTAGTCTATTTTAGTTTACAAAAATACTAATTTAAATTGGTTTTCTTGTAAATAATTTTAGTTTTTATTTTCCGCTTTGGTTTGAACTCGATTAATATTATATCGATAGCCTCAGTAATTGTTTTCGGATGTAATTGTTTTGTGTCTGGACCAAGTCTCCACGCTTGGTATTCTTTAAGTATTTCTTTTGCTTGTGTAGGTGTCATAATAATCAAATTCAAATTTAATAATTTCTTTTGTGTCTAGGTAAATAAATGTGTAAATCCAATGCCATTTTTCTGTTTTGTTAATCCACTTGGATGGATGTTGTAGATTTTTTTCAGTGCCTGATAATCGGATTTTTCTGTTTTCATAATTTTGCGGTTCAAATGTATTTAATAAAATTGTTTCCATATCTATAAATTTGTGTTGATGTTTTTTTTGTTTTTAAGTGGTGCAAAGCAAGTGGTGCAAACGCCCTATATATATAGGGCGTTTTGCACCTTTGCACTAGTGCAAGAAAACAACACTTTGCACTAGTGCAAAGTAAAATTTTGCACCAGTACCTTTTCCTACAAAAAATTATTTTCATCATATTTAATTTCACCTAAAAAGTATTTTTTTTGAGCAGGTTCATAAAATATTTTACTCGTTTCAATACTTTCTTTTAAAAAATCTTTGGCATATCGGTCGCCTAAAACCTGAGTAGTAATTTTTAAAAAAGAACGTTTGATTTTATCACAAATATCCGAATAAGAAGTGCCTAAATTTTCTAAATCATTAAAAACGTCAATTATTATTTCATTAGAAAACGTAAAAAGTAAATCTTTTTTTGTTTGGATTGGTTCTTTTTTTCGTTTTAAAACATTTTCTTGAAATTCATAATCTACAATCATTGGATTACCGTCTTCGGTAATTTCAAATGCAAACGGATCGGGTTTACGGTTTCGTGTCGCTAAAGACTGCACAAGCCTTGTATTTTGATTTTCTTTATCAATTGATACACCAAGTACTATTTCGCTTTTGTCGGCTAATTTAGTACCTAAATGCCCTTTCATTTTATGAGATAGGTCTCCCGGGTTTAAGTGAATCACATTTAAAATATGTAGGTCGCATTCAGTAGCCCAAATTCTTAATTCAGTTACAAGTTTATCGGCTAGTTTTAAATCATTAGTATCAACACTCAAATCAGCAATACCATCAATTATTACAAAACTATACTTTTTGGTATAAATTAATTCACGTACGTAATTAAATCTATTATCAGTTCCTACTGCGTCGAATTGATACACATCTATATTTTGACTTATAGAATTAAAATTAGCGCCTACAATATCACGTATTTGCTTTAAACCAAGTTGTACGTGATATTTTGATTGTTCAGTGTCAATATAAAGAATTTTATCTCGTCCATTTGGCATTTCAGAAAATAAACGATTTTGAAATGTTTGTTTTTTTAAACAAGCTGAAACTATTAATTTTATCAAAAAAGACTTACCTACTTTTGCTTGAGCAGTAACGCAGCTTATATTTTGTCGAGTCATAGCCATCCTTTTGTTTTCTCCGTTTGGATCACAAATTGAAAGTATTATTTCGGGTAGTGGAATTTTTTCGTTAATATCAATTTTAAATTTTTCAATATCTGATAAATTTATTTTTAAATTTTCAGATTGAATTTTATCAATTTGTATTGGTTCATACATTAGTTTTAAAGTTTTGAATTGATAAATTAATTTGATTTTCTAAAATGTAAACTACTGCTTCTCGATTCCATTTTTCACTTAATTTAAAAAATTCATCCGTATTAAGTTCTGGTAATTGATTTTTATAACGTGCATGAATTTGCTCAAGTTCATCAGTTGTTTTTTCTTTTAAAAATGGATCTAAAATATTTTTTCTGTTAAAATAATTTCTATATTCTAAATCTTTTAATCGATAAGCAAGCCATTTAATTCTATTTTCCATTGGCTCTTGTAAAATTTTATTTACCTGACCATTTGCAAAATCAATATCGGTGTAGTTTTTTGAAAATTCACAAAGTAAAAATGTATAAAGTTTTGCAAATAATAAATTTTCATTAATAACTTTTTTGTTTGTTAAATTTAAAATCTCAATAATTGTATTTAATGCAAAAACATCGTTTTCATTTGGTTTATTTTGCTTTGAAATTGTAAAAGTCAATCTTTTAATTGCATCATCTACTTTCATAATTTTAATTTTTCAATGTGAGAAAGTTCCGTTATTTTCCAATTGTGAGTTTTTAAACGCACATACATTGTTGGTTTGCTAATACCCAATTTTTTACAAAGTTCATCATCTGTTTGGTTTAGTCTAAGTATTTGAACTCTTGAAGTTGCTTCTAATTTTGTCATAGTTAGTTAATTTTTTTACTAAATTAAAGATAAAAAAAACCGTATTTTATTACTTTTGTACGGTTTTTTAAGTCAAGAATAAAATTTGATTTCGAGTTTACAAATATATTAATATTTCTCGTTTGCACTCTTTTTTTTGTGGCAATTTTTACAAAGTGGTTGCAAATTTTCTATTGAATTTTTACCACCAGAAGCAATGGGTATTCGGTGATCAATATCAAACTCACGCTCCACTAAATCGATTTTACAATTTGAACATTTATAATTGTGTGCGCTGCATATACTTTGTTTTTCAAACTCTGAAAAACTGTGGCGCTTACTTGTTTCGTCAAAATTATCACTTTTATCAATAAAAATTAATTTTTTTTTTGCTCGGCTCATTGCAACATATAGCAATTGATTAGCGTCTTTATAATTTAATGCGTAGAAATCATAAACTGGTATTATAACGTTGTTATATGTACTACCTTGCGCTTTATGGCAAGTAATTGCGTACGGACGTTTTAATTTTGCAAAGCTATTTTGATAATCAGAAAACCGTGTATTCAAATCTTTTAAAAATGAAATATTTTCTATTACATTTTTATTTTCTTTAATATGTTTTAAATATGTTGTTCGCTGCCCGTAAACAGAACTACTAACCCCGCCACCGTTTGCGCCATATAATCCACCTAAAACATATCGTATTTCAAATTGTTTATTATATTCGTCTATAACTAAAATTTCATTGTAAATAATAGTTTTTGTAATTGACGTTTTTATTTTAAATTGCTCTTCACAATTTGCAACTATTGATTTTACAGTTACAATATTTGACGTATAAAAATTAGTTTCTCTATGACTGTAAAACTGGTCAAACATTAAACGGTCACCTATATTTATTTCATTTAAGCGATAATCTTTTCGCATCGACTTAGTGCTACCAATTAACCAATTTAAGGCAAGCACGCTTAAATTTTTGTAACAAACGGCAACTGAATGGTTTTGTTTAATATATTCTTTTAGTTTTTTGTCGTTGGTTTTATAAAACAGTATATCGGTTTGATTTTGTTTTTTATTTGCGAGCATTTTTGGATCTATTTTTCTATCCATATGCAAACGAAAATTAGCAATTAAAGTTCCCATTTCAGAATCCGTTTTTTGTCTGTTTTGAATTGATAATGTAAAACTATTGTTTTCATTTAATTTGGTAAAAACTTTTGATATTAAAAATCCATTTTCATTTCGTACAATACTTGATTTTTCCTCTTCAATAGGTGGCAACTGCATAGGATCTCCAAGTAAAATAATTTTACATTTTGTAGATAATTTTTCAATCTGTTCAATTTTTTGAAAAGTGATCATTGATACTTCGTCAATAACAATTATATCTGGAATGTTATTTTTTGAAGGAAGTCGGTAAGTAATTGTATTTTTGTTTTCGTGATCTTTTATAATTTTAAAACCGAGAAAACTATCAATTGTTTTACAAATTGGATTTTCCATACCATTACTAATTAAACTATCTTTTAGAACAGTAACTACTTTATTTGTCGCACCTAAAAAAATAACTTTATAATTTTTAACTTCTGCCATTACTTTAGTTATTACAAAAGTTTTACCAGTTCCGCCAGCCCCTAAAATGCCGTAATAACCTGTACTATTTTCCGCTAACCAAAACAATAAATCAAGTTTTAATTTTATTTGCTCTGAATTTAATTCAATTTTTTTCATTTTGTTTTTGGTTAAAAATTTTACTAATTTTTTTAAAATAAAGGCACGCAAAATTAATCGCGTGCCTTTATTCTATAATTTTAAAAGGGCAAATCATCTGAATTTTCTACATCAGTAGGTTCAGCAACGTATGTTGTGCCAGCAGAATCATTACTTTGAACAGCAAAGTATTTAATGTTGCCTAGAATTGGCAGCTTAATCTCTTTGGCTTTTTCTGCTCCAAGTTCTTTGTACTTTTCGGAACTCAATTTTTGACCTATAAACCCATTTTGTTCATATTGGTCAGGTTCAGCACGGACCAATACATTACAGTCCATATAAACTGCGCCATCTTTTTCCGTTAAATGATTCGCTTCAATTGGAATTAAGATGCACTTTGCACCTTTTTTTGTTGTAATAATTGCGCTTTGCAATTTAGTTAAGGCTATCGAGCCTAAATAGTTTTTTTGACTACTCATTAGATTCTGTTTTTAATGTTAATACTTGTTTACGTTCGTCTTTTATTTTAATAAAATCTTT
>JAYVIW010000055.1:0-7413 GCA_043769905.1 Bacteroidota bacterium
ATTGAGTAATTTTAAAATAACACCTAATCCAACTTCAGAAAAAGTAACCATTACTTTGCAAGAAAACCTACAATTAGAAAAAGTAAATATTTATAATACAGCAGGACAACTTATAAAAACAGAAAAAAACAATATTATTGGTACAACTTCTTTGTCAAAAGGCAACTACCTTTTTGAAGTAATTACCAATCAAGGAAAAGCAACAAAAACAATAATAGTACAGTAGATAAATAAAATTTATATATAACAAAGATGTCTAAAAATTTAGACATCTTTGTTATTTTAAAAACTATTTAAGTTTATAATTTTCTTAATGTTAAAATTATTGTTTTTTAATTCTTAGTTCCGATGTTAAATCATCCAAAATAGATTGCACAATATCTACCTTTCTTTTGGAATGCTTTTTTATAGCGATTTATGCCTGTTTGTGAAAATAATTAAATTTAATTTTTTGAATTAGATTTTATGAATCATAATCAATATGCTTCTATTTTTAAATTCCTACAAAATCATTGTCAACTGAATCCGTTTTCTATCTTCATCGACCTCAACTACTTTAACAGTAACGTGTTGATGCAATTTGACCACTTCATTCACGTCGTTCACAAAACCAGCATTGAGTTGCGAAATGTGAACCAATCCACTTTCTTTGGTTCCAATATCTACAAAACAACCAAAAGCGGTAATATTATTAACAATTCCTGGTAAAATCATTCCAGTTCGAACATCTTTAATAGTTTTTACATTAGGATCAAATTCAAAAACTTTAGCTGATTTTCTAGGGTCTAAACCTGGTTTTTCGAGTTCTTTGATAATGTCTTTCAAGGTCAATAAACCTATTTCTGGAGTAATGTAATTTTCAGGTTTAATGAGTACCGTTTTTTCTTTATTGGCAATCAAATCGTTTACCGAAAGTTTTAAATGTTTTGCCATTTTCTCAACAATTGCATAAGCTTCAGGATGCACCGCCGAATTGTCTAATGGGTTTTTTCCGTCTTTAATTCTAATAAAAGCCGCGCCTTGCTGATAGGCTTTGTCGCCCAAACGAGGCACTTTTTTGAGTTGTTTTCTGTCTTCAAATGGACCGTTTTCTGAACGATATTGCACAATGTTTTCGGCAAGCTTCTCCCCTATTCCACTCACATAGCTCAATAAATGTTTGCTTGCAGTGTTGATATTGACTCCTACAGAATTTACGCAACGAATAACCGTTGCATCAAGTTCGTCTTTCAATTTATTTTGATCTACATCATGTTGGTACTGCCCTACTCCTATTGCTTTTGGGTCTATTTTTACTAATTCTGCCAATGGATCTGATAATCGTCTTCCGATAGAAACTGATCCACGAACTGTAACATCATAATTAGGAAATTCATCTCTCGCAATTTTTGATGCAGAATAAACCGATGCACCAGCTTCGGAAACCACAAATACTTGAATAGGCTTATCAAACGCAATTTTTTTGATAAAAAATTCGGTTTCGCGACTAGCAGTTCCGTTTCCTATAGAAATAGCTTCAATATTATAGGCATTGACCATCGAACGGATTTTTTTCATCGCCATAGCATCTTCGTTTTGCGGGGCGTGCGGATAAATAGTTTCATTGTACAACAAACTTCCGTTTTCGTCCAAACAAACAATTTTGCAACCCGAACGAAATCCTGGATCGATTGCCAAAATTCGTTTTTCGCCAAGTGGTGGTGCAAGTAATAATTGTCCTAAATTCGAGGCAAAAACATTGATTGCAGTTACATCAGCTTTAGCTTTTGCTTCTTGCAAGACTTCGTTAGAAATAGCTGGATTTAGAAGTCTTTTATACGAATCTTCGATGGCCAATTGCACGTGTGAAATCGAAGGCGAATTGCTGTTTTTAATAATTAAATTATCTATTAAATCATAGGCTTCATCAATATCAACTTCTATTTTCAATTTTATGAAACCTTCATTTTCGGCTCTTAACATTGCTAATAATCGATGTGATGGTGTTTTAGAAACATTTTCTGACCAGTCAAAATATTGAACAAATTTTTGGGCAGCATCTTCTTCGGCTTTTTTCTTAATAACCTTGGTTTCTAAAACAGATTTACGTTGATACAAACGTCGCAAACTTTGACGAACTGCAATATCTTCATTAATCCATTCGGCAATAATGTCTCTCGCACCTTGCAATGCTGCATCTTCGTTAATTACATTTTCAGTCAAATATTGAGTTGCTAAGAAATCAACATCATCTTTATTTTGTGCTAAAATAAGCTTCGCCAAAGGTTCTAATCCGTTTTCTCTGGCAATATCAGCACGGGTTTTTTTCTTCTTTTTATAAGGCAAATATAAATCTTCTATTTCTTGAAGGTCAAAACTATTTTGTATTTTATATTTTAATTCTGGTGACAATTGTCCTTGTTCATCAATTGTTTTTAAAACCGATTCTTTGCGTTTTACGATAACCTCATAGTCTTTGTTCAACTTTGCAATTTGCTCAATAAAAACCTCATCAAGGTTGCCAGTAACGTCTTTACGATAACGAGCAATAAACGGAATTGTGCAATCTTCATTAAGTAGTTGAACGGTTGCTTCAATATTTTTTGGCGTCGTGTTGACTCGCTTGGCGATGAATTGTATATTGGTCATGGGTTTGAAATAGAATTAGTATTTTTGAATTTAGGATTGTATCCTTTGGCGAAAATAATATCTTTACACCAATTCAAAAAAATATGTGGGTACTTTTAATTTATTTTCTTGTTATTAATCTTCTCGGATTTTTTCTGATTTGGTTAGACAAAAATAAAGCCATTAACAATCAACATCGCATTGCAGAAAAAATACTTTTACTATTTGTTGCTTTTGGCGGCATATTTGGTTCCAGTTTGGCAATGTTATTGTTTCAACATAAAACATCGAAAATATCTTATTTATTAAAATTTATTGGTATCATTGTTGTCCAGATTTTGATTTGTTATTTGATTTTTAATACATAAATTCTAGATTATTTAAAAGAAAACGAAAACTTTGCTAATCTTGAACTATAAAATCTTTAGAATCGATTTTCTGATATTCGGGCTGGATATTGACATGATTTATTCTGAATTTTCTTAATAAAATTTTTTCAATTTTTTCTAACAAAATATTAAATTCACTGATTTTCATATCCTCGGAGCAATCTAAATGTGCTTCAAGATGCAACTCATACTCATTTAGATACCAAACGTGAATGTGATGCAACTTATTTACACCAGATATTTGATGTACTTCACAAACAATTGCTTTTATATCGATATTTGATGGTGTAAAAAGCATCAAAATTCTAGTTGATTGAATCAATAAATCATAACCAATATAAATCAGGTAGATTGCTATTGCAAATGTCAAAACACTGTCAATCCAATAAATTTGATAATATTTCATTAAGATTCCCCCTATTAAAACTGCTACCGACGCCATCATGTCTGTAAAAAGATGCATGTATGCCGCTTTCATATTTAAGTTGTGTTCAGCATCTTTTTTGAGCATTAAAGCTGAAAGCCCGTTTACAAGAATTCCTAACAAAGATAACCAAATTACTTGGTTAGCTTTTATCGGTTCCGGAGTAAAAAATTGTTGTGATGCTTCGAAAATCAAATAAACAGCGACAATCATAAGTGATATTGCATTCACAAAAGCTGCGATAATTTCTGCTCGTTTGTAACCAAAAGTTTGGTTTAACGATGCTTTTTTCTTAGATAAGACCGTGGCAATATAACTAAAAATCAAAGACAGTACATCAGAGAAATTATGTAAAGCATCAGAAATTAAGGCTAAACTTCCTGACAAAATTCCACCAATAATTTGTGCAATCGTAATTACAATGTTTAAAAAAATTGAAAATAGCAGATTTTTGCCTTTCACTTCGTGATGTGCGTTGTTGTAAGACATGAATTAATTTTTCCTTTTTTCGATCTCTGCTTCAACTTTTTTCAACTTTCCTGAATTGTGTAACATAAAAAATAAAGAACCCAATATCAAAAAAGGATGCAGTTTAGTTTTCATATAAATAGCATAAAGCACACTTCCGACTGAAAAAACAGCAATACTTATAAATATCTTTTGCCAGTTTGATAAAGATTGTCTTTTGGCTTCTAATTCTTCTATGGATAAATTTGAATAATTGTTTTTGTCAACCATAGTACAATTTTTTGTTTTTTAACAACTAATTTTCCCAACTCTTGTCGCATGGCGCCCACCTTCAAAATCGGTTTTCAAAAAAGTATCTACCATTTCTAAAACTTGTGGAATTGATGTAAAACGCGCCGGAATACTTATAATATTCGCATCATTGTGCTGTCTTGCCAAACTTGCAATTTCTTTAGTCCAGCATAAAGCCGCACGCACATTTTGGTGTTTGTTTGCACTCATGGCGATACCGTTTCCGCTTCCGCAAATGATAATTCCAAAATCGGCTTTAGCATCGTTTACATCTTTCGCAACCGCATGTCCAAAATCGGGATAATCTACAGAATCTGACGAATCGGTTCCGTAATTTGTGATTTCGTGCCCATTTGCTGCAAGCATTTCAACGATTGCGAATTTGTATTCTGGACCTGCGTGGTCGTTTCCAATTGCGATTTTCATTTTTATAATTGTTTGTTATCTTTACAAAATTAAACATTTTATAATGAAATTTACCGCAAATATTTCAAGATTTGAAGCAAGTACAACTTTTTGGACTTCGATTATTATTATTCCTGATTACATTTTTCAAGAAATGATTTTACTTTCGCCCGATAAACGAATTATTTGTACACTTAATAATTCTTTGACTTTTCAATGTGGCATGCTTCCCAAAAATCCATATCATTATATAATGTTAAGCCGCGAAAGAATAAAAACATTAAATCTTGATATTAACGATGAACTCTTAGTCGAAATAATTCCGGATAAAAGCGAATTTGGAATCGAGATATCTGAAGAATTTCAAGAAGTTTTATTTTCTGATCCTGATGGACAAATGTTGTTCGAAAAACTTACTCCAGGCAAAAAACGAAGTGTTATTTATTTGATTTCAAAAACCAAAAATCCGCAACTCCGAATCGAAAAAGCATTTGTTGTTTTAGAGCATTTGAAACGCAATAAAGGCAAATTTGACCCAACAAATTATCAGGAAGAATACAGGATTTTTAGAAAAAATAATGCATTTTAAATTTCATTTATAATCCATTCATTAACAGTTGTTTGATTTTAATTAAATTTTTAAAACACTTAATATCAATATTCTAAAAATAAATGTTAATAATACAACGCAATTCTTTGATATTCAGTTAACCTTAAATTAACAACTATTGTTAATAAGTTTGAATAGATTTTTAGAACTATTTTCGGTTTATATTAAAATAAATTGTAATCCAAAACCCAACTTTAAAATCCTAATTTAGTTTGTAATATTTTTATAAAAGTTATCAATAAAAAAATTAGTTTTATAAACAATTTTTATAAAAAATTTATTTACAATTTTTATATTTTTTTAGTTGCACACTAATGTTAATAACCTTTTTAAATTGACTTAAAATGAAGTGTTTAAACAATAAAACTAATGTTTATAAACAAATATAAAAATCTAAAACTAATAATTGTGCTTAAAATAATTTTTTTTATTATAACTATTAACAACCTATTATCACCATCAAGAATTTAATTTTAAATATCTTTATTTATTTTGTTATTAATAAATGTTGAAAACTTTGAAATAGAAAAATAAATAGAAAAATAAATAGAAAACTTGTATTAAACTAGTATAATAAATTAAAATTTGACTATAATTTAATAAAAAATTTTATAATTTTTTATTAAGTTAATAATAAGTATTTTAGCAACTTAAATTAATTAAAATTAAAAATTATGAAAAAATTATTACTTTTTATTTTGGTTCCATTATTAAGTTTTGCGCAAACGCAGGTCGGTGCCGATATTGACGGAGAAGCTGCTGGTGATTTAAGTGGTTTTAGTGTTTCCCTCTCTGCTGATGGAAAAACTGTAGCTATCGGAGCTCTCTTAAATGATGGAAATGGAACTAATTCAGGATCAGTTCGTGTGTATCAAAATGTATTAGGAACTTGGACACAAATTGGTGCTGATATTGATGGTGAAGCTGTTGGTGATCAAAGTGGTTGTTCTATTTCTCTATCTAGCAATGGCACGATTTTAGCTATTGGAGCATTCGGAAATGATGGAAATGGAATTAATTCAGGATCAGTTCGTGTGTATCAAAATCTATCAGGAACGTGGACAAAAATCGGTACTGATATTGACGGAGAAGCTGCTGGTGATAAAAGTGCTAGTGTTTCTCTTTCTGGTGATGGAAATACGCTAGCTATTGGAGCATACAGTAATTCAGGAAATGGAGATGAGTCAGGTTCGGTTCGTGTATATCAAAACATATCAGGGATTTGGACACAAATAGGTGCTGATATTGATGGAGAAGCTGCCGGTGATCAAAGTGGTTTTAATGTTTCTCTCTCTAATGATGGCACTACTCTAGCTGTTGGAGCTGGCTTCAATGCTGGAAATGGATTATATTCAGGCTCTACTCGTGTATATCAAAACATATCAGGAACTTGGGTACAAATAGGTACTGATATTGACGGTGAAGCTGCTTATGATGAAAGTGGTAGCAGTGTCTCCCTATCTAGCAATGGAACGATTTTAGCTATAGGAGCATACGTAAATGATGGAAATGGATCTGGTTCAGGCTCAACTCGTGTATATCAAAATATATCAGGAATTTGGACACAAATAGGTGCCGATATAGACGGAGAAGCAACTGGTGACGCTAGTGGAATTAGTGTTTCACTGTCTGGTGATGGAACCATTGTAGCTATTGGAGCTTATTCAAATGATGGAAATGGATCTAATTCAGGCTCTACTCGTGTATATAAAAATGTATCAGGAACTTGGACAAAAATAGGTGTTGATATTGACGGAGAAGTTCAAGACAGTTTCAGTGGTAAAGCTGTTTCTCTCTCAAGTAATGGAACTGCTCTAGCTATTGGAGCATACTATAATAATGCAGATATTTCAGGTTCGGTTCGTGTGTATGATTTATCTGCTGTTTTAAGTTCAGATAGTTTTGTATTAGCTAATTTTTCAGTGGTTCCAAATCCAACTTCAGAAAAAGTAACCATTACTTTGCAAGAAAACCTACAATTAGAAAAAGTAAATGTTTATAATACAGCAGGACAACTTATAAAAACAGAAAAAAATAATATTATAGCTACAACTTTTTTATCAAAAGGCAGTTACTTTTTTGAAGTAATTACCAATCAAGGAAAAGCAACAAAAACAGTGATAGTACAGTAGCTAAATAAAATTTATTTATAAAAAAGATGTCTAAAAAAAATTTAGACATCTTTTTTTATTTTAAAAACTCTTTAAATTGATAATTTT
>JAYVIW010000056.1:0-2019 GCA_043769905.1 Bacteroidota bacterium
TCTTACAATCCATATTAAAACATCCAAATGGTCATACAAATCAAATATATCTGATTCATTTTTGAATGAATTAAATGTATCTTCTAGCTTCAAGCAAATTTTGGCATTGCTTCCATCCTCATCCTTTGAATTAAAATAAAATATAAAAACTCTTACTCGAAGATACAATCATATTTTCTTACATAACTACTTCAATCACATATATTATTTGACGAAGTTAATGATTAGTAACTAACCACACTCCACGGCGGAAGATAACGATCGAGTTTTTCCTTATTTGACACCAAAGGTTGGATCGATTCATCTTTATTTGCTAGTGAAACGGCCGAACTTGTTTCCTTATTTACATTATGAAACTTCACATTATGAAATGAAATTTTAAAAAAACTTACCCGAAATTAATGATTAGTAACTAACCATACTCCACGAGATATAACGATCAACGTTGCTAACATTAGTTACTTTGGAGTTCGGCTTCAAAACCATTGAAACTTCGAACTTAAAGAATGTATCCGTGGAGACTTTGTTCGTGTTATTCGTGGACATCATGCTTAACACTCTGATAGCTTCATGTAACTCTTCAGTCGTGGACATGACAATGTCATTTTCTCCATCATTCCACGTGAAAGATAAATCTTCATCAACGAGATCAGGAAAGAGATGCTTTACAGTTTCGAGCAGTCGCATAAAATTCAAATCGTTTGGTTCGGAAGGCATTGGAATACGGCGATATTCGCCATTGCACGAAAGCTTAATCGAATGTGTCATTTTACAAATACTTAACCACAGATTTGGATTCAATGATAACAATTTTTCATTATGCGACTTTGTAACAACACCCACCGTATTATTTTGTAAATTACTAACCGTAAAAAAATTTCAAACTGGCTGAATGTTCAGCCAGTTTGAAATTTTTTTACGGTTTTATTTACAAAATAATACGGTGGGTGTTGCATAATGAAAAATTGTTATCATTGAATCCAAATCTGTGGTTGTTAAGTATTTGTAAAATGACACATTCGATTAAGCTTTCGTGCAATGGCGAATATCGCCGTATTCCAATGTCTTCCGAACCAAACGATTTGAATTTTATGCGACTGCTCGAAACTGTAAAGAATCTCTTTCCTGATCTCGTTGATGAAGATTTATCATTCACGTGGAATGATGGAGAAAATGACATTGTCATGTCCACGACTGAAGAGTTACATGAAGCTATCAGAGTGTTAAGCATGATGTCCACGAATAACATCAACGAAGTCTTCACAGATACAGTCTTCAAGTTCGAAGTTACAATGGTTTTGAAGCCGAACTCTAAAGTAACTAATGTTAGCAACGTTGTTAACGACGATCATGAAACTATTCGACAAGGGCATCTGGTTGTAAATCCAAGAAAGCAAGGATTAATAGAAGAAAAGAATGATAATGTGTCAGTTTCTGGAAATGTGTCAAGTGGTTCTAATACATTTGCTGATTCAGAAGGAAATAAGTTTCGTATAATAGAAGTTGATAGAGGACTGTGGGATTTTGAAACTTTTCAAGACAAAAAGACAGAACTGCCGGCACATCGTCCAACTGGTGGCGAACCAGGAGTCGCATACATGACAGAAGACAAACAATGGGTGCCAATCAGTTTGGACCTTAAGTCGCACGTTGACGCAAATTATAGGAAAAGACATGGTTCTCCTTCTGCAACACGGGGTAAAACGCAGTATCGATTCTACAAAAGTCTTGATTCAGAACAAGAAACTGTAGACCATTATTCCGACGGTGACGAAACCATCAAACAAGTGCACTCTGCATAAATATAAAATCTAGTTAATTCGTCTTATAATATACGATCAAAACATCAGTTATTATGATGAAACCAAACAAGTCAATAGTTACAAGTGTAACTATTGACGATGAAGATGGTAGGAATATAACTGATTTATATTTTAAAAACAAAAAGTTGTAATTAAAAAAAGATTTCATCATATAGTTAAAAAACTAATAAACTTCAAATACTTATAATCATCTAAT
>JAYVIW010000057.1:0-39759 GCA_043769905.1 Bacteroidota bacterium
ACTCATAACAGATTATCATTTTGGAGGTTACGGAAAGATATCCGAAGATTTGATTCATTTTATGAATGATTTTTCTCGAACTTATAAAATTCTATTAGACCCAATTTATACCGCCAAGATGGTTTTTGGCGTTATTGATTTAATAAATAAAAATTATTTTCCTAAAAATTCAAAAATATTAATGATTCATTCTGGCGGGTTACAAGGAATCAATGGCATCAATAATATTCAAAAACATAAAAAAAGCACTTTAATAAATACGCATGTTTAGAAAAATAATTTTAATATTCATTGTAGTTTTCTTTGCTAGATGTAGCTCGAAAAAAGTTGTTTCGACTGTACCTTATTCTAAAAAAACACCTGTTACTGTAGTTAAAAAACCAAATAAACCAGTAGTAATCGCCCCAAAAAAAGAAGACTTACCAACCAAAAAAGTTGATGTAATTACTGAGACAAAAAAAAATGATTCGCAAGAAAAGTTAGCGAAAACCGAAACAATATCACTTGATGCAACAAGCAAAGTTAAAGTAACTTCGCAGGTAGTTATGGCATATATCGAAAAATATAAGGAAACTGCTAAAAAAAGTATGCAAGAATACGGTATTCCTGCTAGTATAACTTTGTCTCAAGCAATTTTAGAATCAGGTTGCGGCACAGGAAGTCTTTGTTTAATGGCTAATAATCATTTTGGAATTAAATGTCGAAATGATTGGAAAGGCCTAAGTGTAAAATATGACGATGATGCAGCGCAAGAATGTTTTAGAAAATATAATGACCCCAGAGAATCGTTCAAAGACCATTCAACTTTTTTACTAAGCCGTTCTTGGTATGCCCACCTTTTTTTATTAGATAAAAAAGATTACAAAGCTTGGGCAAAAGGACTTAAAGCATCAGGATATGCAACCGATCCGAAATATCCGCAAAAATTAATTGGAATTATAGAAAAATATAAATTATTTGAAATTGACAATGAATTAGATCAAGAAAATAAATTTGTCACGATTGCACAAGAGACAATCACAACACAAAATACCTATGAAGTTTTGCCAAATGACACATTATATTCTGTATCCAAAAAATTCAATATCTCGATTGATGAACTAAAAAAAATAAATAACTTGTCTGAAAATATATTATCAATTGGACAAATATTAAAAATAAAATAATATTTATGTTGTACGAAAGAAGCAGTAAATTATTTGCCGAAGCAGAAAAAGTAATTCCTGGAGGTGTTAATTCGCCAGTAAGAGCATTTAAAGGCGTAGGAGGGACGCCAATTTTTGTAAAATCGGCTAAAGGTGCTTATTTATATGATGAAGATGGGAACCGACTTATAGATTATATTAACTCTTGGGGCCCAATGATTTTAGGTCATGCCTACCAGCCTGTAGTTGATGCCGTTATCGAAAAAGCAAAATTAGGTACATCATTCGGAATGCCAACTGAACTTGAAACTCAAATTGCGTCACTAGCAATTTCAATGGTACCCAATGTTGATAAAATTCGGTTTGTCAATTCAGGAACAGAGGCATGCATGAGCGCCATAAGATTGGCCAGAGGTTTTACTAAAAAAGACAAAATCATCAAATTTGCAGGCTGTTATCATGGACATTCAGATTCATTTTTGATTCAAGCAGGAAGTGGCGCTATCACATTTGGTGCTCCAAATAGTCCCGGAGTAACTGCTGGAACAGCCAAAGATACTTTACTTGCAAATTATAACGATTTAGATAATGTTGCAGCATTAATCAATGCCAATAAAAACGAAATTGCAGCAATAATTGTTGAGCCGGTTGCAGGTAATATGGGCTGCATTCCGCCCCAAAAAGGGTTTTTAGAAGGATTGAGAAACTTGTGCACAGAAAATGATATTTTGTTGATTTTTGATGAAGTTATGACTGGTTTTCGGTTGGCTCGCGGTGGTGTTCAAGAACTTTATAACATCAATGCCGATATGGTTTGTTATGGGAAAGTTATCGGCGGAGGTTTGCCAGTAGGCGCATTCGCAGCTCGTGAAGAAATCATGAACCATCTTGCCCCACTTGGGCCGGTATATCAGGCTGGAACTTTGTCTGGAAATCCTTTAGCAATGGCGGCTGGACTGGCGATGTTGAATGCGTTGAATAATGATGCCAATATTTTCAAAAGGTTGTCAGAAAAAACAGAATATTTAGATAATGGCATTATTCGTGTTTTATCAAAAAATAAAATTGATTTTACAACTAATAGGGTAGGATCGATGATTTCGATTCATTTTGATAAAAATCCAGTTATCAATTTTGAAACTGCCAAAAATGGAGATAATATAAATTTTAAAAAACTGTTTCATGGTTTGTTGCGAGAAGGCATTTATATTGCTCCTTCGGCTTATGAAAGTTGGTTCGTTACCGATGCCTTGACATATGAAGATTTAGATTTTACAATAAATGCTATTGAAAAAGTTTCTAAAGAATTTTAACAACTTGTTGATTGTCATATACAAAATTGATACAATTCGTTCTTATAATATTTATTTTTAAAGTTTTCATTTAATTTAATTGTTCTTCAAAAATACAAATCAATTTTTCAGGAGCAATAATGTGGTTAGGAGCACACTTCATTAAATCCAAAACACGATTCATTGCTGTAGGATTTAAACCCAATCTGAGTCCGATTTTGTGAATAGAAACATCTTCATATTTATGAATAATCTCATCACAATACATCAATAACGACAATTGATAAAAATGTACTATTCTCGAAAATTGGTTTTTTATAGGAATAATTTTGTCTCTTTTTCTGAACAAATCAAGAAAGGCCGATTTCTCAATTCCTAATTCATTTGACAACAAAAGTATAAAATCATATTCTTTATCATGCAATTCGCTGTCAACAATTGCAAATGCAATCATATCCGAAAGTAAACTAATTTTTTCTGCCCTAGATTCCATCAAATTTTATTAATTTTTGCTAAAATATTATTTTTATTTCAAATGTCAAAATCTTAAAATGTTTAAAAATCTACTCTCACTAGTCGTTATATTTGTTTTCATTATTGATGTTGACGCAAAGTTTTTATCAAAACCGAGATGTGAATCGTTTGCTATCGATGCACCACAACTTAATTGTAAACGAAAAATTTGGTTGTATTTGCCTTTGGATTACGAAAAATCAAATAAAAAACATCCAGTAATTTACATGCACGACGGACAAAACTTGTTTGATGCCAACACATCGCACGCTGGCGAATGGGCAATCGACGAAACGTTAGATGCACTCAAAGCAAATGCAATTGTAGTAGGAATCGAGAATGACGGGGACAAACGTATGGAAGAGTTAACGCCTTTTGTTAACAAAAAATATGGTGGAGGCAAAGCAGACGCCTATTTAGATTTTTTAATAAATAATCTCAAACCCCATATTGATAAGAATTATAGAACAAAAACAAATGCTAAAAATACAGCAATATTTGGCAGTGCATTGGGCGGATTGATTTCTTTTTATGCTGCTATAAAACATCCTCAAGTTTTTGGTAAAGTTGGTTGTTTTTCGCCATCTTTTGGGTTTAATCGACAAGAAATTTTCGATTTAATGGAACTCCAAACCCATTTCAAAACCAAAATATATTTTTTGTGTGGCGACAATGAAGGAGACCAGAATATGATAAAAGATTTGAATGATATGGAAAATTTAGTCAAAACTAAAAGATGTGAATGCAATAAATTAAACAAAAAAATAATCATCAAAGACGGGCAACACAACGAAAAATTATGGCGAGAAGGTTTTAAAAATGCTTATCTTTGGCTTTTTTAAATAAAGTTTAAAAGTGCAAGGGTTAGGAATTTTCAGTTAATCCAATCGATTTTAATCTTTCTTGAATAATTCTAGAATTAATTAGTAATAAAAAATGACAAATAACGATATTTTCAAAAAACTACGTGTTGCATTAATGTTGCGCGATGACCAAATAGTAGCAATTTTAGAATTAGTAGATTTTAGAATTTCAAAATCAGAATTGGGTGCTTTTTTTCGCGACGAGAAGCACGAAAATTTCATGGAATGCGGTGATCAAGTTTTGCGTAATTTTTTGAACGGACTAGTTATTCATTTGCGCGGAACCAAGGAAAGTCCAAAAAACCCAAATGATGTTTTAGCCAAACATAAAGCGGAAATTCCTGTTAAAGAAGGTTTTAAGGCAAGACCAGAATTTAAGCCAGCTCCAAAAACTGATTTTAAGAAAAAACCAGCATCAAATGCAAAATCTCGCGATAAAAAGGTTAGCCCTAAAGTAAGTGTCATTGAAAAAGTAAAATTTAATAACGGAAAAGCTAAAAAATAATTTTTATAGCAAATGAAATAATTGCAAATAATTGTTGCACTTTCAATATTTTTTTTCTTATTAAAAGTGGAAATAACAACTATTGAAACAATAGCAATAGGCATCTCTGATACTTTGTCAATTGCTTAAATCAAGGTGATTTTGATATTATTTAAAGACCAATATTTTGAATGATGCCAAAAATAAATTCACCAAGAATAAGTGTTAAGATAGTCTCCGTACGGTTTTGTTAACGTTGGTAACGATATGAATTGACGAGTAAAATTTTTTAGATTAAACAAAATCATCAAAGATAATAAATTTAGAAAATTATGATGAATCTGTTGCAGTAATAAACTTGAATTTCAAAGAACATTTTAAATAAAATCATCGCTAAGGCTTGTTTTCTAAAAAATAAAAAATAGATTTTTTTTGGGAGGTATTGTTCACGAACAACGTGCAACATAACTATTTTAATATTTTTTTTATAAATGAATTTTTTTGAATAAGATAATCTGAGCAGAATCTGAAATTAAAGTTGATTTTGGGTTATTAAAAATCCTAATACATAAGTTGACATGAAAAACCTAGAAAATTTGATATTTGCACTCGAAAATAAAATTGATTTTAGTGACAAAACTAATTTTGATATTTCAAAAAGTAATGTTGCGTGGCAAATTGACCATTCTTTGAAAGTGATAAACGGAATAGTTTACGTTCTTAAAAATTCAAATCCTGATGATTATAAGTGGAATTTTAATTTCAAGAGATCATTAATCTTCACATTAAGCAAAATTCCTAGAGGAAAAGCTGCAGCCCCAAAAGCTGTACAATCATTTGAAGTAATAACCAAAGATAAATTGTTTATACAAGCTGAGATTGCTAAAAAAAATGTTGCTGAATTAAACAATCTCAAAAAAAACCACAATTTCAACCATCCGTTTTTAGGCATTTTAAATTTAAAACAAACTATTCAGTTTTTGAATATTCACACCGACCATCATTTAAAAATTATCAACGATATTTGTAAATGAAATTAAAATTCGAAAAGTTTTATTAAAGAGATTTTTAAAAAAGTGCGTTAATCTTAATCCACAGTTCATTATCAAAATTAGATAATGCAAAACTAGAATTATCTGCTGCATCACCCATTCTTATGATTACCATTTTTTTACTTGGCACGACATAAATTTTTTGGTCATTTTTCCCCAATGCCATAAACATATCAGTCGGTGCAGCAGGAATAAGTGTTCCTTGAAAAGTGGTTTGTAATGTTGGCAATTTGTAAGTCGATTTGCCGTTTAACCACCACAAATAGCCATAAGCAAGATTTAGATTTTGGGAAGTATTCGTAGCTTCAATGAAATAATTTTCGTTTAAAATTATTTCATTTTCCCATTTTCCCTTATTGAGCATCATCAAACCAAATCGAGCCATACTTCTTGACGTACTGCTGTAAACACTATTCACACCGCTTGTAAACCAAACACCATCCATGCCAATTTTATCACGTAATTTTGTATTGAAATAATTATTCCAAGTTTGCCCAGATGCCTGTGCAACAACGTCTTGTAGTTTTACATATACATTATGGTATGCCCACCGAGTGTCTGCATCTGCTGCATAAATCAAGCTTGCTGGATCAACTGCTTGGGTTGATGAAAAAGTATCGTCGATGCCAGAATTCATTGATAATAAATTTTTACAAGTAATTAAATTTTCTTTAAATAATGGTTCGCTAGTCCATCCATTTCCAATATATTGACTAACTTTATTATTAATATTTAACAAACCTTCTTGTTGCGCAATTCCAGTAATGGTTGATGTTAGCGTTTTCCCAGCACTTGCCCAATACCAAGCTGTTGCTGCAGTGTGACCGTTGAAATAATTTTCTAAAACAATGCGACCATTAACTAAAACAATAAACGATTTAGAGTTTTTTAATGTCAAAAAATCCATTAACGGTTGAACTTCAGATTGTTTCCAGCCTAAACTTTCAATAGGTTTTGTATTCCAATTGGGGCCTGTTATAGGCGGGAAATACATTGATTCTACTGGTACAACTGGCGTTGCAGTCGTCACAACTGCTTCATCTTTATTACAACTTAGGGATAAAAAAATGACTATTGTGCAAATAAAAAATTTATACATATTCGAAAATATTTATATTTATATAAGATAATAAAGATACGAAAAAATTTTATTTATTTTTATAAAAATTTTGAAATGAAATCAATTTTAAAAGTTAACTTTGTCTTTTGGAATTGAATAGTTACCGTTGTTATGAAAAAAAATCTCTTTATTTCGCTCTTAATTTTCACGTTATTTTCTTGTAATCATAAGATTAGTAAAGAAAGTATAGCGAAAATCAATGGTTACTGGGAGATTGAAAAAGTGGTTCTTGCTGACGGAACCAAAAAAGAATATAAAATTAACGAAACCATAGATTTTTTTGAAATAAAGAAAAATATTGGTTTCAGAAAAAAGGTTACTCCTCAATTTGATGGAAAATATTTGGTTAATAATGCATTTGAAAATATTAAAATACTAACAATAGATAACAAAACTTTTGTTCAATACAAAACCAATTATGAAAATTGGAAAGAGCAAATCATTGAAGTGTCAGACGAAAAGTTAATTCTCGAAAACGATTCTAGTGTTGTTTATCATTACAAAAAACCAATTCTTTTTTCAGTAAAATAATGACCAGAAGAACAACGAATGAAGGCACGATTTCTGATGTTTTGAAACAAATCATTGACAAAAATAAATGGCAAGGAGGCATTGATGATGTTGATGTTAAAAATGCATGGAAAAACCTAATGGGCAATGGCGTTAATAGTTACACCCGAAACATTATTTTAAAAAATAGTATTTTATATGTAGAATTGACATCGGCCGTGTTGCGAGAGGAGTTGACCTACGGCAAAGAAAAAATCATTAAGTTGATAAATGAAGATTTGCAACGAGAAGTTATAAAAAATGTAATTTTAAGATAAAAAAAGCCTCCAATTTCTTGGAAGCTTTTTTTATTTGGTTCTTCTTAATTCCATTGTTGGATCCGAAGTGATTTTGTTATAGTATTCTTTTTCTGCTCGTAATTTTTCATATGATTTGGCATCTAAAATACTTCTTAATTTTTGATCAAAAATAACAAGAAATTCTCGCTTTTTTGCAGGCGAACTTTCTGGACTATTCATCACTTTATTTTTGTAGCTAAATAGTTCGAATATACCATTTTTAGGAAAATCTTTCATTTCTAAGATTTTCATTAATTGCATAACTTCTAATTTTGTATTTGGTTTTTCTTGCTTTAGTTTGGTAGCTGCGCTAGTTACACTTGTTACCTCAATTGTTTTTTGGTCTTGAGCATTACTTGATATTGCAACAGCAAAAACTACAGCAACGGATAAAATTATTTTTCTCATGGTTTTTTTGTTAATTATTTAACTTCAAAAGTAATTATTTTTATTTAAAAATACAAAATTAAATTCTAAATTAATTCTACCGCCTTACGATCAGCAATCAAACTAATTTTTATCAGGCTATGTTTCGATAAATTTTTACTGGCCGCATCCCATTTTTTTCCTGATAATTCTGATTTGATTTTTAGTTCATTCAAATCCATTTTGTTGGAATTAGTTTTCAATAAATCAATAATTAATTTTTCTTCTTCAGATAATTCAACAAAAACTTGTTTCTTCTCTGGTCTCATTTGTGGAAAGAACAACACTTCTTGAATTGATTGATTGTTCGTTAAATACATAATCAACCTGTCCATTCCAATTCCAAGTCCAGAGGTCGGTGGCATGCCATATTCGAGTGCTCTCAAAAAATCTTCGTCAATGAATTGTGTGGCTTCATCATCTCCTTTTTCTGCTAGTTTTAGTTGCTGTTCAAATCTTTCACGTTGGTCAATTGGGTCGTTTAGTTCAGAATAAGCGTTAGCAACTTCTTTGCCACAAATCATTAATTCAAAACGTTCGGTCAATTCAGGATTTGCTCGATGTTGTTTGCATAACGGAGACATTTCTTTGGGATAATCAGTTATAAATGTTGGTTGTATATAATTTCCCTCACATTTTTCGCCAAAAATTTCGTCAATCAATTTTCCTTTTCCCATAGTTGCATCAACGGCAATACCCATTGCTTTTGCAGCTTCAAAAATTTCGGTTTCTGATTTTCCAGAAATATCAAACCCTGTAAAACGTTTTATCGAATCGGTCATGGTAACCCTAGGATATGGAGCTTTGAAATTGACTTCTTGTTCGCCAAAAATTGTTGTTGTTTGACCGTTAACTCCGATTGCACAATGCTCTAGCAAATTTTCGGTAAAAGTCATCATCCAATTATAATCTTTATATGCCACATAAATTTCCATTGCAGTAAATTCTGGGTTGTGGGTGCGATCCATTCCTTCGTTTCGGAAATTTTTTGAGAATTCGTAAACTCCATCAAAACCACCAACTATTAATCTTTTGAGATACAATTCATTAGCGATTCTCATGTACAATGGAATGTCTAATGAATTGTGGTGCGTAACAAATGGACGAGCCGCTGCACCACCAGGAATTGGTTGCAAAACAGGAGTTTCGACTTCCAAATAACCTTTATCATTAAAAAAATTACGCATTGCATTGAACAATTTTGTTCTTTTTATGAAAGTTTCTTTAACATTATCATTTACTGTTAAATCAACATAACGTCGTCTGTATCTTTGTTCTGGGTCTGCAAAAGCATCATAAATTTTTCCGTCAACATCAGTTTTTACTACTGGTAATGGTTTCAAAGATTTGGCTAAAACTGTCATTTGATAAACATGAATGGAAACCTCACCGACTTGAGTTTTAAAAACTGTACCGCGAATTCCGATGAAATCACCTATGTCGAGTAATTTTTTAAAAACAACATTATACATTGTCTTTTCATCGTCATCAGAAACATCGTCGCGGGCAATATAAATTTGAATGCGACCATCGGCATCTTTTAATTCTGCAAATGAAGCCTTGCCCATAATTCGTTTTTGCATCAAACGTCCAGCTAGAATGACTTCTTTACCTTCAAACTTTTCAAAATTTTTAATTATTTCTTTTGAATAGTTTGATGTTACAAACTCTGCTGCAGGATATGGTTCAATGCCTAAATTTCTTAATTCGGTCAATGCTTCTCTGCGAAGTATTTCTTGTTCTGTTAATGCCATTTTATTTTTTTAAAATGCAAATATAAGATATAACCCATGTTTTGCAATAAACTAATTTATGAAATTCAATATTTGTTAGATTATAAATCAATGATAATAATAATAATTTTTATAATTCTCTAAAATCATTCCTTACATTTGCAGTATACACATTTAAAATGAATAAAGTAATTCAATATCAAGATTTAGGTACCAAAGATTTTAAAGTAACTTGGGATTATCAGGAAAGTATTTTCAAAGAAATTATAGATTTAAAAATTAAAAACCGGTGTGAAGAGACCAATATTGAAACGCATAATCATTTCTTGTTTGTAACACATCCGCATGTTTATACTTTAGGCAAGAGTGGGGATTTCATGAACTTATTATTATCTAAAAAACAATTAGAACAAAAAGGTGCTACTTTTTATAAAATAAACCGTGGTGGCGACATAACTTATCACGGTCCAGGACAAATTGTTGGTTACCCGATTCTTGATTTAGAAAATTTTTTCACAGACATCCACAAATATTTACGTTTTTTGGAAGAAGCAATAATATTGACTTTAAAAGAATATGGAATTGAAAGTTCTAGATCAGTTGGAGAGACAGGCGTTTGGTTAGGCGTAGGAACTCCATTTGCTCGAAAAATTTGTGCTATGGGCGTTCGTGCCAGTCGATGGGTAACCATGCACGGATTTGCATTGAATGCCAATGTAGATTTGGGTTATTTCGACAATATTATTCCATGTGGAATAAAAGGAAAATCGGTAACATCAATGAATATTGAGCTTGGAATTGAAAAAATAAATGAAGCCGAAGTTAAAATTAAAATTATACATCATTTTACACAATTATTCGAATGTAATTTTAAATTTTTATGATACATTAAAACTCATTCGATGGTATTTGGTAGTGCCGAATTCCTTTATTGCGTCTCGGTGTTCTTTTGTCGGATAACCTTTATTTTGAATCCAATTGTACATCGGAAATTCTTGATGAATGGTTTTCATAAATTCATCTCGATAAGTTTTTGCTAAAATTGATGCTGAAGCAATACTCAAATATTTCGTATCACCCTTTATAACACTTGTACTTTTTAACTTATTTAGGGTGTCTAAATCAGAATTAGAAAAGTCTTTTTTAAAACCTTTTATTGGAATAAAAGGACTATTTCCGTCGACGATTACATAAGTGGGTTTAGGATTTAGCAACAAAACCGATTCCTGCATAGCTAATATTGATGCATTCAAAATATTGATTTCATCAATTACTTGCGAAGAAATATGTTTTACAGCAAAACACAAGGCTGATTCTTCGATTATTGGGCGTAACAAATCCCTATTTTTTTTGGAAAGTTGCTTAGAATCGTTTATTTTAGATAAAAAACTAACAATTTCAGGGTCTAAATATTTAAAACTACTTAAATCTGGAAAAATAACAGCAGCAGCGGTAACAGGACCTGCAAGACAACCACGACCGACCTCATCTGTGCCAGCTTCAAATAACGCATTAGAAAAACTTAAAGACATCATACTTTTCCAAATAAATACCAATATTTACGAAGTTGAATCTAATTTTAGGCACAATTAATCGTAGTGCACATATTCATCGAATTCAAATGTAAAATTAATATTAAATATTAATAAAATTAATTTGTTTAATTAAGAATTTATTATGAAGTTTGCACTCTAACTAACTCAAAAATTAATATGAGATCAAAGTTCAAATGGATTTTTACGCTTTTCTTGGCGTTATCAATGCAGTTTACGTTTGCACAAGACCGAACTGTAAAAGGAATTGTATCTGACAGCAAAGGACCATTGTCAGGAGCCAATGTTGTAGTAAAAGGTACCAAATTAAGCACACAAACAGATTTCGATGGAAGTTATTCTATCAAAGCCAAAACAGGAGATGTTTTGTCTTTTAGTTTTATAGGAATGGACGAATTGCCCAGAACAGTCGGAGCGTCAAGTACTATAAACGTTACTATGCGTTCTGCAGAAAACAGCCTTGTTGAAGTAGTAGTAACTGGTCAAGGTATCAAAAAAGCAAAAAAAGCATTAGGATATGCAGTTACAACAATAAAGTCAGACGATTTTTCCTCTAAACCATCAACAGATGTTGCGAGAGCATTAACAGGTAAAGCTCCAGGTGTGAATATTGCACAAACAAGCGGATTATCGGGTTCTGGCACTAACATAATTATTAGAGGATATTCTTCTATCACTGGTAACAATCAACCATTATTCGTTGTTGATGGTGTACCGTTTAATTCTGACACAAATTCTGATGGTAATTTTGTTGAGGGAGCTACTAATGCATCAAGTAGATTTCTTGATTTAGATCCTAATAATATTGAAAGTATAAGTATTCTAAAAGGGCTAAGTGCAACAACACTTTACGGGTCTGCTGGCAGAAGTGGTGTAGTTTTAGTTACTACCAAAGCAGGAAATACAAAAGGTATCAATAAAAAAATGGAGGTGTCAATATCTCAATCATTATATTTCACCAATGTAAGTTCATTACCTGAATATCAAAACAATTACGGTAATGGTTTTGACAATAATTTTCTAACAGCATTTTCAAATTGGGGTCCAGCATTTGGAACAAAAGGTACTCAAGGCATAAATGCTGATGGAACTGTTACACACCCTTATTCGTATTATGGTGCAGTTGTTTTTCCAGAATTTTTTAATAAAACTGTTCCATATACACCAAAAGACAATGTTAAACCATTTTTTAAAACTGGATTTGTTAATACTACTTCAGTAAGTATCGGTGGTAGATCGGCAGACACAGCATATAATTTGACTGTTGGAAACACAAGCGATGAAGGTTTTATTGAAAATAATAAATATGAACGATTAAATTTAAGTACAGGCGGCAGCACAAAACTTGGGAATAATTTTACATTTAGTTCTGTATTAAATTATGTCAGAACTAACAAAACTGCACCACCAACTGCAGCAGGTTTCGGATCAAATGCAGCAGCACCATCAGTTTTTGCAAATATTTTGTACACACCTAGAAATATTGATTTATTTGGTTTACCATATGAATCACCGGTCACTGTTCCTGATTTTATAGATAAAAATGCGTCAGTTTACTACAGAAATGACATACCAAATCCAAGATGGACATTAAAAAATTCGAGTGACAATGAAACGGTAAGAAGATTTTTTGGAAATATTTCGGCTTTGTACGAAATAAATTCTTGGTCTAACTTGTCTTATCGATTGGCAATTGATAATTATACGCAAATAAAAAAATTTTATATCAATAAAGGAAATGGACAACCGTTTGATAATTCTGGTTTTTTGCGAACAAGTGTAAATCAAAATACTGTTTTTGACCATACCTTTAGTTTTAATTTTGATAAAAAAATTGGTAAAAATAACAGATGGAATATTGATGGAACACTTGGATTAAATCCACGACAAGAATCTGTGGATTACACAAAATTGAAAAGTACCGAACAAGTTGTATTTGGTTTCGTTGAACATCAAAATTTTGTAAATAAAAGCGATGAATTCGATCCTACAAATTCATTTAATAGAAACTTTAATATTGTTGGAACCTATTTTAGTACAACAGTTGGATATAATAAATTTTTGTATTTAAATTTACAAGGTAGAAATGATTCTTATTCATCATTGCAGAAAGCAACAAGATCACTTTTTTATCCATCTGCATCTTTATCATTTGTTCCAACTGATGCATTTGAAATATTGAAAAATAATAAGTTTATAAATTTTACCAAATTAAGATTAGGTTATGGTTCATCTGCCGGATTTCCAGATGCTTACCAAACTAAAATTGGGCTTGATTCACAAACAAATGTATTTATACAAAATGATGGTACTGTTGTAAATACTTTAGCTCCAAGTAGTGGATTGGGAAATGTAAATTTAAAGCCAGAATTAGTAAAAGAAATAGAATTTGGTTTAGAAGGAAAGTTTCTAAATAATCGCGTTGGCATAGATTTTTCTTTATACAGTAAAGTTTCAACAAATCTTATTATAGATAGAGATTTAGACCCAGGTACTGGATTCAATGTAACAAGTGATAATGTTGCAGAAGTAAGTAATAATGGTATAGAATTAGGAGTAAATATTGCTGTAATAAAATCTCAAAATAACGGATTTTGTTGGAATTTAACTGGTCAATTAACTAGAAATAGAAATATTGTAGAAAAATTGGGTCTTGGTTCTGTAAAACAATTTGCATTCGCAGGCTTCACAAATAGAGGTAATTTTGCAATACCTGGAAGACCATATGGAGTAATAATGGGGAGTACAATATTGCGAGATGCTAATGGAAATTACATCGTGGGAAGCGATGGAAACTATGTTGAAGATAATACATTACGGGAAATAGGAGATCCAAACGCAGATTGGAGATCAACAGTTATTAACGAATTTACTTATAAAAATATAACATTTGGATTTCAGTTTGAATATCAAAGTGGCGGAGATATTTATTCAACAACTGCAAATTCTTTACTTTCTCGTGGAAGTACTCGAGACACCGATTTTGATAGAACCGGTACAGTTGTTTTACCTGGAGTTAATCAAAATGGTAATATAAATACAACACAAATTGGTATAACACAATATGGTTTTAATAATTCTGGATTTTTTATAGACGAGCAATCAATTTATGATGCAACAAATTTAAGGCTTAGGGAAATATCATTATCTTACTCGTTGCCTAAGAAATATTTAGAAAAAACTCCTTTTGGAAAGATGTCTTTATCTGTGGTTGGACAAAACCTTTGGTTCAAAGCATTCAATTTTCCGAAATATCTAAATTTCGATCCCGAAGTAATGAGTTTAGGAGTTGGTAACGGTCAAGGTTTTGATTATTTAACAGGTCCTACGGCAAAAAGAATAGGTTTTAGTTTCAATTTAACATTTTAATCATGAAAAGAAATAAAATAATAGTTTTAATTCAAATGTTCGCTTTGCTCTTTTTTGCAGGGTGTGAAACTTTTGATTTAGATCAAACAGAAGATCCTAGTTCTTTAAACGAAAGATTTTTGGATCCAGTATTAGCGTATAATTTTGTGCAATTAGAATTACCAAATTATGTTAATACAACAAATTTTTTTACTCAAAGGGTTATACGACAAATGGCTATGACAGGGGGTAATAATTATGATAATGCTTTTGCACCTGTAAATTTTAATCAGCATTGGAATCAAGCGTACAGAATATTAAATGCAATAAAGGCTCTTACACCAAAGGCTGTCGCGCAAGATCAAAAATTTATTCTTGGAGCAACAAAAATTATACGCTGTTATATATTACTAACGTTAGTTGATATTTATGGAGATATTCCTTATTCTGAGGCACTTATGGGAAATTCAAATTTAACTCCAAAATACGACAAATCTGCAGATGTCTACAAGGGAATATTGTCTGAAATAGATGAAAGTATATCTATGTTATCGCAGTCAACGGAGGTTTTACCATCAATTAATATGTATTATTCTGACAAGTTAGGATGGATTAAACTTGCCAACACATTGAAATTAAAAATTTATACAAATGCACGATTGGCAGGATCAGAATTAAATATTATTGATTTACCGTCAGCTATTTCAACAATTGTGGTATCTAATAACTATATTAAAAATGCTGCCGATGACTTCGAATTTAAATATGGCAACAGTAGATTTAATCCAAATACAAGACATCCGCTTTACAATAATCAGTATGAACTTGGTGGTGGTTCTTACATAAGTAATTATTTTATCTGGACAATGACAGTCGAAAAAGATGGAATTGACGATCCTAGAACTGATTTTTACTTCTATAAACAATCATCAAACCCTGCTGCAAACGTTTCAGTTATAAATTCTACAACAAGACCAAATCATTATTCAGACTTAAAATACAGATCGTTTTACAATAATGTAATTCAACCACCTTTTATTTTTTCAAATTGGACAACAACATCGTCAGTAGTTCCTTCAAATGGATATTGGGGAAGAGATCATGGCGACAATTCAGGAATTCCTCAAGATGCAAATTTCAGAACAGTTATTGGTGTTTATCCTATTGGGGGTAAGTTCTCTTCTACAGCAGCCACTGTTCAAACTGGGGGAAATAAAGGAGCGCAGGGAGCAGGTATTGTTCCAATAATTTTATCATCTTATGTAAACTTTATGTTGTCAGAAGCGTATTTAACAATCCCAGGTTTAGCTACAAGTCAAACTGCTGATGCAAAAGCTTCACTAAATTTGGCAATAAATCAATCAATTGATAAAACAGTTAATTTTTTGCCAAATGAAACAAAATTAACAACAAGTCAGCAAGCATTGATAAGTACAAGAAAAATTAATTATTTAAATTTTATTAACGTTACTTTTGATCAGTTATCAACTACCAAAAAATTAGAACTTATAATTAAAGAATATAACATTGCAACATGGGGTAATGGTATTGAATCATATAATAGTTACAGAAGAACAGGCTTTCCAAGCAATTTCCAACCTACAGTAGAATCGTTTTCTGGTGACTTTTATTACACTGCTTTTTATGCTGGCGCTGCTGTTAATAATAATCCAAATGCACCAGCAAATAATTTTCGAACTAGGAGGGTATTTTGGGATAAAGCTAATTTAATTTTACATTAATATATATAAATATGAAGAATTTAATAAAATTTACATTAATTTGGTTTTTAACAGTATCTTTAAGTAGCTGCGAAAAAGATGAATCAAAAGAACCAAGACCTTTGTTCGTAGATGGACAGTATGTTAGAATTGATTTTACTGACAATAGGGTGTTAGATTTTGATAATATAAACAATACTTTTTTTGGTGGTTTAATAACTACTCCAGGAAATAATGTTCGTAAATTTGAAATTACAGTTAAAAGAAGAAATGGTGGTGTATGGGGTGCAGATTTTGCAAAAATTCCATTGGAAATAAATGTTTTTCCTTATGAATTAAAAATAACACCACAGCTTTTAGCGACGTCACTTAATTTACCTATAAGCGATTTAAAGTCAAATGATTTCTATTTGTTCAGATGTTCATCGACTGGTTTAGATGGAAGAATAGTAACATATAATGATTTATCGGCAGTCATTAAAAATCAATCGTCTATGAAACAAGCTTATCTATTTGTAACACAATTTTTTGCTGGTACAAATTACTTAAATAAAAAAGATACATACTATAATTTTGACACGTCAATACTTTTGAACTAACTTTAAAAAAAGCAAAATGATTAAATTTAAATATCTTTACATTTTTTTAGTCACAATATTTTTATCTTGTGAAACTGAAGAAAAATTTTCCGGGTCTCCTGAGGGTAATTTGGAAATAGAAAACATTAATGGAATAATATCAACCACTGCAACATATGCATTAGAAGGGCAAGAAATTGAATTCACTGCAACTTTACCACAAAGCTTTAGAGGTGTATATAATGATACAGTTTCTGTTGAAGCAACAACAACAACAATTGTTGGAAGTGTTAGAAAGGCTATTGTCGAAATTTTACCGAACAAAACCTCTGCCACTGGAAAAATTCTTGTAGGAGGCGGTCTTGGAAATTTATTTGATTCAAGTTTTACACTTAATTTATCTGCTATAAAACTTAAAAAAGAATTACCAAATAAACATTTCACTTTAAGTTCAAACGTAGTGAATGTTTTATCTGGTAGTACACCTATACCCGCAGATGATGACAAAAAGTTAACAATTCAGTTAACTTGGCTTAATAATGTTTCTAGAAATCAAATACAATTAAGAACATTTCGTGAGAACAGTCAGGCAGTTACTTTTAATCAATTAAGTAGCAGTGGTTCTGCAAACATAAATATAAATAATGTTAACTATTTAGCGACCTTTGATTCAAATTTAAATACAACCATAAGCAACTTTATTAATCTTCACAGTCCAGTATTAAATTCATTAGGAATATTTCTTGAAGCTAGTGATTCTTCAATAATTATTAATTTTCCTAATAATAATTATCCAACTACACAAGTTAATAGAATTGCCCCTATTACAACAACAACTTTAATGGGTAGTGTTTTTAAAGATGCACTTTATAATCCAAGTGGAGATCAAGTAAAAGATTTTAGTCTTTATAAACAACAAAGAGTTAACCGAAATGGTAGTTTGTTAGTGGAGAATGATTTTTATGCTTTTAATCCTGGAAATTATATTTTTGCAATTGGTGCTGCAAATGCAAGTCAACTAGAAAACATAATAAACAATAATATTAAATATAGATTAGTTATTAAGCGACCAAGCGGTGATGTTGAAATTATCAATGGTGTATATAATAATGTACTACCTACTCCTACAACAGGATTTAAACCTGTATTTAAAATAGCAAAAATTGGTTCTGGTAATACTAGTGTATTCAATTTAACTAATTTAAATCCTTAAAAATATTCTCTTACTATAAATAATCTAATTTAAAATTCAATCATTATGAAAAAATTATTACTGTTAATTCCGATTTTTTTGACATTTAACACATTAATGTCACAAGTGTTTTGGGAAAGCAAAGCATTAACGTTGCCTGTAGGTCGTAGAGTACGATCAATTTCATATGTAGATGCTAACACAGTTTGGGTACATCTTGGATATAATGGTCTTTTACCAGATGGGACACCAGAAGTTCAAGAATGGGCTAGGTCTGCAGATGGTGGAAATACATGGGTATCAGGATCAATAAATATTGGCAATATTTTTTTAGGAATTGGTAATATACATGCACAATCTGCTACAGTAGCCTACATTACAGCTTATGATCGTAAAAGTGGGCCCAATGGTGGAGTGTGGAAAACAATTGATGGCGGACTTACTTGGACAAAACAAGTTACAGCATTGTATAATTCATCTAGTTCTTTTCCAAATTTTGTTCATTTTTGGGATGTTAATAACGGTTTTACTATGGGTGATCCAGCAGGTGGATATTATGAAGTATATACAACATCAAATGGTGGTGTAAACTGGTCACGAGTTCCATCATCTAATCTTCCACTTCCCGAAAACGCTGATGATTATGGTATTGTTGATAGATTTGTTGTTCAAGGTGATACGGTTTGGTTTTCTACTACTGGTGGACGCCTTATAAAATCTGTTAATAAAGGTCTTACTTGGATAGCTTTGGATACCCCAGTAACAACTTTTAACTCAGAGACCGTTGGTTCAGCGGAATTTGATTTTGAAGATGCAAATAATGGAATAATAGTGAGTAGTGATTTTAGTTTTTATAATACAACTGATGGTGGTTTAACATGGAATGTATTACCATCGCTGGGTACTTTGAGAAGTGCCAATATTTGCCATGTGCCTGGGGCTACTGGTACCTATATAACCAATGGAGATGATTATGATACTGATAAACCTGGATCATCATATACTATAGATGGTGGTCTTAACTGGATAGATATTAACCCGTTGGGTGACATATATGCTGTGTTACCAGATAGATGTGAATTTTTTAATACCAGCTTTGGATTAAATGGTGGAATTGGTCTAGATGCAACAACTGGGGGTATTTTTAAATATGTGGGTTCATTTTTCTTATCAAACGCTCAATTCTCATCAGACAAACTTTTCACATTGTCTCCAAACCCAACATCTGGAAAAATGACTTTGTCTGGTGCTAACATCAACCAAGTTCAAGTAATTGACATTTTAGGAAAAGTTGTATTTAACAATTCTTACAGCTCTATTGCAGAAGTGACTGTTGATTTAAGCAATGTAAATTCTGGAATATATTTAGTAAAAGTTACTAATGATTTAGGAAACACATCAGTGTTGAAAGCTATCAAACAATAAGTATAACAATATTTCTTTACAAAAACCACCAACGGAAGTTGGTGGTTTTTTTATGTTTTCAATGTTTCAAATAGTATAAAAATCAAATTAAATATTTCCTATAACAAACCAATTGTGTATTTTTGCATTTGACTTTATCGCTATGAAATTTTTTATTCTATCTTTTTTTGTTTTAACCAATATTATTTGTTTTTCCCAAGAACAAAAAGTAGATACCGTAAAAAGAAAATCATTACTCATAGATCGAAGCAATGACAAGCCAAAAGCCAAATACGAACAATATAGAATTGTTACTTTAGAGCGAGACACAACTTATGTTGACACAGCGTTAACTATTAAAAAGTTTTATAAATTTAATTATCTACGTAAAGATATTTTTGGTCTTTTGCCTTTTGCTAACGAGGGACATACTTATAACACTTTAAACTTTGGAATTAATACTTTCTCGGCATTACCTGAAATGGGTTTTCGAGCTAAAACATTCAATTTTTTGAATTCGAATGATATCAATTATTATTCTGTAGCCACTCCATTAACAGAATTATATTACAAATCAGTAATGGAACAAGGTCAAAACCTTAGTGCTCTTGTTACTGTAAATTTATCAGAAAGATTAAATTTCTCTATTAGCTACAATGGTTTAAGATCGTTAGGAAAATATTTAAATCAATTGACCAGCACAGGAAACTTTGTTTTCACAACAACTTACGCTACCAAAAGCGATAGGTATAATTTTAATTTTCATTATACCGAACAAGACATTCTTAACGGAGAAAATGGAGGTCCAGCTAATTTAGCGGATTTTGAATCTGGAGATGAAAATTTTTTAGAAAGAACCAGAATCGCTGTAAATCAGTCCGATGCAACATCGTTTCTTAAAGGTAAAAGAATTTGTTTAAACCAAAATTTTAGAATCAATAAAGAAGTTTCAAAAAATAACATTATTTTTAACCATCAATTCAATTACGAAAACAAAAATTTCGAGTACAATCAAGTTACTATAAAAAACACAATCACAAATAATTTTAATAATCAATATGGTTTTTCATATACTGAATCCAATATCAACGATCAAACCAACTACAATAAAATGTATAACAAGTTGGGATTAAAATATGATAACAAAACTTTAGGAAATTTTCAACTTTTTGCTGAAGATTTCAGAGACAATTCTTATTACAATAAAGTGCTAATATTCAACAACAATGTTGTTGCGAGTGTTTTGTCTAATAACCTTTTTATTCTTGGTGGAAATTATCAATTAACTAAAAACAAATATATTGCTAATGTTTCAATTTCTAAAGCAATATCAACGCAAACGATTTCAACAATTGATGGTATAGTTAATTACAGACTTAATCCTGAAAATCATTTCTCGTTTCAAGTCCAAAACATCAGTAAATTGCCCAACAACAATTTCAGGCTACATCAAAGTAATTATCAATATTACAATTGGAGCAACAATTTTAATAACGAAAAAATCAACAACCTTAAATTCATAGCCAAAACAAAATATGTCGATGCACAATTGCAACTCACAACCTTAAACGATTATTTGTATTTTTCAAACGACAGTATTGCAAGACAAATAGTTACGCCAAAACAATACAATTCAACCATCAATTACATATCGTTTCAAGCCAATAAAGAATTTAGATTTCGCAAATTTGCACTAGACAATACAATTCTATTTCAAGAAGTTGACCAAAACGACAAAATTTTAAACGTTCCAATTATCACCACCAGAAACACAATTTACTATTCAGATTTTTTGTTCAAAAGAGCACTTTTTTTACAAACTGGAATCTCGTTTAACTATTTTACTAAATATTTTGCCAACGAATACAACCCAATCTTAGCAGAATTTTATGTGCAAAAAATAAAAAAAATAGGAGCATTCCCCATGGTCGATGTTTTCTTTAATGCACGAGTTCGTCAAACCCGATTGTTTTTTATTTTCGAACACGTTAACACAATATTTACCAAAAGCAATTATTTATCTGCACCAAATTATCCATACCGTGACTTTATGTTCAGGTTCGGATTGGTCTGGAACTTCTTTCAATAAATAATATCTTGTTGAGTACCGTTGCAATATGGGCGTTACCCCGATGAAAAATCGGTGTCGGGCTTTCATTCCAAATCTTTTTTTTAGAAAAATAAAAAAAAGGATTTTCCTTTCTATCCCTAACGCAACCTAGATTTAATACCAACAATTCCAAATCTAATTAATATCTTTGCAAATAAATATTATTTAAACAACCATCTGAAATCTGCATTCTAAAATCTGCAATTTAAAAGCAAATGAATTATTCACAAAACATACTCGGCACCATTGGCAATACACCAATGGTAAAATTGAATAAAGTTACTGTTGGAATCGATGCATTGGTGCTTGCCAAAGTCGAAACTTTCAATCCTGGTAATTCGACTAAAGATCGAATGGCTTTAAAAATGGTCGAAGATGCCGAAGCCGACGGTCGTTTGCAACCAGGCGGAACCATTATAGAAGGAACGTCAGGAAACACTGGAATGGGTCTGGCATTAGCCGCAATTGTCAAGGGTTACAAATGTATTTTTGTCATAACCGACAAACAATCTAAAGAAAAAATGGATATTTTGCGAGCGGTTGGAGCCAAAGTAATTGTTTGTCCAACTGATGTTGAACCAACCGACCCAAGATCTTATTACTCAGTTTCTAAAAGATTGGGAACAGAAATTCCAAATTCTTGGTATGTTAATCAATATGATAATCCATCGAATGCCATAGCACATTATGAGCAGACTGGCCCGGAGATTTGGGAACAAACAGATGGAAAAGTGACTCATTTTATTGTTGGAGTAGGAACAGGCGGAACCATTTCGGGAATCGGAAAATATTTGAAAGAAAAGAATCCTAATATCAAAATTTGGGGTGTAGATACTTATGGATCAGTATTCAAAAAGTACCATGAAACGGGCATATTTGACGAAAACGAAATTTATTCTTATATAACCGAAGGAATTGGAGAAGATATTCTGCCGTTAAACGTAGATTTTTCTATAATTGACGGTTTTACGAAAGTAACTGACAAAGATGCTGCCGTTTATACTAGAAAAATTGCTAAAGAAGAAGGTATTTTTGTTGGCAATTCTGCTGGTTCGGTTATTAAAGGACTGCATCAATTGAAACATCATTTCACGAAAGATGATGTTGTAGTAGTTTTATTTCATGATTCAGGAAGTCGATATGTTGGTAAAATGTTCAATGACGATTGGATGCGCGAACGAGGTTTTCTGGACGAAGAAATTACCAAAGCCGAAGATGTAATCAAAGAACATATTGACAAACCATTGATTATTGTAAGAACAGAAGAATTGGTTTCGCACGCAATTGACAGAATGCGAAAATACAAAATATCGCAAATTCCAGTTATTGATATTACGGGTTTTGTAGGTTCGGTCGACGAAACAGATTTATTTCAAAGTTATGTTTCCGACAAAGATGTAGCGGACAAACCAATTCGTGAATTAATGGGAAAACCTTATCCTATTGTAAAAATGGGAACAGCAATCGAAGAAGTATCTAAACTTTTCACGAAAGACAACCAAGCTGTTCTATTGGATTTAGAAAACGGAAAACACCATATTATCACAAAATATGACATTATTGGCTCTATAAAATAGTTTTTATCCTAACAGGTTTTCGAAACCTGTTAGGTATTTTATCAAGTTTTTTTTTGCGTGAGGGATAGAAGGGAAAATCCTTTTTTTAATTGCTTTTTTGCAATTAAAAAAAGATTTGGAATCATAGCCCGACCCTTGTGGTCACGCCTAAATTGTGTTTATTAAATATGAAATCTAAAACAATTTATATTATTTCTGGCTGTAATGGCGCTGGCAAAACAACAGCATCCTACACAATTTTACCCGAAATTTTGAATTGTAAAGAATTTGTGAATGCAAATAATATTGCAGCAGGATTATCGCCTTTTCAACCTGAAAAAGTAGCATTCGAAGCAGGATGAATAATGCTTGCAAGAATTGAATATTTGCTAGAAGCGAACGAGACTTTTGCAATAGAAACCACTTTGGCAACCAAAATTTATAAATGTAAATTGTTGAATGCTATTGAAAATGGTTACAATGTTAAATTACTTTTTTTCTGGTTGCCAAATGTTGAGATGGCAATAAAAAGAGTTGCTACAAGAGTAAAAAACGGCGGTCATAATATTCCAAGTGAAGTAATTTTGAGAAGATATTCTCGCGGAATTGAAAACTTATTTAAAAATTACATACCTTTGTTTAATGAATGGATGGTTTTTGATTCTTCAAAAAGTGAAATTCAAATTATTGCTAAAGGTAGAAACCTTAAAGCGATTGAAGTTTTTCAAGAAAAAAAATGGGAAATATTAAAATCTAATAATAATGAATAGTAAAAGTTCAGATTCTGTTTTCAATAAAAAAGTTTTAAAAGGTTTAGAAATTTGTTACAAAAATTTGGTTGAAACCAAAATTCAAAACAACCAATCAATGGTAATAATGCACAACGGCAAAGTAATTACTATAAAAGCATCAGAGTTAAAAAATTTATAAAGAATTATAATTTATAAGTCAATCCTATAAGGTCTTAAAAAACTTTATAGGATTTTTTTAGCTTTACATTATTATATAAAGTTTAAAATCAATAATCTAAAATTTTATGACTTTTACCGCAATAGATTTTGAAACCGCTACAGGTCGCCCAGAAAGCGCTTGTGCTGTCGGAATTGTTACTGTCGAAAACGGCATTATTGTTGATGAATATGTGACTTTGATTCAGCCACCAAATAATGAATATTGGTACAGAAATATTATGTGTCACGGTATTAAACCTATTGAAACATTATACAAGCCCATGTTTGACGATTTGTTTCCGGAAATCAAGAAGCGTTTATTTGGAAGAAAATTAGTTGCACACAACGAACGATTCGATAGAAATGTTTTACAAAAAACAATGAAATATTATGGATTGTATTATGATGAATTAGAGATTGCTGATATGTGGGAATGTACCTGCAAGATTTATCGTGCTAAAGGTTACAAACCTGCAAACTTAAAATATTGTGCCGATCAAAACAATATTCAACTTAATCACCATGAGGCTTTGAGCGATGCTAGAGCTTGTGCAAAATTATATTTGTTGAAATAGTTTTTTAAAAAGTTTAAAAGTCCAAAAGTTTGTAATTACATCAATGGTTAAAATTGTTAAATATGTGTAATTATATATTTAACAAAGTTGAATTCATTATAAAAAAAGCACCTCTAAATTAGTGAGATTAATGTAAAAACGATATATTCGTAAAATAAAAACATCTAGCTGTTAACATTTTAGCATTTAACAATTCAATATTTATCTTGTTAAAAATATGAAAGAAGATTTTCTCCATTATATCTGGAAATTCAAAAAGTTTGACTTTTCAAATTTAAAAACCTACAACGGAGAAACAATCACCATAATCAATTCAGGGCAATATACAAAATTGGCTGGGCCAGATTTTTTTAATGCACAAATAGAAATCGAAGGTCAAAAATGGGCAGGAAATGTCGAAATTCATATAAAATCTTCAGATTGGTACTTGCACAATCACGAACGAGATGAAAATTATGATTCTGTAATTCTGCACGTTGTTTGGGACCATGATACCGAAATTTTCAGAAAAAACAATACCGAAATTCCGGTTTTGGAACTAAAAGAAATCGTTTCGAAAGAAGTATTAAACAATTACGAATCTTTAATGCAACCAAAATCTTGGATTTTTTGCGAAAAACAAATTCAAAGTGTAGATGAATTTACTTTTAAAAACTGGCAAGAACGTTTGTTTTTTGAACGATTAGAACGCAAGTCCAAACCAATTCAAGATTTATTGATTTCTACCAATCAAGATTGGGAAGCTGTTTTATTTGTCGCATTAGCCAAAAATTTCGGGTTAAATACCAACGGAGAAATTTTCTTAAAAATTGCCAAATCTATGCCGTTTAATATTGTCAGAAAAGAAAGTTTCGAGGTCGAAAATCTTGAAGCTTTAATTTTCGGAAATGCGGGTTTATTAGATTTACCGAAGGAAGATATTTATTATAAAGACTTGCAATTTAGATTTTTTTATTTACTACACAAATATCAAATCGAAAAATCAGTAATTGAGCCAGTGCAGTTTTTCAAACATCGGCTGGATAATTTCCCAACGATTCGTTTGTCGCAATTGGCTAATTTATACCACAAACAACAAAATTTATTTTCAAAAATTATCACAATAACTTCGATAAAAGACATTTATGAAATTTTTGACATTGCGGTTTCTAATTATTGGCAAACCCACTATCAATTTGATAAGGAAAGTCCAAAAAAGAAAAAATCATTATCAAAATCGTTTGTTGATTTATTGATAATCAATACTATACTTCCAATTCAGTTTGCTTATGCCAAACATTTAAGCAAAGAAATTTCTGAGGATTTAATAGATATTTTGAGTCAAGTTGCAGCAGAAAACAATTCAATTATTGATAAATTTAATTCGTTTGGAGTAAAATCCAAGAGTGCATTTGACACACAAGCTTTATTGCAACTGAAAAATGAATATTGCAACAAATCAAGATGTTTGGATTGTGCAATTGGAAGGGATTTAATAAAAAGTAATTAGATAATTTGTCAATTTGATAATCAGAAAATTATTATATTTGTGATTTATTTTAACAAATTTTATTATTTTTTTGATAGTGCGTCCAGAAATAAAACTAAAATATTTTTTCGAAAAATACGGTTTTCACGTAGCGTCCAGATTGGCTGACAGATTGGGAATGCGTGCATCGAATGTACGCTTATTTTTTATTTATATATCTTTTGTAACGGCTGGATTGTGGTTTGGTGTATATTTAACAATCGCTTTTTGGCTGAAATTAAAAGATTTTATTCGCGCAAAACGAACTTCGGTTTTTGATTTATGATTTTTTGCAAACTTTGATGATCTTTAAGTATTATTTTGAAGTCGTATAATATGTATCATTGTTGTCATAAAAAAGTAAATATTTATAATTTAATTTTAATTTATGTCAATAAAATCATTTCTACAATTCAATAAAAGTCAACGAATTGGCATATTTTCTTTGTTTACTATTATCATTTTACTACAAGTTTTGTATTATTTCATTGATTTTACTCCACAAAAAACTGTCAATCCAGAAGAACAAAAATGGTTATCATTATCGTCAAAAATTGATTCATTACAAGAAGAAAAACCAACGTTAGCGAATAAAATTTATCCATACAATCCAAACTTTATCACCGATTTTAAAGGTTACAAACTTGGAATGACAACTGCAGAAATTGACAAACTATTAGCTTTTAGAAAACTAGGGAAGTTTGCCAATTCACCAAAAGAATTTCAAGCAGTGACTGGAATTTCTGATTCATTGTTAAACGTGATGTCTCCTCATTTCAAATTTCCAGATTGGTTCAATAATAAATCCGAAAGCAATTATACAGACGATCAAAACAATAAATATCAAAAATTTCCAGAGAAAGAAAAACTGGTTGTCAAAGACATCAACTTAGCAACCAAAGAAGATTTAATGAAAATATCTGGAATTGGTGAAGCAATTTCCGACAGAATTTTAGCTTACAAATTGAATTTTAAGTCATTTGTAACCATGGAACAAATGAACGAAATTTATGGTTTGTCACCAGAAGTTATCCAAAAATTGACTATTAACTTTCAAATAATCAATAATCCAAACATTGAAAAAATAGATATTAATAATTTAAGCATCAAAGAATTAACAAAATTCCCTTATTTTAAATACCAAATCGCAAGAAATATTGTTATTTATAGAAGTATGAATGGAGAAATAAAGAATATTGCGGAATTATCAGAAATTAAAGATTTTCCTGTTGATAAAATAAAAATAATAGCATTATATTTACAATTCTAAAAAATAGAATAAAAAATAGTCTTAAATATATGAATTCAACATACTTTACAGAAGAGCACGATTTATTTAGAAAAAGTTTACAAGATTTTTTACAAAAAGAAGTTGTTCCGAATATCGAAAAGTGGGAGAAAACTGGAACAATTGAACGTTTTATTTGGAAAAAATTTGGCGAAATGGGATTCTTCGGAATGACATACCCTGCAGCATATGGTGGAATGAACCTTGATTTATTTTATACAGTTGTTTTATTGGAAGAACTTCAAAAAATTAAATCTGGTGGTTTTGCAGCTGCAATTTGGGCACACGCTTATTTAGCAATGACACATTTGAATGCCGAAGGCGACGAACGAATCAAACAAGATTATTTGGTGCCAAGTATTGCAGGCGATAAAATTGGTGCATTATGTCTAACCGAACCTTTTGGCGGTAGCGATGTAGCAGGAATGCGCACAACGGCTGTAAAAAAAGGAGATAAATATATAATAAATGGCTCAAAAACATTTATAACCAATGGTGTTTATGCTGATTATTATGTAGTTGCTGCGAAAACTGACATTGGTACAGGAAATAAAGGCATAAGTATGTTTTTGATGGACACAAACTTAAAGGGAATTAATGCAACAAAACTTGATAAGTTGGGTTGGAGAGCCTCTGATACTGCCGAAATCGCATTTGACAATGTAGAAATTCCTGAACATAATTTAATGGGAGAAGAGGGAAAAGGTTTTCCATATATCATGCAACATTTCGCTTTAGAAAGATTGATTATGGCAATCAACGCCCACGCAAGTGCAGAATATGCTATCGATTATACTATCAATTATATGTCTCAACGTGAGGCGTTTGGAAAAACTATTGATAAATTTCAAGCTTTGAGACACACAATGGTTGATAATGCTACTGAAGTTGAACATTGTAAAATCTTTAATTATGCCGCAGTTGCAAGACTAAACAAAGGCGAATATGTAGTAAAAGAAGCTACAATGGCAAAATTAAAATCAACAAAAGTATCTGACGATGTAATTTACAGCTGCTTGCAAATGTTGGGTGGATACGGTTATATGGAAGAATATCCATTGGCGAGATTATCTCGCGACAGCAGACTGGGACCGATTGGTGGAGGAACTTCAGAAATATTGAGAGAAATTTTATCAAAAATGATAATTGATAAACAAAACTATAAGCCAGCTGTAAAGTAAACTTTGCAAAGCTAGATATTTAAACATAAGAATTATTTATATTATAGATTATTAAAGTCAAAATAAAAATACTTATTTTGACTTTTTTTTGTGAAATTGAATTTCATATTACATAATATTTTAAATTTGTTAAATAACCAATATGAAACTTTAAAGATCTTAAAGTCTAGTTACTCTTAGCTAGTGGTATTTTTTATGAAATTTCAATATTTGGTCTTTAAAAGTTATTGTTTCAAAAATATAAAAATAAATTGTCTTCACACCACATTGTTCGCGACGATCAAGAACCAGCACTCATTATTGCAAATGGTCAGGAATGCAGTGCTGAACTTTTGGGGCAACTACTCGAATGGTCCCCATTTGTTGTGGTTCTTGATGCTGCAATAGAGAGAGTCATGAAATATGACTTGAAAGTCGATGTGTTAATTGGCGATTTTGACAGGGATTTTGATACCGAAAAATACGGCAAAAGCCAATTTCCAATAGCTATTATTCACGTTCCAGACCAAAACAAAACCGATCTTGAAAAAGCATTTGATTATTTAATCGAACGCAATTTTCCAGCTGTTAACGTAGTTTGGGCAACAGGAAAACGTGCTGATCATACTATTGCAAATATTACGAATGTTGTTCAATATCGAGATCTATTAAAAATTGTAATACTTGATGATTATTCCAAAATATTTCTTTTGCCAAATAATTTCCAGAAATGGTACACTGCCAATTCGATAATTTCGCTAATTCCGATAGGAGAAGTTTCAAATATATCGACCGAAAATTTATTTTTTCCATTAATAAATGAAACATTAAAAAGTGGCTATCGCAACGGCAATAGCAACCACGTCATTGAAGACGGAATTGTTACAATCGTTCATAAAAACGGCGATTTATTGTTGATGGAATGTTTTGATTAAATTTCAATTCTAATAACTATATTTGTACTCAATATTTTAGAATGAAAGAGAAAATTACAGCCGAAAAAACTAATTTACATCCAAGAAATCTTCATAGATTTGGATATGATTTTGAAAAATTAATAATTGCAAATTCTGATTTAGAACAGCATATTTTTATTAATGAGTTTGCAATAAAGACTCTAGATTTTAGCAATCCAGAAGCAGTAAAGTCTTTGAATAAATCAATATTAATTCAAGATTACGGAATTAAAAATTGGGATATCCCTGTTGATTATTTATGTCCGCCAATTCCAGGTCGAGCAGATTATATACATTATATCGCTGATTTATTAGCAACTAAAAACAATGAAATTATTCCCGAGGGAGACAATGTAGTAGGTTTAGATATCGGAATTGGATCAAATTGTATTTATCCTATTCTTGGTAATGCTATTTATGATTGGTCATTTGTTGGTACGGATATTGACGAAAATGCGATTCAAAATTGTAAAAAAATAATTGAACAAAACCCAAAATTAATTGATGCCATTAGTTTACAATTGCAAGTTTCATCAAGGTTTATATTCAAGAATATAATTTTGCCAGAAGACAAATTCGCTTTTTCTATTTGTAATCCACCTTTTCATAATTCTGCTGCCGAAGCTCTGAAATCATCAGTTCGAAAAGTCAATAATTTATCAGAAACGAGATCTAATAATCCTGTTTTAAATTTTGGTGGTCAAAATTCCGAATTGTGGTGTGATGGTGGCGAGATTGGTTTTGTTACACAAATGATTTATGAATCGGCCAAATATCCATTGCAAGTACTTTGGTACACAACATTAGTCTCTAAAAAAGAAAATTTACCAAATATCCACAAAACATTAAGTAAAGTGCAACCGGTCGAAATCAAAACAATAGACATGTCTCAGGGTCAAAAAAATAGCCGAATTGTGGCTTGGACTTTTTTAAGTGAATCACAACAGAAAAATTGGAAATTTTAAATTCATATTTTTTTTCATAAATTTAAAATTTAAATTTCATTCGTTGTAACTTTGTGTAAATGCAAAAATATTAAATGAACTTCCAAGTAGTATCTGATTATCAGCCCAAAGGCGACCAACCGCAGGCCATCAAAAAATTGGTGCAAGGTGTCAATGAAAATGAAAAATATCAAAATTTATTAGGAGTTACAGGCTCTGGAAAAACTTTTACGGTTGCAAATGTAATCGAAACTGTTCAAAAACCAACTTTGGTATTGGCACACAACAAAACTTTAGCGGCACAACTATATTCAGAATTTAAGCAGTTTTTCCCAAATAACGCTGTCGAATATTTTGTTTCTTATTATGATTATTACCAACCAGAGGCTTTTATGCCAGTATCGGGCGTTTTTATTGAAAAAGACTTGTCTATTAACGAGGAGTTAGAAAAAATGAGAATGTCAACCGTTGCTTCTTTGCTTTCAGGTCGTCGTGATATAATTGTAATATCATCAGTTTCATGTCTTTACGGAATTGGAAATCCAACGGAATTTCAGAAAAATATTATTCCAGTTGAAGTTGGTCAAGTTATTTCTCGAACAAAATTATTACATCAATTGGTGCAAAGTTTGTATTCTAGAACCGAAATGGATTTTACACCAGGAAACTTCAGAATTAAAGGCGATACGGTGGATGTTTACCCATCTTATGCCGATGATGCGTTTAGAATTCATTTTTTTGGAGATGAAATTGAAGAGATTGAATCATTTGATGTAAAAACTTCTCAAATTATAGAAAAATTTGAGAAATTAACGATTTATCCAGCCAATATGTTCGTGACTTCGCCAGATGTTTTGCAAGATGCGATTTGGCAAATTCAGCAAGATTTAGTTAAACAATGCGATTATTTTAAAGAAATAGGCAAACATCTCGAAGCCAAAAGATTAGAAGAGAGAACTAATTTTGATTTAGAAATGATTCGTGAGTTAGGTTATTGCTCTGGAATTGAGAATTATTCACGGTACCTTGATGGTCGAACAGCAGGTGCAAGACCGTTTTGTTTACTAGATTATTTCCCAAAAGATTATTTGATGGTTGTTGACGAAAGCCACGTAACACTTTCTCAAGTGCATGCAATGTATGGGGGCGACCGCTCAAGAAAAGAAAATTTAGTGGAATATGGTTTCCGTTTACCTGCCGCAATGGACAACAGACCGCTAAAATTTGACGAGTTTGAATCAATGCAGAACCAAGTTATTTATGTATCTGCAACACCAGCCGATTATGAATTACAAAAAACAGAAGGGGTTGTAGTTGAGCAGGTTATTCGTCCAACGGGATTGCTTGATCCAATAATAGAAATCCGTCCAAGTTTAAATCAAATTGATGATTTGATAGAAGAAATTCAAGCAAGAGCCGAAATTGACGAGCGTGTTTTGGTAACGACATTAACCAAAAGAATGGCTGAAGAATTAGCAAAATATTTGACAAAATTGGATATTCGATGCCGCTATATTCACTCTGAAGTTGACACTTTAGAGCGAATTGAAATCATGCAAGATTTGCGAAAAGGAATTTTTGATGTCTTAATTGGTGTCAATCTTTTGCGGGAAGGACTTGATCTACCTGAGGTTTCATTGGTTGCTATCCTCGATGCTGATAAAGAAGGTTTTTTGCGAAGTGCACGTTCGTTAACACAAACTATTGGTCGTGCTGCAAGAAACCTAAATGGAAAAGCGATTATGTATGCCGATAAAATTACAGCAAGTATGCAGAAAACTATTGACGAAACCAGTTACCGACGTACTAAACAAATTAATTTTAATGCTGAAAATAATCAGGTGCCAATGGCATTGAACAAAAAAATTGAAAGTGCATTTACCAAAAACAAACTTGTAGATTATGAGTTGGGCTATGAAGATGAAAATTTATTGGCTGCCGAACCAGAAACGGAATATTTGACCAAGCCCGAAATCGAAAAACGAATCCGTGAAAAAAGGAAAGCAATGGAAAAATCCGCCAAAGATTTAGATTTTATGCAAGCAGCAAAATTTAGAGATGAGATAAAAGCTTTGCAATCAAAACTTTAAATTAAATTTTTGCTCTAAACATGTTCAAAAAGTTCTGCAAGTCAATAGAAAAAAAAATCACCTTACAACCTTTATAAATTACCTAAACCGTTTTACTAATCCTAAAATAAAAAACAAAACCCCCAATAATATCAATCCAAAATAGGCAGATAGATTTTTATCACGGACATAATTGGCAATAAAAAAACTAATCATACTTAGAATATAAAAAGTCATTGCAGAAGTATTTTTAAAAAATGCTAACATCTTAATAATTGTTTATTTGAAAAAAGAATCTACAAATTCATATTTATTGAAAACCTGCAAATCATCAATTCCTTCGCCAACACCTATATATTTTACAGGAATTTTAAACTGATCTGAAATTCCAATTACAACTCCACCTTTTGCGGTTCCGTCCAATTTTGTTACAGCAAGACAGGTTACTTCGGTGGCGGCTGTAAATTGTTTGGCTTGTTCAAATGCGTTTTGACCTGTTGAACCATCAAGTACCAATAAAACATCGTTTGGCGTGTTTTCAACTACTTTCTGCATGACACGTTTTACTTTTGTCAATTCATTCATTAGGTTTATTTTGTTATGCAATCTTCCAGCAGTATCGATTATTACAATATCAGCTTCTTGGGCAACTGCGCTTTGCAAAGTATCAAATGCTACTGATGCTGGATCGCTACCCATATTTTGTTTAATTAGTGGCACACCAACTCGGTCTGCCCAAACTTGCAATTGGTCTATTGCTGCGGCTCTAAAAGTATCGGCTGCACCCAAAACAACTTTGTAACCTTGTTTTTTAAATTGGTGTGCCAATTTGCCAATTGTAGTTGTTTTTCCTACACCGTTAACACCGACAACCATCAAAACATAAGGTTTTACACCGACGGGAATTACAAATTGGGTTGCTTCGCCAAGATTAGTTTCTGATAATAGTGCAGAAATTTCGTCTCGTAAAATTTGGTTTAGTTCTGCGGTTCCTAAATATTTATCGTCGGCAACTCTTTTTTCAATTCTCGAAATAATTTTTAAAGTAGTATTAACTCCAACATCTGACGCAATTAAAATTTCTTCAAGATTGTCAAGAACATCTTCGTCAACTTTTGATTTCCCTGCAATAGACTTGGTTAATTTCGAAAAAAATGATTGTTTGCTTTTTTCAAGTCCTTGATCAAGTATTTTCTTGTCTTTTTCGTTGAGAATAGGTTCTTGCTTGTTCGACGAAAATATTTTTTTTAAAAAACTCATTTTAATTTGGGGTTTTGGCTTTTGTTTTTTTTACCTTAAAAAATAATTACAAATTTACAAAAAAATCAACTGATTTTTTGAAATTTTTTATTAATAATTTCATTAATAAAATTCCAGTTTTACTTATTTTCTAAAAATAAAATTCAATCAATTTCTAATTTTTGTTCAAAGATTTTAAATCAAAGCATATATTTTTAGGAAATATTAAATCAAAAATACAAACTAAAGATTTCAATCAATGCGTAACTTTCATTGATAAGGCTTTCTGTTTTTTTGCGTTTTTCAATGAACTTTGTCTCAAAGGATTTTTTTATTAACTTTATAAAACAAATAACAAATTGATTTGAATACCACGAACAATGTTTCTGAAAATGCTCTAAACTTTCGTTTTTAATAAAAATTTATTAATCGCAATTAATAGCTTACTTTTGCAGAAAATTTAGCACTGTGAATTACTTATCTGTAGAGAATATATCAAAATCATTTGGCGAACGTACTTTGTTCGAAAACATTTCGTTCGGAATTAATAAAGACCAAAAAATTGCTTTTATTGCCAAAAATGGCTCGGGAAAAACTTGTATAATGAAAATTATTAATGGCGAAGACGAACCCGATACTGGAAATGTAGTTTTGCGAAAAGGAATCAATATGGCCTTTCTAAGTCAAGATGCCAATTTGCAGGATGAATTGACAATCGAAGAAAGTATTTTTGCGAGTGATAATCCAGTTTTAAAAGTGATTGAGGCTTATGAGAAAGCACTAGAAAACCCCGAAGATTCGGATACTTATCAATCAGCTTTTGATGGAATGGATCGTTTAAATGCTTGGGATTTTGAGACACAATACAAACAGATTTTGTTTAAATTGAAGTTAGAAGATTTTAAATTGAAAGTTAAAAATCTTTCTGGTGGACAGAAAAAACGACTTTCATTGGCAATAATTTTGATTAATCGACCAGATTTATTAATTCTTGATGAACCTACGAACCATCTTGATTTAGAAATGATTGAATGGCTAGAAAGTTATTTTGCAAAAGAAAACATCACGCTTTTTATGGTTACGCACGATCGTTTTTTCTTAGAACGTGTTTGTAATGAAATAATAGAACTCGATAACGGAAAATTATACCAGTACAAAGGCAATTATTCCTATTATTTAGAGAAAAAAGAAGAAAGAGTTGTATCTGAAAATTCGAGCATTGACAAGGCTCAAAACCTTTTTGTAAAGGAATTAGAATGGATGCGACGCCAGCCAAAAGCAAGAACAACAAAATCGAAATCGCGCCAAGATGATTTTTATGAAATCAAAGAAAAAGCACAATCTCGACGAAAAGAAAATGCTGTTGAACTCGAAATAAATATGGAACGAATGGGTTCTAAAATTATTGAACTGCATAAAATAACCAAAAAGTTTAAAGACAAAATCATTTTAGACAACTTTAGTTTCGATTTTCAACGTGGCGAGAGAATAGGTATTATCGGTAAAAACGGAACAGGAAAATCGACTTTTTTGAACCTAATTACGCAAACAATTCCAGTTGATTCGGGAAAAGTAATTACTGGCGACACCATAAAAATTGGCTATTATACTCAAAGTGGCATCAATCCAAAATCAGGTCAAAAAGTAATTGATATTATCAAAGAATATGGCGAATTTATTCCTTTAGCAAAAGGAAAATTAATTTCGGCAGGGCAACTTTTGGAACGCTTTTTATTCGATAGAAAAAAACAACACGATTTTGTAGAAAAATTATCTGGTGGTGAGTTAAAACGACTTTATTTGTGTACGGTTTTAATCCAGAACCCAAATTTTTTGATTCTCGATGAGCCAACAAATGACTTAGATATTGTTACTTTGAATGTTTTGGAAAGTTTTCTTCTGGATTATCCAGGTTGTTTGCTTGTGGTTTCGCACGACAGGTATTTTATGGATAAAATTGTTGATAATTTATTTGTATTTCGTGGTGAAGGACAAATCGAGAATTTCCCCGGAAATTACTCCGATTTTCGAGCTTACGAAGATTCTATTGAACCAAAAAAATTAGATTCAGTTAATACTGAAAAAAACGATTGGAAACAAAACAATCCAACTGGTAATTTGACATTCAACGAGCAAAAAGAATATCAAAAAATTGAACGAGAAATCAAAGATTTTGAAATAGAAAAACAAAAAATAGAACAACTTTTCGCAGATGGAAAAGTGGCTGATCATGATATTTCGGTCAAAGCAAAAGAACTCGAAAATATTATTAATAAAATGGAAAATCGAGAAGAACGTTGGTTTGAATTGAGTGCAAAGATGGAGTAGTAATTTGATTTTCAATGTAATGTTTCATATTATAAAATCGTATTTAAAATTCCTTTGGAAATCTAAAAATGAACATGGCATTCACTCGCCGTTTATATTTCATTTTGTTACAAAATGTTTTTATGATAAATCGATTTATCCAGAATATTCGATTATAAAAAGTTATAGAAAATCAGTTTTAGAAAATAAATATTTTATCGAAGTAACTGATTTTGGCGCTGGTTCAAGAGTTTTTAAATCTAATAAAAGACAAATATCTAAAATTGCAAAAACGGCTGGAATAACTTCAAAGCGAGCCTTTCTATTGTTTAGGATTGTCAAATATTTTCAACCCCAAAACATTCTAGAGATAGGCACTTCTTTAGGTTTAGCGACTTCTGCCTTATCATTGGCGAATAAAAATGCTAAGATAATTTCTTTGGAAGGGTGTGCCAATACTTTGTCAGTTGCAAAAAAAACATTTCAAGATTCAAATTTTAAGTTAGCTTCGCCTATTGCACCGTTAGGTTCAAATCAAATTTCAAATGTTGAGTTTATAAATACAGAATTCTCAAATTATTTAAAATCTGAAAGTTTAAAATCTGATATCTTAAATTTAATATACATTGATGGTAACCATTCGCAAGCAGCGACATTAGAATATTTTGAACTTTTATTACCAACCATTACCAATAATTCAGTTTGGATTTTCGATGATATTCATTGGAGCGCTGACATGGAAAACGCTTGGAAAATCATCCAAAACCACCCAAAAGTTACCGTAACAATCGATACATTCCAGTGGGGAATAGTTTTTTTTAGAGCAGAACAAGAGAAAGAACATTTTGTAGTTCGGATTTGAAAAAACGTTTGTTTTTCGGTTTCTGAGTTCAATTTTTGAAATTATAATGTAACATTTTCATAAAAGCAGTGTCTTATAAAAAAATGATGCTTATTTTTGATTTTAAAACTGAAAACTGCGACCGAAAACCGAGAACTATGACAACTTCATTAATAAATATAAAAGACATAAAGAGAGATTTTGTACTTGGAAACGAAATAATAAATGTTTTAAAAGGTATCGATTTACAGATAAATAAAGGCGAATATGTAGCACTTATGGGGCCATCGGGTTCAGGAAAATCTACGCTAATGAATATATTGGGCTGTCTTGACACGCCAACTTCTGGGTCATATATTTTGAACAGAAAAGATGTTTCGAAAATGGTTGACGATGATTTGGCCGAAATTCGCAACAAAGAAATTGGTTTTGTTTTTCAAACTTTTAATCTTTTACCACGAACAACCGCTTTAGAAAATGTTGCTTTGCCAATGATTTATGCTGGATTTTCCAAATCTGATAGAACAATTCGTGCTACCGAAGTTTTGAATCAAGTCAATCTTGGCGATAGAATGGACCACCAACCCAACCAACTTTCTGGAGGTCAACGCCAGCGAGTAGCAATTGCCCGTGCACTTGTTAACAAGCCATCGATTATTCTTGCAGATGAACCAACTGGTAATCTTGACAGTAAAACATCTTTAGAAATAATGAAACTTTTTGGAGATATTCATGCACAAGGCAATACCGTAATTTTAGTTACTCACGAAGAAGAAATTGCGGAATATGCGCACAGAATTATTCGTTTGCGAGACGGAATGATTGAAAGCGATATAACAAAACAATAACTTATTTTTTTGAAGCCATTTCCTGCTCTCATTCCAAAAGTTTTGCGATTTCGTTTAAAAAAAACGAAATCACAAAACGTTTTTCCCTTCGATCAGGGCTACGGAATAGCAGCATATCGGTGCAAAATCATATTTTTTGAAAAAATTTATATTTTTAGTTTATATTTTAAAAAAAATAAATTACTTTTGCACCAATAATAATTTAAAGAAAGGAGGTCCCAAAATGTTAATAATACCAATAAAAGACGGAGAGAACATCGATAGAGCGCTAAAGCGTTACAAACGAAAATTTGATAAAACTGGAACAGTACGTCAACTTCGTGCAAGAACAGCTTTTATAAAACCATCGATAATTAATAGAGCTAAATTTCAAAAGGCAGCTTATATTCAAAACATGAGAGATAACCTAGAAAGCTAGTTTTATTCTGTCTAAATATTTAACCGTTAGTCAAAAAGTTTTTGTAACTTTGGACTAACGGTTTTTTTATGAAATTGTCGAAAAAATAAATTTGCGACAGCAAATACCAAATTGGAAGGACAATACCATATGTGACAACCAAAAAATAGAATTTACACATATGAAAAATAATTTAGATTATTTTAAAGATTATCTACAACTCGAGAAAAAATATTCTCAACATACAATTATTGCATATATCAATGACTTGACCTTTTTTCAAGAATTTGTAAAAATCAATTTTCAATTACAAAATCTTGAAGAAGTCAATTATAGTTTAATTCGTTCTTGGATAGTTTCTTTAATCGATAATGGTATTTCAAATATTTCGGTTAACAGAAAAATGCAATCGTTAAAAGCGTTTTATAAATTTTTATTAAAAATTAAGCAAATAGAAATAAATCCCTTATTAAAACACAAAGCGCTCAAAACGCCAAAAATTCTACAAATTCCATTTTCAGAAAAAGAATTAGACAATGTTTTAAATAATTTGAAATTCGCAGACGGATTTGAAGGCAGTCGCGATAAGTTAATAATCGATTTATTTTATACAACTGGCATTCGAAGATCAGAATTGATTAACCTTAAATTGTCAAATATAAGTTTACCTGCAAACACATTAAAAGTATTGGGCAAACGAAACAAAGAGAGAATCATTCCTCTATTGCCAATTATTTCACAAAAAATTCAAGAATATCTATTAGAAAGAACACGTTTAGAACATATTAGCGATAATGACTATTTTTTTTTAATGTTAAAAGGTGTAAAATTAAACGATTCATTTGTTTATAGATTAATAAATTACTACTTTAGTAACGTGTCAGAAAAGGTAAAAAAAAGTCCTCACATATTGCGTCATACATTTGCAACCCATTTGTTGAACAACGGTGCAGACCTAAACTCTGTCAAAGAATTATTAGGTCATTCTAGTCTGGCTTCAACACAAATTTATACGCATAATAGTTTAGCAAATTTAAAAAAAGTTTACGGAAATGCACATCCTCGCAATATAAAATAAATAATACCCCAAATCAAAAAATATGTTTAACAAATTAAAAAATGAATTATGAAAGTAAACGTTCATGCAGTCAACTTTACAGTTGATGGTAAATTAGTAGATTTTACAGAAGAGAGAATCAATAAACTAGAAAAATATTACGACAAAATAGTTTCGGCTGATGTTTTTTTTAAAGTAGAAAAGACAAGTGAAAAAGAAAATAAAATTGCCGAAGTAAAAATTCATGTTCCTGGTGACGAATTTATGGTCAAAAAACAATGCAAAACTTTTGAAGAAGCCGTTGAACAAGCTTCAGAATCATTAGAAAGAGTCTTAGTGAAAAGAAAAGAAAAAGTCAATTCTCATATTTAATATAAATTTAATTAAAAAAAGTTTTGATTAAATAACTAATTTATATACATTTGCAGTCCGTTAGAAATAGCGGGCTTTTTTTATTGAAATTGCCAGCGTAGCTCAGTTGGCTAGAGCAGCTGATTTGTAATCAGCAGGTCGTGGGTTCGAGTCCCTCCGCCGGCTCTAATTTTTATTTCAAATACGATTTGAAATAAGTTCTTTAAGTTGTTGACATTCAATAAATAAGGGGGAGATACTCAAGCGGCCAACGAGGGCAGACTGTAAATCTGCTGTGTAAACTTCGCAGGTTCGAATCCTGCTCTCCCCAC
>JAYVIW010000058.1:0-29900 GCA_043769905.1 Bacteroidota bacterium
GAAATATTTAAAATTACACTAATTGAATTTAAAAATAAAATCCTAACTTTGAATCAAATTTAAATCAACTTTCATCAATAACGTTATGAAACTTGACAGGTAGATACTTAAAAAAATACAAAAATGTCAGAATTTTGGATTTATCTACAATTAGGTCTGCATCATATTCTTGATATAAAAGGCTATGATCACATCTTGTTTTTGACCGTTTTGGTCATTCCGTATTCTTTTAAAGACTGGAAAAAAATATTACTATTGGTTTCTATTTTCACAATTGGTCATTCGCTTGCTTTATTGTTATCCGTTTATAAAATTGTTGTTATCAAAGAACAAATTGTTGAGTTTGTGATACCAATAACTATCATTTGTACTGCAATTTATGATTTGTTAACTTCTGGCAAATCATTCAAAAACAATTCATTAACTGTTATTGGATTTTTGACTTTGTTTTTCGGTGTCATACACGGATTAGCGTTTTCAAATTACTTCAAAACTTTGTTGTCTGGTGCGCCACAATCTAAACTTATGCCAATGTTTTCATTTGCAATTGGGATAGAAACTTCACAAATTGTCGTATTTTCAATTGTTTTGTTAATGTCCTATTTTTTACAAACTATTTTTAGATTTTCTAAAAGAGAAATAACTTTGATTGTAACTTCATTTGTAATAGGGGTTGTTTTACCCATTATTATTAAAAATTCAATTTGGAATTAGTGATTAAAAATTAAAATTAGCTTTTTTTGCAAAAAATATAATACCCTTAAATTCTTTAATCTTTTGGGGAAGTTCAAATGGTTTATTGAATAAATGAATACTTTTAAACTTTATTTTTTTATAAAAAATGTTTACACCCAAAATAGCATTTTAAAATAAAAGAAACTAAATTTGTTTTGAAGTTGACTAAATATTAAAATGGAATTAGAAAAACAACGCAAATACGATAAAGCTTACTTACGTATTGCCAAAGAATGGGGCGTGTTGTCTTATTGCAAACGAAAACAAGTAGGTGCAATAATAGTTAGAGATCGTATGATAATTTCTGACGGGTACAATGGCACACCATCAGGGTTTGATAATTGCTGCGAAGACGAAAATGGTTTGACCAATTGGTATGTTCTTCATGCAGAAGCGAATGCAATTCTAAAGGTAGCGCGTTCGACCCAAACTTGCGACAGATCAACCTTATATATAACATTATCGCCTTGCAAAGAATGCAGTAAATTGATTCATCAATCAGGCATAAAAAGAGTCGTTTACCAAAACGGTTACCGTGATACTTCTGGCATTGAATTTTTATTAAAAGCTGGAGTTGAAGTTGAACAAATAGTAGATCTAGAACTTTAAAAGATCCTCATCCTGTATTAAATTTGAATATTATATTTCTATGCAATAATATAAAACTTAAAAAGACTTGCTTGTATTAATATTTAAAAAAAAAATGAGTAGAAATATAAAGCACTAAAATCAAAACAAATTAAAACCCTAAATCAAGATAATAACTGATTCTCAAAGCCAAATTGTCTTCAAATTTAGGCAATTGATTAGGGCCAAATCTAAAAAAAGTACTCAAGCCGATTCCTTTAAACAATTGATTAATTTGCATTCCAGATTCAAAGTAGCCATTTTTTAATGTTTTATAATCGATGCCTACATGTTGCTCAGGTTTGTCAATATTGCCAATTGCTGTTCTGGTTATAAAAACTAAATAAGGTTTGAATTTTCTAGAAATATTAAATTTTTTCAGCCGGTGTCTTAATTCAAAAAAGGCATATTTGTTAGAAAAGAATTCATTGAAATACATAGTTTCAAAATCGTTATCGCCCTCAATTGTTGTTCGTTGCAACAATTTATCTTTATTTAAACTATTTGGCGAATTATTGTACAAATGTGTTAAAGGAACATCACCAATGGCATATCCAATTGCAAAAACCATATTGGTTTGGTGTCCGTTTAGAAATTTTTTTTGGTAAATAGCTTTTATATCAAATTTACCAAAGTTAAAATCATTTCTTAAAAATTGTGACAATGTTTTGGCTATTTGAATGTTAAACTTAGGAAAACCTTCTTCGGTTTCTACACGACCATTTGGTGTTTGCAAATAACTGCTGAACGGGCTCCATTGCAACGAAACCATTGCTGTTGCCAAATCAAAATTTTTATATAATTGATTGCTATTTTTATACAAATATTCAAATTTTGGATTAATATTCGACTGCGAAACTTCCCAAATACTTTCGGTTTTTGGAATAATTCTTGTTTCAATAAAGCCACGCCATTTTTTATAATTATAAAAGGAACTGAAATTGAACAGATCTGTATCTACTAATTTAAATTGTTTTTTGTCAATTGAAAACAGTGTACTTGCTATTTCTTGAATATCGTCAGTATAAGAAACACCAAACCAAGTATTAGAAAATTTTCCAAACCTAGCAGCTACCCCTAAATTATACTTGAAATCACCGTCCTTTGTGCCGTATGCTGAATAACCCTCTATTCTAAATTTACGAGACAATTTTTCATTGGTAACGCCACCAAGACATAAACGAAAACCTTCATAATTATTGAAATTAAAAAATTTCCTTAAATCAATATCAAAAACAGAAACAGGAACATAGCCATTAATAAACTTTTTACCAAAGAAAAATTTACTTTCCAAGCGTCTTTTCAAAACCAAAGTATCTAATGTCAAATAAGTTTTTTTACTTCGCTTATCAAAATTTTCTTTGTTGTATTGGTTCCAAAAAACAGCATCTTTACTAACCGCCTCATCATTGACTTCAATTGCAATTGCTGATTTGTTTATTTTAAAATTTTCATTAAATTTTATTCTAGAATTATTTACTTGTGATAAAATATAAACAAAATCCGACGAAAATTTCTCCCTTGGTTTTTCGTTCTTTAGTTCATCCGCATCAAACTGAATTGTACCTCCAAAAAGTTTTACGTTTTCCTTATTTTTACCTTTGACAATTCTAAATGTTTTATTGCTGGGAAACCATATTTTCTGTGCTTCATCATACTCAAATTCATGAATTCCTGAAATATCCAAAATGTTTTTAACTCTCATTATTGCCCTTGCAATTGCAAAATTTTCAGTATCAATAAACAACAAACCTTCTAATCCAGACTCATTTACTTTCTTACGATTCTTGAAATAAATTGTGTAGGTTTTTCTTGAATTAACAGCAATTGTGTCTAATAGTTTATAAGAATAATCGCTGGTTTCATCATCAGATATTGGGTTTTTATACTTTGTTTTGAATAATTCATATTGATTGTCATAAACAGAAAATGATTGCAAATTGAAGCCCAAAATTTCATAAACTGGTTGTTTGAAACCCGACATTTTTAGTCCAATAATGGTTTCTTTTAATTTATTTTTTATAAACTGAAAATTGGAAACTTTTTCTGTTTCGAATAAATGTTGTTTTTCGATTATTTTTTTAAACTTGTAATCGCTAGAGTCTAATTTCGAAAAATATTTTATATTGTTTTTTTCTACAAAAACACTATCAATATTGCCTTTTAAGGAATCTGGGTTAGCGGTTATCAATATTTTATTGTATGATTTGAACTCAAAACTCTTCAAAACTTTTTCAGGATTATTATAGTTTTTGTTGGCCACTACTTGCCTGATAATAGACATTGCTTGGCTTTTATTATCTTCAGGATCGAATAATTGGGTGAATAATATAATGTTGTAATATGTTTTTTTATCGGTACAAAAAATTTTTTGGCTTTCAAAACCAATATAGGAGACAATGAAAAACTCGGGAATCTTGTTCTCAACAAATGAAAATTTACCATCAATATCGGCTAAATAACTATTTCCAGAAGGTGTTTTTATCGTTGCAAAAGCCAAATAATTTTTTGAATATCTACCCTTTATAATGCCCGAAATCGTTACTTGTGAAAAAAGTGACTGGATTGAAAATAAAAATAAAAATAAAAAATACTTCATGTAAAATTTATTAAAAATAATAAAACAGTATGCACCAATATATAAAAAATCCGTTAACATATTCAACGGATTTTAAAATTAATAAGTATGTATTAGTAACTTAAAGTTACAATTTCTTTTACTTTCTCTGGTGTTATGTTTTGTTTTTCGCCCAGTGCTTTCCAGCCTCTTTCTATGAATCTGTTGGAAATAAAATCGGCAGTTTCCTCGAAATTTTCAGATGTGTTTTCAGATAATTTGGTTTTCATTCCCATTAAATGAAAAAAAGCGACTGTTTTGGTTATTGCTTCTGCGGCAACTTCGTCTTCGCTACCAACTAAGTTAAAAATTCTTTTGCCATATTGTGCCAATTTTTGTTTCTTAGTTTCGAACATAACTCGATATAAATTTGGAGCAATAATTGCCAATGTTCTTGCATGGTCAATGTTGTACAATGCTGTCAATTCGTGACCAATCATGTGGGTTGCCCAATCTGCCGGAACACCTTTTTGAATCAATCCGTTGAGTGCCATCGTTGCACACCACATAAAATTTGATGCTAATTTATAGTCCGATGGGTTTTCGACAACACCTGAACCTATTTCAACAAGTGTTTGCAAAATACTTTCGGCAATTCGGTCTTGCAAAATGGCATCATGTTGGTAAGTCAAATACTGCTCCATAACATGTGTATAAGCATCAATGACACCATTTTGTAACTGACGCTTTGGCAACGACACAATTACGGATGGATCACAAATTGAGAATTTTGGAAATAATGCGCTGCCACCCAAAACTAGTTTTTCTTTAGTAGCAGCAATAGTTACAACTGAACCAGAATTCATTTCTGAGCCAGTTGCTGGAATTGTCAAAACGACTCCAAACGGAATAACTGTAGATAAATCGGTAAATAAAATTCGTTTTTTGAGAATATCAATCGGGTCACCGTCATATTTACTTGCTCCAGAAATGAATTTCACGCCATCAATAACGCTTCCACCACCGACTGCCAGCAAAAAAGTGATTTGTCCATTTTTAACAATTTCTACTGCTTTCATTAAGGTTTCGAAGTGTGGATTGGGTTCTATTCCGCTAAACTCAATTACTTCAAAATCTTTTAATTGTGCTGTAACTTGTTCGTGTATCCCATTCTTGAAGATACTCCCACCTCCATATGCCAATAAAATTTTTGCACCTGTAGGAATTAGTTTCGATAGTTTTTCTATTTGATTTTTTCCAAAAACGTAGTTCGTTGGATTGTATAATTCGAAGTTTAACATTTTGTGAATTTTATTTAAATATTGATAACTACAAAGTTAGTCAATGACTTTTAAAACAAACACAAGCTTTTGTTAATAAAAAAATCGCATTTACAAATTTTAAATCTGTCAATTGAGGTTAGTTAAGTTTGAAATTAATTCATTTAAAATTTAATTTCCTGAATCAAAAAATTAGAAGTTTTAATAGATTTTGGGTTAAAAATCTCGTCCAATTTTGCATTCAACACATAATATTTTTTGTTGACTACAAGTCCAGTCGTTGGAAATGTCATTTCTGAAGGAGCTGTTTTAATAATTTTTGCATTCACAAAACCATCGGTAGAATTTAGCCGAAAGACTTGTTGGTTAGAATTTGAAATGACAATTAATTCATTGGCACCGTTCAAGAAAATACCATCTGCACCCAATATGGAATCAACATTGATTTTGGTAATCTCGTTTGGATTTTTAAGTGATATCTTGAATAAATTTCCCAGACTAGATTGTGCAACTATTAAGTACTCGTTATTATAAACCACTATTCCATTCAAATTAAAACCTTCACCTTTGAACAAATCAGAAGTTGTAAAAATTGAAGCATTTCCTGCTGGCGTAATTTTATATACTATTGGAGAGAAACTATTTGTTACATAAGCATTCCCTTGCTTATCAAAATCAACATCGTTTGCAAAATTGCCTCCATTTGGGTTCAATGCTCCCAAATCGGCGGAGAATTTACGCTTTCCAGTTGTCAAATCGTAGGCATTAACTTTTGCTAATTTCATTTGTGTAGCAGCATTTGTTTTTACAGAAACGCCAGGATCAGAAACACAAACATAGAGCAAATTGGCTTTCTCGTTGGCATGGATGCCGATTGTTGAAACCAAATCTTTGTCTGTAATAAATTCTGTATAAACTCCTTTGGGTGTTACTTTTCCAATTTTTCCGTAGTGTAATGAACTAACAAAAAACACATTTTGATTTTTGCTGTAAGCAATGCCTTCAGGATAAAGCTCATTAGAATTGAAATTAATATTTTGTGCATTTGACGAAATCGAAAATAGTAATACCGCTAATAATTTTAATAAATTTTTCACTTTTTGATTTTTTTACGAAATTATTTGAATAATAAATATTATTTCAATTTATTCGATAGAATTTTCTTATTATAACATTTTTATTTTAAATAAAATCCACTTTTATCAATATACTCCCAGACTTTATTAGGCAAAAGTGGCTGAACATTTTTTCTGTTTTTTATATTTTCTCTGATAAAAGTAGATGAAATTTCTACAATCGGAGCATTGACAATGTGTATTTTTGGATGATTCTTGAATTGTATATTTTCTAAATCTGATGAAATACGCGGATAAACGTAAACTTCATGATTCTCGAGAATGGTTTCATAATTTTTCCACTTATGTAAATTTTTCAAATTGTCTTCGCCGATAATTAACGAGAATTTATGTTGGGGAAATTTATCTTGCAAATGCGCTAAAGTATTGACAGTGTAATTGGGTTGTGGCAACTTGAATTCAAAATCCGACGGTTTGATTTTTGGATAATCTTCTGTTGCCAAATTTACCAAATGCAATCGTTGGTAGTCATCAAGCAATGTTTTTTTTTCTTTAAATGGATTATGAGGCGTAATAATCATCCAGATTTGATCCAAGTCAGAATGTTCTGCTAAATGATTGGCAATTATCAAATGTCCAACATGAATTGGATTAAATGTTCCGAAATATAAGCCTATTTTCATTTTTTTTGGCAAAGAAATTTATACAAAAGAAGAATCATAGCGTTTTGTTATCCTTCAGAAAACCCCTAACTAATTCAAAAGCATCTTTTTTAGCAACATCTAAATCATAATTTTTAATTATTTTATCAAATTGTGGCGCAGTTGCCAACTCTACTGATGCTTTTGCAATCCGCATGTTTATTTTGTCATCACTTTCGGTTGATCGTTTTTTAAGGCGAATTTTAAGTTCGTCAATACTTGGTGGTTTCACGAAAACGGCTAGTGTTTCATTAGGAAATTTGGATTTTATACGCAATCCGCCAGCGACATCAATATCAAAAATTACATTTTTTCCTAATGCCCAAATACGTTCGATTTCAGTTTTTAAAGTCCCATAGAAGTTGTCGCGATATACTTCTTCCCATTCCAAAAAATCGTCGGCTTTAATATGTTTTTTAAATTCCTCGGTAGAAATAAAATAATAATCTTTTCCGTTTATTTCTTCACCTCGAGGATCACGCGAGGCTGCCGAAATTGAAAATTCCAAATTCAACTCATTAATGCCTAACAAATGCCTGACTATGGTTGTCTTTCCTGAACCTGATGGTGCTGAGAATACTATTAATTTTCCTTTTTTCACTTACAAATATCGATTTACTTTATTCTAATTTATATAAATTCTACAATACGTTTAGCACTTGCTCCTTAATTTTTTCCAACTCATCTTTCATCATTACAACCAGTTTTTGCATACCAGCATGATTTGATTTTGAACCCAAAGTATTGATCTCGCGACCCATTTCTTGGGTAATAAAGCCCAATTTTCGACCGTTGGCTTCGTTACCGTTTATAGTTTCTAGAAAATAATCCAAATGATTGGTCAAACGAACTCGCTCTTCGGTTACATCAAGTTTTTCAAGATAATAAATCAGTTCTTGCTCGAAACGATTCTCATCAACATTGACCTTCAATTCAGCAATTGCTGTTTGCAATTTATCTTTGATATTTTGAATTCTTTCTGAATCTAATAAAATTGCATCTGCGAGATATTGGCGAATATTTGCAATACGCAACTTGAATTCTTTTTCTAACGAAAGTCCTTCCGCTTGACGGAAATTGAGAATATTATCCAAGGCTTCACGAATGACTTTTTGAATTTCGGACCAATCATTTTCATCTATTTCTTCCCGCTCGACTTTTAATGCATCGGGCATTCTTACTGCCATTTTCATCAATTCGGTTTCATCAGCGTCTGCGTAAACGTCACGCAGTTGTGCTATATAAGCTTTCAGAATAGGAACGTTAACTTTAGTAGATGCTTGCTCAGTTGTACTTTCTAAAAAAACCGTAAAATCTATTTTTCCACGTTCTAATTTACTTGCAATTTCGGTACGAACACCCAATTCCATTTCTCGATAAGTCGAGGGTAATCTTGTGTTTAAATCTAAACCCTTGCTGTTCAACGATTTTACTTCGACAGTTATTTTTTTGGTTTCTAATTGCGAAGTCGCTTTGCCAAAACCAGTCATTGATTGTATCATATTTTTATAAAAATTCAAAGATAATAAAAAGTATTCAGTTTTCGTTCGCTGCCAGTATTATCTGATTTGCCACACAGAGACTACTGGCCACAACTATTTTTTATGCGTTACTAAATATACACCCACAAAAATCAATATTGCAGATGCTATTTTTACAAAATTCAAGTTATCTTTTCCTAAATAAATAGCAAAAATAGTCGCAAAAACAGGTTGCAAATAAATAAAAACTGCAACTGTTGTTGGTTTTAATTCTCGCATTGAAAGCAAATTTAATAAATAGGTAAAAAATGTCGAAAATAAGACTACAAAACCTATTTTCCAATAAATATCTGTTGGAATTATTTGCCAATTTACAGCTTGAAATTCGTTCCAGCCAAAAGGTAAAACCATAAATAAACCGAATAAATAAATCCATTTTACAAATGAAAATGCATTGTATTTATCCATTAACTTTTTAACAGTTATCAAATAAAATCCGTAAGAAACAGCATTAATCAAAACAAGAAAATTGCCTAAACTTGCATTCGTCGCATTCCCAACCGATTTGCCGTAAAGAATTAAAAATCCGGTACCGATTAATCCTAAAAAAATACCAAAAACTTTGCGTTTCTGCATTCGTTCTTTTATAATTATTGCCGAAAGGATGAGCACAATAATTGGCGTAGAAACCATAATCACTGATGCTGAAATAGGCGAAGTATAGCTCAAACCTTTAAAAAAAGTTAGCATATTCAAGGCAACTCCAAAAAATGCACAAGCTATTATTCTTGGGAAATCATTGTTTTCAATTCTCTCAGTTTTGATAAAAAAGAAAACAATCCAAAATAAAATGGTTGCACCAAAAACCCTTAAAACAATGAATCCGTAAGCATCAATGTAAATCGGCATTACGTCTTTGGCAATTGTAAACGTTAAACCGTAAATTATTGAAACAATTGTTGCACCAACTAATGCGAAGATTCTTTTGGACATTAAATAATATTAGATTTTAAATTGATGTAAATCCAGAATTTACTTAAAGCCTATTTTCAAATGCTTTATAAACCTGTAACATATTTTGTTGTGTATTACCAATGTAAATTTTGCTGTTAATTACAAATACTGGGCGGCTCAAAAAAGTGTAATGTTCTAACAGATATTTTTTGTAATCTGCTTCGGTCAATGCTTTGTTTTTTAAATCCATCGATTTATATAATTGTGCTTTTTTACTAAAAAGTGCTTCATAACTCCCGGCTAACTGTTGCAGTTTTTCTAATTCATCAACTAAAATTGGGTTTTGTTTGATGTCATGAAAAACCAAATTGTGATTTTCAGGTAATGATTTTATAATTTTACGGCAGGTGTCGCATGAAGCGAGATAATATATTTTATCCATAATGCAAAGTAACAAAAAAACTAGTTAGATTTATATTTTATTGAATTTTATGGAAAAATTATTGCAATTATTATTTCTGCAATTGAAAAAAATCTACTTGTATTCCTATAGCATTTTAGAAATTTATTGCAACCCGTTTTTACACGATAAGGTAGTTTAAAACAATTTATCAACTTCTTTTTCATAAAAAGCATCAACCGAAAGTGTCATTAATCCTGATGCATAAACTGCCAATTGGTCACATCGCTCGTTTTGTTTGTGATTGTTATGGCCTTTTATCCATTGAAAATCGACTTGGTGTTTTCTATATATAACAAGAAATCGTTTCCATAAATCAGGATTTTTTTTCCCGACAAATCCTTTTTTTTCCCAACCGAAAACCCATTTTTTCACAACAGAATCTATCACATATTTAGAATCAGAAATTACTAAAACTTTCATAGGTGCGTTTTTGAGTTTTTCTAAACCAACGATTACCGCCAACAGTTCCATTCTGTTGTTGGTTGTATGTCGAAAACCTTCATAAAACTCTTTTTTATGTGGTGTTCCTACCAATTCCATAACGATGCCGTAACCACCGTTTCCGGGGTTTCCTTTTGCTGCGCCGTCTGTATATATGTGAACATTGTATGTCAATTTTAGAATTAAGATTTAAGATTTAAGATTTTAGCAATAACTTTCGGAAAATTTTCTATTTCTAATTCGTGAATTTTTCTTGCAATTGCTTCAGCAGAGTCGCAATCTGCAATCGAAACTGCTTTTTGGAAAACAAATGCACCCTCGTCGTAATTTTTATTTACATAATGAATTGTAATGCCAGTTTCAATTTCGTTATTATTTAAAACCGCTTGATGCACATTCATGCCAAACATTCCTTTTCCGCCAAATTTTGGCAAAAGTGCCGGATGAATATTAATAACTTTATTAGCATAAGCATTTATAATATGCTCTGGGAATTTCCATAAAAATCCTGCCAGTACTATTAAGTCAGGATTTATATCATTTAATTTATCTAAAATAAAACCGTCATTGAGCTCGGTCTTATTGAAAACAAGGCTGTCGACGTTATTGTTTTTAGCAATATCAAGCACTTTGGCACTAGGATTGTTGGTGAATATAGAAACCACGCTAGCTAGACCTTTTTTATTGAAATATATGACTATATTTTCGGCATTGGAGCCTTGACCTGAAGCAAAAATTACTATTTTTTTCATTTATAACTAATAAAGATGGTACAAAAAAAAGAATAAAAAATGATAAAAAATAAGATTTAGAAGAGTTTGTCAAATATTTTTTCTAATTTCGTGCTATATTTATTAACTATATTGTTGTTTTAAGATAAAGTTTTTTATTTTTGCCAACAAATTAAAATTAAAATTAAAGATTATGTCAGACATTGCATCAAGAGTAAAAGCGATTATCGTAGACAAATTAGGTGTTGACGAAAACGAAGTTGTAACAGAAGCAAGCTTCACAAACGATTTGGGAGCAGATTCATTGGATACTGTTGAGCTTATTATGGAGTTCGAAAAAGAATTTGATATTCAAATTCCAGACGACCAAGCTGAGAACATTGCTACTGTTGGTCAAGCAGTTTTGTATATCGAAGAAGCTAAAAAATAATAAAAAAGTTAACCCGCAAAAATTAAATTTTTGCGGGTTTTATTATTTTTCAAATTAAGCATTACAAGATTGTTATCAATCAAAAAAACCATATCTCCCTTGTCTTTTTTATGATTTTAATTATTTAAAGATCAAGGGATTTATTTGTTTTAAATAAATACGAATAATTAATATTATGAATTTGTAGTTGGAAACATATTTGTTAAAAACAAAAATGCAATTCATTGTGGTAAAATATCTTACCAATAAAAAATAAAATTTGAAGATATGAAATTAAGGCGAGTTGTAGTTACAGGTTTAGGTGCACTTACTCCTATTGGAAATAATATCGAAGAATATTGGAATGGTCTTATAAACGGTAAAAGTGGAGCGGCACCAATTACGTATTATGATACCGAAAAACACAAAACAAAATTTGCATGTGAGGTAAAAAACTTTAATATCGATGCTATTATAGATAAAAAAGAAGCTCGTAGAATGGATGCTTTTGCTCAATATGCTATTGCGGCAAGCGAAGAAGCAATAAAAGATGCCGGTTTAACAGATACAAACGTTGATAAAACAAGAGTTGGTGTAATTTGGGGTGCTGGAATTGGCGGTCTAGGAACTTTTCAAAACGAAGTCATGGATTATGCTAATGGCGACGGAACACCTCGTTTCAATCCGTTTTTTATCCCTAAAATGATTGCTGATATTGCTCCGGCTCATATTTCGATGAGAAACGGTTATATGGGACCCAATTACACAACAGTGTCAGCTTGTGCATCGTCATCAAATGCAATGATTGATGCATTTAACTATATACGCCTCGGAATGTGTGATGTTATTATTTCGGGCGGTTCAGAAGCTGCTGTAACCATTGCTGGTATGGGCGGATTCAATTCTATGCAAGCGCTATCAACAAGAAACGAAAGTCCTGAAACGGCCTCAAGACCATTTGACGCCAACCGCGACGGATTTGTTCTGGGTGAAGGCGCAGGTGCATTGGTTCTTGAAGATTATGAACACGCAAAAGCAAGAGGAGCTAAAATTTATTGCGAGGTTGGCGGTGGCGGAATGTCATCTGATGCTTACCATTTAACAGCACCGCATCCTGAAGGAATTGGCGTAATTGCGGTTATGAATAATACTTTGCGTGATGCTGGTATGCAACCCGAAGATGTAGATCATATCAATACCCACGGCACTTCAACACCGCTTGGAGATGTTGCTGAATTAAAAGCAATTAGTGCTGTTTTTGGCAATCACGCCAAGAATATCAACATCAATTCGACAAAATCTATGACAGGTCATTTACTTGGTGCTGCTGGTGCAATCGAAGCTATTGCGGTTATTTTGGCTATGAAACACGGAATTGTACCACCCACAATAAACCATCAAACAATTGACGAAAACATCAACCCAGAGTTGAATTTGACATTAAATGTGGCTCAAAAACGTGAAGTCAATATTGCAATGAGCAATACTTTTGGTTTTGGAGGTCATAATGCATGCATGTTATTCAAAAAATTAATTGATTAATTTTATATGAATTTATTAAAAAAAATATTTAAAAAAAATTCCCGCTCTACAGATGACGGGATTTTTTTTGAAATTATCAAAAAAATTCTTGGTTTTAAACCAAGAAATTTAGAATATTATCGTAAAGGATTCACACATCGATCAACAAATAAAGTCAATGACGAAGGTAATCCAATAAATTATGAACGGTTGGAATTTTTAGGAGATGCCATGTTAAGTGCTATTGTTGCTGCACACTTATTCGAAAAAGTACCAGCAGGTGACGAAGGTTATTTGACCAAAATGCGGTCTAAAATTGTAAGTCGCGAAAACCTAAATACCATTGGCAAAGAGTTAAATTTGATTGAATATGTTGAAAGTAAAGTACAAGCCAAGCATTTTGGCGAAAACATTCACGGTAATTTATTTGAAGCACTGATTGGAGCTATTTACCTAGATTTAGGTTACACCTATTGCAAAAAATTTATAGAAAAGCGAGTATTCTCTGCTTACTCTGATATTCAACGTTTAGAAGGTAAGGTTATAAGTTACAAAAGTATCATCATTGAATGGTGCCAAAAAGAGAAAAAACAATTCTTTTTTGATGTTTATGATGATAACGGCATCGGTGGCGAAAAATATTTTGGAGTAAAACTAAGTATCGACAACAAAGTTTACGGTAAATCTAGAGCCACATCGAAGAAAAAAGCAGAAGAAATGGCTGCCAAACGCACTTTTTTTGCTTTGCAAAGCCACATTGAGGGAAAATAATTTTAACTGTTTTCTTGTAATTTATTTTCTATATCACAGATTTTAACATCTTTTTCCGCTATAATTCTCTCGAATAATTCATAAGCCTTTTCCGATGGTTGTCAATTGTTATATTATTTGCTGTATTGTCATTTTTTTGTTGGCTATTTATTAGCACGTATTTCCCTTTACTCAGTATTAATTCTTCGGGTTCAATTTCTGAAAAATCACAAATTTCATCAATTTTGCAAGTCCAAATTGCAGTCTCTCCTCTTTCCATACGCAGGTAAGTCAACAGTTATCGATTATAAATTAATTTACGTTTGGGTACGAGCGAGAGGCTCGCACTAGCGGAGAATAACCACATGAAGGGATTCTTGCGGGATCAATGAAATTTATTAATGTAATACTCAATTAACGAAATCGAAAAACATTTCAAGACGAAGCAAATTACAATAGGAGCACAATTATACTTAAAAAATTCTACGAAAATCAAGATTTTATCCAAACCAGCGATATTTATTTAGCAGTTGAAATTAAACATATTGAAATGAAAATTGTTTAATTCTTACAAATCATTAATTCAACTCTTCTGTCATATTCAGCGCCTTTACCTAGCGGAACTCGGTTGCCATAGCCTTTAAATGTCATTCTCTTTTTGTCTATTCTTCTCATTACCAAATATTTAAAAACTGCTTCGGCTCGATTGGTTGACAGTTGTCTTTTTTTGGTGTCTTTGTCTATTGCTTCGCTATGATAAGGCGGAATGCAGCATACATGTCCTTGAATTTCAAATTCTAACTTTTTGTTTTTTTGTAAAATTAAACTTATTTTGTCTAATTCTTTTTTTGATTTTAAAGTTAACTTGCTGCAACCTTTTTCAAATAACACGTTTTCTAAATAAATTTTGTCGCCAACAACATGTTTTTTTTGAATACCAGTGTAATACCCTGGGATTATTATTTTTGGCAAAGGTTTTAGATTTAAAACTATATCAACACGACGGTTTTTTGACCTTACTTCGGGCAAGTTTTCCACGATATCATCGTCAATTAATATTCTTCCTTTGCCTTCAATGGTAACAATTATTTTGTTTTTTATACCATTATCAATCATTTTTTGTTGAATGACATTGGCTCTTTTATTCGATAATTTAAAATTATAAGCATCTTTACCTATATCATCAGTATAACCAAAAATCTCAATGGTTTCTATTCTTGTAGAATCTGTTTTTTTAATAAAACCAACTAAATCTTCGACCTGTTTTTGTTCTAAATCATATTTATCAAATTTAAAATATAAAGATTGTACGGATTCTTCTTGGGAGTATATGTGACCCAAAAACAGAAATAAAATAAGTTGAATAAATTGTTTCATGCTACATTTTTAATATTTTTTTATATTCATCTAAATCGTTTAAAAGTGCGGTCGCTTTTTTGATTTCAATATTGCTTTTTGTATAATATTGATACAATCCTTCTTTGTATTGATATCGTTTTATAATTTCATCTACTATTAATTTCTTAATTTCTGACTGGCTTTTGTCTAATAATTTTTCCTGACTTTTTTGAATGGCTGCCAATAAATTTTGATATTCAAGCAGAATATTCTCATCAATTTTTTCTTTTTTTGCAGCTTCTAAAGTTTTTTTCAAAGATAATTCACTTTCGGTGTTAAAGTCGAATTTAGTTTTTTTCAGGAAAGCTTTGAAATTCAAAAAATCAGCATCGGTTATTGTTGGAATTTTATCGCCTAAAGTCGGATTTTGATAATAATAATTGGTAACAAAATTAAATATACCATCATTTTTAATAACAGCGTTGGTTATGTCGCTCGTTTTGGTTTCTTCAATTTCTATGTCTGGTTGAATGCCGCCACCATCATAAACGGTTCTTCCTTTTTTGGTTTTAAAAGCGTTGTAATTGGCTGCCGTTGTTCGAATTGCCTTTCCGTCTTTATCTTTTTTTAGATAATCAAGTGCTTGAATACATCTGCCGGCCGGTGTAAAATATCTCGAAACGGTGACTTTTACTTGTGTTCCGTACAACAAATCAATTGGTCGTTGCACCAACCCTTTGCCAAAACTTCGACTCCCAACCACCACAGCTCGGTCTAAATCTTGTAAAGCTCCAGAAACAATCTCCGAGGACGAAGCACTACGGCCATCAACAATGACTACAAGCGGAATTTCCAAATCTACTGGTTCTCTGTTTGTTTTATAGGTACTGTTGTATTTTTCAACTTTTGATTTTGTGGTTACAATGACCTCTCCTTTCGGCACAAATAGGTTACAAACATTTACAGCTTCTTGCAACAAACCTCCAGGATTACCCCTCAAATCAAGGATTATTTTATTGCAACCGTCTTTTTTTAAAGCTTCTAAAGCCTCTTTGGTTTCGATAGTTGTTTTTTTATTGAATGCTGTCAAGACAATATAACCTGTTTTTTCATCAATTTTTGAATAAAAAGGTACCGCTTTTACTTCAACTTCGTCAAGCGTTATTGTGGCCATTTGGTGTTTGCCTTGTCGGTTGAAAACTACTGGTACTTTGGTGTTTTTTGAACCGCGAAAAAGCTGTGTAGCGTCATCTTTATAATCGGCAATTAATATATCTCCAATTTGAATGATTTCGTCTCCTGGTTTCAATCCAGCTTTGTCTGCTGGAAAATCTTTATAAGCTTCTTTTACTATAACTTTATCTTCTTTTCGAGTAATAATAGCACCGATTCCTGTATATTCGCCAGTATTGTTAATTTTGAATTTTACAACGTCTTGCTCATTAAAAAAATTGGTATATGGATCTAGTTCCATTAACATACTTTTGATAGATTTATCCATCAAGTCGGCTGGATTTACCTCGTCAACATAATTCATGTTAACAGTTTTATAAATTTCTGTAAAAATCTCTATTTGTTTAGCAATTTCAAAGAAATCATCTTTAAAACTGGCAGCAACAAAGAGAAAACCTGAAGCAAGAACAGGAAGAATATATCTTTTTTTGATAAAATCGTACATGAGGATTTGTTTAAATTTTAGTTTTTTCTTCATATAAAGTAAAAACCTACTACGAAAATAAGAATAAAAGATCAAAGTTCCACATTTCTTATAAAAAACTTGAGAAAACTTTAAATTCAAACGTTTATAAAAATCACTAATTTAAATTTCTTCCTCTTTTACATGTTCAATAAATTTTTTAAATAATTGTATGGTTTTTTGCTCAATATCTTCATATTTTAATCGTTCTTTTGTTTGATAAAAAAACATCATTGCATAAGTTTTATTAGTGTTTTCTAATATCAAATGCTTGTTTAATCTGTATGTTTCTCTCAACACTCTCTTGAAATAATTTCTATCAACAGCATGTTTAAAATATTTTTTAGAAACCGAAACTCCAAATTTTATTGTCTCATTATCTTTTAAATTTACCGGAACATAAACCAATCGCAATGGATATTTTGACACAGATTTCCCACCTGTAAACAATGCGTCAATTGTTGTTTTGCTTTTCAGTTTCTCTGTTTTTGGGTAAGTAAATTGCATTTCAAAAAGTTGTTGTTTAAAACTTATTTCACCTCAAAAATATTGTTTTCTCGCTTTACATCGGCCATTAATCCCGCTGAATCAATTGTTATTTTTTTTATTTTTTTATCATTTGAAACTGAAAATTGATAGGTCGAAGCAGCCCAAGCCCAATCGTTTAAAATTGTTCTTTTTAAATTCAAATCTGGATTTTCTTTCTCAAAATGCATCATTCTGAGCGGAATATAATAACCTTCTGATGTACCATCTTGATATTCTACCAATAAATCTATTGGCATTGGCATCCGTCCTAATCTTTCTAAAACAATAACAGCATTTTTATCATTTTCTTCAAATGATTTTATTGCATAATCAATAGTGTTTGTTGTTTTTGTCCAATCGGTCAAATACCAATCGAGGTTGGCGCCCGAAATTCTTTCGGCAGTTCGTTTGATGTCGTTTGGTGTTGGATGCTTGAATTTGAATTCATTATAATATTTTTTCAATGTTTTTAAAACATTTTCTTTGCCTATTAAATAACCTAATTGTGCCAAAAACACATCTCCTTTGGAATAGGAAGTTATGCTGTAAACTCTATTGATATCAAATCTGTCGGCATGAGTGGTTTGTGGTTGCTCAAAACCCGAATTGGCCATATTGATATAACCCTTATAGGCTTCGGCATGAGGGTTTTCTTGCTTTTTTTCGGCCAATTCATTCATAGCTAAATCTTCTATGAATGATGTAAATCCTTCGTCCATCCAGCCATGTTTACTTTCATTGCTGGCCAAAATGTGTTGGAACCAACTGTGACCCATTTCGTGAGCGGTTACACCCAATAAACCATCAAAATCGCCTTCTCCAACAATTAAGGTACACATGGCATATTCCATGCCGCCATCGCCACCTTGAATTACTGAATATTGTTTGTAGGGATAATCGCCAACCGTTTTGTTGTAAAACGCCATAACCTGAGCCGTTTTAGGTTGCAGTTTTTTCCAATTATCAATTATTGATGGGTTATTTTTGTACAAAAAATGCAGGTCAACTCCATTTGGACCTTTAATTTTGTCGTGAATATAGTTTTTATCGGCAGCCCAAGTAAAATCATGAACATTTGGTGCTACAAAATGCCAAGTTAAATCTTTAGTTTTTGCAGGAATTTTTACGATTCGGCCCTCATCTTGATAATTATAACCTATTTCGTTACCATTTTGAATATAACCGCTTCCGCCAAGAATATAATTTTTGTCGATGGTAATTTTCACGTCAAAGTTGCCCCAAACACCATGAAATTCTCTTGCAATATAAGGGTCAGCGTGCCAACCTTCAAAATCAAATTCTGCTAGTTTTGGATACCATTGACTCATTGAAAGTGCAACTCCTTCGGCATTATTGCGACCAGAACGACGTATTTGAATAGGTACTTGTCCAGTAAAATCTAACGTTAAAGTTGTTTTTGAGTTAGGCAAAATAGGTTCTGGTAATGTTACTTCCAGAATCGTTCCAATTTCTTTGGTTGTTGCAAAAGTATTATTTTGCTTGAAATTGGAAATTTTTAAAAATCCTATTTCGTCTGGTTTTAACGATTTTAATCTACTGGTTTTAATGTCTTTTCCATCGACTTTAGTTTTGTTAACCATGCGACCATCAGGATCTTTTATGACTTGTAATCTTGCATCCATTTCAGAGTTTGGTTGAAAAGCATTTGGATATAAATGATAAAAAACCTTTCTTAAAGTGTCGTTAGAGTTATTGGTATAGACAATTTCCTGCTTGCCAGAATAGTTGTAATTCGTAACATCAAATTTAACATTCATTTTATAATCAGCATGTTGCTGCCAATAGGTATTTTGGGCAATAACATTTGTAATATTAAAGACAATCAGTACTAAAAGTTTTTTTTTCATTGTTGGTATGCCTGTAATTTTAAAAAAGGAAACCTTTTATAAGATTTCCTTTTTTAATTAAATATTAGAAAATTATTTTTTACTCATTTTTTCTGCCAATAATAAAGCGTTGTAAGCATTAACGATTTTTCCGGTTCTAGATACAGCTTCAAGTGTTGTATCTGTTTTTGATTCACCAACTGTTACAACATTTGAAATTAATGTTCCCGAATCCATGATTATTTTTTTCACTTGATTGGCTTTTAGACTAGGGTAATAGGCACGAATTAATGCGGCAACTCCGGCAGCGTTTGGTGCTGCCATTGATGTTCCTTGTAAATATTCATAAGAATTATTGGGTGTTGCAGCATAAATTTTCACACCTGGGGCAAATATATCAACGTTTTCTTTTCCGAAATTTGAAAAATCGGCTACGATATTGCTTCCATATTCAAAGTTTAAAGCGCCTATGGTCAAAACGTTGTCTGCAAATTCTGGTTTAGCACCATCGGCATCGTTTGGAAAGTTAGGCTCTGTATCAATATTTTTTCCATCATTTCCTGCCGCATGAACAAACAAAACATCTTTTTGTTCTGCATATTTTATAGCATCATAAACCAGTTGTTTTTGCGGTGAATAACTTTTTCCAAAACTGCCGTTGATTACTTTCGCACCATTATCAACAGCATATTTTATAGCATTGGCAATGTCTTTGTCATATTCATCTCCATTTGGTACTGCTCGAACCGTCATTATTTCCACTACATTTGTTGCTACTCCGTCGCCACCTTTTGAGTTGTTTCTGGTTTGTGCAATTATTCCTGCAACGTGTGTACCATGTTTGGCACCATCTTTATTTGGCCCCCAAACTATATTATTTCCGTAACCTTTTTGGCTAAAATCTTGCGGATTATCTCCAACTATTTTGCGACCATCATATTCGGTATTCAGGTTATAATTGAACTGGTCATAAACATATTCTTTAAATTCGACCATTTCTTTATCAAAATCTTCTTTGGTTGAGGTTGATAAAACCTGCATCATTATCATTTTTGATTGTAACAAGTTGGGTTCTGCGGTTGTAATTGCTCGAACTTCTTCTTGGTTATAATTTTGTTTGTTCAAATATTTTGCAATGGCAGCATCAGCGCCTAAAATCATATCCAATTGTTGTTTTTGAGGTTGAAGTTCGGCAATTTTTTTATCTAATTCTGCTTTTGCATTAATATACTCAACTGAATTTTTATTACCATTTTTAACCAATCTTGTCATTTCAAGTTGTTCATAGTAGGCATCTCCTAAAAAATTCCAACCATTGATGTCGTCAATATACCCATTGTTGTCATCATCTTTTTTATTGCCTGGAATTTCTTTTTTGTTTGTCCAAATATTGTTTTTTAAATCTTCATGCTCAATATCAATTCCTGAATCTATAACTCCAACGATAATTTTTGAGGCTTTTTTACCTTTTAATAATTCATAGGCTTTGTCAACACTCATTCCGGGAATGGTGTCTTTTGATAAATCTAAATGTGACCAACGTTTTAAATCTTTATCAGAAATTGGAGTCGTTTTTAAAGGTTGTTTGGCAATATTTGTTGGGTTTACACTAATTATAGGCGCTGGGGCTTTACAGCCAATTATCGAAATTGATAAAATTCCTACTAATAAAAATGATTTAATTATGTTCATTGTTTGATTTTTTTGAAATGTAAAAGTCATTATTTTATATAAATTATTAATATCGTTTAACATTAAATTAATATTTCTTTACATTTAAAAACATCTTTCAATCTGATGCCTTTTTCGGTTTTTTCGACAGTGATTATCTCGTTATGAGCATCGTGTTCCAAAAATAAATAGATATTTTCCTTGGCTGCTGCCTCAAGAAATTTTAATTTTTCGGGCATGGTCAATAGTGGTCGCGTGTCATAGCCCATGACATAAGGCAATGGCAAATGTCCAGCGGTTGGAATTAAATCGGCACAAAAAATAATTGTTTTTTCTTGATACTTGATGTGTGGAATCATCATTTTTTCGGTGTGACCATTTACATAAAAAATATCAAAATTCATTTCTTTCGAAAAACCAAAATCGATTTCAGAATGCTCCACAAAGTATAACTGACCTGATTGTTGCATCGGCAGAATATTTTCTGACAAAAACGAAGCTTTTTCGCGCTGGTTTGGTTCGGTTGCCCAGTCCCAGTGACTTTTATTAGTCCAATATTTTGCATTTTTAAATGCTGGTTCATAACCCGTTTTGTCATTGTTCCATTGCACAGAACCGCCACAATGGTCAAAATGGAGGTGCGTCATAAAAACATCAGTAATATCGTCTCTAGAAAAACCGTATTTGTCCAATGATTTGTCCAATGAATGGGTACCCCAAAGCGAATAATATCCAAAAAACTTGTCGGATTGTTTGTTTCCCATTCCAGTATCTATCAATATCAATCTGTTTTTATCTTCAATTAAAAGACAACGAGCGGCAATATCAATGAGGTTGTTTTCGTCGGCTGGATTGGTTTTATTCCAAATAGTTTTGGGTACAACGCCAAACATAGCACCGCCGTCAAGTTTAAAATTGCCAGATTCAATTGGGTAGAGTTTCATTTTTTTTATTAGAATTGAAATAATTACAAATCCTTGTTTTTTTTCATTGCATTAAAGAATGCAGCTCGGCTTAACGGTTCATATTCTTCGGTTTCGCCAAGCATAACCAGTTTTTCGGAATTTGTTTTCCTGAAACTATAATTGGCCAAATTGCCTGTTCGAGTACAAACGGCATGCACTTTGGTCACATATTCTGCTGTTGCCATCAGTGCGGGCATTGGTCCAAAAGGGTTTCCTTTAAAATCCATATCCAATCCAGCTACGATTACTCTTATTCCTTGATTGGCCAGGTCGTTGCAAATTTTCACAATTTCATCGTCAAAAAACTGGGCCTCATCAATGCCAACAACATCGCAACCTTGAGCCAAAATTGCAATATTTGCTGCTGCTGGAACAGGCGTAGAGCGAATTTCGTTATGGTTGTGAGAAACTACCATTTCTTCATCATATCGGGTGTCGATTGAGGGTTTAAAAATCTCGACCTTTTGCTTGGCAAATTGCGCTCTTTTCAATCGGCGAATCAGCTCTTCGGTTTTGCCCGAAAACATGGAACCGCAAATAACTTCGATCCATCCAAACTGCTCTTTATGATTTACTGTGTTTTCTAAAAACATTTTTTGAAATTTCTTGCGCTAAAATTGAATAGTTTGTATTACTTTGTGACGGAAACAAAAATATTAAAAAAGATACGTTTTACTCACAATAATTTTAAAAGTTATGAAGAAAAGATTAGAATCAGAATTAATTAGTATTGCACATCGAATTTTGAAACTTAAAAATCATTCAGAATTAATACAATTGCATTTAGAAACGCAAAAATTATATGAAACTTTATCCGTTTTGAGGTTCGTAGAAGAAAACATCAACATTATTCAACCTAAAATCGATGTCGATAATGTGGAACAAAAATTGGAGCAAGTATTTGATAATTCATTTAAAAAAGAGCCAATAATTTTATCAGATACTATTTTTGATGCTATAAATAATGATACCGAACCAGAACTAAAAACTGATTTTGACGTTGTTCTCGCCACTGCAAACGAAAAAATTGTTGATAACCAAATTATTTCAATCGACAATCTAGAGATAGTTAATGAAGCAGAGGTTGCCGATGCCGATGAAGAGATCATCATTAAAGCCGTGTCAGATATTGCGCCAGCGTTCGAACTAGAAAACAGTAAAGTCAAACCAAATAAAAACGAACCGGTTCAGGTTTCATTCGATGAATTCAAATTTGAGGAGCCAATATTTGAGAAAAAATCAGATATAAAACTTGAAAAGCCAGCTATTTTGAACGATAAATTGACCAAAGGAATTAATATCGGATTGAATGATAAAGTTGCATTTGTCAAATATTTATTCGCAGACAACTCCGAAGATTTCAACAGAGTTTTATCGCAAATAAACACATTTGATAGTTATCTAGAAACTGTAAACTTTATCAACAATTTTGTAAAACCAGATTACAACAATTGGAACGAAAAAGATGAATATGTACTGCGATTTATGGAAGCAGTTGAGAAAAAATTTGTTTAAAAATATGGAGAGATTAAAATTAGTAGAATTTGTTTTTAAAATAAAAATATGGGTAAATTATTTATCGTTCCAACGCCAATTGGCAATCTTGAAGACATGACTTTTCGCGCCATTCGCATCTTGAAAGAAGCCGATTTGATTCTTGCTGAAGACACGCGAACTAGTGGTAAATTAATGAAACATTTTGAAATTGGCACGCACATGCACAGCCACCATATGCACAACGAACACAAAACCGTTGAAAACATTATTGCTAGATTAAAAGCAGGAGAAACCATTGCGTTAATTTCTGATGCTGGAACTCCAGCTATTTCTGACCCTGGTTTTTTGTTAACTAGAGCCTGTGTAGAAAACAAAATCGATGTCGAATGCTTGCCAGGAGCCACCGCATTTGTGCCTGCATTAGTAAACAGTGGCTTACCTAATGATAAGTTTATTTTCGAAGGATTTTTACCAGACAAAAAAGGCAAACAAACTAGATATTTGGCGCTTGCTGAAGAAACACGAACCATGATTTTATATGTTTCTCCACATAAACTAGTTAAAACTTTGACGGAATTTATTACTTATTTTGGCGAAGATCGTCCAATTTGCGTTTCGAGAGAATTGTCTAAACTTCATGAAGAAAATATTCGCGGTACTGTTCGAGAAGTATTAACACATTTCGAAAACAAACCACCAAAAGGTGAAATTGTTGTTGTAGTAGCCGGAAAGACTGGAAAATAATTATTATTTAATATAGTTTCAAATTAAATTGTTATTAATATATTAAAAAATATATGAATTATCATCTTCACAAAACGATTTTAAATAACTATACACCAGACTGTCATTAATCAAAAATAAGCAGTTCGCGCTCAATTTCTCGAATTTTTTTGATTGAAATTCCTGCTTTTTGAGCATAAATATCCCAGTTGAACAATACTTCGTTACAACGCTCAATTATTTTTTTGGGTTTTTTGATGTTTGCATTTTTCGCAACTGCTAATAAATCATCAAGCAAAATGTTTTGGATTTTAGAGTTAATACTTACTTGGTGCATTTCATTATCATTTGAAAAACGCATTCCAAAAGCTGGTGATAATTGCCACTTTCCGTTTGGAAACATCAAAAATCCTATTTTTTGAGTCGAATAATTTTTATTATTTGACATTACATTAAATACCATTCTTCGGAACAATTCTTCAGAGTCAGAATACGGCAACTTCATTTGTCTCAAAATCTCAAAAACTTGTTCATAAGAATAAAAACCAGTTTTGGAGCTGTCAAAATGTGCCACACCGCACAATGTTTGAAAATGAATTTTCTGGTTTTGTTGCCTGTCAAATCGCTTTATTATCAAATTCGAATGACCATCCTTGGTTAATAATTTACTTTCTGATATCGAAATTCCACAATCAAGAGCCATTAAATAATAAGCAAATTCTATTTTGCAATTTTCATCATTAGTATAGTTTAATTTCATTAACCAATAATCAAAATCTTTTGAATCATTTGTTTTTCCTGTTCTTATTTCATTAGTTTTTGGGTTGAATGTCACAATTGCCTTTGGTGATTTTCCCTTGCAAATGGCTGTTATTTGAAACAAATAATCATCATAATTGGTCGAATGAATTTGATTTTTTGAAGCATCGTTTACAAAACTCATTAATTCATGAATATCAAAAGGTTTTGAAACGTTAATAATTTGTCTGTTAATTGATTCAAATTCGAATGCTCCAAAACCATTATCGGAAATAAAGTTAAGTTGGTCAACCGGTGAGAAATTTAGCTTGTTATTCTTTTTTTGATGATGCCAAATATTAAGAATTTTATTTCCAAATTCTTGTGGCAAACTTTCTGCAAGAAAACCTGGAAGACCCTTAAAAGTCTCTCGATTCAAATCTGGAAAGGAAAAAACAAGTTTTCCGTTTTCAAATTCAGATAATGGAAATAGCAATGGTGAAATGTCTAAACTAAGTTTTGAAAAATTTTTATCGAATTCGAAAATTCCTAATTCTTGCAGTTCATCCCAAAAAATCACGCCAACTAAATGGTTCCATAATTTTACATTGGCAATTGCAACCATAATTTATATTTTTTTGGTTCTTGGTGAAGATGCTTTTTTTCGCCACTTGAGTTGCTGTTCCATTATCAAAACTGGACTTATTTCGGGTTGAATGTCTAAATTTGATAGCAAGTCGAGTTGTTCTAATGCTCGAAGTAACTGAATCATAGTCATTAGATTTATGGCTTGACCGTTTTCTAATCGGCTAATTGTTATTCGGTTTACACCCGAAAGTTTAGATAATTCTTCTTGCGAAATATTTTTGTTGAGTCGCAATTGTTTTATAGATTTGCAAATAACGTCTGCTATTGCGCTATCAGACATTCCATACCAATTTTTTTTGTAACTAATTTGATTCATAAAAATATTTTTGTTATTTAATTATGCTAATAAGCTACAAATTTAAAATTAAATATTTGATTTCGATATTAAATAGTATAAATTTTATTAATCAAAAACTAATATAAAAAATGCGTTGGACAATTAAACAACAACCCGATTCAGATAAAGTCAATCATTTAGCGAAAGCCTTGAATGTTGAAAATTTTGTCGCATCTCTATTGATTCAGCGCGGTATTGAAACTTTTGATCAAGCTAAACTTTTTTTTCGTCCAAGTTTGCAAGATTTGCACAATCCGTATTTAATGAAAGATATGGACAAAGCTGTAGAAAGAATTGAAATAGCAATTTCAAATAATGAAAATATTTTGGTTTTTGGTGATTATGATGTTGATGGAACAACCGCAGTTTCCTTGGTCGCCTCTTATTTGAAAACCTATCATCCAAATGTAGCTACATATATACCTGACCGATATGATGAAGGCTATGGCATTTCATATAAAGGAATTGACTATGCTGATGACAACGGGATTACGCTAATAATTGCCCTTGATTGTGGAATAAAATCAATAGAGCATGTTGCTTATGCCAATCAAAAAAATATCGATTTCATTATTTGTGACCACCACCGACCAGGCGAAGTTTTGCCAAGCGCAATTGCTGTGCTAGACCCAAAAAGAATCGATTGTAATTATCCTTATAGCGAATTGTGTGGTTGCGGAATTGGCTTCAAACTCATTCAAGCATTGGCTGAAAACCGTGGTGAAACGATTAATGATTTGGTCAAATATCTTGATTTGGTAGCCACAGCGATTGGTGCCGATATTGTGCCAATAACTGGCGAAAATAGAATCTTGGCTCATTTTGGTTTAATTGTCATTAACAATACTCCAAGACCAGGAATTCAAGCTTTAATTGCCCAATCTAAAGTGAAAACTTTTACAATTACAGATGTAGTTTTTAAAATTGCACCAAGAATAAATGCTGCTGGACGTATTAAGCACGGTAATGAAGCTGTTGCACTGTTATCAGAATTTAATTTGGATCAAGCTACAATATTTGCTGCAGAAATTGAAAAATACAATTCTGACAGAAAGGATTTGGATAAGCAAATTACCATCGAAGCACTTGATCAAATTGAAACAAACAATGAGCAAAACCGATTTACAAACGTTGTTTTTCAAGAAAATTGGCACAAAGGAGTTATCGGAATCGTAGCCTCAAGATTAATAGAAAATTATTATAAACCAACATTAGTTTTTACTAAAAACGGCGATAAATTAGCTGCATCAGCACGATCGGTGCGCGGCTTTGATGTTTATAATGCACTTGAAAGTTGTAATGAATACTTAGAACAATTTGGTGGCCACATGTATGCTGCTGGCATGACTTTGAAACCAGAAAATTATGATGTTTTTAAAGAAGCTTTCGAAAAAGTAGTTCAAAAAACCATTTTGCCAGAACAATTAATGCCCGAAATTGCGATAGATGCCGAAATTAATTTTGATGATATCACGCCCAAATTAACACGAATCTTAAAACAATTTGAACCCTATGGACCTTTGAACATGACACCAGTTTTTTATTCAAAAAACGTAAAAGATACAGGTTACGGCAAACCAATTGGCAAAGAAAATGAGCATTTGAAACTTTTTGTAAAACAAAACAATTCAGTAGGAATTTCTGCAATTGGTTTTGGTTTGGGCAATAAATTAGATGTTACAAAAAAGCCTTTTGAGTCGGTTTATACAATTACTGAAAATGAATTTAACGAAAAAATCGATTTGCAATTGATGTTGAAGGATGTTAGATAAGCTTAATTTAAGCTTAATTTTATCATAATATCAGTTTGTACTTCATTTTCAAGTAAAAAAAAGTTCTTTATAATATTTTAGTTTGTTAATTTTAAATTATGTTTTGACGCTTTATAAACATGTAGAATTTCTTTGTCGATTTCAATTTCTTTATCATGCGACAACCCTAATTTTTTGAGTAAATGAATTGAACTATTATTTTCAGGAATTGTGGTTGCCAAAATATATTTGAGGTTTTTATTATTTATTAAATATTCTAAAACTTTTTTAGAAGCTTCGAAAGCAAACCCTTTACCGTTAAAATTGGATAAGAATGCAAACCCAATGTCATGATGTTCTAAATAATCTCGTTTTATATAAGTAATAATACCAATTGGTTCATTGGTTTCAGTGATTTTTACAGTCCAATAAATAAAATTTTCGGATGCATTTATTTTTTGAATGTAAGTAATTGCTGCTTCTTGATTGTTTATGTTTCGGTTGCCAATAAAAGTCAGCCAACCTTCAGAATTGACAAGTTTTTGAATAAAAACAGCATCATTTTCTGATAATTTTGACAACGAAAGTCTTTGGGTTGTAAGATTCATTTTTTTATAATGCAATAAAATTTATTTTTCAAAACCAACTCTTTTATGGAATTAGGCCTTTGGACAAATATCGTTTACTTGTTGCAACATTTATTCTAAAAAAACAAAAGCAATCAACATTTCGTTTAATTTATGTGGATAAAGTACTTTTGCTCAAGTAGTCATTTATCTTTTCAAAAATTTGAATATAATTTTGAAGATGCATAAAAGTTACTCTTTTTTTTAATCTTGTTCAAGTTTTTCATCGTTGAAATGTTGCCAAGTCCATGACTAATTTTTGCATTAATTGCCTTATAATAAAGTTTTATAACCTTAAAACTGCGTTGTAAATGCAAATATTAGGACTGTTTTCATCGTTAAAAATATTTTTTTTAATTATTTCGTAAAAATATTTTTGATTAACTTTTGAAATAGTTAACTTATTTAAATATCATACCAAGTCATTTTATTCAAATGCTGATTGTCTGTAAAACCGTTTTATTTTTCTATTTCTATTTCGATTTTTGACAATTTTAAATCTTAATAGTCAATAACAATTTTTTTTGGAAAGTATCTTAAAGTATTTCAGCAATCAGCTCAAAAATATTCCCTAGCTATTGCAATGATTGCTTGAGGCATTTTTCTTGATCATTATTGTCTTTTAAAGCATTTTTCAAACCTAAAAAAGGCACAAAATATCGCTTTTGGCAAAGTTCGCATTACTTTATTCAGCGATAAGGAATTTCAGAAATAAAATTATATTATTTGTATACTTTTAAAAATTGGGTATTAGTTACTTTTTTCGCCATTAAAGGTTTTAATTTCAAAATTCTCCCCGTCAAAAACGCCGTAAGTAAAATAGCTTATCCAATCTCCAAGATTTACATAATCAGCATTTTTACCAACATTTAAAATCATTGGTAAATGACGGTGACCAAAAACAAGGTAATTGTAATGCTTTGTTTCAAGTTTGCGTTTTGCGTAAAGTATAAGCCATTCGTTTTCTTCGCCAAGAAATTTAACATCAGCATCGCCAGAAATAAGTTTGTTTTTAACAGAAAAATATTGTGCTAGTTGAACGCCAATATCAGGGTGTAGCCAACGGTATAACCATTTTGAAAAAGGGTTTGTAAAAATTTTTTTCATTCGTTTGTAGCCAACATCTCCAGGACCTTTTCCGTCTCCATGACCAATCAAAAAAGTTTTATTTCCAAATGTAAATTCCTGATTGTCATAAAAAACTGGAATATTAAGTTCTTTTTCAAAGTAATCGTTCATCCATAAATCATGGTTGCCTACAAAAAAATAAATCGGAACTCCACCGTCACGAATTTCAGCCAATTTGCCCAAAAGTCGAACAAAACCTTTTGGAACAACAGTTTTATATTCAAACCAAAAGTCGAACAAGTCACCTAATAAAAAAATTGCTTCAGCATCGGCTTTTATGCTGTCAAGCCAAATTACAAATTTTTGCTCTCTTGGAAAACTCAACTCAGGTGTTGGGGCACCAAAATGTTGGTCAGATGCGAAATAGATTTTTTTATTAGTTATCATTTTAATTTTTAAAATTCAAATATAACTATAGTTAATTAAAATTAATATTTTAAATTATAAAAATTGCTTTTAGTGTTTTTAAACAATTTTTTTAATGAGATTGTTAAGTAAATTTTATGTTTTTTTTAAATAATTTTTTTATATTAATAAAGTTTTTTTATATTTGATGCATATTTTATTAAAAACCAACCTAAAAATGAAAAATTTTATTCTATTACTATTAACCTTTTTACTTTCGTTTATTGGCTATTCTCAAATGCCCAATGAAAGTTTCGAGGCAACTGTATTTCCTCC
>JAYVIW010000059.1:0-22834 GCA_043769905.1 Bacteroidota bacterium
CTGTTCTGATGCACTTAGGTTTTTAACAAATGATTGAATATCCATATAATATTTTGTCTTAGAATACAAATATAAGTAAATCTACATTATTTTAAAACATAACCTTAATTTTTAATTTAGGCACTTAGTCAATAAACCAAATCTACCAAAATAGAACCCAAATCCTTATCGTTCATAGCTATCAAAGCGTTGCTTACAGTTTGTATTTTTTCTTGTTAAAAATTGATCGCGGCAAGTTTTTAGCCAATTTTATCTTAGAATTTCAAAAAAATTAATTTAAATGGATAATATTATTGTCTTTCACAAAATTTTCACAATAAATTTTTATCAACTCACGAACTTGTCTGAAAGCATCTAAAATTGTTTCTTCATTTCCGATAGCTTTGGCTGGATCAGGAAAATTATAATGCAGTTTTTTGGCATTGGTTGGAAAAAAAGGACAACGTTCCAAAGCATTGTCGCAAACTGTAATGACATAATCAAAATTGATTTCCAAATATTCGTCAATATTATTGGATGTATTGTGTGAAATATCAATCCCAATTTCATTCATAATTGCAATAGTTTTTGGGTTTACCCCATGGGTTTCGACTCCAGCAGAATACACAGCGACAAGATCATTAGAAGTTAAATTTTCTAAAAAACCATGTGCAATTTGACTTCGGCAGCTATTGCCAGTACAAAGAATAAGTATGTTTTTCATATAGTTTTAAACAAATAACCAGAGCAGGTTGATAATCGTGAATTGGCATCGAAACCAAAATAAAGATTTAGGATTATTAATGAAGAAACAATTACAATTTTCTTTTTGTGGGTTATAAAATGTTGTTTCATAATTAACAGCAATTAGAATTTGGCGGGCAACTTTCTGCAATTTTTTCTTGCAAGTCGCTCATTTTTATTTTGGTTTTTTTTAAAGGAAATTCGCAGGAATCTTTAGCCAAACAATCAGTTTGAGTAGCGGTCAATTGGAGCTTGTGGTCAACAAAATCTAATCCAAAGCGTCCAATTGTGTTTTGCTGGTATTCTATTTCAATATCTAGATCTTGGTTTTCAAAAATGGCGTCGGTCGAATCGATTATTTTCACAATCATTTTTGGATCTAGTCGGTGCCAATAATCAGTTGATGTCCAAAGTTGTAAAGTTGCTTTTTTCTCGATTCTGAAAGTATTGCCACAATCGGTGAAGTTTTTAGTAGTCAAGCCAACTTCGGTGATATGAAAATGTGGTGGAATTTTATCGCCATTCGGCAAATAAAAGTCAATGGTTGTTGCTTCCATTAAATGTTTTTTGAATGCTGATAATTTCATAATTGTAATGTTTCAATAGTTTGTTTTTAGCACTTTGACCTACTTATTTCTGATTTTTTTAAAAAAAATAACTGAAGAAGTTATCTAATGAAAAAAGATAAAAAAATAATATTTTTGTTCATGGCTAATAAAAATAATTAACAAAAAAAATAATATCAAGTATTTTACAAAAATATATATTTTGAAGAAATGACTATTAACTTAATAACAAATTTGAATTCAAATCAAATAATTATTTACCAAACAGTATTATAGTCTTTGGATTATGCCATTTAAAACAAACGAATAATTTGTAATAATGTAGAATTACAATTATCTTTTTATCTGTAGTGAAATGCAATTTGAAAAATTTGAAAAACAATTTTCACGGAATCTTTCATAGATAATTTAGAGCCATCAGCATGAATCCATCTTTTTAATGGTTGTTCACATATTAAATTTTGCACTTCATGATCGCCATATATTTTTTTCATTCTCATGAAAATTTCTACATCAAAAAGCCACTTGGTCAAGAATTTTTTCTGAAAAGTTTTTTCTACGATTTCTTTGGTCATAATTTTAGCACCACATTGTGTATCTTTAAAATCCATACCTAAGGTTTTGCGAATAAAGAAATTTATAGTTTTGCTAATAATCGCTCTTGCTGATTGCTTGGTAATATCTGCACCCATTCGGTTGATTCTTGAGCCGCTTACAATTTTAAAATTAGAATTTGAAATCGTTGTGGCTAAATCATTAAAGTCCTCAAAATCAGTAGATAAATCCGCATCTAAAAACCCTATATAATTAAACTGTGACTGTTTTGCCAAATGCAGCATTCCTAAACGAACTGCTTCCGCTTTGCCACCGTTTTTCTCACAATCATAAATGCTTATTCTATCTTCGTTGCCTTTTGCTAATTCGTGCAATACTTGCAAAGTTTTGTCTTTACTGCCATCGTTTACAAAACACAAATGATATCCTAAATTTTTATGTATGAACGTTTTAAAATCATCTCCCAACAATCGCGTTTCTTCGTTGTAACATGGTATAACTACTCCAATAATATTACTTTGTATAAACCTGTTTTTATCAACTTTTATATTTTCAAGAGTGCTGCTTCCGATAAGTTTTTTTACTCTCACAGCAATTTCTGTAAAACTCAAAGGTTTTTTCATGTAATCGTCAATTCCTAATTCAAAACCTTGTGAAAGTAAATTTTCATCTGTATTTCCTGTCAAAATCATTACTGGCGTTTTATGATTTTTGGTCACTTTGATATATTTTACTATATCTAACCCTGTATAGGTAGTTTCATCATCAATATTGTTATCCGATATCGTTAAATTGATGTCGGTTATGACCAAATCTGGGATTTCTTTATCATAGCAAATAATTGCGTCATCAACAGTTTTTGCAGTGTATACTTGATAGCCTAAGTCGATTAAGCACTTTTCTAATGACAAGAGTACTAATTCCTGATCATCTACAATTAATATTTTCATTTTTGGGGTTTATTTGGGTTAAGACAAATATAAAAAAAATTGCCAAGTAGTTTTATTTTTTTAAGATTATTATTATTTACTTTTACAACTTTATTAAAAAAATTATTAGTGAGAGAGAAATCGAATAAATATTTATTGTCTGCATTATTAATCGGATTGGTTTTTCATGGAAGTGCTATTTTTTTCACTTTAGAAAATACTTATGATGCTTTGATTCATTTATTCTTTGGTAATCATTATGCTAACAGTTGGTTTGAACCATGGAATTATAGTTGGTACACAGGCTTTACCGTTATGGGTTATCCGCCATTGGTTCATCAATGCATTGGGATATTGTCTTTCATCGGTGGATTAAAATTCGGATTGTTCACTGTTGCCATAATTGCGATTCTACTTTTTATTACTGGTGTTTTTCGATTTTCACTTTTAATTACAGGTAATAGAAATGTTGCTGGATATGCTGCTTTATTAGCCGTTTTTTCCTCTTCGTTTGTTGAAACACTTCATGTTTTTGGTCAATTGCCTAGTATAGTTGGAATTTCTATTTTGATGCATTCATTGCCTGAAATTTATCTTTGGATAAAAACTGGACAAAAAAAATATTATTTTACTTCAATTTCATTAATTGCAGTTACAGTATGTTCGCATCATGTTACGCCTTTATTTGGAATGATATTTTTTATTTTTCCATTAATAGGAATGACTGTAATGGATGTTGCTTGTGAAAAAGTGTACTCCTCCAAAGAAATTACATTAAATGCGTTTAAGCATATGACGGTTATGGATGTCGCTCGTGAAAAAGTGAATTCATATAGTAAAGTTAAATTAAAATTGTTTGTTCTAACGACTTTTTCTTTGTTGAAAAGAATCATCGCATTTGGATTTACGGCTGTATTTTTAATTGTATTTTGTATTTTTCCGTATTGGGTTAATTCTAAAAACAATCCAATTACTCAAGTTCCAATTCCACATGGAAGTCGTGATAATTTTCTTGAAGTAACTTCTTCTGGGTTGATGTTTTTTGTTATTCCTTGGGGACTTCTATTGTTTTTATTGCCATATATATTTTACAGATATTACAGCAAACGTTATATTTTCTTTGGATTATCAATATCATTGTTAACTGTTTTAGGAACTGGTGGCACTACCCCTATTCCATTAAAAGTTTTAGGCTCTAATGCCTTTAACATTTTAACGCTTGACCGCTTTACGCTTTGGGCTGCCATAATGAGTTTACCTATGTTTGGAGAATTTGCCTATCGATTAGTCGAAGGCGATTTGAGAACCAATTTACAAGAACGATTTGGATCAGTTTATTATAAAATTTTGTCTGCTCTGTTTGCTGGGGCGTTTTTGTTCATGGCAATTTTTACAATAACACTAGGTTATTTCCGTCCGTTTCAACCACAAAAAATCAATACGTTACCAATCATCAATTTCTTAAACCAAGACCAGCACGATCAATGGCGCTATTTACCTTTAGGTTTTGGCGACCAAATGGCAACATTATCATATCAAACCAAAGCGTTAACTGTTGATGGCAATTATCATTCGGCACGACGATTGCCCGAACTCACTTCAAGAGCTGTTGAACGCCTGGAAAATTCAAAATTTAGAGGTTTGGAAGGCATTGGATCACTGCAACAATTTTTAACGGTTCCAGAAAAATACAATCTGAAATATGTTTTTTCTAATGATAAATTCTATGATCCAATTTTATATTTTTGTGGTTGGCACAGATTGACACAGCTAGAAAACGGCATTATGGTTTGGGAAAAACTCAACGTGCCTCCATTATCCAAAATTCTTCCGTTTGAGGATGTTCCCTTATATCAAAAATTGATGTGGGGCATAATTCCACTATTAACGATAGTTATCGCTTTCGTTTTGAATATTCAGATGATATTTTATCAAGCCTTAAAACTTAAACCAATAACCCAACCTGATTTTTTCAAATTTGTTGTTGATTACAAAAAATTTTCGCGCAAGTTAGTTACAATCCTTCATTTGTGGACAGGAATTGTACTGGCAATTATATGCTATTTTATCTATCAATTTTATGTCAACAATTCGTCGCAATTGAGTCCGAAAAACGTAGTAAAAGCCTATTATGATGCTATTGATTTCAAAGAATTTGAAAAAGCATATTCCTATTTGGATTCAAAGGGAAACAAATCGCTATCGCAATTTATGTTGGAAACCGCAGTTCAAGATGGCATATTAAATTCGTATGCCAAATTGGACGCAATAGACATTCAAATAGCAAATCAAACCAAAAATGCTGCCAAAATCATTGCAAAAACAAAATGGGTAACCCCTTTGGAAATCATTGAAAAAAACTACACTCATCAAGTTATTAAAGCAAAAGGCAAATGGTATATTGTTCCAAATAAAATCGATTTGGATATTCCACCCGATCAATTTCTTGCCAATAACGGAACAGAATATTTCAAACACGGAAGACGTGCCGTTTCAACACAAATAACGTATCACGATGACGTTTTAAAACAACCAGTTTTAGAATTTTTATCAGCAAAACTAATTCAGTACAAGAATCAATATATCATAATTGGAGAAGTTCAAAATGTAGATAATGTTCCAGCTGACGTGGTTTTGAAAGCTACTTTGTATGATAAAAACGATAAAAAATTAGCATCGTTCAATTCTAAATACGAAATCAAACACAAATTAATGCCGAAGGAAATTACCAGTTTTAAGGTCAATTTTGAAGGCATTGCTTGGGTCAAAAACACAGATGTAAAACCAAAAACATTCAATCCTAACGAATTTTCACCATTAGATATTAAAGAAAACCCTGTAACCTTTGATATTCAATGTGCTGGAAATGTGGCAATCACAGATTTATATACACAAGTGGCGCTCTCTGATTTTGCCATAGAAGACAATCATTTAAAAGGAGCACTTTTTAATTTTGGAATTCAAGAAAGCACAATTCCCGAAATTTTAGTATCGTATTATAATTCTGAAAAAGAATTGGTTTATGTAGATCATTTCTTCATGCGCGAAGGCGTTCGCGTGCAGCGTAAAAACTATTTTGATTATGAATTACTGAATTTAAAAAATTGCAGAATATTAAAATCCTCTTTAGAAAATTGTTTTGTAAATGGTTTGGACAATGAATCCATTTCAAGTTCAGTAGTTCCAAATCGAAAACCTAACCAAAATCACGAGCAATTACAAAAAATAGAAGGCAACGGATTTAATTATATCAAAATCGAAATTAATAATTATTTAGGAAATCCACGATAATGAAAAAAGGAATTTACCTATTGTTTTTACTAAGTGCTTTACTCCTTTTGGCATTCGGAACTACTTTGGTTTCGGATAAAAAAGTGTCGTTTGAATTGGTTTCGAAAAATAAAATTTTTATCGCCGGAAAAAGAATTGAACTAGAATTTCATTCCAAATCTGAAAAAGAAGAATCGCAACTTTTCATCATACATTCCTACGGAAAAACATTACTTGATGCAACAATCGAAAAAGGAAATTATATTTTTAAAATACCAGAAAATTATTGTAAAAAAACAGGCAATGTTTCTTGGTTTTTGATTAACAATAACAAAACGATTAAAACAGGATCTTTTGAAATTATCCCAAATGATAATACCAAAACTGTTATCGAAAACTATCTTGGGCCTCCAAATATTTTAGCTGGAGGAAAAGAGTTCACGATGGTGGTTACGATTCCAACCGATGCATATGACAATCCAAAAAAAGATGATACCGATGTAATCTTAAAACATCAGTTTATGCAAAATGTTAGCAATTTTAATTTAAAAACAAAAGATTTTATCGCTTGGTATGATATTTTTTCACCGTTAAAATCAGGTAAATTATTAGTTTCCACTCAATGTGACACGATTGTTACCAACGAAATAGAAGCCGAAATTTATCCCAACTTGGCATCTAATTTTACTATTGATTATACTAGAAATCACGAATTTGCTGATGGAAATCAGATTACACGTTTTACAACTTCGATTATTAAAGATCAATTTGAAAATACGGTTAGCGATGGAACTTTGGTTTCGTTTATTATTAAAACCACAAATGACTTAGTATTAAAAACTTTTGGAACTACGATAAACGGCATCGCAATGGCTCAAATTTTGCATCCTGACCATCAAGAGGTATATTCGGTTAAAGGATTTGTAACTGGAATTGCCGAAAGTAATTCGCTCGTTATCAATTACAAACCTGTACTTTCAACATTTAATTATAGGTTTTCAAACCAAAATAGAACAATTACCGTTGGACCTATAAAAAGTTTTATGAATCAATTGGTTCCTGATGGAATAAAAGTAGTAGTAAAAGTTTTTCATGAAAATAAACTAATAAATACTTTACAAGAAGACACCTTAAAAGGAGGTGCAAGTTTTGAACTTTCAGCAGATTTTTATAAAGAAAAACAGTATCAATTTGAAATTACCGTTTTGGGAATTACAAAAAAAACTACTACCCTATATTATGACAATTAATAATAAAACAACCATGCGATTTGTATTAATAACATCATTTATTTTACTAAATGTACTTTTGCTATTTGGTTTGAGCAGTGTTTTAGCTTATTTAAATACTGGCGCCGAGCGAAGTTCGATGTTGCGTTTAGAAAAAGAAACTATAAATACCTATATGCCAAAAGTTTCTTGGGCAGCACTAAATAATGTCGGCCGAGTTATGGAGCCAAACACTTTAAAAACAATCGAAAAAGATTATTTATTTTCATGGTATGTCAAAAATAAATCGTTTGAAAACAACAAAAAACAAGGTATTGAAGATTATTATACACAAAATGCACGGATTAATTTGTACAATAGTATCGGGTATAATTTGAAAAACAAAGTTAGTATAGAAAGTACTACTTTAAAACACCAACCAAAATTAGAATTTTATAGTGAAGATGGACAGCAAATAGTTTTTATAGATAAAAATGTAATTGAATACCAAAAAGTTTTTAAAGATAAAAAACTAATTACCGAAGTTCAAGATACCGCAACTTATAAAGTTTTGATGTTGTTGGAAGATGGTTTTTGGCGTGTGCGTCACATACAAAAAACGGCAATTGAACCATTTGAAAAAGATACTTTGATAGCTGATCCGGCCTTTAAAGTTATTGGGGGAAAAATAAAGTACAACAATGTTGATTTTATTAGCAAAGGAATTAACTATTATCCAAAAAATTCTGCTTGGGACACTTTTGGCAATCATTTTAATAAAGATACAATTGCCCAAGATTTTGACATTATCAAAAAAGCAAATTTGAATTCGATTCGGATTTTTATTCAATATGACGATTTTGGCAAAGCTGACATAAAACCTGAAAAACTAGAAAAGCTTAAAACTTTATTAGATTTAGCAGAAGCAAAAAATCTAAAGGTAATTGTTACTTTATTCGATTTTTATAGTGATTATACCTTGGAAAGTTGGACTTTGACTAGTCGTCATGCCGAAAAGATCGTCACGGAATTTAAAAATCATAAAGCCATTCTGGCATGGGATGTTAAAAACGAGCCTAATTTAGATTTTGAAAATCGCGATAAAAAAAATGTATTGCGTTGGTTGCAACAAATGATTACTGTTATAAAAGAGAACGATCCTAATCATTTGGTCACAATAGGTTGGTCAAACGCTCAAGAAGCCACCAATTTAGAAAAAAGGGTAGATATTGTTTCTTACCATTTTTATAATGCCATCAACGATTTTGAAACGGAATATGCAACTTTAGTTAAAGCTACTATAAAACCAATAATCATTCAAGAATTTGGTGTTCCATCATACAAAGGTTTTTGGAACTGGACAGGAAATAATCAAGACGATCAAGCCGAATACTACAAAAAAATGCAAGCTATATTCAAAAAAAATAAACTTGCATTTATGTCGTGGACATTATATGATTTTCCAAGCGTTCCCGATCAGGTTGCTGGAAAATGGCCTTGGCAAAAGAACAAACAAAAAAACTTTGGCTTTATTGATTTGAACGGTAAAATAAAACCCTCATTTAAGTTTATTTCCTACGACTAAGCAATTTGGTTGAATTTTTCGAGGTACATGTCAGCAATTTTATCCATTGATAAGGCACAAGCCGCTTTATAATTGGCATGTGCTAGTTCCAGTCTATAGGTGTCATTTTCAAGTATTTTATTTATTGCAATTGCCAATGAGCTGGCACTCTCAGGATTAAAAAATTCACCCTTGTATCCCTCATCTTCTATTAACAAAGTAAGATCGCCAAGATCTGGCATAACAACCGCTTTTCCATAACTTCCTGCTTGATGCAAAACTCCCGAACTGCCAGTGGTTGACGTGTACGGAAAGACAACAACGGTGCTTTCGTTAAAAATTCGTTCTACATCATTTTCTTCAACATAACCAGTAAAAATAATTCCTTCTACATCAGCATATTTCTCTTGTACCGATTGCAAATAACCCGGTGTGTTTGGACTATCTGTGCCTGCAATAACTACTTGAATAGGTTGTTGGTTGGTTTGTCTAATAATTAGCAGTGCTTCGATTAGAATTTCTACTTTTTTATAGGTGCCAAATTTTCCAAAAGCCATTATTTTTTTTGGGTCAGCGGGCAATTCAAAATTTGGATTTTGTGGGGTTTCAAATGAGCCGTGAGGTATCAAAACAACATTATTGGTTTTGTACTTTTTGTTTAATACTTCTACGTATTTATTTATAGTAACCGCAAGAAAATTGGCTTTAAGCATACATCTTGTTAATGTGGTACCAATAAAATTATAAATTCTTTGAGCCAATTTACTAGACGTAAATCCAGCATTTTCTAAATCTACTTGCTCCAAAATATTGTGCAATAAGACAATGGTCTTGAAACCAAAAAATTTAAGAAACATAGGAATCATTAAACCCAATGCAGCTGGTATTTTTTTATCTCCAAATTTCACAAATTGCAAATTGAACAAAACGGCATCTGGCTTTTCTTTAAAAATTGCTTTCATGATTGTCAACAAATTCAAATAACTATTAAATTCCCAACATTCGTTTAAAATTATTTTTTCGGACTTTTCAAAATCTAATTGTTTGACTTCGTTTGTTTTATCACAAATTAATATTAAACTTGAAATTGCCTCTTTCTTGACAAAATTTTTAACCAAATGATAGCCATATTCATTTAAGGTTACTTTACTTGGGGGAAATGCGGTTACTATTGCTATTTTCATAAATTTTAATTGTATTTTAATCTAAACCTGTTCTGTCTTTTTTTGATAAAAGAAAAATAATAATTGAAAGAATAATAAAATTGACATTGCTATAATTTGCATGTTTACAACCTGTTCAAGTGACTCGTGAAACAAGCCGATAAGTGCAATTTGTGTGAATCCTAAAATTCCGGTAATGACAACTGGCAAATATTTGTTTATGGATAAAAAATAATAGGCAAAAATGTTGGCTATTGCAAATATAGAGGTTGCGACTGCATATTTCCACAATAAAAATGATATTGCTAGATATTTGTCACCAAATAGCACTAAAATAGCAGTTTCTGGAAATAACCAAGTTACGAGTATTATTGCCGATGACAAACATAAAATATAAAAAACATATTTTAATAAAATGGGTTTTGTGTTTTTTCCTTCCTTATTTAATTGCAAAACTTTAGGCAGTAAAAGCATAACGAACATCCAGGCAACAAAATATACCACTCGTCCGATTAATGCAAGCGACGCATAAAGTCCAGAATCGGTGTTGCCAAAAAAATGTTTTACCATAATAACATCGCTGTTGTTTATAATTATTTGTGTAAATTCATAAAAAGCGGTTAATGCAAAAAACGAAGCAATTTCTTTAATTTCTATTGTATCGCCAGAAGTAGAAACTGCATTGTTCGATTTATTAATTTTGATGGGAATTAATCCAAAAACAAACGATACTGCAATGCCAACAGCAACAAGTATTGAAGTAGTATAGTCATAAAATAAAAATATTAGAAAAAATGTAACCAACAATCTGCTGAGCATTTCAAAAATATAGGTTTTAGACAAATCAATCAGTTTATTTTCACCTTGATGAATGCCTCTTTTTACACTCATCAAAAAGTATAAAGGAATAGCAAATCCAAAGATTACAAACATCAAATAAGTATCTGTTTTAAAAATATTTTGTAGGTATGTACTCGAAAAAATGATTAAAATGCCAATAAAAATACCTGAAAACAAGGCCGATTGATACATTAATTTATTGAAAATATAAGCTTTGCTGTTTTCATAAATAACACAATATTTTGTGGTAACAACTTGAAAAGCCATACCTACAAAAGATAAAATCAATAAAAAAGTGATTAAAATTGCGGCATTGGCAAATTTTTCTGGTCCTAAGATTCTTCCTAACAACAAATTGTACACATAATTTCCCGCATTTACAAACACCATTGACAACATAAAAAACTGTTCAGCAGTCAATTGTTTCTTAATAAATGGCAAGTTGAAATTTGTTGTTGTCATTTGATTTATTTCTGCTTAATACCAGCAGTTAAAAAATTAAAGTGCAATATATAAATTAAATTTTTCAATTGAAATTATTATTTAACTTTATCATTTTAATATCCAGAGATATGAAAAAAATTATTTTTAAAATGTAATATAATATTAGCTGGTCAGCGGTTTATCTGTAAGGATATCAAAAAAAATAAATTTGTCTGATAAAAAACTAAAATCAACAAGTCGTTGAAAATTTTCAACGATATATATTTTTTGCAGAGAAATGCCTTTTGTTTGCAACTTGTTATCTTGTTACAAAAAAATGAAACCTAAAATTATACTATTTATTTCTCGATGAATAACTTATAAATATGACCAAATAATCAAATGTTTATGATTAACTTGCACGTTCATTAATACAATTATAACCGAATGAAATCATTTCAAAAAACACTTACTTTTTTAATTATACTCGCAAGCCTTGCAGTAAATGCTCAAAATATGAGCGAAGGTTTTTCTAATTTAGAAAAAGGCGAATTTGAAAAAGCAGAAATTTTCTTTAAAATTATATTAAAAGATTATCCTCAAAACAAAACGGCACGACTTTGTTATGCCCGTGCAGTTGGATTAAATAAAGATCCCGAGAAAGCACTTGCTTTGTTTACCGATTTGAAAACAGAATATCCCACTGATTTAGAAATAAAATTAAATTATGCCGAATCTTTGCTTTGGAATAAAAAATTTGATGATGCTAAGATCTATTACACTGGATTAGTTGCTGAAAACCCAACCAACTTTGTTGCGCACCTTGGTTTTGCGAACACATTATCAAATTTAAAAGAATTTAAAGACGCTTTATCGTATGTAAATAAGGCGTTAGAATTGTCTCCCGGAAATGGTGGTGCTTTGATTTCTAGAAAATACATCAAATTAGGTTATGCTAACGAAATGGTTTCTGAAAAAAAATATACCGAAGCTGAAACTTTGTACAATGAAATTCTAATCGACTTTCCGAATGATAAAGAAACAGTGCTCAATAAAGCTAACTTGTATTTGATTACAAAAAACAGCAAAAAAGGTCGAGAAACGTATAACTTGCTATCCGCTTCTGACCCTATTTTAGCATTAAACGGATTATCATTAGTGGAACATATTGCTGGAAAAGAAAGTAAAGCGCTTGAAATTTCGGAAAAAGCAAAGGCTAAAATTGGTGAAACCAATGATGAAAAATTGATCAAACAAACGCAAGAACGCTATGTTCAAGCCCTTATTTGGAACAAAAAATATAAATTGGCAGCCACACAAATTGCAGCATTAAACCAACAGTATGCAAACGAAAATTGGTTGTTAGCATTATCAGCCACCTTAGCAATTTATAAAAGTAATTTTAATGAAAGTATAACCTACTATGAAAACATTTTAGTAAACGATGCAAAATCGTTCGATGGGAATTTAGGAATTGCCAACGCCTATTATGCTGCTGGTGAAATTGATAAATCGATAAAAGCAGTTTATCAAACCTTGGACGTTTTCAAAAATCAAAACGATGCTACTAATTTTTTAAAGAAATTAAAAAAAGAACACACACCAACATTGGAAGAAGTTTTAAGTTATTCTTTTGATAATGGTAACAATACTGCCGTTACTTCGAGAACACAAATTATTTTTCCCGTCTCTGCAAAATGGTTTTTCAACACCACCTACCAATACCGAAAAACCGAAAATACAGTAACCAAAGTAAATGCTACTGCCAATGATTTTCTAATCGGTGCGTCCTATAAATTTCATCCAAAAATAAGTTTTAATGTTGATGGTGGTCTTACCTCAGCAAATTCAACAACAACAAGTTATACGTCAGTGTTGTTTAATTCTTTTTTTAAAATAAAGCCATTAAAATTACAAGATCTTGATATAGGTTACAAACGCGATTTACAAAATTTCAATACTGATTTGATTGACAAACAAATTGCAGCAAACAACTATTATTTCAATTATAACATTGGTTCAAATTTTAATTTGGGTTGGTTTACACAATATTTTCACACCACACAATCTGATAATAATACTCGTAATTTATTGTTTACATCGTTGTATTACAGTTTTTTATCAAAACCTGTTTTGAAAGGTGGATTCAATTATCAATTCATCTCGTTTAAAGACCAAGTACCAACGGTTTATTTTAGTCCAAGTCAGTTCAATGCTTATGAGGTATTTGTAGAACTATTGAAAGATGAAAAAATTGCCGAAACACATTCTTTATTTTATAATTTGAATGTGGCGACCGGATTTCAATTTATCGAGAAATTAGATCAACAAGCCACTTATAGAATTCAAGCCAAATTGGGCTATAAATGCTCAGACCGATTGTTGATGAATATATATGGTTTGAAAAGTAATATTGCATCTGCGGCAGCATCTGGATTTACTTATTCAGAATTTGGATTTAGATTGTACTGGGATTTGTTTAGCAAACCTATTTTTAAACTAAAACAATAAAAAAAAGTCATCTGTGAAGATGACTTTTCTGGGTGTAGTTATTTGAAATTTATTTTTTTACAAATTTGGTTGTGTATTTATCATCATCATTAGTAGTTACTTCAAAGAAATATATACCAGCAGTCAATCCACTAAAATTTATTGAGATTTCATTTGAAGTCAAATCATAACTTTTATTTTGAATAATTTTACCAAAAATATCGACTATTGAAACGATTGCATTTGTACACTTTTTTGGTAAGACAATTGTCGTTGATTCTCGACAAGGATTTGGATAGTTATACATCTTTGTTGCAACAGAAATATTGAAATTTGAATTAACTAATGCCGTGCCACCTAATTTCAAATTAGAAAGTGCAATTGAAAATGGTTGAAATGCTGCATAGTTTCCAATAGTAGAGAATACAAAACCTTTAATTTTTTCATTAGTAAGCGTTTGTCCCAATGCATTTGTAAAATTAGATAAAGCAATATTGAAATCGGCTGTCTTAGCATTTGCAGGAAGCAAAATTCGCAATCTATTGTTCCAATTGGTTATGTTTTCTGTAACCAAGATTACTTCAACTGGTAACGAATTTTGTAATGAAAATTGAACTGAAGAATAAGCACTTGCATCAAAACTTAATTCACCTGGCAAAAAGTTTCTAAATAAATTTACAGTTCCAAAAACTTGACCAGCGACAGCAATATTTCTTTCAATACGGTATTCTTTTGCTTTCACCAAATTTGTGCTGTTTTCAATTGATAATTGGTCTATAACTGTTTCTGTATTTAGATAATTCGCTCCCCAAGAACCATCTGCTAAATGTTTTGTGTTATTTTCTTGAATAGTAAATCCTATATCAAACAAACCTCCCGTTGCAATAAAAATATCTTGTTCTAGTGCAGCTGATAGTGTAATATTTTGTATGCTATTTTCACTCGCTGAAATCTGAGCTGTTTTCTTATTTTCAGAAAAAATTAATGATGATACGTTTGATTTATTGGCTAATTTTAAATTCAATTGTCCGTTTTTATAAAAACCTTTATTAGCAAAAACCGATGGAACTCTATTAGAAACAACAGCTTCATTTAAAGGTTTTTGCAATTTAAACTGCATCAAAATATAATTTGTTATGCTACAAACTTGGTCTATTGACGATCCCCAGACTTGAAAGTTTAAATAATTTCCAGAAGGATATCGAATATTATTCCAGTAACTGTGTAATTTGTTTTCATTACTCAATTGTTGTACCGAAAAATTTAAGGCAACCGCAACCTCACCATTGGCTCTTTTGATTTTTGCCATTATAATTTCATACTCATTTAGTTGAATTGTACGAATGTCTTCTAGCGTTGAATTGTTCAAACGATCGCAAATTGCTTTTGAGTGACCGTTGATTCCATTAACAGTTGAGGTTGCTAAAACTGAAGCAACTCTATTTGTACCTTGATAATAATCAACCGAATAAACATCAAGTAAACTATTTGTTTCTCCTAAATCGGTTTGGCTAGATACAAAAGTTGTTTCCGTTCCAAACACTCCAGTGCTTGGAATTACATGAGCAAAATTATCATTAATACTGTTTTTTGAATAAGAAATAGTGGCACTTAATGGACTTGATGAAATGTAAGAAAGAGCTCCTTCAGCATTATTGTTTTCTAGCCGCTGATAACTTTGGGCAAAAAAACTACAGTTTGCAAATAATGTGAACAACAGATATATTCGGGTCATAATTTCATTTTTTAATTAATTATGATACAAATATAAATTACAAATTGAGTTACCCTGTAATTATTAGATTAATCAAAAACAAATGAAGTTCAACTACGAGAAAGTATCGATAAGTGGTTAGAGCAAATTTAAACGTTTAATTAATTCGGGACGATTGGCGCGACTTACTGGTACGACATCTTTGGCAATTAGAACGCTATTGTCTTCAATATCAATAATTTTATTGGTATTGATGATAAAGGAGCGGTGAACTTTAAGAAATAAATCTTTGGGCAATTTGGCTTCTATTTTTTTTAATGTAGAATGTACGATATAGTTTTTTGTTTCGGTTTTGATATGAATATAGTCTCCCTTGGCTTCGACAATATTCACTGATTCAAATTCAATTTTTATTAATCGTCGGTCTATATTTATATAGAATTCTTTGTTATTATCTTCAAGAATTCCCGTATTTTCTTGTGATGAACTTGGACTATTATTTTGAGATGCATTAGCTTTAATTATAGCTTTTTGAAAACGTTCTTCGGTAATAGGTTTTACCAAATAATCTACAATACAGTCATATTCAAAAGCTTCAATGGCAAAGTTTTTGTCGGAAGTTACCAAGATAACTTTTGGCGGATTTTTTATGGTTTGAATAAAATCAAATCCTGTAAAATCGGGCATATGAATGTCTAAAAAAATCAAATCAACATCAGTTTGATTTAGATATTTTATAGCTTGCATGGCGTTTGAAAACTCTTGCAATAATTTTAATTCTTTATTTCTAGAAATAATTTGAGCTAATATTGCTCTTGCTATTTCTTCATCGTCTATTAAAATGCAATTCATTAGCCAATAGGGTTTTATAATTTATCTACAAAATCCTGCATAGATTTTAAAATTATTTCAAAATCTGTTTGTAAGTCTGTTAAATTTTGTTTTAAATTATTTTCAAATTCTTCGGCAATATAGTAACTTTTTTCAAGACCAAGAATAGAAACTTTATGTTTCAATTTATGAACACTTTCAGATGCCAATTTGTAGTTTTTAGTTTGAATAAGATCTTGATAAATTACTGTTTCCTCGGGCAATTCTTTTTTTAAGATTCCAATAAGTTTATTTTTAAATTCTTCGTTATCACCTGACAACTGATCGATATAATCTGAATTAGGTTTTTCCATTATCGTTTTGGTATATTAAAATAAAATGTTGTTCCTATATTTTCTTGACTTTCCAACCAGATTTTTCCGCCATATAAATCTACAATCTTTTTAACAATCGACAGTCCAATTCCTGATGACTGGTCTTTATTTTCTAATTTAGAAAATATATTAAATATTTTATCTTGATAGCGTTCTTTAATTCCGATACCATTGTCTTTTATGTAAAATTCATTTTCGTGCTCGTTTTCTATGCTTCCTATTTCAACAAAACCTTTTTCTTTATCATTGTATTTGATAGCATTTTGAATTAAATTTTGAAACAATTGTTTTAGTCTAAAATCATTTGCAAATACGGTAGGCATTTTGTTTTTGAAAGTTACAACTACATTATGTGGATTTGGAATTATTTTAATTAGGTCTTCAACTAAGATATTTAAATCAATTGTACGGTCTGTGGTTTCTAATTTATCAATAGATGAATAATCTAAAATTCCTGCGATCAGTAAGTCCATTTTTTCAACATTAGATAAAATTAAATCAAGTGCTTTATTGTTTTTTTCATCTAAAATGGCAGCATTGTCTTCTTTAAACCAATTGATCAAGGTATCAATGCTTCGCAACGGTGACTTCAAATCGTGTGAAACCATGTGAGCATACTCGTTTAACTCTTGATTTTGTTTTTCTAAATTTTTAAGTAACTCTTCTCGTTGTTTATTAATTTTAATAATTTCTAAAGATTGCTCCTTTATATAATCGGCTGAATTTAGCTTGGCTGTATTGGCCAAAAAATTATTTTCTAGATTCATTGAGTTTAAAATATTTTGAAGATTTTTATTGATTTCTTTCAATCCTTGTGCTTCATCACGTAGTTTTTGATTAGCAAGAAATAATTCGTCGGAGTTAATTTTCATAGCCCGTTGCAACATAGAAATTTGATCCTCAAAATTGTTATAGGAATTATCGATTGCATCGAAAAACAAATCAATATCATTGAGTCCATTTTTTAATTTCTTATCGATTTGTCTTTTTAATAATGAATTCATTACTCGCTAAATAATGTTAACGTCATGGTTTGGTTGTGCAATTCGCACGATTTGTTTTTTCCGTTGAAAGGAGCGATTTCGCCGTAAGAATAAAAACCTGCGATTGCTACATTGTTACCTATAACTTCGTGGACTTGCTCTATTTCTTCTTCGACACGCTGATTCATGACTAGTTTTCGACCAATACAACTAACTATCAATGCCAATTCTGCTGGATTTTTACGATTTTCGTTAGCCAATTCTGCTGCATGTTGTGCCCCTGATGCTATTGCATCTATAGACGCCATCATTAACTGCACGTGCGAATTTACTGGTACATCGCCAGCTAAAATCATAGAATTATTAGCTTCATTGATGCTCAAAATGGTTCTTACTACTGCTTCAGAATTTCCATCTGTTTTTACATTTAATGGGTACAACAATGAGGCCTGGGGTAACTCACTTGCCTTATCTCCGAGATAATATTTGTATAAATCTAATGCTGGTTTTCCGTCAATCTCAAATAAAATATTTCCTTTTGATGATGTTACAGTTCGTTCAGGTCCAAATGGTGTCCAACCTCCAAAACTAGCAAAAGATATGTCTAGTGTTTCGCCATAAAAACCAATTAAAACAACCTCGCCGACTTTTGGATTTTCTTTATAAGATGCTAATGTTTTTTCAAATCGATCATCATCGCCACACATTCCGCCAGTAATAGCTATACTTGCGTACATATCTTGTTCTAATCCATCAATGAGGTCACTGCCGTTTACAAAACTTCCTTCGGACACCACATACAAATGTTTCAAATTTTCTTTTGGCATTTCATTGTACAATACTTGTCCTAATTTTTTTGCTTTTTTATCATAATTTAGAATATTATCACTTTTTATAATAAAAGAACTTTTTTCAAATTCTATTGCAATTACCGAAATAGAACTATCGTTTACATTAGTATGCGATATTTCGCCAGATGTAGATCCAAAAACAATATGTTCATAGGGGAAATGTGTCCTAACTTCTTCGATAATTTTGTCGTTTTCCAATAGAAATCTATTGCCAAAAACCAGCACCAACGGATTTTTTAAAGTAATATTTTCTTGCAAAAACTTCCAATCTTGATTTTCAATTTTTGTTGCTTGAACTATTTTCATAATAATTACATGTTTAATGATATAAAAAATGTTGTTCCTTGATTAATTTCGCTCTCCAGCCATATTTTACCTTTATAGGTTTCGATTATTTTTTTTACGATCGAAAGACCTAAACCTGTTGATTTATCAGATTTTCCAAGCGATTGAAAAGTTTTAAATATTTTTTCCTGATTTTCTTTTGCAATACCTGGTCCATTGTCTTTTATTGAAAATATAAATGTAGCACCATCTTCTTGACAGCTGACTTCTATTTTACCAATTGGTTTATCTATATAGTTAACGGCATTGCCTATAATGTTTTGAAATAGCTGATGCATTCTAAATTTATCGGCATTGATTATTGGTAATTCGCCAATAATTGATACTGTAATATGACTTGGAATATGGATGACATTGATGATGTTTTCAATAACTTCGTATATACTGACTCTTTCTGAAACAACATCAACTTTATCAATTTTAGCATAGGTTAAAATGCCTTCAATTAAATGATCCATTTTTTCGACTTTGCCTTCGATTAACGATAAATATTGTAAAGTCTGCTCGTTTAATTGTTTATCGTTATCTTCTTTAATCCAAGAAATTAAAGAATGAATACTCCTTAAAGGTGATTTTAAATCATGTGATACTACTGATGCGTAATCTTCTAATTCTTTGTTACTTTGTGCTAAACTTTTTACTAAAAACTCTTTCTTTTCTTCAAATTCTTTTTTCTCAGTTATGTTTTCTTCAATAGCAAAAAACTTAATAATTTCACCTTCTTTGTTGTACAATGCCTGACCTTGTATATTGACCCAATATTTGTTTCCTTGCTTAGAATAATTGATAATTTCGCAATTAAATGGTAATCCTTTTTTTATTTGTTCTCGTAAATAACTTATTGTTTCTGGATTAGATTCTTTACCTTGTAGTAAGTGTCCTGGTTTTTTTCCAATCAATTCAGCCATTGTATAGCCCGAAATATCAATAAAACTCTTATTTGCCCATTCGATATTACCGCTGGCATCAGCAACCACCACTGCGTTTAAATTTTTATCGGCAATTAATGACAATAAATATAATTTTTCTTCCTGTTTCTTTTGTTCGGTAATGTCAAGATGTATGCCTATGGTGCCTATACGAGTGCCCGCTGCATCATAATTTGGCGCTCCACTAATGAACCAATGACGAATATTTCGCATTTTATCAATTACTTTAACTTCATAGGAATCCGTTTTTCCATTTTTACGCAAATCAGATTTGCTGTTAAAAATTTCTAAACTTTCCTCGGTTATTAATAAATCAGCGGCATTTTTTCCAACTAGTTCATCTATAGAATAACCACTTATGTCTGCAAAACTTTGATTCGCTATAGTAATTACACCGTTGTCATCAAGTTCTGATAGTCCAAGATTCATATTAGCAATAATGCTTCGGTACTTTTCTTTTTCCATTTGCAAACTATCGTCGAACCGTTTTTTCAAAGAAATGTCTTCAATAATAGCAAAAAACTGTATCACTTCTCCCTTGGAATTTAAAATTGGTTGTCCTTTATTTTTAGACCAAAAACTGGTTCCGTCTTTACGGGCATGCATTAAATCGATATCAAATGCAATTCCTTTGTAAAAAGGTTCTATCATTTTTTGTAAATCGTCATTATTGGTGTCTAGGGTTTTACCAATTTCGATAGGCGTTTTTCCAATAACTTCTTCTCGCAAAAACCCAGTAAGTTTTAGATAAGCTTCATTACACCAAAAAATAATTCCGTTAGGTTGCGTAAAAACAACACCATTTGGGTTGGCACTTGCTACTAATGAAAGCCTATTTAGCTCTTCTTCGCCTTTTTTCTGTGAAGTAATATCTCGACCGTAAATATTGACATAATTTTCTTCTTTTACGCTTTTACAAACAAATGAATATTGTTTGCCTTGATTTTCTGCTTCAAAAATCCAACGGTCTATGTCCAAATCAATTTTTGTAATAATAAATTTAAAAAAAGCGCTGGTTTCATAGCTAACTCCATCGTGAATAAAGTCAGAAAGTTTTTCGGCAGCTGGATTTCTTTTTAATAAGTTTCCGTTGGTATCAATTCTAATTAATGGATCTGGATTTTGCGTCGGGAAAAGTGCAATATCGTGGATTTCTTTATTAGCCTGTTTTAGCTTATTTTTTTGAGTATTTATTGTTGTTAATAACTCTTTTAGTTCTTTGGTGTTATTTTCTTGATTGTTCAAAACATGAAGCAAATCTAGTAACGGATCATGAAGTGCAAAATCATGTAAAGTTAATTTTCTTTCGATAACTTCGCTCATAGCGCCAAACAATGGAGAGCCAACAAACAATATTGAACTGTCGATTAATTCGAATTGGCCACGAAGTGAAATTTGGTGATTTTTTGATTTAATTAAAGTTATTTGGTTGGTGTTTTGAACCAATTCATTATAAGTTGGATTTTCAATATGCGGTCTACTAACATCAAAATAATCTGTAAACACCTGTGAACTTTCAATGTCAGGACAAATTTTGGCTAAACTTTTACCAAAACTTTTTATTTTTAAATTGGAGTCAATTAAAATGAAAAATGGGAATAATTTATTAAAACTATTTTCGCTAAAATTATACTCTAATGGATCCATATTACCAATTTATTTTAAAAATTTCGTGAGAGCTTCCATCATCTCGAGTTTGAATTAATTCTAACGATAATGGCGTGTTGAACATTTTTCCTAATCCTTGAATCAAACCGCGAACAAATTCTTGCAATCCGTCTCTCTTGGAAAAATAATGTAAACTTAAACCATTTTCGTGAATGTCACTAACTTTAAACTCGGGCGGTGTTAATTTTGGATAGATCAACATCACGCGGTTATGAAAGTTTGGTAAATTTACTAAAAAATCTCGAAGATTATCACCACCAGAATCCATTAATTCTGGATATTTTTCAGACGTTGTTTTTATAACCCACCATTCGCCAAAAGCTATAAGTACAGCACTAACAGTCATATTCATTTCTTCGGATACTGCAACTGCAAGTTTGAATGTAACATCGTCATCATATGGCTCGCTACTAATAAAAAAGTCAATATCGACACCACTTCTGTCTTTGACAGCCTCCCATTTTTCTTCACCAAAATTAGCAATTACTAAATCCTCGATTGCTTTGTTTACAATTCCGTACATATCAGTTTTATTTAGAAATTAATTCGTTTACAGTCCAATATTCTAGAAGTTTTTTAATTCTATCAACATAGTCGTCATATTTTAAAGGCTTCAAAACATAACCTGCGATACCAATTTTGTAACATTCTAAAATATCGCTATAATTGTTTGAAGTGGTCAGAATTATGGCGGGAATGTATTTTAAAACCGAATCTTGTTTCAAAATACCAAGGAATTCAATACCGCTAATTCTTGGCATATTTAGGTCAAGTAAAATAATATCAGGAATGATTTCCTTTTCTTTTAAAATCGCTAGAGCCTCTTCACCATTATTAGCTTCAACTATTTTATGATTAGAATCAATATTTTTTAAAACTCGGTTGAATTTCATTACCTCAATTTCATCGTCTTCAATCAAAAGTATGTTCAATGCCTTTACCATATTTATTTTATTATCTATACCAAATATATTTTTTGTCGTTCAAACAAACATTTTTTTTCGTTGAAATTAAATTTAGTTTCGACGAATGGTTAAAAAGTGTCGACGAGCAGTTATTTTTATGGATATAAACCAGCGATTTGCTATTTTAAAATCAATCATTTTTTCTTGTTCATTTTTAGAAATCAAAAAAGCTTTTTTTTAGAAAATCAATCTCCAATATTAGTTCTCCAATTCTTGCAAAAATTTTTTTTTGGAACTTCATTTTTTTAAAACTAATTTTTAGACAAAAAGAATATCCGTAATATTTTTTATAGTATCTTACTTTTAAATAGAAATTTGATCAGGCGAAAGCGCATACTATGCTGCGACCTATTCTTTGGACAAATATCTTATAAATTAAGATAGGATTTAAATTATTTTTTTAGGTTTCTTGGCTAAAATCGGAGATAACTTTTTGGCTTTTT
>JAYVIW010000060.1:0-31589 GCA_043769905.1 Bacteroidota bacterium
ACAAAATTGCCTCTGGTGATGATGTTTTTTTATTGCAAAAAGCTTTTAAACATTTTCCTGAAAAAGTCAAATATTTAAAAAATAAAGATTCAATTGTTATCACAAAACCCGAAAAAAGTTGGTCAAAATTGTTTAGTCAACGCGTTCGTTGGGCCAGTAAAACGGGTAGTTATGATGGTTTTTTCGGTAAGTTTTTGGCTGTAATTGTGCTTGCAACCAATTTGTTTTTCGCAATTGGTTTATTTTATATACATTTCAAAATTTGGATTTATTTATTTTTATTAAAATTTATAGTTGATTACATTTTAATATTCAAAACCAATATTTTTATTCAAGGAAATAATTTTATTTTTCCTGTAATTTCAAGTTTGTGTTATCCGTTTTTTTGCGTTTCGGTGGCGTTTTATTCTTTTTTTGGAAATTATAAATGGAAAAGCCGTCTTTTTGACAAATAGTTATTTATTTTAAGAAAATTTAAAATCGATTTATGCTGCGTTTTTTAGAAAATAATTGGATTTCTAATTCCAAATATCTTTTTGCTTTGACACTTTTCAATTCAGCATTGATCATCAATTTTTCTGATTTGTTTCATGCTCAACCTTATCTTGGTTTAATTGGTTTTCTCCTTACTGGTTTGACTTTTTTGAATTACAAACTTTGGTGGGCAGTTTTTATAAACATTGCGATTAATTTTTATTATTATGCCCCAAAATTTCCTAGATTGTCCAATCATGGCAATTTAGAAATTTTTATTTCAATTGGTTTATTGATTATTATTTGTTGTAAAATTTTTAATAAAAAAGTTAATTTTTCAGCCGAATTTCTTTCGTTTTTATTCAGGTTTTCGGTTGTTACGGTTTATTTTTATACTGGTTTTCATAAATTGAATACTGATTTTTTCAATCCTTGTACGAGTTGTTCCGATGCAATTTTGAAAGGAACAATTGATAATTTTACAAATTCTAAAATGGAGTTCAATGCTGCTTTTTCACATTTCCTTCATTTTTCAACTTTGTTTTTAGAATCGATTGTTCCTTTCGGATTATTATTTTCAGGTACTAGAAAATGGGCTGCAACAATTATTTTATCTTTTCATTTATTTCTTTCCTTGTCATTTTATGCCGATTTTAGTGCTTTAGGAATGTTCTTAATTGTGTGTTGTTGCATTGATTTTAATCAACTCGAAATTTTTAAAAGTCATATAATTGGATTAAAAATTTATACTTTGTTTTCAATGGTTTCTTTTGCTGTAATGATTTTAATGCAACGACTTTTTTTAGAAAAACAATTTGTATATTTTGTTTCTGGATGCTTATTTAGTATCGGTTTTTTGACATTTGTAATGGTTTATTTTTGGAATTACAAACCAATAAAAACCAATTTTAAATTAAAATATATATCAGGTATTATTCCAGTTTTATTGGTGATTAATTTTTGGACTTTACGAACTTACATAGGGCTTGGTAATACTGCCAATTTCACAATGTTTAGCAACTTAATGACTGAGAAATCTAGAAGTAATCATTTAATAATTGACACCAAAAAAACAAAAATTTTCAATTTTGAAGAAGATAATGTTTTAATTCTTGCTTTGCATGATTCTCTAAAAGCCAAGAAACTAATTGGTTACAAGTTGCCCATAACCGAGTTCAAATATGCAGCTAAAGAATGGGTCAAGTCAAAAAAAAATATAAAACTTACCGCAACTTTAATTTACAAAAAGGATACAATTTTTATAACAGATTTAAAAAATTCCGAATTTTCAAAACACAAATGGTGGTACAAATTTTTGTTTTTCAGAAAAATTCAACCCCAAGGCGCCAATGAATGTTATTGGTAGGTTTTTTAATTGGTTTTGTACAATACCTTTAGAATAAATTCTGAATCGACTAACATACTTCGTTTTATTGCGGGCACAACTCTCGGAAATCCATAAAGAGCGGTTTTTATAATACTGTCTTTTTCAATTTTATTAATTGCAGAAAAATCTATCGTGCCATTTTTTGAAATGGTAACTTTAACCAATAAACTATCATTTTTATTGCCCCAATTTTTTTTAACTTCTGAGTTTAGTTTTTCTGAAATTGTTTGTTTAATATAATCTAAAAAACACTTTTTTTGATCTGATTCGTTTTCGAGAACCTCACAAACAAGCAGACATGGAAACTTATCTACTTTTTGCCAATTGATGGATTTCAATTGCTTGTCCAAAAGTTCTTTTTCGCTTGGTTTTTCCTCAAAATAACGACATGCAGTAAAAATTATAAATAATATGTAAGTAAAATATTTCAATTTTTTATTTTTTAGAATTTACATAATCCTGATACATTTTTTCGTACCAATCTTTTTTTGATTGTTGAGCATCTTTTTTTTGTTCATTGTACAAAAGCCCTAATTTTTCCGAATAAATGGCTATTCTAATAGTGTAATTATAATATTCATCTTTAGTCAATAAAACTTTTTTATTGGCTTCTTTCCGGAAATAATCAAAGAAAACGCTGTCAAATTGTTTTTTACTAAAATTTAGTGTTTGGTTGCGTAATTTTTTATACAATTTGGCTTTTAAATCGGCATCGTAATCAAATTTTATTACTGTTTGAGCATTCGCAAAATTTGCAAATACCAAAAACAGATAAAAAGAGAAAATAATTTGTTTTACATTTGTCATAGCAACATTGAATTTTATTCAAAAATACTAAATTTATATTTATGGATGTTTTTTTATTGGTTTTAGGTTTAATTTGTGTAATAGTTGGCGTTTTCGGAAGTTTTATGCCGGTTTTACCTGGGCCTTCAATTAGTTGGTTAGGTATTTTATTACTTTATTTAACGAATGTAGTCAAAAATAATTATTGGATATTGGGAATTACACTCCTCATAACAATTTCTATTTCGATTTTAGATTATACAATTCCGGCCAAGGGAACCAAAAAATTTGGCGGAAGCAAATATGGAATTTGGGGCACCAATATCGGAATGTTATTAGGCTTTTTTTTCATTCCTGTGCCGTTAGGATTTATTATTGGTGCATTTTCAGGTGCTTTTTTGGGCGAAATTTATTACAATTTTCAAGACAAACAACGCGCTTTGAAAGCAGCAACTGGTTCAATACTTGGTTTTTTGGCTTCAAGTTTTATTAAATTTATGGTTTGCATTATATATTTGGGATTATTTTTGGTAATTGTTTGGAATAATAGGGTTTTACTTTTTTAAATTTATGAAAACTTAAATCAAAATTCTTAAAAACAAATAGACCAATACTACTATTCAAATTATAAGCATCGATAGTTTTTTGTTATTGGTTTAAAAATGCAAAAAACATTTTAAAAACAATTCGATAAAAAAAATCCGAATATTTCTATTCGGATTCAAGTGGTACCTCCAGGGTTCGAACCAGGGACACATGGATTTTCAGTCCATTGCTCTACCAACTGAGCTAAGGTACCTTGCTTTCGCGGGTGCAAATATAGCACTGTTTTTTATTTATACAAAACAATTATTAAAAAAAAATCATTTTGTATATTTGCAAAATATATTTAACTCATGATTTTAACTATCGATATTGGAAATAGCCGAATTAAAAGCGCTGTATTTGAGAACAATAACATAATTAAATGTTTTGTATTTGACAGCGATTTTTTTTTTAGCGAAATAGAAAATATTTTATTAAAATATCCTAAAATCACTAATTTAATTGTTGCGTCAGTAGGAAATTTAGAAAAAAATGCTTTTTTGGAGTTTGAAAGAATCGTTAAAATTGATTTTATATCTCACAAAACACGTTTTCCTTTCACGAATTTGTACCAAACACCAAAAACTTTAGGGATAGACAGGATGGTGCTTGCCGCTGGAGCAGTTTTGCATTTCCCCAATTGTAACCGCCTTATTATTGATGCTGGTACTTGTGTGACCTATGATTATGTAAATGATCAAAATCAGTATCTTGGTGGTGCGATTTCTCCAGGATTTCGTTTGAGATATGAATCTTTACACAATTATACAGCTAATTTACCGTTATTAAATTTAGAAAATCAAGAAAATTTTATTGGAGATTCGACTATAACTGCCATACATTCTGGTGTTGTAAATGGTTTATTGAATGAAATAAATGGATTTATCAGCCAATTTGAAGCTCAAAATTCAAATTTTATAATAATTTTAACTGGTGGCGATGCCGATTTTTTGGCAGTCCGATTAAAAAATACCATATTTGCCAATTCAAATTTTTTGTTAGAAAGTTTGAATTTTATTTATCATTATACAAATCAAAATGTTTAAAAAAATATTTGTTAGTTTTTGCCTTTTTATTGGAATTATTGCTTTTGGTCAAGACGCAACTTCATCGCCGTATTCATTTTATGGAATAGGAGAATTAAAATTTAAAGGTTCGGTAGAGCAAAGAGCAATGGGCGGTTTGAGCATTTTTAGAGATAGTTTGCACATAAATCTTCAAAATCCAGCTGGAGTTTCAAGATTGACATTTACTACTTTTACAGTTGGAGCCAACACTAACAGTTCGGTTTTAGCTACTGCAGCTGCTGATAATGTTGCCAAAAGAACTTCAATTGATTATTTGGCTGTTGGTTTGCCTTTGGGAAAATTGGGTGTAAGCTTCGGTTTGTTGCCTTTTAGTGCGGTTGGCTATCAAATTGCGGTTAACAATCCAAGTCCGGATATTTTATTTAAAAGTTATGATGGTTCTGGGAGTATCAATAAAGTATTTTTGAGTGCGGCTTATAACATCAATAAAAATTTAAGTGCGGGTATAAATGTCGAATCAAATTTCGGTAAAATAACAACAAATAGTGTTCAGTATCCAAATGATATCGAGTTTGGAACTAGAGAATTCAACACTTCAAACGCAAGCGGAATTAATACTTCACTCGGTTTGATGTACAACTCGACCCTTAAATCTAAAATTCAATATTCGGCTGGTTTGACTTTTGTACCTGCATCTAATTTAACATTTGCTAATCAAAGGTTTGTGTCTATTGAACAATTTTCACCAGCTGGGTTGCAATTAACAGTAGATGCAGCAGAAGTTAGTGTACCTGAAAATAAAATAAAAATACCAAGTAAATTGAGTTTTGGTGTAGGCGTTGGCGAAAATAGGAAATGGCAAATCGGAACAGAAATTGTTTATCAAAGCGCCAGCAATTTTGGTGAAAGATTCAATAACATAAGTAATGTTTCTTTCGAGACATCGACACTTTTGAAATTGGGCGGTTATTATACCCCAAAATATAACTCTTTCACTAGTTATTTTCAGCGAGTTACTTATCGTGGCGGATTCAACTATCAGAATTCGGGTTTGGTCATTAATAATAAATCTATCAATGAACAAAACATTTCAATCGGTCTCGGGTTGCCTTTGGGTGGCACGTTTTCTAACATGAATATTAGTTTTGAAAAAGGCAGAAGAGGTACAAAATTGGCGGGATTGGTCATCGAAGATTATACTAATTTAAGCATTAGTTTGTCACTCAATGATAAATGGTTCGTTAAGAGAAGGTTTGAATAATAATTTTGTAAAATTTATTGCTTATGAAAAAATTCATTTTTTGTTTCATTTTTTTTAAATTTTTTCTAGTTTTTAGTCAAGAAAATATAAAAATATGTATTGAAAATCAAGCTAAAATTGATGTTTTAGTAAGTGAAAATGATTTTATTGCTGCAGAAAAAATTATTGAAACAATTTTAAAAAATTGTCCATCGGCAAACGAAAATTTTTATTTGAATGCCGAAAAAACTTATTTAAACAAAATTGAATACTCAAATACTTTAATCGAAAAATTATCAAATATTGACAAAATCATTAAAGTTTATGATCTATTTGATAAAAAATTTCAAAATAATAACAACGGAAATGAAATAAAAAAGGCTTTGTACATTTATGATAATAGACCGAATGAAAAGCAAACGGTTTATGACATTTTAAACACCCTTTTTGTTAAGAAAAATATAGCTTTCAATAACCCACGTGCTTTATACATTTATTTTGAGTTGTATTTAAACGAATATAAAAAACCAAAAAACAACACGCAATTTCACGATTTAATCGAGAAATATATTGCAATCGACACTAAAAATTATCAGTTGAGGGAAGCAATTAATATTGAGTTATCGTTATTAAATGAAAAACAAAAAACTACGATATTATCAATAAATGAAAGCGCAAAGTTAAAATCAAAACAAGAAGATTTAGAAGCGTTGAATTTGGTTAGGGAATCATCAAAAGGGTTAATATCAAGTTATTTGACTTGTGAAAACTTGCTTAATTACGGACAACTATCATTTGAAACAAATAAAGAAAATGTTTTTTGGTTGAATTTTATGGCATCAGAAATGTTCGACAAAAGTTGTTATTATAACGAAATTTTTTCGAAAATTGTCAATAAATCTGAGGATTTTAAATCAACATCAAGAAATAATTTTTATTTAGGATATGTTCAAACGTTAAAAAATGACAAAGCTAAAGCAGTTATGTTTTTTAATAAAGCGGCAGACTTAGAAAAAAATCCAACAGAAAAATCTAAAATATTTTATACTATTAGTACGGTTGTTTTCGGAATTAACGAAAATGAAAAATCTGTTGAATATTTAAAAAAAGCTATTGAAAATGATGCCAATATTGGGAATTACTATTTATCGTTGGTAGAAATCTATAAAATAAGTAGTAATGAATGTGCAAAAAATGATTTTGAAAAAAAAGCAATTTTTTACCTTATTAATACATTATTAGAAAAAGCTGGAAAAGCCGAAAAGCATCTAAGAAAGTACGCAGATAAAACAATTAATGAAAATTTGGCAAAATTGCCAACCAAGCAAGAAATTTCAAAAGCTAAAATGGCTGGAAAAAATCTAACAATTGGTTGTTACATCAACGAAACAATTTTAATACCTAATAATTAATGCTTTATTTGAAATCAAATATTTGTAAAATTATTTTGTTTGTAATTTTAATTATTCAAACAGTTTCTTGTGAGAGTAATTTTAAAGAAGTACAAAAAATAAAATTCACAGAATTTGTTCCAAGTGGCGAAGCAGAAGATTTCAACTTAAAATATACAGACTCAGGCAGAATTAAATCAGTTTTGATCAGTCCAAAAATGTTAGATTATGCGGCTGTGGAATATCCATTTACTCAATTTCCAAAAGGCATTAACTTGACGATGTATGACGATAGTGGTAAAAAAACTTTTGTAAAGGCAAATTATGCCATCAGCTTTAAAGGAACGCAGATTATTGATTTGCAAGGAAATGTAACAATAACAAATGAACAAAATCAAAAAATGGTTACCGCTCAGCTTTATTTTGACCAAAAAACAGAATGGTTTTTTACAGACAAATCCTATAGTTTTACCGCGCCAACCGGAAGTCTCAATGGCGAAGGTGTAGATTTTAGTAAAGATTTCAAAATAATGAATACGCAACGATTGTCTGGTGAAGTGCAGACAACAAAATAAATTTTTAAGAAACAAATTATGATAACTTTTCAAAAATATTTTCAATATGTTTATTTGGTTTTAGCGGTGCTATTTATATATAAAGGTGCAGAACAAGTTCAAAATAACGAATCATGTTGGTTTAGTTTCTTGTTTGGAGCATTATCAGTTGTTATGTTTTTTTTTAAAAGAAATTTTGCAAAAAAAATCGAACAACGAAATAAATAAAAAAACTAAAAAAATTAACAAAACAATTATAATTATTTGATAGATAATTGTATTTTCGCAAACTGAATAAAATTTAACAACAACAGAAATGGCAATTTTAGCAAAAATTAGACAGCGCTCGGCATTATTAATAGCAGTAATTGCTTTGTCTTTATTCGCATTCGTAGCACAAGATTTATTTACAAGTGGTAATTTCACACAGTCTTCAAAAGATATTGGAACTGTAAATGGCGAAAATATACTTTTTCAAACATTTAACGAAAAAGTTAGTAATTTGGAAAAAAATCGTCAGGGTACTTCAAATATTCAGGCAGTAAACCAAGTTTGGGATCAAGAAGTTTCATTAGCACTTGTTAATGCTGAAATCAAAAAATTAGGAATCCGTTCTGGTGAAAAACACATTATTGAGGGATTAAAATCAAACCAAAATATTGGCGGAAACAAGATGTTTCAAGATGATAAAGGCGTTTTTAGTCTAGCTAAATTGCAAGAATATTTCAAATCAAATCCAGGAAACGAAGAAATGTACAAAAATGCACAAACTGAAGCTGCCGGAAACGCAAAGATTCAAATGTATTTTTCAATGTTAAAAGGTGGATTTAATACCACTAAAGCTGATGCAAAGTTGAAATATGAAATGGAAACAAACAAAGTTTCTTTTGATTTTGTTGCTGTTCCATTTTCAAGTATTAAAGACGATAAAATAAAAATTACTGATGATGAATTGGTTGCATTCATGAAAACAAATGAAAAAAAATACAAAGCAGAGGAGTCTAGAGAAATAAATTACGTATTGCTAGAAGACAAGGCATCTGCAACTGATGAAGCTGAAGTAAAAGAAGAAATGAACGTTTTATTGAATGGAAAACCTGGAGATTCTTTGGGTGGATTTAATACAACGGTTAATGTTGTAGATTTTGTAAATGAAAATTCCGATACACCTTATGATTCAACATACGTTGCCAAAAAAGATTTACCAGCGGAATTTGCAGAACAATTAATGAATTTGGGACAAGGACAATCATTTGGTCCATACATGAACGGAAAAATGTATTCTGTTTCAAAATCATTAGGAAAAAAAGGTGGAGTTTCTGCAAAAGCAAGTCATATTTTGATTAGTTATGAAGGTACATCTGTACCAAATAAAAAAGAAAAAAGAACCAAAGAGCAAGCTAAAATTAAAGCAGATGAGTTGTTTGCACAAATTTCAGCAAATCCATCAAGTTTCATGATGTCAGCCTTTACTGCATCTGATGACTCATCATCTCAAAAAGGCGGAGATTTAGGTTATTTTCAACAGGGTCAAATGGTAAAACCGTTCAATGATTTTGTATTTAATAATGGTGTAGGAAAAATTGGTTTGGTAGAAACGGATTTTGGTTTTCATATTATTAATATCACTGATAAACAAGACGGTGTAAGATTGGCAACTTTATCAAGAAAAATTTCAGCATCAGAAAAAACGGCAGATAATTTGTATACACAAGCAACAAAATTTGAAATGTTGGCAAATGATAAACCTTTTGAGACTGTTGCTAAAGACATGAAAATGACAATTCCACCAGTTGTAAAATGTAAAGCATTGGATGAAAATGTTGGTGCATTGGGCAACCAAAGACAAATTATTCGGTGGGCTTTTAGCAAAGAAGCAGAAGTTGGGTCTGTCAAGAGATTCGAATTAGCGAATGTTGGTCAAGTAATAGCGACAGTTAAAAAAATTAACCCAAAAGGATTATTAACAATTGAAGATGCTAAAACTCAAGTAGAGCCAATCTTGAGAAACAAGAAAAAAGCTGAGATGATTAAAGCAAAAATGACAGGTTCATTAGAAGCAATTGCAAAAGCTAACGCATCAGGTGTTCAAATCGCAACCGATTTGACAATGCAAAACGCCTCGTTGCCAAATGCTGGGCAAGAGTTTAAAGTTGTAGGAACAGCGTTTTCAACTCCAGTAAACAAAAGCTCTGCACCTATTGAAGGAACAAACGGAATGTATGTTGTGAGAACTAAATCCGTAGTAAAAGCTCCAAAATTGGCAGACTTCACACCTTTTTTGACTAAAGTAAAACAACAAAATGCTAATGCTTCAAATGGTGTTATACAAGCTTTAAAATCTGATGCAGATATAGAAGATTTGCGAAGTAATTTTAATTACTAAAATTAAACAACTTTATATTTAATCCCGATTTGCTAATTCGGGATTTTTTTTTATTTTTTTTAATGAAATTTGCTAAATTTGACGCACTTTAGAATCGATCTTTTTTATTTTCAAAAACCGATCAAAATGAAAATTGCTATGCCAAAAACCATCTATTTAATTTTAACTTTTTTTATTGGATTGCATTTTTTTGTTCAAAATAGAGTGGCAAATGCTGCTTCAGTTGCTCCTTCAAAATCATCTTTTAGCTTCACTTATAAAAATGTTCTTGAAATAAAAACGGGAGCCGAAAACTTTGATGCATACAAATCTTTATTAAAAAGTAAGCGAGTAGGCATTGTAACCAACCAAACTGGGATTGTAACGATCGATACCAAACCAAAACAGAAAATACTTGAAAAGGAGCAAATATCAATCGTTGATTATTTTTTAGAAAACAAAATCAAAGTTCGCAAAATATTTGCACCAGAACACGGTTTTCGGGGTACAGCAGATGCTGGAGAAATTATTAAAGACGGTATAGACAGCAAAACCAAATTGCCAATTGTTTCTTTGTATGGTAACAATAAAAAGCCCAAATCGACACAATTAAAAGGCATTGATATCATGGTTTTTGACCTTCAAGATGTTGGGGCACGATTTTATACTTATATCTCGTCATTGCATTATCTTATGGAAGCATGTGCAGAAAACAAAATTCCGTTAATAATTCTCGATAGACCCAACCCAAATATCACTATTATTGACGGACCAATTTTGGAAACGGAGTTCACTAGTTTTGTAGGAATGCACCCTATTCCATTATTACACGGCATGACAATTGGTGAATATGCAAAAATGATAAATGGAGAAAAATGGTTAAAAAACGGCATTCAATGCAATATAACAGTGGTAGAATGTGTTAATTATAATCGTAATCGAGATTATTCGTTGCCCGTAAAACCTTCTCCTAATTTGCCAAATGATCAAGCAATAAATTTGTACGCAAGTTTGTGCTTGTTTGAAGGAACAAACGTGAGCGTTGGACGTGGGACAGAAAAACAATTTCAAGTTTATGGCTCGCCTTTTTTGCCAGATATTTTTGGTTTTAATTTTGTTCCTGTTCCTAATTTTGGTGCCAAAGAGCCGCTTTATAAAGATGAAAAATGTTTCGGGGAAGATTTATCGAATACCATAAAGGTCAATAAATTAGATTTAAAATGGTTGATAAATGCTTATAATATTACGTCTGATAAAAAAACATTCTTTAATACTTTTTTTACGAAATTGGCTGGAACAAAAAAACTGCAACAACAAATTGAAAGTGGCATGAGTGAGTTCGAAATACAAAATTCATGGCAAATCGGTGTAGAGAAATTCAAAGAAATGAGGTCTAAATATTTGATATATAAATAATTATTTTTGAACAATACTTATATCGGCTTTTTTAATTAATTCTTCAGATTCTTCCAGTTTGATTGTTTTATTTTTTATTAATTGTAAACTGTGCGGTTGTTTATTTTTAGTTAATATATATTTCAAAAAATGATATTGTGGTTTGTTGTTTTCAAGCGCATCAAACTATGACATTGAAGATAATTGTTTGTTTAAGGTATAATAATTTTCTGCATATTCCAAGTTGAGCATATTAAAAAGATTAAATTTTCGATTTATTGATAAAGTCGTAAGCATTAGAATAATTAAACTTAAACGACAGTAAAATATTTTTTAACTTCAAAAGTTTTAAAATATTTATTGCTAATAAAATAAAAATATTTTCACAATGGCAATTTCAATTTCATTTTTTCGACAATATTAAAAGCTCCGGGACAAATTGCTACATTCAACAAAGTTAAATCCGTTATTTGATTGAATTTTTTTCTATCAGTATGCGGAAATTCTCGACATGCTTTTGGTCGGACATCATAAATAAAACATTTGTTGTCTTGATCCAAAAAAGTACAAGGAACCGATTGTAAAACATAATCTTGGTCTTCATCAATTTTTAAATATTGATTAATAAATTGCTGTGGTCTTTGACGCAAATGTTTTGCAATTCTATCAATATCAGCATCTTTAAAAAGTGGTCCTGTTGTTTTACAGCAGTTGGCACAATCCAAACAATTGGTTTTTTTGAACTCGGCATCATGCAAATCCTGCATGATATAATCAAGATTTTTTGGTGGTTTGTTTTTTAACTTTATAAAATACTTTTTGTTTTCTAGATGTGTATCTTTGGCAAGTTTTACGATTTCTTTTAGATTCGGATTCAATGTATATTTTGGTATAATAGATTTATTTTAAACAAAATTAGACAAAAAAATCATAAGTAATAAAAAAACATGAAAGACCTTTTTGGAAAAGCTATTCTAGATTTTCAAACCAACAATTCTCCCGAAGATTTAGTAACAGAAACATCTATATCTGATACTGATAAAATGTTGGTTAATTATTTATTTCGTTGTTATGGTCAAATGCCAACAATAGAGCAAACCGCACTATCATTGTCATTTGGTCGCGTGCTTGACGTTGGTTGTGGTGCTGGTAGTCATAGTTTGTATTTGCAAAACGAAAAAAACCTTGATGTTTTAGGTATTGATATTTCTGTAAATGCCATAAAAACTTGCCAACTTCGCGGCATAAAAAAATCTTTTAATTGTAATCTTTTAGATTTAAACGACGAAAAATTCGATACCATTCTTTTATTAATGAATGGCACTGGAATTTTTCAATCTTTAAAAAAAATCAATATCTACTTGCAAAAATTAAAATCTTTGTTAGCTAGAAATGGACAAATATTGATAGATTCATCAGATTTAATTTATATGTACGATGTTGATATGAATAATAAACCAGTTATTCCTAAAGATAAATATTATGGCGAAATTATTTTCAAGATTTCTTATAAAAATGAAATTGAAGAGGAATTTCCATGGTTGTATATTGATTTTGAATTACTAACTAAAATTGCCTTTGAAAATAATTTGAAATGCGAATTGATTGTTGAAGGCGACAATTTTGATTACTTGGCAAGATTAAGCATTTAGAATTGTAAATTAATAGGTAATTGCATTTTGACACGCACTTTTTTACCGTCACTTTCACCAGGTGTCCAATTAGGGCACATTTTCAAAACTCTTATTGCTTCTGCTCCTGTGCCTTCACCAATATCTGAAATGACTTTGATTTCTTTTAGTTTTCCGTCAATATCAATTATATAACTTACTTTTATAGTTCCAGAAATGCTTTCACCTTCAGGAAGTTTGAAATTGTTGCTTATAAATTTAATAAATTCTGATATTCCGCCAAAGTATTCAGGTTTTATTTCTACTGTTTCATAACTTTCAGTAGCTATATTTGAAATTTGTGAAACAGTTGTTTGTAAACCTAAAATGAATATTATTATAAAGTTAATAGTTTTCATTTGTTATTATTAAATAGTTCTGTTTTACAAATGAAAACAAAAAATATAAATAATTTAGTTAATTTTCTTATTATTAATAATTGTTTGAGAATATTGTCAAATTAAAGCTAAATAGCTTTCGGTAGTTTAGAAAAAATAAATTCATATTTATTCTTTAGTTATAATTCTTTTTTAAGGAATATTTAAATATTTATGAGTTTGCAACGAGACGCGCCATTTTGGGTTTTGCATTACATAATCTACTATCATTGGTGTCATTTCTTCTTTTTTGCTCCACTCTGGCTGAAGGAACATGACGGCATTTTTATTGACTTTTTCGGCTTGTTCTTCTGCAAAAACAAAATCATGTTTGTTGTAAATTATAACTTTTAGCTCGTTAGCATTGTCATAAACTGTTTGTGTTGGCAACTTATTTTTTTTCGGCGAAAGACATATCCAGTCCCAAAAGCCAGTTAAAGGATAAGCGCCTGAGGTTTCTATGTGTACTTTTAAACCTTCATTTTTCAATAATTGCGTTAACAAAGTCATGTCCCAAGTTAAAGGTTCTCCGCCTGTCACAACAATTGTTTCTGAAAATTTTTTGGCGTTTTGAACAATTTTATCAATAGCAGTTGGGGGGTGCAGTGCTGCGTTCCAGCTTTCTTTGACATCGCACCAATGACAGCCCACATCGCAACCACCAATCCTAATGAAATATGCGGCAGTACCTGTATGAAATCCTTCTCCTTGAATTGTGTAAAATTCTTCCATTAATGGCAACATTGTACCCTTTTCGACTTCCAATTGTATCTCTTTTGCTAACATGCTGCAAAGATAGTATTTTAGATTTTTAGATACTAGATTTTTGGGAGATAGATTTTTTAACGCAGGCAATAGATTTTCTAATTTCCGCTCTAGGAATTTTTAGACATTTCAATTTTTATTTGTTGGCAGATTCAGGTTATAAATGCAATTTTATTGTTTTATTAAATTATGAAAATATACTTAGTTTGGTGTTTTATAACCAAATCTTTCGGCGGGTCGTTCGTTTAGTATATACTCTACTTCTTGAACCTATTCGTTGCAATATTTTTAAAGTTTGAACCTTTTGGGAATAATTGTTTCTTGAGGATATTTAAATTGTTATTTGCGCTTCTTTCCCAGCTTGTGGTCTTGCAATTAAATAATTGATACAAAATCTTTAAAAACAAGGCAGTCTGAAATAAAATTAATGCATTCATTAGAAATTACTTTGGTTTTTTATCGCGCAGAAACACCAAGAAGTCTTGTTTTTGAAGAAACTGAAAATGAGGCAATCTTGCATTCAAACATGAAACGGGCTAATTTGAAAGCAAGTCAGGATACTTTATAAAAATTGCAACATAGGCAATAATTAGGACAATTTAGGAAAAACCAAGCAGCTAGTAATGCAATATTTCACATTCAATTTTCATTTGGCAACGAGTGTTTTTTTGCAAGAACTTTTAACATAGAAAAATGCAATGGTATTGTTATAATTGGTTTAAATTTGCTAACGGTTATTACAAATTATTAGTTAACAATGTATTGAAAAACGTGGCAAAATTAAGCGATATATATTGATATAAACTATCATTGTAAGCAACGTATAAATGATTATTGATTCTAATTATGGAATTTTATTGCTAGAAAAAAGTAAACCAAATTATTATGTAAAAATCATTAATTGTATCTCCAGTTTTGCTGCATATTGTCGCTATATTTTAATCAGAGATAGTAGGTTTAATAAACTCCGTTTCCAAAATTAATTATCTAATGTGCTGTTATTTATGAAGTGAATAATCGCCAATATTCAGCCGAAGGAATATTCAATACATTTGCTAAAGAATTTACCTGAGTTAAAAAAATAGGTGTTAAAATGTTATGAATCATACCGTTTTCTACAATTGGTATAAAAAATTAAAGAAGCTTGTGCGGCATTGTATTATTTGTCGGTTGGAATGCCTTCAATTTATGATGGTCAATAATATGATTTTGATAAAAGAAAGGAATTTTTTTTAAAAAATCTAATATCAAAGACAAAAGGGAAAATGTTTAGCGTTTATGAAAAATTAGGCAATCTAAAAAATACAAATCCAGCGTTGAACCGAAAAAAAAATCTGCGAGTTATAAAAGTATTATAATCTGCAACGATTTAATAAAATTGGCTTTTGAAAGATAAAAAAATAAACAAAAAGCTATTTTTATAGTGAATTTTGACCTTTCAAACAGTGTAGAGTAAAATTGGAATAGAAGGCGATTTTAAAAAATTATGTGGCAGTATGAAAAATCAATTTTCACAACAAACATGTACAGATTAGAATAAAAGCTTAACAATATTTAATTTGTTTTCTAAATATATATATAATTGATGAATTTGCTAAAAATCGGACACCGTGGTGCAAAAGGTTATGCACCAGAAAACACAATAATAGCTTTCCAGAAAGCAATTGTTTTGGGTTGCGACGGCATTGAGCTTGACGTTCATTTGAGTTTGGATAATGAAGTAATTGTTATTCACGACGAAACAATTGACAGAACGACCAACGGAAAAGGTTTTGTTAATCAGAAGAATCTTTCTGAAATTAAAACTTATTTGATAGATGAAAAATTTCAAATCCCTACTTTAAATGAAGTTTTAGAAATATTAAATCATAACCTATTTATCAATATTGAACTTAAAAGTTATGAAACTGTCGAAAAAGTTATAGAAATTGTAGAAAAATATGTTCAAGAAAAAAACTTGAATTATCGCAATTTCATCATTTCTAGTTTTGATTGGAATGCTTTGCAACAAGTTCGTTTTTTGAATGACAAAATACAAATTGGCGTTTTGACGGCCACTGATTTGGACTTGGCTTTTTCATTCGCTAAATTTATAAATGCCAAAACCATAAATCCTTATTTTCATTTATTGAACCAAGAAAATGTTGCTAAAATGCAAAATAAAGGTTTCGAAATTCACACTTGGACCGTCAATGAAATTGAAGATATTCAAAAAATGAAAGCATTAAAAGTCGATGCAATAATTTCTGATTTCCCAGACAGGATTTAACTCGATTGTAATGTCTATCTTTGTCAAAGTTTAAAAATTAGGCAAAGATTAAATTAAAAATGAACCAAAATTTTGACATAATTATAGTTGGTGGTGGCGCAGCAGGATTTTTCACAGCAATAAACATTGTAGAAAAAAATCCAAATCTCAAAGTTGCAATTCTTGAACGTGGCAAAACGGTGCTAGAAAAAGTCAGAATCTCTGGTGGTGGACGATGCAATGTTACCCATGCTTGTTTTGAACCTAACGAGTTAGTAAAGTTTTATCCGCGAGGTGAAAAGGAATTGCGTGGGCCTTTCAATCAATTTTGTTCTGGCGATACTATCGAATGGTTTGAAAATCATGGAATTAAATTAAAAATTGAAGCCGATGGCAGAATGTTTCCTGAATCGAACTCATCTCAAACCATTATTGATTGTTTTATTGGTGCAACACAAAAACTAGGCATTCAAGTGCTAACAAGCCAAAGTGTACAATCAATTTTTAAAAGTGATGCTGCTTGGAAAATCGAAACACAATCCGAAAATTATTTAGCACAAAAACTAATTCTTGCGACGGGCAGCAACCCTAAAATTTGGGAAATGCTGCAAAATTTTGGTCATGCAATTATTTCGCCAGTGCCGTCATTGTTCACATTCAACATCAAAGATGCGCGAATAAAAGAATTGCCAGGTGTCTCGGCACAAGTTTCGGTTAAAGTCAAAGATACTAAATTAGCAACTTCAGGGCCATTATTGATAACCCATTGGGGAATGAGCGGTCCAGCCATTTTGAAACTTTCGGCTTGGGGTGCACGCGAATTATTTGATAAAAATTATCAATTTACGATTTTCATCAATTGGTTGAACGATATTGATGTCGATGATTGCGAAAAATTATTGAAAAATTTAAAACTCGATAATGCCAAAAAAGCCGTTTCTAAAAAATCGCCATTTGAATTGACCAATCGATTATGGGAAAATTTGGTGCTAGCATCAGGAATAGAAACCGAAACCAAGTGGGCAGATTTAAACAAAATACAACTTCAGAATTTAATAGCACAGTTAACCAATTGCAGTTTTCAGGTCAATGGAAAAAGCACATTCAAAGAAGAATTTGTGACTGCAGGAGGCATTGATTTGAAAGAAATAAACTTTAAAACGATGCAAAGCAAATTGCACGAAAACCTATTTTTTGCAGGCGAAATTATGAATATAGATGCCGTAACTGGCGGCTATAATTTTCAGAATGCGTGGACAAGCGGTTTTATTGTTGCTGAAAATATTTGTTAAAGATATATTACGTATCAGAACTTTAATTTGTTAATTATTTACGATTATTTATATTTGCTAAAATACTTTTTGAATGACTTTAGATCAATACATTGACAATATAAACCAAGCATACAAACTTGGAAATGCAACAGAACATACTTATCGTGGTGATTTAAAACAGTTATTAGAAAGTATTGTTCCCGAAATTCGAGCAACCAACGAACCAAAACGGCAGCAATGTGGCGCGCCTGATTATATTCTCACCAAAAAAGAAATTCCTGTTGGGTTTATTGAAGCCAAAGACATTGGCGACAAAGATTTATCTGGTATTAAAAAAACAGGCAACAAAGAACAATTTGACCGATATAAAAACTCACTAAACAATTTAATTTTTACCGATTATATTGATTTTCATCTTTATGTCGATGGAATATTTGTAACAAAAATTGCAATTGCGACAATTCAAAATGATAAAATCGTTTCAATTGCCGAAAACTTTGCAACTTTTACAAACCTAATAAAAGATTTTTGTTCCACCGTTTCGCAAACCATCAAAAGTCCACAAAAATTGGCACAAATGATGGCAGGAAAAGCCAGATTATTGTCTGATGTTATAGAATCGGCATTAACTTCGGACGAAAATAACCATGACGACAGTACGCTGAAAGACCAAATGAACGCTTTCAAAGAAATTTTAATTCACGACATAACACCAAAAGGTTTTGCCGATGTTTACGCACAAACTATTGCTTACGGAATGTTTGCTGCACGTTTGCACGACCCAACTTTGCCAACATTTTCTCGGCAAGAAGCATCGGAATTAATTCCAAAATCTAACCCGTTTCTCAGAAAATTGTTTGGTTATATTGCTGGTCCAGATTTAGACGACCGAATAAAATGGATTGTCGATAGTTTAGTTGAAATTTTCTTGGCATGTGATGTTGCCGATATCTTAAAAAATTATGGTAAATCGACAAAAATGGAAGACCCAATTATCCATTTTTACGAAACTTTTTTGAGCGAATACGACCCAAAACTCCGTAAAGCACGTGGCGTTTGGTACACACCTAAACCAGTTGTGAATTTTATAATTCGTGCCGTTGATGATATTTTAAAAACCGAATTCGATTTGCCACAAGGTTTAGCCGACAACAGCAAAATCAAAATAACCACCCCGACCTACGGCCACCCCTCCAGAGGAGGGGAATTAGAGGTGCACAAAGTGCAAATTTTAGATCCAGCAACTGGAACCGGAACTTTTTTGGCAGAAGTTGTCAAACACATTCACGCTAAATTCAAAGGACAACAAGGTGTTTGGAGCAATTATGTCGAAACGCATTTGTTACCAAGGCTTAACGGATTTGAATTATTGATGGCGAGTTACGCAATGGCGCATTTGCAAATGGATTTGTTGCTAACAGAAACAGGCTATAAAAAAACCGCCCCACCCGCTGGGCACCCCTCCAGAGGAGGGGAATTTCAACGATTAAAGATTTATCTCACTAATAGTTTAGAAGAAAGTCACCCAGACACAGGTACTTTATTTGCCAATTGGTTGAGTAGTGAAGCCAACGAAGCTAATTTCATAAAACGAGATACGCCAGTAATGTGCATTGTTGGAAATCCGCCGTATAGTGGCGAGAGCAACAACAAAGGCGAATGGATTATGCAATTAATGGAAGATTACAAAAAAGAACCAGGCGGTAAAGAAAAACTGAAAGAACGAAACCCAAAATGGATTAACGACGATTACGTGAAATTTTTGCGTTACGGACAACACTATATAGAACGAAACGGAAGCGGCGTTTTGGCTTTCATCAATCCGCACGGATTTTTGGACAATCCAACTTTTAGAGGAATGCGTTGGAATTTATTGAAAACGTATGATAAAATATATACAATAGATTTGCACGGAAATTCTAAAAAGAAAGAAACTTCGCCCGATGGTTCGGCAGATATAAATGTTTTTGATATTATGCAAGGCGTTGCAATAACAATTTTTGTGAAAACTGGAAAGAAAAAACCAACCGAGTTGGGCAAAGTTTTTCATTATGATTTGTTTGGAAAACGAGATTTTAAATATGATTTTCTTTCAGAAAATGCTGTAAAAAGTATTGATTTTAAAGAATTACCCAATGTTGCACCAAATTATTTTTTTGTGAATAAAGATTTTGATGAGCAAAAAATATTTGATAAGGGATTTGCGGTTAGTGAGTTATTTAAGACAAATAATGTTGGAATTGCTACTGCTAAAGATGCTTTATTAATAAATAATTCTAAAACACAATTGCTAAAAAATGTTTCAGAATTTTATTCAATTGAAGTTAATCAAATTTTAGTAAAAAGTATTTCTTATCGACCTTTCGACGATAGATTTATTTATTATGATGTAAAAATAGTTGAAAGAGCAAGAGAAAAAATAATGCTTAATTATTTTAAAGATAAAAATATTGGTCTTGCTTTATGCAAACAATTTAAAACTGGAGATAATTATTTCCACTCATTTATTTCAAATAAAATTATTGAAAGTTCGTATGTTTCAAATCGGACAAGCGAAATTACATCAACATTTCCATTATATCTTTATCCCGAAACCAACGGACAATTAACCACCGATGCAACCACCCCGCCCTTCGGGCACCCCTCAAAAGGGGAATTTCGAGTTCCAAATTTAAACTTGGAAATTGTAAATAAAATTGCAAACGAACTTAATTTAAAATTCACAAACGAAAAAACCATAATTGGCAATTCCCCTCTTGAGGGGTGCCCGCATGGCGGGGTGGATTTTAGCCCAATAGATATTCTCGATTATATTTATGCCGTTTTACACTCGCCAAATTACCGAGAAAAATACAAAGAGTTTTTAAAAATAGATTTCCCGAAAATTCCATATCCAAAAGATACCAAAACATTTTGGGAATTGGTTGCGTTAGGTTCGCAAATACGAGAAATTCATTTGTTAGAAAGCCCAAAAGTAGAAGATTACATCACCCAATTTAATATTGATGGCGATTGTGTTGTAGAAAAACCAAAGTACGTAAATTCCCCTCCTTTGGAGGGGTGCCCAACGGGCGGGGTGGTAACTATCCCAACAGGCGGGGTGGTTACTAGCTCAAACGAAAAAGAAATTTTCATAAACAAGATAAAAATTAATCAAAATCCAATTTTGTTATTACCATATAACGAGGCTTTAAAAAAAAGAGCCAAAGAATTGCGCCAAGCCGAAAACTTATCTGAAGTGTTATTTTGGATGCAAGTAACCAAAAGCAGCTTTCATAAAATTGATTTTGACAGGCAAAGAATAATAGGAAATTATATTGTTGATTTCTATGTTAAAAGATTAGGATTGGTAATTGAAATTGATGGGTCAAGTCACGATAACAAACACGAATATGATGCCAAACGCCAACTTTATCTGGAATCTTTAGGTTTGCGTGTTTATAGAATTCAGGTAGTGGATATTATGAATCGGATGAAAATCGTGTTAAAAGATTTAGAAAATTACATTATTGAGCAATATGGAGAAAAACCACCCCGCCCTTCGGGCACCCCTCTGGAGGGGAATTTTGGAAAAATATTTATAAACCAAACGCAATATTTCGAGAATGTTCCCGAAGTGGCGTGGAATTTTTACATTGGCGGTTATCAACCAGCACAAAAATGGCTCAAAGACCGAAAAGGCAGAAAATTAGAATTTGAAGATATGGCACATTATCAAAAAATAATCGTAGCGTTAACAGAAACCGACAGATTGATGAAAGAAATTAATTTAATTGATATTGAATAAAGCCTAATTCAAAAAAATTATTTTCAGAATTAATTTCAGACAATAAAAGTTTTATACAGATTAGAAAAAACTACCTATTCAACCACCAAATATTTCCATTCAAAATCAAAGCAAAACCAACCCAAGCCAAATAAGGCAGGAACAAGTATCCTGCAATTTTATCAATTTTAGAAAACTGGTTATAGGTTTCATAAATCATGAGCCAAAGCAAAACAATTTCCACAAGTGCCAACATTGGATTTTGTAAACCAAAAAACAAGTAAGACCACAAAGCATTTAAAGCCAATTGAATAACAAAAAAAATCAATGCCTTGGTAACAACTTCTTTGTTATTGTCGATTTTTGCCCAAACCAATCCTGATGCTACTCCCATGAAAGTAAAAAGCATTGACCATACGGGTGCAAATATCCAATTTGGAGGATTAAAACTAGGTTTTATTATCGTTGGATACCAAGTAATTATGGCGTCTTTGGTAACTTGACCTGACAAGAAACCGATTGCCAAGCATGATGCGACGCAAACTAAAATTTTGGTATATTTGTTCATTATAGTTTTTTAATTTTGAATCAAAGTTAGTGTTTATTTTAAAATTTTATAAACTAAACTTACTTAAATCTGATAACTAAATTTATAAAAAAACAAACGTACCATGAATCTTGAAAATTTATACGAATATTGTCTTTCAAAAAAAGCGGTTACCGAATCTTTTCCGTTTGATGATGACACACTTGTTTTCAAAGTTGGCGGAAAAATGTTTGCACTAACATCGGTTTCGGGTTTTGAAAAAGGCAATCCATCAGTAAATTTAAAATGCAATCCTGACCGAGCACAAGAATTGAGAGCTGAAAATGAAGATATTTTACCCGGCTATCACATGAGCAAAATTCATTGGAACACCATTAACATCAACAAATCAATCTCGGATAAATTGATTTTAGAACTTGTAGACCATTCTTATGACTTGGTTTTTGGTAGTTTGACTAAAAAAATACAGACCGAAATATTAAATGATTCGGTTAAACTGCAAACACAACACAATTAGGCATTATCTTTGTTAAACATTTGACAGACAAATAAAACTTACAAATTTCACGATAACTAATATGATTGACAATTTAAAAAAAATTTTAAACGAAGACCAAGATCCAAAAGCATTAGAGAAAATTGCTTCAAAACTTGAAAATTTATTAATGCGAAATGAAGAAGTTGGTTATATTGCAGTGCAAAAAAAACCAGTAACTGTTTTGCCTGATAGTATTGTTTTGACCAATAAAAGAATCATTATTTGCAAACCAAAGAATCTTGGATTGTCAATGGATTTTCTAGATTATGACTGGGACGATGTTTCGGGAATATTTGTTAAAGAAAATATTTTGGGTTCAGAATTTTCTTTTGCTACCAAAACAGATTTGACAATTTCTATAGATTATATTCCAAAAATTCAAGCACGAAAAATAGCAACGTATGCGAAAGAACAATTAGATGTTTTAAAAAATAATGCTTCGGTAAATGTTGCAAATTCTAATTTTTCAGATGCTTCAGCTACAATTATTGAAGAATTACCAACAGAAGAAGTTCAAAATTTTACAGAATTGATGCCCGTTGAAGCAACAATATATGAACCAATTCAAGAAACTTCAGAAAATAATGAAGAAAATGTTTTGAAAAATTTGTCTCAAGATCAATTGTTTGAAAAACTTCAAAATTACAAGAAACTGTTAGACAACGGACTGATCATGCAAGGAGAATATGATGCTTTTAAAAAAGAAATATTGAGTTTTATGTAAATCAAAAAAAATTAAACAGCAACAACTCCTTTTATATGGGCATGTGGTTCATAACCAACTAATTCGAAATCATCAAAAGTAAAATCTAATATATTTTTTACATTTGGATTTAAAATCATTTTTGGTAATGGTTTGATGTCTCTTGACAATTGCAATTCCAATTGTTCAAAATGATTGTTATAAATATGGGCATCGCCAAAAGTGTGAATGAATTCGCCAACTTCAAGGTCACAAACTTGGGCTATCATCATGGTCAATAATGCGTAAGATGCTATATTGAACGGAACGCCAAGAAAAATATCAGCACTACGTTGGTACAATTGACAAGATAATTTTCCATGTGCAACATAAAATTGAAAAAATGCGTGACAAGGAGGTAATGCTACTTTTCCGTTTGCCACGTTTTCAGCAAACGATTTTGTAGTATCTGGCAAAACACTTGGGTTCCAGGCTGAAACTAGCATTCTACGACTATTAGGATTGGTTTTTAATGTTTCAATCAATTCGGTAATTTGGTCAATTTCTTCCGAGTTCCAATTGCGCCATTGATGTCCATAGACTGGTCCTAATTCGCCGTTTTCATCGGCCCAATCGTCCCAAATTTTCACATTATTTTCTTTTAAAAAAGCAATATTTGTTTCCCCTTTTAAAAACCACAACAATTCATAAACAATAGATTTTAGGTGTAATTTTTTGGTTGTAACCATCGGAAAACCCTCAGAAAGATCAAACCGCATTTGATAACCAAAAACACTTTTTGTCCCAGTTCCAGTTCTGTCGCCTTTTTGATTGCCGTTTTCTAGAACGTGTTTAACTAAATCGTGGTATTGTTTCATTTGAAAAAAGGTTTAAAAAAGGTTTAATTTAATTTTAACATATAAAATAGAAAAATAGATACTAAAAACTTACTTTTTAAAGTGGTAGGAATTTATCTTTTAGAAATTTCATCTCGTATTTTGGCTGCTTTTTCATAATCTTCGTTTTGAACAGCAGTTTCAAGCAAGTCATGCAATTCCGCAATATTATTCTTAGCATAAGTAGCACCTGAGGCATTACTTTCTGGTTCTTGACCAAAAGTTTCAGGGCTAGACAAAATATCATCATTGTCTTGATTGTCACTAGCAGATGGATTGTTTAAATAAACACCAGCCTTATCCAAAATATTTTTATAAGTGTAAATCGGTGCCGAAAAACGCAATGCCAGTGCAATAGCGTCTGATGTTCTGGCATCAATAATGTGTTCTTCTTTGTCGCTTTCGCAAACGATACTCGAATAAAAAACACCATCAACCAATTTGTGAATAATTACTTGAACTATGTTAATTTTGAATTTGTCAGCAAAATTTTTGAATAAATCATGTGTTAGCGGGCGAGGAGGCTTGATTTCTTTTTCAAGTGCGATTGCAATTGATTGTGCTTCAAATGCACCAATTACAATTGGTAGTTTGCGATCGCCATCGACTTCATTCAAAATTAATGCATAAGCACCGTTTTGGGTTTGACTGTACGAAATTCCTTTTATAGTTAGTTTGACTAAACTCATTTTGATATTAAATATTAGATTTAGATTTTAAATGTTAGAACAAACTAAGATTTTAAATCATTTTTTTAAAACAGAATAAATTTATTTGTTTTAAAATTTTTACAATGCAAAGTAACAAAAAACTTTATCTTATTAAAAGTAAAAAACCATCTAAATATTCAGATGGTTTTTAGTTATTTATATTTTTAAACTAAAAATACTGGACTTAATTACTTTAAACAGCTATTTTTAATTTTTCAAAAATTTATTTAATAATTGTTTGAAATTTATGCATTTGCCAATTTAAAAGCTTTTAATTTTTCATTCAATTTAGGGATAATATCAAAAGCATCGCCAACAATACCGTAATCTGCAACCTTAAAGAAAGGCGCTTCTGGATCTGTGTTGATAACCACTTTCACTTTAGATGAATTGACTCCAGCAATGTGTTGAATAGCTCCAGAAATTCCAATTGCTATATATAAATTGGTTGCTACTGGTTTGCCAGTTTGTCCAACGTGTTCTCCGTGCGGTCTCCAACCCAAGTCAGAAACTGGTTTAGAACAAGCTGTTGCTGCTCCAAGAGTTGTAGCCAAATCTTCAATCATTCCCCAATTTTCTGGTCCTTTCATGCCTCGACCAGCAGAAACAACGATGTCTGCATCTGCAATTGTTACTTTGCCTGATGCTTTTTCTACTGATGATACTTTAACGCCAAAATCAGCTTCACTAATTGTAGGATTAAAATTTTCTTCGGTTATTGTTGATGCACTTTCGAAAATTCCATAAGAATTTTTAGACAATGCTAAAACTTTTATATCGGTTGATATTTCTGTTATATTGAATGCTTTGTTTGAAAAAGCAGTTCTTTTTACTTGAAATGGTGCTGTTGATAATGGCAAACCAACAACATTTGATGCAAATCCAGCTTCTAATCCAACAGCAACTAACGGCGCCATATACAAACTGTCGGTTGTTGATGACAATAAAACCAGTTTTGCATTTTCTGACTGTGCTGCTTGTTTTACAACATCTGAATAAGCTTTGGCTGAAAAATTGACCAATTTATCGTTCGATACTTTTAAAACCTTATCAACTCCATAATTAGATAATTCTGAAACATCATTCATGTTTACCGTAATAGCTGTAACAGTTGTTGACATTGATTGAGCTATTTTTTTTGCGTAAGATGCTAATTCAAAGGCTACTTTTTTGAATTTACCATCATTTGATTCTGCGTAAATTAATATAGACATAATTATTTTAGATTTTAGGATTCTGTAAACTTCGATTAAAAACTGATTACTAGATAACTTTCGCTTCGTTGTGCAATAAATTTATTAGTTCATCTAAGTTGTCAGCATTTATTAATTTTACTGCCGATTTTGGAGCTGGTTTTTCAAATTTTATTGCTTTGGTTTCTGCGTTTGCTGCAATTGGCTCCATAACTGTCAAGACTTTTGTTCTTGCTGTCATGATGCCTCTCATGTTTGGAATTCGTAAATCTTTTTCTTCAACCAAACCTTTTTGTCCACCTATAATCAATGGTAAAGATGTTGTTACCAATTCTTTTCCACCATCAATTTCTCTTGATGCTTTTGCGGCTGCGCCATCAATAGTCAATTCAGTACAAGAATTCACAAAGTTATAGCCCAAAAGTCCAGCAATCATTCCTGGAACCATGCCGCCGTTATAATCTAATGATTCTTTTCCTGCTATAACCAAGTCATAATTTCCATTTTTAATAACTTCTGCTAATTGCTTGGCTACATAAAAACCATCTGTGGCCGCTGCATTTATTCTAATTGCTTCGTTAGCTCCAATTGCCAAGGCTTTTCTTAAGGTCGGCTCTGTGTCTGGGCCACCAACATTCACAACGGTTACAGTTGCACCTTGCTGCTCTTGAAACCAAATGGCACGTGTCAAACCAAATTCGTCATTTGGATTAATAACATAATTGACACCGTTAGTGTCAAATTCTGAGTCGTTATCAACGAAATTAATCTTGGAAGTAGTATCAGGAACATGGCTGATGCAAACTAATATTTTCATATTTCTAGTGTATTTATCTGATTCAAAATACAAAATTACAATATTATTTTCAATAAATATACTATGCGTGCATAATATTTTTGTTAAACTATTTCGATTTCGTGATTTTAAGTATTTTAATAAGTATTAATTATTAAAACAATCAATGTGATGACGATAAATTTAGCAAATCGATATCATAAATTATATTTTAAACTTAAAATAGAATATCGAGGTTGTACTATATATTGCGAGGTTATTGTTGCAAATTGTGTAAAATTGTCATTGTTTAAAGAAGTTGTATTCAATAATTTGGTTCGTGAAATTTTATGTTCAAATTGGCTTACTTTTTTCTGATAAATCAAGCTCGATGTTAAAATATCAAACGAGTTGTTGACTGTTTTATCCGAGTTGTAGTAAGAATTGTACTCATAATCAGTAACAAACGAAAAACTATTTAAAAAATAATAGTCCAAATTTATTGATGGTGTATCCGTTATAAACGTTTGACCGCTGTATTTGTTAATTTGTTTTTCAAACCCTAACTATCCATTAGTATATTTTTAGAAGTTGGTTGGCATTATGAACAAATTTTCGTCTGCAAAATTTGAGTTAAAAGGTCCAGACGATTGATTGATCTTGCTAAAACCGGCATTGGTTGCCAAAGCTTTTACTTTTCGAGAATAACTGGCAGTGGTAAAAATTTTCACGAAATTAAACATATTGTATTTGAAATATCTTAAAGAATGCATTTGCGAAGTAGCGTTTTCTAACTCGCGATTTTCTTAAAGCTAACTACTAAAATTTGATAAAACATTTCCAGCTGCAAATTGATTGATATCTGTGAAATCATTGTTTGTTGAAAAATTATAAGTCTATCTGTCTGATTTTTTATTTGTTACTATGCAAAAAAAAAATCAGGCATTAATATTGTGAATTTCAGCTTAAAATCGCACTAATTTTTTGTTAATTGCATTATAAGAATGAAAATTGAAACCTGGAGTTAACGTAAATTTTCTGGTCAAAAACTTGTAATGCAAACCGATAAAGGCATCGTTAAAACTATAATTGACGCGGTTATTATTTTCTTGATTTGATAAATCATTCCGAACACCATTGTCCAAAATCTGGTAAATATTTGAGTGAATTGCTGTTGTGAATTGGTATTTCCGAAAGTCGAATTGATATTACTTCTTTTGAGCATTGAAACCAATCATAAAAAACAAAATAGTCAAACAAAAACATATATTTTTCATTTTTAATAAATTTTTATTTAAAACAAATATCAAAAATGTACAAATAGTTTGCAACCAATATATTGTTAAATGTTGTATTTTTACATCATCATGAAAAAGTGGCTCATTTTACTATTTATTTATCAATTTGGATTTTGCCAGAACATTAAACCTATTTTTGTTTCAAAAACAGCTATCGATGCCGATAAATTTATTGGTTTCGATGCACTTGGGTGCTTTTATTTTTTAAAAAATAATGTTTTCTATAAAAAAGAAAATTCACAATTATTTGAGTATAAAAATCTTTCATTGGGCAAACCATCAAGAATTGACATTTTAAATCCACTAAAAATTGTTTTATTTTATGATGGTTTTAATAGTGTTGTTACACTCGATAATCAATTAAATGAAACGCAAAACCTTAATTTTTCTGATTACGAAGTACCGTTAAATATTGTTGCAGTTGGCATGGCTGCTAGCAACAATTTTTGGGTTTTTAATGCTTTGGATAATAAAATAGGTTTGTTTGATTATCTTAAGAAAGACTATAAATCAAAATCAATTGCTTTAAATGAAACAATTAAAGTGTATTATGCTGATTTTAATTATTTTTATTTTATTAATAGTAATGATGAACTCTATTCTTGTGATGTCTATGGGAGAGTAAAGATGTTAACTACAATTTCAAATGTAACTTCGTTTTTAGTGACAAACAATAATAAAATCTTATACAAGCAAGGCTGCGTATTGCATTTGTTGAATTTGGCAAATAAAGAAAATGTTGAGGTTGAAATTTCTGAAAAATCTATCAAAAATTTTAGTTATCAAAACCAAATTTTGTCTATTTTTACTGACCAAGAAATAAATAATTACAAAATAAATATAGAATAATGCATATAGCAGTCGCAGGAAACATTGGAGCAGGTAAGACAACATTGACACAATTATTGGCCAAACATTTCAATTGGGAGCCACATTTTGAAGACGTTGTTGATAATCCTTATCTTGATGATTTTTATCACCAAATGGAACGTTGGTCATTTAATTTACAAATCTATTTCTTGAACAGTCGTTTTCGTCAGGTTTTGCAAATTCGTGAAAGTGGCAAAAATATAATTCAAGATAGAACCATTTATGAAGATGCCAATATTTTTGCGCCTAATCTTCACGCAATGGGATTGATGACCAATCGTGATTTTCAAAATTATTCTTCATTATTTGAATTAATGGAAAGTTTGGTTGAAGCACCGGATATGCTAATTTATTTGAGAAGTTCTATTCCGAATTTAGTTTCACAAATTCACAAACGTGGACGCGAATATGAAAATTCCATTTCGATTGATTATTTGAGCCGATTAAACGAGCGTTACGAAGCTTGGGTTCAGTCTTATACCAAAGGCAAACTGCTGATTATCGATGTCGATAATATTGATTTTGTAAATAATCCAGAAGATTTAGGAATGATCATCAACAAAATTGATGCGGAATTGAATGGTTTGTTTTAGGGTTTTTTAATACCTTTAGAATTAAGTTGCTGTCACTATACAAAAATCTATTTATTGATTTTTTAGGTGATTGAATCGTTTTTTTCTTAAAGATTTACATTGTTTATTAAATTATCAAAAGAATCAATTCTCACAAGATTAGTTGCCGTTAGTTGAGGTTAATAGATTTTATATTTTAAATATCATAGAAATATTTTCAAAAAAAAATCCCTTCAGAATTTATTCTCAAGGGATTTTTTTTGATATAAAAATATTTCTATTTTGAAGTAACGCGAATATCAACTCTACGGTTTTGAGCTTGACATTCTTTGGTATCGTTCGCTGCACAAACTGGATATTGTTGACCATAACCTTCGGCTTTAACAATTTGTCCTTTTGCAATTCCAGCTGCCTCCAATTGCATTTTTACAAAATCGGCTCTTTCTTGAGATATTTTTGTGTTGATTGCTATATCACCTGTATTGTCGGTATAGCCGCCAACTTTGATGATTGCTTTTGGAAAAGCTTTCAAGATCATTGCTAAATTGGCAATTTGCTCTTTAGATTCAGGTGTTAATGCTGCTTTACCGGTCAAGAAGTAAGCTCTATCTAATGAAATCCAACCTTTTGTTTTATCTGCATCAACAGTTGCTTTTGAATCAGAAAGAAAAGAAAATAACTTGTACTCTGATGATAATTTACCAGCTGTCATTTCAGTATTATTTGGCAATTTGAACGAAATTGTTTCGCCTAAATCGTACTTGTAATTTCCGTTTGCATCTAATTTAGCTGCCTCAGTTTTTACAATATATTTTCCATCAGCATCATATTGGGCCATGCAAATAGCTGTTTGAGCTTCGTCACAACCATTTTCTTTGCACATTTCCAAACATTCTTCTTTGGTCATTGTAGCACATTTGGTCATGTCGCATGTTGCTTCTGATTTCATTTCTTTAGCGCAACAAGCCGCTTTTTCAGCACCAGCGTATGAACCGTTCCCTAAAATAGGTGCAATAACCAATCCAATCAAACAAGTTAATTTGATTAAAATATTCATTGAAGGTCCAGACGTATCTTTGAAGGGATCTCCAACTGTATCTCCAGTGACTGCTGCTTTATGCGCATCAGAACCTTTGTAAGTCATCTCTCCATTAATCATAACTCCTGCTTCAAAAGATTTTTTTGCATTATCCCAAGCACCACCAGCATTGTTTTGGAAAACGGCCCAAAGTACACCAGAAACAGTTACTCCTGCCATATATCCACCTAACATTTCGGCTACGATTGAGTTAGCATCTGGATTACTCATATAAACTAATTTACCTAAAAGCACAATTGCAATCGGGAAACCAATAGTCATAATTCCAGGCAACATCATTTCGCGCAAAGCGGCTTTCGTAGAAATATCAACACATTTTGCATATTCTGGTTTTCCTGTTCCTTCCATAATTCCTGGAATTTCTTTGAATTGACGACGTACTTCATAGACCATATCCATAGCTGCTTTTCCAACTGAATTCATTGCTAATGCTGAGAAAACTACGGGAATCATTCCACCAATAAACAACATTGCCAATACTGGCGCTTTGAAAATATTAATTCCATCGATTCCTGTAAAGGTTACATAAGCAGCAAATAAGGCCAATGATGTTAAAGCTGCTGATGCGATTGCAAAACCTTTTCCGGTTGCAGCGGTTGTGTTACCAACTGAATCTAAAATGTCGGTACGTGTGCGAACTTCTTTTGGTAATTCACTCATTTCTGCGATTCCGCCAGCGTTATCAGAAATTGGTCCGAAAGCATCGATAGCCAATTGCATCGCTGTTGTTGCCATCATAGCAGATGCAGCCAAAGCTACTCCGTAAAATCCTGCGAATGCATATGACGCCCAAATTGCAGCTGCGAACAAAATTACTGTAGGAAAAGTAGAAATCATTCCTGTTGCTAAACCAGCAATTACGTTGGTTCCTGCTCCAGTTGACGATTTTTGTACGATTGCCAAAACTGGATTTGTACCTAAACCAGTATAGTACTCAGTTACTGACGAAATAGCTCCACCAACTATTAATCCTACGATTGTAGCATAAAAAACTCTCATTGAAGAAATTTCTTTCATTCCTTCACCAAAGAAACTCATTGTCATTGTTTCTGGCAACATGTATTTTACCAAGAAAAAACAAGCAATTGCAGTTAAAATAATTGA
>JAYVIW010000061.1:0-51761 GCA_043769905.1 Bacteroidota bacterium
TGCTAGTGCGAGCGTCACGCTCGTACCCATTAACACGAGTTTTAGACAACAAACTACAACAAGTAAAAAGTTGTAGTTTGTTGTTTATTAATAAAAAAGGTATAAGCTTGTAGGTACGAGCGTGACGCTCGCACTAGCGGGGGCGGGACAGGGCTTGATTGTTAGCGGATTGAATCCCGGCTAGTCCGAGCATTAGCAATCATTACGGTTGCTAATGGGAGCGTCCCGCTCGTACTCATTAACACATGTTAAAAACTACAATTATCAAAAAATTGTAGTTTTAATGTTAAGTTTGTAATTTTAAAAAATAAATAAATGAGCCGCAAATATAAATTCCATGAAAAAATGGGAGCATATTTTATTAGTTTTGCAACTGTAAATTGGATAGATGTTTTTACTCGAGATATTTATTTTGCAACTATTATAGAGTCATTAGACCATTGTCGTAAAAACAAAGGAATGGAAATTTATGGTTATTGTATAATGCACAGTCATGTACATTTAATTTTTCGCTCAGCTTTAGGCGACCCTTCAGGTTTAATAAGAGATTTAAAGGGTTTTACATCAAGAAAATTATTAAAGACAATTGAAGATAATCCTGAAGAGAGTCGCAAAGAATGGATGCTTTGGATGTTTGAACGAGCTGGAAAGAAAAATAGTAATGTAAAACATAGACAATTCTGGCAACAAAACAATCAACCAATAGAAATTTGGTCTTTGAAAGTTTTTGAACAAAAATTAAATTACATCCATAATAATCCTGTCGATTCGGGTTTTGTAACCGACCCAATTGATTGGAAATACAGTAGTGCAAGAAATTATGGAAATAATGACCAAACAATATTAGAGATCGATATAAATTGATTTACGTTTTTGGGTACGAGCGAGACGCTCGCACTAGCAAGGGGAATAGGAATAGGTCTTGAAGCAAGAGATTATTTAAATGGAAATATGTCAGGATTAGAGTTTGGTGTTGATACAGCAATAGCCGGCGCAGCTATTGTTACATCTTTTGTTGCAGTCTCTGTTGCTGGAGTTGCAATTGCACCATTTGTTGCTGGGGGTGCTTTAATTTACTTTGGCGGAAAAGCCGTGTATGAATATTCTTCTGGAAAAACATTATTTACAAAACCCAAATAATATGAAAATATACAACTATTTATTATTCAGGATTTATACTCAATTGATGAATCCAAAAAACGGCAACGATGAAAGGACTGCAATTATTATTACTACTGTAGTTACGTCTTTGTTTTTTTGGATATTTATTTTGACTGTTGAAACTATATTTGATTTGTATTTTTTTAGGATTTCAATTTTATCAAAGCAAAGCAAAATTATTTATATTTTTTGGATATTAATTATAAGTTTTTTTAACTATCTTTTTTTTTATTAAAAATAAAAATTTTTTACGTAAAAATTATAAAACAGATAAGTTTGGTGGATATATAATAATTTTTTTTATTGTTTTATTGGGGTTTTCTTTTATTATTATTGCGAATAAAAATAGGGACAAAATATTTAAAGAAAGAGCAAAATTAAGAATAGAAAATAAACAATAATCTTGCTGGTATTGGTGATGGCCCGCCCGCTGCACGAAGTATGTCTAGAACATAATAGATTAAACTAAATCAAGTGTGCTGCGCAAATGTCTCTGACTTTGTGCCCAACAACACGAGCACACAAAACATAAACTACAACAAATAAAAAAAGTTGTAGTTTTTTTGTTATTTTTGAATTACAAAATGCAAAAAGAAGGATATGTAGTTAGAGATCAAACATTACCACATTTCATTACCGCAACAGTCGTAGATTGGATAAACGTTTTAACAAGAAAATCCTATCGTGATTGTGTTATAGAAAGTATTAAATATTGTATTGAAAACAAATCAATGGTTTTGTATGGATATGTAATTATGAGCAATCACATTCATCTAGTAGTGCAATCAGATGCTGGAGAGTTATCAAATTTATTGAGGGATTTTAAGAAATTTACAGCTAAAAATATTTTAGAAAAAATTCAAACTGAGCCAGAGAGTCGACGAGAATGGATGCTCGAATATTTTCAAAAATCTTGTGAACATCTGAAAAAAAATCAAAATTATAATGTCTGGCAAGGACGCTATCACGCAGAAATTGTTCAGACAAATTGTTTTATAAAACAAAAAGTAAATTATATTCACAATAATCCCGTTAAAGATAAAATTGTAATTTGGCACGAGGATTACTACTTTAGTTTGGCCAGTAATTATGCTGGCGTAGATTATGAAATTGAAGTAGTTTTGGTGGACTTGTTTTAGTTGCCAAACTATGTGGGCACCGATTGCACCCGAGCCTGAAAGTGCGAATTGACGAAGAAGATCCGCGCTATTGGGGCTTTTTCATCCAATCAAAACAAAATAATCTAAAAATTATGAAAAATATAGTTTTAACAGATTTGGCAAAACTCCTTTTTTTCTAGTGGTTCAGAAAAAGATACTGTAGATTGTCATTCAGGAGTTGCAATTACAAATAAATCAAATAAAGTGATTTATGTTGATGGAGGTAGTGCTACTCCTGAAATTGGGTATAATCCTTTACAATCAGGCGAATATTTTAAATTAATACCCGAAGCTTCAAAAAAAGACGGTTTAGGCAGAGACAAAGGATGTTATGAAGAATTGTTTGCGGAAAATAACAACAAATTGTATTACTTGTTTTTCGATGAGTAAGTTTTACTTAATAATACTTTTGAAGATATAAAAACCAACGACAAAGTTTTAAAACGTTATAGTTTTACAGTTCAAGAAATGCAAGCCGCTAGTTGGACAATCACATATGATGGCAATTGACCAAGTTTAAAAAACCTAAAAACTTATTTTTATTAAAATATAGAAATACATCTTCTTAACACTCTACTCAAATCTTTATAATAATATCTCATTTTTTTGTATTTTTGTAAAATGGAAACAAATAGACAGAAAAAAATTGGTGGTGTTATTCAGAAAGACTTGGTCGATATTCTGCAAGGCGAAATCAGAAAGAATAATATATCTAACCTAATTATATCCGTTTCAAAAGTAATTGTAACTACCGATTTATCAGTTGCAACCGTGCATTTGAGTATTTTTCCGCAAGAAAAAGCCAAAGAAGTATTGGTCGCAATCAAGTCAAATGCTGTAATGATAAAGCATGATTTGTCACAACGTGTTCGTTTGCAATTGCGAAAAGTGCCCAACTTGACCTTTTTTATTGATGATTCACTTGATTATATTCAGAAAATAGACGATGCACTTTCGGGTAAAGAAAACCCAATTGAAAACAGAAATTTATTAGAAAAACGTAAATTTCTTTAAACTTGAATTTTTCATTATATATAGCCAAACGCTATCTTTTTAGCTTCAGCAAGAACAATGCAATAAACATTATTACTGCTATTGCATCATTTGGAGTTGTGGTGGGTGCAACGGCTTTGTTTGTGGTTTTGTCAGTATTTTCTGGACTCAAAGAATTTAGTTTGTCTTTCAGCAACAGTTTTGACCCTGATTTAAAAATTACTGCTCTAAAAGGAAAATCTTTTTTTTATAACAATAATCAGCTTTGGCAGTTAAAAAAAATTCAAGACATTCAATCAGTGACCAAAATTGTAGAAGAACGTGTTCTTTTTATTTTTGATGGTAAAGAGGAAGTCGCTTCTATAAAAGGTATCGACAGTTTGTATGGCTCGGTAAACGATGTCAAAAAATCTATTTACAACGGGCAATGGCTCAAACCAGAAACCTATCAATGTGTTGTAGGTTACGGAATTAGCGATAAATTATCATTAGGCTTGTTCGATTTCAATAACAAGTTTGAAGTTTTTGTTCCAAAGCCAGGAAAAGGAATTATCGAAAATCCTGCTGATGCTTTTAATCAGGAAACACTAATTCCAGTTGGAATTTATGCTGTTACAGACGAAATTGACAGTAAATATGTTTTTACCGACTTGGGATTGGCACAAGAATTATTAAAGTTAAAATCTAACCAAATAACTGCTATAGAACTAAAACTGAAGCCAAATTCTAATGAAGAAACCGTTAAAAATAGTTTACATAAAATTTTCAAAAATGAAATTGTTGTAAAAAATCGGGCACAGCTCAACGACAGTTTATATAAAATGTTAAACACCGAAAATTTTGCAGTTTACTTGATATTTACGTTAGTCATTATCATGACATTATTTACATTAGCGGGAGCGATAATCATGATGATTCTTGATAAAAAATACAATTTAAAAACACTTTTTAATCTTGGGGTATCAGTGAAAGAATTGCAGAGAATATTCTTATTTCAAGGAACTTTACTTACTTTTTTTGGTGGACTTTTAGGCTTGATTCTCGGAATAATTATTGTCTTAATTCAACAATATTTTCGGTTGGTAATGATAACTTCTTCATTGCCATATCCGGTAATTTTTAATTTTCAGAATATTTTAATTGTATTTCTAACAATTTTTGTTTTAGGATTTTCAGCTTCTTTAATTGCAAGCAGTCGAGTCCAGAAAAATTTATTAGAGTAAAATTTTACTTTTGAAAAGGTTTCCAAGCTGGATTATAGAAAACATATTTCAAACGGTCTTTAAAAGAAATATTGGCTTGTGTTGCGTCTTTAAAAATAGCTTTCCATTCATGAAATATTATATTTACTGGCCCTTTATCTTCAATTGGATATGTTAGACCATACTTTGTAGGTTCATAATTAGTGTCTTCTGGCTCGAAGGTTCCAAAAATTTTGTCCCAAATAATAAGCACCATTCCCATATTTTTATCTAAATACCGCAAATTTGATGCATGATGCACTCTATGATGTGACGGAGTCACCATAAAATATTCAAGAAAACCCATTTTGTCGATCTTTTTGGTGTGAACCAGTGTTCCCCAAACTTGATTAACCGTATAAGCAAACATTATATGTAATGGATGAAAACCAATAATCGCCATGGGAATAAAGAAAATGTATCTGTATAATGGTTGAAAAATTGGTGATCTGAAACCCGTTGTCAAGTTAAAATATTCTGAGTTGTGATGTGTAGCGTGGATGGCCCAAAATACACGAGATTTATGGTCAACACAATGGTGAACATAATAAAGAAAATCTTGAATAACAAAACAACCAAACCAATAAAGCAAACCCGTTTCGATTGTAAAAAACTTATGAATATAAAAAAAACCTAGTACAAAAAACGAAAAACCTTTCATAAGCATGTCCAAAGAAAAGTTTAACAATGCAAAATATATATTTGTAAAAGTATCTTGTTTTGTGTACGTTTCTGTTTGTTCTTTATAACTAAGATATATTTCAAGAACGATAAACATAACCACAAATGGCATGCTTATTAAATAAATAGTTTCTTGATTGAATTCTTCGAACATCAAATTTTTTATGCAAATGTATTAAAGATTTTTTAGAATTGAAAAAATATTTTTTTAGTACTTTTTTCTTACAAACCACCTCAATTGAAAAACCTTTGTCACAGTTTTTTACTTATAAATAAAATTTTATGTCGGTAAATAGCAATAAAACCTTAAGAAGTATTTTACATTTAGGCGAAATTATTAAATTCTGTTATAGATTAGTTTAATATAATGAAAAAAAATCTACTTTTAAAATGTTTTTTGTGATTTTTATTTACATTTGATTCGTTAAAATTGGTTAAAATATGTTAAAAAATATTATTGATTTGTTCTTTCCAAAGATTTGTTTTGGTTGTGATAATGTTTTATTGCAAAACGAATCGGTAATATGTACGTTATGTCGACACAACATTCCATTGACCAATCATTGTTTTCAGTTTGATAATGAAATGTTTAAACGTTTTTACGGACAAATTCCTGTTGAGTATGTAGGTGCCAAATTTATTTTTCATAAAAAGGGAATTGTTCAAAAATTGATTTATAATTTAAAATATTTTGGGCATCAAGAAATTGGTTCTGAAATCGGAGTTTGGTTCGCCGATGATTTAAAAAATATTGAAATCATAAAAACTGTTGATGAAATTATTCCTGTACCCTTACATAAGAAAAGATTAAAATCAAGAGGCTATAATCAAGTACGTACCTTCGGTGTGGCGCTTGGTCAAAGTTTAAATATTGATTACAATCCAAATTTATTAATTAGAAATATTTATTCAGAGAGCCAAACCAAAAAAAATATTGATCAACGAACAGAAAGCAGTAAAATGATTTTCGACGTTGTTTATACCGAACAAAACCACAACAAACATTACCTTCTTATTGATGATGTTTTTACGACTGGGGCGACTTTGGAAATGTGTGCAAATGCTTTATTGAAAGTTCCTGGCACAAAATTAAGTATTGTTTGTATCGCCATGACACATTAAAAATTTTATTTACTTAAGTCAAACGGTTGATTTACATCCCAATTGGCACGAACATCTATTTCTGTTGGAAAATATATGACCTCTTCTGATTGTCGTTTTTCTAAAAAATTTCCTGGATCATATTGTTTATTATTATTTTCGTCATAAATTACTCTGATTGTATATTTTGATGGCTCTATTGCAAAAAAATCAATTGAAGTTTCTTTTTCAGAATAAATTGTTTCCTTTACAATTCCATTAGCATCGGTTAACTCAATTATTAACGGAAATCTTTTTACTTTTTCTAAAACTATAGTCAGATTGCCGTAATCGGTTATATCTTTAGTTTCAATTTTGTAGTTCAAAGTGTCATTTTTTATTCCTAAATAATCAGTTAATGCACTTGGGAAAATTTTAAATTTATATTTTTCTAATGGTTCTTTTTTGAAATCAATTTCAATATTTTGATTCATTTCATCATATTTAGCTATAAATTTTACTTGTATGGAATCTTTATTTAACACAATAATTTTTGAATTATCAATTTTAGAAATTGGCTTTGAGCTGTGGATAATAAATTTTTCCTTAAAATTTAAATTGCCTATTTGGACTTGATTAAATACCAATGAATCTTTCTTTTGAGACTTGATTTTAACAAAATAATCTTTGACAAACTTATTTTTAGATACCGTTAATTGCAAAGAATCGACTTTTAAAGGTTGGAACCAAACTTGTAAAGAATCTTTTTTATCTATTTTGGTTAATATTGTTGGAACAGTTTCAAAACCGTTTTTTAGTTCAATTTTTAAATCGTTACTATTTCCTTCAAATGGTAATATAATGCTTGAATTTGAGGCTTGTTTTGGCTTGAATACTTTGAATGGCAATGCTTCTTTGAATAATTCTAATTGAAAAACCGTATCGTTTGGAATTGTAATAAACTGTTTCTGAAAACCAATTTTTTCGTCACGTGAATCAAATTTATTGTTGGTGTTCTTATCTTTTAATGCTACTAATAAATATTTTCCTGCTTTAATATTTTCAATTCTAAAACTTTGCAGACTATCAAGGGTGTTGGTTATATATCTTGGGTTTTGTTTATAAACCAAAGAATCTTTATATTTATCGTTAATCTCGTATAACATTATTGAAACAAATTTATCTACTTTTTTATCATACGCATCTTTTATTGATCCTCCAATTGACAACGAATCGATGTAGTTACCAGTTGAAAAAATATATTTGAATTGTTTATAGGCATTTGCTTCGTTATTGTCCTGTATACTTTGACCAAAATTAATGCTGTAAGTTGTGTTCGGCAATAGTGTATCTTTAATCTTTATTGTAACTGTTTTGCTAGCTGTTGTTGGAGTAATTTCGGGTAATGATTTCATTGGGGGTGAAATGATCAATTGTTTTTCTAAATTTTTTAGCACAACATATTCGTCAAAAACTAAATCTATTTTTTTGCCCGAAAAATTAATATTACCATTTTTAGGAAAACTCACTTTCAATACTGGGGCTAAAGTATCTTTTCTTCCGCCATCAATTGAGCCACGTTTGGCACAACCGACCGAAAATATTAAAAGAAAAAGAAAAAATAATTTGAAATTTTTAATAAACATGATAATAGAAATTTATATTTCACAAAATAACAATTATAATTGCATTTCATGAAATGTTTTAAGGTTTTATTAATTTGGGTCATTATCGCAACAAAAAAATCCAAATCGAAAGATTTGGATTTTTTACTGTTAATTTATAAAATTTAGTTTTTTATCAATTTTTGAGAATAATTTACATTTTCTCCAGAAATTTTAAGAACATAAACCCCTGATTGAAATTGACTTAAATCTATTGTTTTTTCAACATTAAATTCTTGGTCTTTAGTATTGTATATTAATCTTCCGTTGATATCGATAACTTCGATGTTTAATTTACCAACAAAATTGTTTATTCTAATGTTGTACAATCCGCTTGAAGGGTTTGGAGAAACTCTTAACATATCACTATTTTCGAAATAGTTAACAGATAATACACAATTTGGTCCAGCTAGAAACGGTGTGAAATCTTCTAATTGATCGTTGCAATCATCAACGCTACCAGACGTTGCATTTAATCCAACGCCTCTTCTAGCAAAAACCTCAGCAATCATGCAATAATCTACACCATTTGTTGTTGCTTGTTCTGCAGCAAAAAGATTATTTCGACTTGTTATAATATTTGTTGCATTACAATTCTCTAATTTTAATGCATCAAGAACTAGTCTCATTATTTTATTGTTACCACCAGTACCATTGTAAATATCTGCATCATATCCATATTTTTCAATATACTTCCATGTTAAATCCCAAAGTACTGATGTCCAAAACTCACCCGATTTGTATCTGTAAGCTGTGTTTGCTGGATCAGTTGGAATTGGAGTATTAGTACTGTTTAAAGTTCTAGGATCAATAGCCATGTCTGTTGAGTATGGATAATCTCTAAGACCCGCTCCATTATTGGCTTGGTTAAAAACATATGTTCCAATAGATAATGGTGTTGTTCCTATATCTCCAGTTTTTAATTGCATCATCAATCCAAACCAGTCAGACCAGCCTTCGCCCATTTGGTCATAATTATTCATACAACCAGCTAAGCCACCGCCGACTAAACGGTTTGATATTCCATGACCATATTCATGTGCAATAATGGTGTTGTCAAAACTTCCATCAGCATATAAATATAATCCTGGTGAAACTTCAATAGTTGCATTTACCGGTCCGTTGTTTAAGGCAGCAATTAGGTTATTTCCAATTTCTGTTGAAACAAAAACCGCTGGAATTGTTATGCCTAATAATCCTGTAGAACTCATGTTTAATCTTTGTGGATTATTCACAATTGTATCCATAACGATTACAGCAACAGCGCCAGCATCTTGCGCTTTTTTTACTTTATTACTAAAAAAACAACCTCCGCGTTTCAATAAAACAATTTTATCATTTAAAGCGGCAGCATTTGTAATTGGTCCGCAAGCGCTATTTGGATTTTGTAAAGGATCTAAAGGAGTACTTGTTAAAAGCACTAAATCTCTTGTAATACCCGGAGCTGGTGGCACCGGAATTCTGTCTGTTCCTTCAAAAACATTTGTTGTAGATTGTTTGGAACCTGCTATTGAAGAAGGAGCGTTTATCTTAATATAATCTGTTGGCGGTGCACCAGCTGTCCACATGAACATTTGGATTCTTGGCGAAACACCATCGTTTGAAGGAAGAAAGTTTGCATTATTATCATCTGGTGTAGTTTTTAGATATCCATTCTGAGAATCTGCATTTACAGGATCACCGACACTAGTTATAACGCCACCACGACCATAATTTTGTCTTTGAAAATTTCCGTTAGGCTCATCAAAACCATATCTGTGCCAAACATCATGCATGATGTTGGTCATATAGAACAAGTTGGTTGTAGAGGCATTGGTATAAACAGTTGGTTGATTAGTTGGTCCAGCAAACGGAAAATCGAATGTTAATGAAGCTGTTCCTTCTGGTCTTAGACCAGAACCATCGTTACCATCAGCATCTTCTTGAGCCGCAATATTGTTACCTCTTGTAGTTGTGTATATTGCTGCAGCATTTGTTCCTGTCAAAGTATTCGAATTGTGCCATCCTCTTGGAGAAGCAACTGTGTTGTGCGGATTGGCAATCAACTGAAATGGACTGTGGTTTGGACTTGTATAGTTGTAAGGAATTACTCTATATGAACCAGAATTTACTTGAGCTGGTGAACTAAAGTTTTTAAAAAAAGTTTTTTCAAATGAATTTAATTCATATTTAGAACTGTTTTGATTGTGCTGGTGACCAAATGAACAACTAATTACCAAATCATTTTTTTCTAAAATTTGACCACTATTAGCATCAATTCTTACATCCCAAAAATGTTTTGAATCTGGAGTATGAATTTGAAATTGCCAAGCCAGCTTTAGTTTATCATTCATAAACTGATATACTTTTTTGGCACTGATAGTTTCTTCTTGAAGTCCATCTGAGTAAGTATATCTATTGGTTGAAATTTTTTCTATTAATTTAAAGTCAATTTGACCAGTAATTCCAAGCTTTGAATAAGCACTTGTCATTGCCTGAACAACATTCAAAGATCCTGAAGTTGAATTCACTTTACCAGCAATATTTGTTTTAAACCTGCTCACTGCATTGATAACTTCATTGTTTTTAACCCAAACATTTGTTTGTGTGTCATAAATTTCAATTCCTTGAAACATTTGAACAATTCTATAGTTGTTAATTTTTGTAGATGTTGAACTTGCTTCTCCTACAATTGCCCAATCAGAAACGTCAGCAGCGGTTAAGTCAAATTTTGTGCGGTTTGCATCCAAATAAGCCTGAATATTTTGTCTATTGGCTTGCGAAAACCCAATCAAACTAAACAAAAATGCGGTCAAAAAAGTAATTTTTTTCATAGTTTTTGATATTTTTAAAAACAAATTTATATTATTTTATTGTAAATACAAAAAAACAACAAATTATTATCATATTAATTTATCTTTCCTACAATATTTTGATAATAAATCAATGCGTTTCCATCGGTTAACATGGATATAAAATGACAAATGTGTAACAGGCGGTCATATAAATCTTCTTTTTTTCTAGAACTTTTCGGATTGTATTTTTCGGGCAAAATTTTCATTAATAACTGGTCGTAGTTTGTAGCACAATTGTTATGGTGGTTATTATAGGCCGTAATAAATTTATCTAACAAGGTATTGATAATATGGTATCCAGAAATTTCTTTTTCTATTACCTCTCTAGATTGGTATATTTTTTTTACACTTAAACTAATTATATCTTCCATTTGAGCCTTATACTTGCTTTTCTCCATTAATGAATGATGAAAAGTTCCAGCAAGTATTGCCGCTTCGTTTTCTATAAATATATTGACTGCATCATTGATTAAATTGCCAATTGCTAATGCACGCAGGTAACTTATTCTGTCTTCTTTGGTTGGCAATAAGTTATATTTTTTGGTATCTATTGAGTTTTTTACTAACTTTATCAAATATTCTAAAGCATAATCTTCAGATACCAATCCTAAGTTTATGCCATCCTCAAAATCAATTATTGTATAACAAATGTCATCGGCAGCTTCGACCAAAAATGCCAATGGATGCCGTTCAAAACCAATATCGTCACCAGATTTGTTTGCAATCATGCCCAGTTCATGTGCTACTTCTTTAAAAAATTGAGCATCAGCTTGAAAAAAACCAAATTTTTTATCGGCAATGTTATTTGTTGGCTTTTTGGGCAAACTTTCTTTTGGATATTTCATAAATGCCCCTAAAACAGCATAAGTGAGCCTTAACGAACCTGAAACTCCAGGACGACTTGCGGTAAGCACCGAAAAACCATTAGCATTACCCTCAAAATCTATTAAATCTTGCCATTGTTTTGGACTCAAAAATTCTTGAAATTGTTGACCTTTTCCGATCGAAAAATATTCTCCAATAGCTTTCTCGCCCGAGTGTCCAAATGGAGGATTGCCAATATCATGTGCTAAAGAAGCAGCAGCTACAATCGCCCCAAAATCATTAAATTGATGCCCATGAATAGTTTGTAAATAAGGATATTTTTCAATAATTTTTTTGCCTACCAACCTTCCTAACGAACGACCAACCACCGAAACTTCAAGACTATGGGTCAATCTTGTGTGAACAAAATCGGTTTTAGAAAGCGGAATAACTTGAGTTTTGTCTTGTAAACTGCGAAACGCAGCCGAGAAAATTATGCGATCATAATCGACTTCAAAACCCAATCTGGTTTCATCTTGTTCTTTTCGCAATCTTTTACCTGAATCGCCCTGTTTTCTTAACGACAATAGTTGTTCCCAATTCATTTTTTATAATATATTTTTAAGTTTTTATCATTTTGAAAAAAACATTGTTTAAGTTTTTAAATGCTTTATAATCTGTAAGAATAAGAAAAAACTTTAACCACAAATGCTAATTACAAAGTTGTTTTAGATACAATTAAAACATGACAAATATAAATAACATAATAAAATTGTAGTACTTAATTTGGAATAAATGTATTTTTAATGAAGGCAGCGAAAGAAGTGATGTTAAATTTCATGTTTTAAATAAATGTTTTTAAATTTCATCAATTTAAAAATCAAAATGCGTTAAAAATATTAAATCCAAATTTTGATCTAAAATAATTCTTTTAAAAGCTGGGTCAAACGCAAATAGTACGAACTAGATAAATGATTCGATAAATCTAAACATTAAAATTTGTGTATTTCTTATCAAAAAATTTTAAACTAAAAACTATCTTTGCATTTTAAATTTTACTAGCACACGATGAATAAACTTTTAATTGTTGGAACTGTAGCTTTTGACGCAATTGAAACTCCTTTTGGAAAAACAGACAAAATACTTGGTGGAGCAGCAACATATATTGGACTTTCGGCAGCAAATTTTAACATCAAATCTGGAATTGTTTCGATTGTTGGCGAAGATTTTCCACAAGTACATTTAGACTTATTGACATCTAAAAATATCGATATTTCTGGAATCGAAATCGTAAAAGGAGGACAAACATTTTTTTGGTCAGGAAAATATCATAATGATATGAATTCTCGCGATACCTTGGTTACCGAACTAAATGTTTTGGCAGATTTTCGCCCAGTTGTTCCTAAAGATTTCAAGAATGCAGAAGTTGTAATGCTTGGAAATTTACATCCAATTGTGCAAACAAGCGTTTTGAATCAAATGGAAACTAAACCAAAATTAGTAGTTCTTGATACAATGAATTATTGGATCGATTGTGCATTGCCAGAATTGTTAGACGTTATAAAACGTGTCGATGTTATTACAATTAATGACGAAGAAGCACGACAATTGTCAGGAGAATATTCTTTGGTTAAAGCAGCCGCAAAAATTCAAACAATGGGTCCAAGATTTGTGGTTATCAAAAAAGGCGAACATGGCGCATTGATTTTTTATCAAAAAGAAGTTTTCTTCGCACCGGCATTACCACTAGAAGAAGTTTTTGACCCGACCGGCGCAGGTGATACATTTGCCGGAGGTTTTGCTGGATATTTGGCTCAAACTGACAATATTTCGTTTGACAATATGAAAAATGCGATCATTCACGGATCAAATTTAGCTTCGTTTTGCGTAGAAAAATTTGGCACCGAAAGAATGGAAAACTTAACTAAAGTAGAAATTCAATCACGATTGAGACAATTCAAATCATTAACTCAATATGACATAGAATTATAATAATAAAAATACGCCTCGAAATTCGGGGCGTATTTTATTGAACTATACTTTTTATTATTAGACGCAACACAAATTCATTTAACGCTCTAAAATAATATTTAATAATTTTACATTTTCCTAAAATTAATAAGGCTTGAAGTTAGGTGAGATTAAAAAATTTATTTTTTCAAAAAAATAATTGAACTTATTTCACGGTGACTCAAATGGCAATTAAAAAGTATCATAATTTCAATCTAGTAATGAGTTGCTCCTTAATTAAAAAAAACATTAATTTTGTTGATAGAAAACCTATAATCTAGAATTCAAAAACACATAACAAAAAAATGAGCGATAGCATAAAACACGAATGCGGGATTGCATTTCTAAGACTTTTAAAACCGCTAGAATTCTATAAAGAAAAATATGGAACAGCTTTCTATGGCATACAAAAAATGTATTTGCTAATGGAAAAACAACACAATCGTGGTCAAGACGGAGCAGGATTTGCATCAATAAAATTAGATGTTGAACCTGGTGATCGTTATATCTCAAGATTAAGGAGCAATGCATCTCAAGCAATTCAGGATGTTTTTGCACAAATTAATGGACGTATTAACGATGAAATGATCGCTCATCCAGAATATGTAAATGATGTTGCTGCTCAAAAAGCAAACATTCCATATATTGGTGAATTATTTTTAGGACATGTTCGCTATGGTACTTTTGGCAAAAACTCTATAGAAAGTGTTCACCCGTTTTTACGGCAAAACAATTGGATGCACCGTAACCTGATCTTGGCAGGTAACTTTAATATGACTAATGTCAAAGAATTGTTCAATAGCCTAATTGAGCTAGGTCAACACCCAAAAGAAATGGCCGATACAGTAACAATTATGGAAAAAATTGGTCATTTTCTTGATGATGAAGTTACAGATTTATATCAAGAATGTAAAGAAAATGGGTTGTCAAAACGTGAAGCGTCACCAATAATTGCCGAAAAACTCGATTTAGTAAAAATATTAAAACGTGCTTCAAAAAATCTCGATGGTGGTTATGCAATGGCAGGATTATTGGGTCATGGTGACGGTTTTGTGTTTAGAGATCCAGCTGGAATTCGACCAGCATTTTACTATCAAGATGATGAAGTTGTAGTTGTTACATCAGAGCGACCAGTTATTCAAACCGTTTTTGATGTTGATTTTGATAAAATCCAAGAATTACAACCTGGAAATGCACTTATTGTCAAAAAAAATGGAACTGTTTTTGAACAAAATATAATTACACCAACTGTAAAAAAAGCTTGTTCGTTTGAGAGAATCTATTTTTCAAGAGGTTCAGATGCTGAAATTTATCAAGAACGCAAAACATTGGGAAAATTAATTCTTCCAGCAGTTTTAAATGCAATCGATAACGACACAGACAATACGGTTTTCTCATACATTCCCAATACTGCTGAAACTTCATTTTATGGCATGGTTGAAGCAGCACAAGACTTTTTAAACCAACGAAAAAACAATTTTATACTTAAAAATCGTTCTATATTAACTAAAGAATCGTTGCAAGAATTGCTTTCTGTAAAAATTCGTACCGAAAAAGTCGCCATAAAAGATGCCAAATTGAGAACATTTATAACTGAAGATTCTAGCCGTGACGATTTGGTAGCCCATGTCTATGATGTAACTTATGGTGTAATTAAACCTACCGATAATTTGGTGATCATTGACGATAGTATTGTTCGTGGTACAACACTCCAAATGTCAATAATCAAAATGATGGATCGATTGAAACCCAAATCAATCGTAATTGTATCATCAGCACCACAAATTAGATATCCTGATTGTTATGGAATTGATATGGCAAAACTAGAAGGATTAATAGCCTTCAAGGCAACATTGGAATTATTGAAAGAGCGAAATTTATATCATATTGTTGATGAAGTTTACACCAAATGCAAATCGCAAGAGTTTGTAAAAGATATCGAAGTCACTAATTTTGTAACCGCAATTTACGCACCATTCGAGCCACAAGAAATATCGAATAAAATTGCAGAAATGCTAACTTCTAATGATGTAAAAGCAAAAGTCAAAATAATTTTTCAAACCGTAGAAAATTTACACATTGCATGTCCAAAAAATTTAGGCGATTGGTACTTTACAGGCGATTATCCAACACCAGGAGGAAATAGAGTTGTAAATAGAGCATTTATGAATTTTTATGAAGGAAAAGATGCGAGAGCATATTAAATTTATAAAAAATATTTTAATAATTATGCTAATTGCAAACTATTTAATTTTGCTTTATAAAACATTGCTTTTTTTATTTATAAAATGTTTATTTAATAAGTTAAGTTTACGAAATATTTGGGGCAGAAAAGGTGAAAGAAATTTCACCTTTTTTATTGAAAGAAATTGTGTTTATTTTTTTAAAAATTTTGTGAAACCCAAATTTTAATTCTGCTCGTTCGATTTATAAAATAATTCAATAAGTTGGTGTCATAAGATCTTAAAATCAAAATAGTATTTTCAGGATAATTATAAATAATCTTTTGAAATAGTATTTTATTTTTAGACTCCAAAAATTGATTTAAAAAGCTTTTATCTGAAAGTATATTTTAAAATTACTTTATAGAAAAAAATAGGTTTGATTAAAAAATATTTAATTTTATAGAAAATTAATTTTTATAAATAAGTTGTTTTTTATTTATTTTAACTATTTTTTATAAACTTATCAAAGCAAGTCTACTTGAAATAGTTTTGCGAAAAGCAATTCAACGATTTTATTAAACAAGTGAACGATTTAGCAAAAAAATAATAATATTAAATTAGTTTGTTTCGCAGTTTAAATATATTTTTACAAAACCATTGACTAAGTAGGTTTGAGAAATGGTAGATTTGGGGCAAAAAGGGTGAAAGAAATTTCACCTTTTTTATTTAAATATTTCTAAATAATTGTTGTTCAGAATTATACAAACCAAAAAATGCTAATAAATTTAAAACATATTAGCATTTTTTACTTTAAAATTCAAGTAATTTATGATTCTTGATTAGCTATCGCAAATCTTCTTGCAACCTCTGTCCAATTGATAACATTAAAAAAAGCTTCAATGTAATCAGGGCGACGGTTTTGATAATTCAAATAATATGCATGCTCCCAAACATCCATAGCTAAAATTGGTGTTCCACCGCAACCCACTTCAGGCATTAACGGATTGTCTTGATTTGGCGTACCACAAACATCTAGTTTTCCGTTTTTTTGAACGCACAACCAAGCCCAACCTGAACCAAATTGAGTGGCTCCAGCCTTGGCAAATTTTGCCTTGAACTCTTCAAAACTTCCAAAATCTTTATCTATTGCAACAGCTAAATCTCCTGTTGGCAATCCGCCAGCATTTGCAGCCATCACAGTCCAAAAAAGATTATGGTTATAAAAACCGCCGCCGTTATTGCGAACAGAAGCATTTTTCATATCAAGATTCATCAAAATATTTTCAATAGTTTTACCTTCCAAATCAGTGCCAACTACTGCTGTATTAAGGTTGGTCGTATAGGCGTTATGATGCTTTGAATGGTGTATTTCCATGGTTCTAGCGTCAATGTTTGGTTCAAGTGCATCAAGTGCGTAAGGTAAATTTGGTAATTCAAATGCCATAATATTATTGGTTTATATGATTATTAAATATTTTATTCAAAAATAATCAATTAACTTTGAAATTAAAAATATCAGAGTTATATAATTACAATATCACTATCAAATAAATTTATCCAATCGCAGAATGACCGTCTACCTGCAAACAATTTATCTAAAAAAAGTGCTTGTAACCTATGCTCCATTTCAAGAATCTTATTTAAATAAATTATTTATCACCGTGTCAGACCCATTAACTTGTGAGCAATACCTGACCTCAAAACGTTATCACAAATCAGCTTGCAGCACTTTTTTTAATAATGCAAAGATGTCAAAATGGGCTTCTTTATCTGAAAAATAGCCAATATTAAAATTACTAATAAAAATGTTTTTATGATTTTAAAACTACAGGTGTTAACATTGCTTATCGCTTCTTAAATAGAAAATATTGGGGCAATGGTTATCATAACACAATTAAATCTTTTGTCATAAGCCCTTTATTTAAAGTTCATACAAATGTTTTGTTAGAAACCGGTGCGAAAAATGAACGTTCCCAAACAAATATCGGTAAAACCCAATAACAAGAAATTAAATATTATTGTGCAGACTTTAAATTGCATTTTTTATCAAATTACAAAATAATAAGTTAAATTGTTTTAATAGATTTGAATACTGAAAATTGAAAACCAAAAAAATTAAAAAAGCCAACTATGGAAAGACCTTCATTTCAAATTTACGATGCATCGGCTGGTTCGGGCAAAACCCATACTTTGGTTAAAGAATATTTAAAAATCATTCTTTCAGCTGTCAAAAATGATGCTTATAAAAACATTCTTGCAATAACTTTTACCAATAAAGCCGTGCAAGAAATGAAATCGAGAGTGGTTGGCAACTTATCAGAATTTGTTAAGGACACACCTAACCAAAAAGCATTGAAGTTAATGAACGAATTGGTTAATGAAACCCAAATGTGGGAGACAAAATTGACAAACATTGGCATAAAAACCAAATCACAGCAAATAATAAAACATATTATTCACAATTATGCAGCTTTTGACATTTCAACAATCGACAAATTTACACACAAAGTTATAAGAACATTTGCACACGATTTGGGTTTACCTGTTACATTTGAAGTTACGCTTGACTCTGAAAACCTTTTAACTGAAGCCGTTGACTCATTGATTGCAGAGGCCGGAAATGATGAAACATTAACCAAGTTGCTGGTCGATTTCACTATGGAAAAAACTGACGATGACAAATCTTGGGACATATCTAGAGAGATTCTCGATACAGGTCGACTAATTCTAAACGAAAATAACCGAGAAGAAATTGCACATTTTGAAAAGAAAAGAATAGAAGATTTTATTGAAATAAAAACCAAATTGGTTAGCGAGATAAAAAATCTCGAAAACGATAATATAGCATTAGCCAAAAATGCAATGTCACTAATTGAAAGCAACAATATTGATCTAAAAGCTTTCCCATATGGCACTTTTCCTAAACACCTCAATTTTATTATTAATGCTGATGTTCGTCAAAAAAATCACAAATTCATCAAAGCCGAAGAAATTAAAATTGCCTCAAAATCTAAATTTGAAAGTGTAATTTTGAGTATAATTCCAGAAATGTTAAGATTACTGAATTTAGTTTATGCCAAAAATGAAAAAAAAGATTTTTATGCTGCTTTTTTAAAAAACATTACACCACTTTCGCTATTAAATACCATCAATGAAAAATTAAAAAACATTCAAAAAGAACAAAATGTTTTGTCAATTTCCGAGTTTAATGCTTTGATATACAATGAAATTCAAAACCAACCAGCACCATTTATTTATGAAAGATTGGGCGAACGGTATAAACATTTTTTTATCGATGAATTTCAAGATACATCACAAATGCAATGGCAAAATTTAATTCCGCTGATTGATAATGCCACTTCAAGCGAGATTGATGGCGAAAAAGGAACTTTAATGATTGTTGGTGATCCAAAACAATCTATTTATAGATGGCGCGGCGGAAAAGCAGAACAATTTATCGAGTTGAGTAAACAAATTCATCCGTTTAACAATCCTGATTTTAAGTTAACAAAGCTTGAGAGAAACTGGCGAAGTTATTCGCAGATTGTGACATTTAACAATCAATTTTTTAAAATGTTAGCCTCTGAATTTTCAAATGAAGATTATAAAGAATTGTATGAAAACCATGTGGTACAAGAAGTAAATGATAAAAATGGTGGTTATGTCAATATTTCTTTCATTCCAAAACTAGAAGACATTGAAGACGAATTTGATGAAGACGAAAAAATTGAGAAATCAGATTTGTATGTTTTAGCGACATTAAACATTATTTTGAAATGCCAAAAACAAGGATTTGAACTCAAAGACATCGTTGTTTTGACCCGAAAACGCAATCAAGGCATTGCAATCGCAAATTATTTGACCGAAAATCAAATTCCATTATTATCATCTGAAACATTGATGATTGCCAATAATACCGAAGTTCGCGTGATTATTCATTTATTGAAATATTTACAAAACAGCAATGATTTAGAGGCCAAAGCCTATTTCCTGCACTATTTGGCCAACAAATCACAAAATAATATGCCAATTCATGATTTTATTGCTTGTGGAATGGCATTTGAAACTGAAATCGAATTCGAAAATTGGTTACAAAATTATGATGTAAATTTAAATTTTCAAATCATTAGAAAAAAATCACTTTATGAAGCAGTTGAAACTATTATCAGTAAAATACTACATTCAACATTTTTAGTTGGTAGCGCTTATGTGCAATATTTTATAGATATTGTCTTAGAACGTGACATTCGCAATCAAGCAGGTATTGCCGATTTTTTAGATTTTTGGAATAAAAACGGCGACAAATATAGTATCCCATCGCCCGAAGGAGCAAATGCTGTCCGAATAATGACAATCCATAAGTCAAAAGGATTGGAATTTCCTGTAGTCATTTTTCCATTTGCTGAAGAAGATTATTCACGAAAACCCAAGTCCAAGTTGTGGCTAGATGTTGAGGAAGAAACGTTTGGGTTGCCAAAAGTTTTGGTTGACAATTCAAGTGCAATTGAAGGATTTGGCGAGAAAGCATCATTCGTTTTTGATCAAAAAAAACAAGAAGATTTGTTAGACAATATAAATGTACTTTACGTTGCATTGACACGTGCTGAAGAGCAATTATTCATTATATCTTCGATGAATTTAGATAAAGATAAAGAACCTAAAAAAAACAATATGTCATCGTTTTTTATTAAATATCTGACCCAAACATTTGAAGTTGATGAAAGTGTTTTGGAATATGAAATTGGAGATAAAGGTAAGTTGTCAAATGAAGAAAAACACATTGACAAAACCAAAAAAATAGAACAAGTTGTTGATGCTCTCGATTTTAAAAATATAAAAATTGCGCAACGAGAATCACTTATGTGGGGTTCGCTTCGACAAGAATCGATTGAATACGGAAATGTTGTTCACGAAATCTTATCATTTATAAAAACCACAAACGACGTTGAGTTAGCAATTATCAAAGCATTAGAAAACGGATTGATTACGCAAGGTCAAAAAAATGCTGTTGCCAAAAGCATACACGATATTGTAAATCATGCTGAATTAGAAAATTGCTTTTCCGATGATGTAATTGTTTTTAATGAGCGAACTATCATTCAAAAAGAAGGCAAAACTATAAAACCAGATAGAATGGTAATTTTTGAAAATAAAAATGTGCATTTGATAGATTATAAAACAGGTTTACATGAAAATAAACACAAAATACAATTAGAAAATTATCAATCAGCAATAGAAAAAATGGGATACAAAGTCACAAAAAAATCACTTGTATATATTGGAGAAAAAATTCAAATCTTAAATTTGAATTAATCCCAAAAAAGAATTTAATATCTAAAAAATTGTACTTTTGCATTTTATCATTTAAATAATATAACCACAAAACTCACAAATATTAATGTACGGACAAATACAACAACACTTACAAACCGAACTTCAAAACATTGAAGATAACGGAATTTTCAAAAAAGAACGCATCATTACATCACAACAAGGAGCAGAAATAATTGTAAATGGCAAAACTGTCCTGAATTTTTGCTCTAATAATTATCTCGGTTTATCTTCACATCCTGAGGTTGTCCAAGCTGCCAAAGACACACTAGATTCTCATGGTTTTGGAATGTCTTCCGTTCGCTTTATTTGTGGAACACAAGATATTCATAAAACATTGGAACGAAAAATTGCCGAATTCTATGGCACAGAAGATACCATTTTATATGCCGCTGCATTTGATGCAAATGGCGGAATTTTTGAACCGCTATTAGGCGAATTAGACTGTATCATTTCAGATTCATTGAACCACGCATCGATTATTGATGGCGTTAGGCTGTGTAAAGCAGCTCGTTACCGCTATGAAAACAATAACATGCAAGACCTTGAAAAACAATTGATTGATGCTAACGAAAAAGGTTCAAGGTTCAAGCTCATTGTTAGTGACGGCGTTTTCTCAATGGACGGAATTGTTGCAAAATTAGATGAAATATGCAATTTAGCGGACAAATATGATGCTTTGGTTATGGTTGATGAGTGCCATGCTGCAGGTTTTATAGGTGCAACTGGAAAAGGAACGCCAGAGGCAAAAGGGGTTATGGGCCGTGTTGACATTATAACAGGAACTTTAGGCAAAGCACTCGGCGGCGCAATGGGAGGTTATACAACTGCAAAAAAAGAAATTATTGAACTGTTGCGACAACGTTCAAGACCATATTTATTTTCAAATTCATTGGCACCATCAATAGTCGGTGCATCTATAAAAGTTTTTGAAATACTCGAAAAAGACACAGAATTAAGAGATAAGTTAGAATGGAACACTAATTATTTTAAAAAAGGCATGCAAGATGCGGGTTTTGATATAGTTGATGGCGATTCAGCAATTGTTCCAGTAATGCTTTATGATGCAAAATTATCACAAAAAATGGCAAATGAACTTTTGACCGAGGGAATTTATGTGATAGGTTTTTTCTTTCCAGTTGTACCAAAAGAAAAAGCAAGAATAAGAGTGCAATTATCTGCTGGACATTCGAAAGAGCATTTAGACAAAGCAATTTCTGCATTTGTTAAAGTTGGAAAAAATCTAGATGTACTATAATAATTAAAAATTAAACCAAAAAATTAAGTTTTTTTAAAGAAAAATTTTGAAATTAAAATATAAATATTACTTTTGTGCCACAAATTATTGTAATCTAACAAAATAAGTATGAAACATCTTAACAAATTATTAGCTGTAGTATTGTTGTTTGCAGGACTAAGTTCCCAAGCACAAGACAGCAACAACCCATGGGCGATAACCTTTGGAGCAAACGCAGTTGACACTAGATTTAGTGCTGAATCAAAATTTTTAGAACAGTTTTCTGAATTTTACAATGTAAAAGACCATTGGAACATAATTCCATCGGTTTCTTATTTAAACGTATCAAAATATGTTGGTAACGGCTTCTCTTTTGGAGTAAGCGGATCTGTAAACAAAATTTCAAAATTTGTTTCAGAACTTGCTGATAATAGAGGTTCTGGTGGTGGAAATCATGATGAAGTTATAGTTAACCCAGGAGATTTAAACTATTATGCAGCTGATGGTATCATCAAATACAGTTTTCAAAATTTATTGAAATCTAAAACTTTCGAACCATCTGCACACATTGGTGGAGGTTATACTTGGTTAGGTGACCAAGCAAGAAGCGGAACTGCAAACGGTGGTTTTGGTTTAAACATTTGGTTTACAGAAATGGTTGGTTTATCTTTATCTTCTACTTACAAACATTCATTTTCTGATAGTGCTTTTAGAGGTGCTGCCGATAATGTGCCAAACCACATTCAACATTTTGCTGGTCTTACTTTCAAATTCGGAGGAAAAGATACTGATGGAGATGGAATATATGATAAAGACGATGCGTGTCCAGAGGTTGCAGGATCAAAAGAATTCAATGGTTGTCCAGATACTGATGGTGATAAAATCATTGACAAAGACGATTCATGTCCAGAAGTTGCTGGTTTAGTAGCATTTAATGGATGTCCAGATACTGACGGAGACGGTGTAGCTGATAAAGATGACAAATGTGTTGATGTTGCAGGTTTGAAATCAATGATGGGTTGCCCTGATACTGATGGAGATGGTGTTACTGATGCATCTGACAAATGTCCAAAAGAAAAAGGACCTAGAGAAAATGCTGGCTGTCCATTTACTGACAAAGACGGAGACGGAGTACTTGACAAAGATGACAAATGTGTTGATGTGAAGGGAACTGTTGCCAACAATGGTTGTCCAGAAGTTTCTGAAGATGTAATGAAAAAATTGAACGATTATGCTAAAACAATATTGTTTGATACTTCAAAATCTTCATTCCAAGCTCAAACAATGCCAGTATTGCAATCAATTACTGCTATTTTGAAAGAATATCCTTCTTCTAAATTCAGTATTGAAGGACATACTGATAGCGATGGTAAAGATGCTGCCAACTTAACATTATCACAATCAAGAGCTGCAGCTGTTGTTTCTTACTTAGTTACAAATGGTATTTCTTCTGACAGATTAACATCTGCTGGATTTGGAGAAACTATGCCAATTGATAGTAACAAAACAAAATCTGGGAAAGCTAACAATAGAAGAGTTGAAGTAAAATTAGCTAAATAATTTAATTAAAATATTTTATAGAAAACGCTCCGAATATTCGGAGCGTTTTTTTATATTTATAAAATGATAAACAACTCTTTTTTAGAACAATTAGCAACCAACATCATCAATGAAAATTTTGATGAGTTATCAAATGTTATGATTGTTTTGCCAAATAAGCGTGCCAAAATTTTCTTGCTAGATGCTTTAAAAAAACAAATTTCAAATAACATTTTATCACCTATAATAACAAGCATTGAAGATTTTATTCAAGAATTATCAAATATTAGAACAATTGATCCGATTGAACTATTGTTTGAATTTTATGAAGTTTATTTATCAATTACCGAAAAAAAACACCAACAAGAATTTGAACTATTTGCCAATTGGGCAAAAACATTACTTCAAGATTTTAATGAAATTGACCGTTACTTACTAGATCCTTCGCATGTACTTTCATATTTAAAAGATATAGAAGACATCAAAAAATGGGGAATTGACGTAGAAAACAAAACCAAACTATTAGAAAATTACATTGATTTTTGGAAATTATTACCTAATTACTATCAAACTTTTTACAATCATTTATTATCCAAAGGTTTTGGCTATCAAGGTTTAATTTATCGAGAAGCCGTTAATAATTTAGTAGATTTTTCAAATAAGGAAATTAAAAAAAAATATATTTTTGCTGGATTTAATGCCCTTAATGCCGCTGAAGAAAAAATTATTCAATTCTTAATTGCGCAAAATAAAGCAACACTTTTTTGGGATGCAGATCAAACGTTTTTAAACGACCCATTTCATGATGCAGGATTGTTTATTCGCAAATTCAAATCAAATTGGAAACATTACAAATCAAATGAATTTAAATGGATTTTTGATGATTTTTCAGGTAAAAAAAACATTCACGTTATTGGAACGCCAAAAACAATTGGTCAGGCCAAAATAGTGGGTAGCATTGTCGACAAAATTAAGGCTCAAAATCCAGAAAACAACTTCAATAAGGTAGCTATCGTCCTTGGTGAGGAAAATTTATTGATTCCTATTTTGTATTCATTACCCGAGTCAGTTGGGGCATTGAATATTACTATGGGTTATTCTGGCAAGAACAATCCCGCTCAAATCTTAATTGCAAAATTATTTAAATTACATGCCAACGCTTTGTCCAGAAACGCCATTAATTACGTTTTTTATTACAAAGATGTTCTAGATGTTCTGACACATCCTTTGATAGAACCTTACTCGAACACTTCGGGGTTAGTGAAAACTATCAATTCTAATAATTATACTTTTATTACTTATAAAAAGCTGCTAGAACTAAATCGAAATCCTAATGAATTATTTGACTTATTATTTAATAAATGGGAAACTGGATGTTTAAACGTTCTAAATTCAATTTCGCACTTGTTGTTGCTCATAAAAACTAATTTAAGTACTGATAATGAAGAAGATAAAATAACAAAAGCATTTGTTTTTTCAATTTTTAAAGTTATAAATAAGCTAATAAACTATTATACAAACCACAATTACATTGACAATATTGCCACATTGCACACCATTTACAAGCAAGTAATAGATTTGGCTGAAGTTTCCTTTGAAGGAGAACCGCTAAATGGTTTGCAGATCATGGGCGTGCTTGAAAGTCGAGTTTTAGATTTTGAAACTGTTATTATAACTTCAATGAATGAAGGAAAGTTCCCAGCAGGAAAATCAATGAATTCTTTTATTCCATATGATGTTAAACGGGAACTTGGTCTGCCAACATATAAAGAAAAAGATGCTATTTATACTTATCATTTTTATCATTTATTGCAACGAGCCCAAAACATTTATTTGTTATACAATACAGAGAATGAAGGATTGGATGGCGGAGAAAAATCAAGATTTATTACACAACTTGAGGTCGAGAAACAACCAAAACATAAGTTAACTCACGAAATTTATAACGCAACATTACCAGAAATTGCATACAGTCCTATGGAGATTCCAAAGTCTGAAAGTGTAATGGCGCGATTGAAAGAAATTTGTGAAACAGGGTTTTCACCATCTGCATTGACAAGTTATATTCGAAACCCGATCGATTTCTATTTCCAAAAAATTCTAAGAATTAGAGAAGTAGAAGAAGTAGAAGAAAACATAGCAAATAATACGCTTGGAACAATTATTCACAAATCATTAGAAGCGTTATACAAACCATACATAAACAAATTTTTATCGGAAACGGATATTGAAAATTGCTTGAAATTGTCAAATAATGAAGTATTAAATCAATTCAAATTTATATATAAAGAAGGAGAAATCAAAAGAGGTAGAAATTTATTAGCTTTTGAAGTTGCAAAGCGATATGTAAATAATTTCTTGAAAATTGAACTTGAAACAATCAAAAATGGTGATATAATAAAGATTTTAGCCTTAGAACAAACATATGAAAGACAGTTGGAGCACAAATCGTTGCCTTTTCCAGTTTTGATAAAAGGAAACGTAGATAGAATAGAAGAACGTAATGGAATAACAAGAATTATTGATTATAAATCTGGTAAAGTCGAAAAAAACAATGTTAGCTTAAAAACTTGGTCTGGTTTGACTGATGAAGTCAAAAATGATAAAATAATTCAGGTTTTGTCATATGCTTTCATGTATGAACCATATACAAATAAATCTATTGAAGCTGGTATTATCTCTTTTAAAAATCTAAAAAACGGGTTTTTACCATTTAGTTTTAAGGAATATAAAAGCGCAAATACGTTTATTGATAAGAAAATTTTAGATAATTATTCTGACCAAATTATTATACTATTAAATCAAATTTTAAATAGCGAAGTGTCTTTTATTGAAAAAATTTAAAAATTTATAAAGTTGAACTACAAACCAGTGCGCTTGTTTTCAAATCTGTTTTTTTAATAGCATCAAATCCACCTTTTACGTCTATAATGTTATCAAAACCACGAGATTTTAAAATCGAAATAGCAATTACCGAACGATAACCACCGGCACAATGCAAATAGAAACTATCTTTTTTGGGAAATCCTGACAAATGATTGTTTAGAAAATCCAATGGAGTCGAAGTTGCAATTTCTAGATGTTCATTGTTGAACTCACCTGGTTTTCTAACGTCAAACACTTTTAAGTTGTCAGTTTTTGCTAAAATAGCCAATTCTTCAGCTGTGATTCCAAAAACTGAATCAGTTGGTTTTTCTGCATTTGTCCAGGTTTCGAAACCGCCTTTCAAAAAACCTAAAGTGTTGTCATAACCAACTCGTGATAAACGAGTTATAGTCTCTTCTTCTTTTTCAGCTGGGCAAATTAACAATATCGGTTGTTTAATGTCAGTTATCAAGGCACCAACCCAAGGTGCAAATTGTCCATTGATTCCAATAAAAATGGAATTCGGAATGTGACCCAAACAAAAATCATTTTGATGCCGAACGTCTAAAATCAAAGCATCAGACTTATTTGCAATCAATTCAAATTCATTAACATCAAGTGCTTTAGTCTTTTTTATAATATCAGCTACATTTTCATAACCACTTTTATTCAAACTCACATTCATAGGAAAATACGCTGGCGGAGGCAACAATCCATCAGTAACTTCTGACACAAATTCGGTTTCGGTCATGTCTGCACGCAAAGCATAATTAGTTGCCTTTTGATCACCAATTGTACCTATAGTTTCTTTGCTCAAATTTTTACCACAAGCAGAACCCGCACCGTGGGCCGGATAAACAATTACATCGTCTTCAAGCGTCATAATTTTGTTTCTCAAACTCTGATATAAAGTTGCAGCGAGTTGCTCTTGCGTAACATCATTTGCTTTTTGAGCCAAATCAGGGCGACCTACATCACCAAGGAACAATGTATCACCACTAAAAAGAGCGTGGTTTTTACCAAATTTGTCTTTTAATAAATAACAGGTACTTTCCATTGTATGTCCTGGCGTGTGTAATGCTGTTATAGTTATTTCTCCCACTTTAAAAACTTCATTATCTAGTGCGATTTTGCAATCAAATGAAGTTTTAGCAGTTGGACCAAAAACAATAGGTGCACCAGACAACTCTGATAAAGTAACGTGGCCCGAAACAAAATCAGCATGAAAATGGGTTTCGAAAATGTATTTTATATCAGCATTGTCTTTTTTTGCTCGATTTAAATAAGGGTGGACTTCGCGAAGCGGATCAATAATCGCAACTTCACCCAAACTTTCAATATAGTAGGCTCCTTGCGCCAAACATCCCGTATAAATTTGCTCAATTTTCATGAAAATATTTTTTTGTAAAATTAAATATTAATTGTTTCAAAAAAAACAATATTGACGATTTAAAAAACCAATTCTTTAATAATTATTAAAACTCCAATAGTTAAAACAAACCATCCAAAACTGACCTTTAATTTATTACTATCGATAGTTTTTGAAAAAAAATGACCTATAAAAATGCCTATTATTGATAAAGATGAAAAAATTAATAAAAATGGCCAATCGATAAAATTTTGCACCCATAAATCGGCACCAAAACCAATCAATGACTGAAATGCAATAATGAACAACGATGTGCCAACAGCAGTTTTAATTGGCAGTCGCGCTAACAAAACTAAACTTGGAACAATCAAAAAACCGCCGCCAGCACCAACCAATCCAGCAATGAAACCTATTGAAATGCCTACTAATAAAATAATCAAATAATTTAATTTATAGACATTTTCGTTTGTTGTCAATTTGTCATTATTTGGTTTTATCATTGAAAAAGAAGCCATAATCATTACAATCGCAAACAAAATAAGTAACAATAATGGTTTAGCAAATTCAAAATCATTAATATAAATGATATCAGGAATAAAAGGTACTATAAATTTTCGGGTAGCAAATAACATCAATATAGTTGGTAAACCGAATACAAAAACCATTTTGAAATTGACCAAATTTTGTTTTGCCTTTTTAAAACCACCAACCAATGCTGATGTTCCAACTATAAACAAAGAATAGGCTGTTGCCAAAACTGGATTTATTCCAAAGACATAAACCATAATTGGAACCGCCAAAATCGAGCCGCCACTACCTATTAAACCAAGCGTTATACCAACCAAAACAGCTAATAAAAAACCAAACATTTGATTAAGTTCCATTAATTCGATATTGATTTTTATAAATTATTTGTGAGATTACTAGTTTACAAATTCTAATAAAATAGCCAATAATTCGGCTCTATTTTCAATGTGGCTCATGTGTCCATCTTCTAACGCCAGTAATTTTATGTCGGTATTTTCAACTTGTTTTGAGTTGTTGTTAAAATCTAAAACAGGGTCTTTTTTACTTAAAATCAATAGTTTTGGAATTTTTAAAGATTCAAAAATTTGCGATCTGTTTTTTCTAATTTTCATTCCTTCAAGAGCAGCGATAATGCCTTGTAACGGTGTTTTTAAAGCTTCTTTTTTTACGTTTTCAATGTCATTTTTCAAAATGCGTACGCTGTCTTCGCTAAATAAATTTGCAATTGAAAGTTTTACAAAACTTACAAAATCATTTTTAACCATTTTTATGGCTCGGTCTCTATTATTCCTTTTTTCTTGACTATCATCAAGAGCCGTTGAATTCATCAAAACCAATGCATTCAATTTATGATGATACATTTCCGCAAATGCTAAAGCGACATAACCTCCCATTGAATGCCCAATTATTGTTGCATTATCAATTTTTAAAAATTCAAGTACAGCTTGAATTACATGTGATTGATCTTCCATTGTGTGAATATAACCCAAGCATTCCGATTGACCGTGACCCAATAAATCAATGGCAATTACTCGATTATTTAAACTCATGACTGGCAGGCAAAAATTCCACATAGCAATATTTTCTAAATATCCGTGAAGCAAAACAACAGAATTTCCTTTTCCTGAATCAGAAAAATTGATTTTTGTATTCTTATAGATTAGTGTTTTCAGAATATGTAGATTTATTTATTTTTCACCACGACCTGCATGGTTTCACGACTTATTTGTCTTAATAAAATAACACCTTCACTATCAACAACTTTTGCCGCATTTTCATCAAAATGTCTTATTGTGAATAATGACACATTTTCATTATAAGCCACTTTAAACTTTTTGGATAAAACGTTTTTTAAATCCTGAAAATTTTCAAATTTATCTTCTACACAAACAGAAAAACTAATAGCAGAATTTTGAATCAAGCTTACTTTGATTTTAAATTGATGCAATAAAGCAAAAATTTCACTGATGTTTTCTTCCATTATAAACGAAAAGTCAATCGACGATAATGATATCAATAGTTGGTTGCGTTTGACAATAAAACAAGGCATTTGTGGTTCTAAATCTTTGCCCTTCGACACACTTGTTCCAGCAAGAGTTGGTTGCAAGAATGATTTGACAAATAACGGAATTTCTTTTTTCTGGAGCGGTTGCAGTGTTTTGGGGTGAATAACACTAGCTCCATAAAAAGCCATTTCAATTGCTTCTCGATAAGAAATTTGATTTAATAAAGCTGCATTATCAAAAAACCGCGGATCAGCATTCATTACCCCAGGAACATCTTTCCAGATTGTAACACTTTGTGCATTTAAGCAATAAGCGAATATTGCAGCAGTATAATCAGAGCCTTCTCTACCCAAAGTTGTAGTAAAACCGTTTGCATCGGCACCCAGAAAACCTTGTGTAATGTTGAGAATATTTTTTTTAATATTTTTAGAAATATTGGTTTGTGTCGCTTCCCATTCTACTTCTGCGTCTCGATAAGTCGCATCCGTTTTAATAAACAATCTTACATCTAACCAATTGGTTTCTAGACCTCTAAAACTCATGTAATGTGTTAGAATTGTTGTTGAAATGATTTCTCCAAAACTAACAATTTGATCATAAACAAAATTATAATTGGGTGATTTGTTGTGGCTTATAAAATAATCTAAATCAACAAAATGTTCATTAACAGATTTAAAAACTTCATTTTTTTCGTCATCAAACAAATCTAATAATATAAGGTTGTGGTATTTTTTTACTTCCTGAATTGATGCATGCAAATCATTTGATTTTTCAAAATAATTTTTTATTACAATTTCTAGCGCATTAGTAGTTTTTCCCATTGCTGAAACCACCATCAAAACTCCTTCGTAACCAACGGTCTGCAATAATTCATATACATTTTTGATACCCTCTGCGTCTTTGACTGATGCACCACCAAACTTAAATATTTTCATTTTTTAGTTTAAAGATTTTATTTTTAATAATCTAAAGTAAAAACCAATAATATTCGGATTTATACTCATAATCACTTTTATTTATTGCAAATGTAATAATAAAATGTTGAAATTTATTTTGTTTAAAATCTCTATAATATGAACACTTACAAAACAAAATATCTTACGATTTCTACAAAATCAATTAAAAAACAAAAAAATAGCGTCTCGATTACAAAATAATTGAAAGATGTGTTTTGATTTTACTGTTTTCAAATTATAAAATAGCAACAGTTAATTTGTACGACCGCAAAAACGTAGAAATAGATATTATTAGTGCGGTACAATACAGCTTTCTGTAATAAATAAATTTTCCTAAATGTAAATAAACCACCCGTTAAAAGATGTACAAATTTCTTGAACAACATATCATGTAAACTCACAACGAATTCTACCAAAATAATTTAAAAAAAGCAAAAAAAGATTTATGTAATTAATTTATTAAACGCTGAAATTAAAATTAAAAGTTTAAATCTACATTTCTAGTTTATCAAAAACCACCTAAATTTATTTGAGTAAATTGTTATTATTGGTTTCATTTGAAATCTGTCTGAAAAGGGTATTTTTTGCTCAAAAAATTGTTATTTTCGCAGAATGATAGACATATTTACCGACGAATATTTCATGAAAAAAGCACTTAATGAGGCTCAAATTGCTTTTGACCAAGGCGAAATTCCAGTTGGAGCCATCATTGTAATTGATAATAAAATTATTGCCCGCAGCCACAATCTAACCGAGTTGCTCCATGACGTCACGGCTCATGCCGAAATGCAAGCTATAACAGCCGCAGCAAACTATCTGGGTGGCAAATACTTAACAAACTGCACGCTCTATGTAACGCTTGAACCATGTCAAATGTGTGCAGGCGCATTGTATTGGTCACAAATCTCTAAAATTGTTTATGGTGCTACTGATCAAAACAGAGGTTTCATGAAAATGAACACACAATTGCACCCAAAAACCGAAGTTATATCTGGTGTTTTAGAACAAGAATGTGCCAGTTTAATGAAAGATTTTTTTATTACTAGAAGAAAATAAATTCATATTTACCGATTTATTTATGGTTTTATAATCAAAACCGAAGGTACATTTTCTAACCAATTGCTTTCTGATTCTAATAATTTTTTCCAACTTTCCAGACTTATTAGCATCAAATCATGTTTTGATAGAAATTCTTTTTTAATAAGCTTTTCAATTATAACTGAAACATTATCCGGGAATTTTTGTTCTAAATTCGCAACAGCACTTTCTAATACAAAATTTGTTTTAGATAAATCATTACTATCTAAAATCGAAATTCTTGTGTTGTTATTAAAAACTAATTTTTGAGCATAATCCAATAAAAACGAATCATCTGTTGAAAATATAGGAACAAAAACCTTGTCTAGACTAGTTAATTCTTTATCAATTAAAATTCCGAGTGACATTTTGGTTTTAGAAATAATTTGTCTAGTTCTTTCATCAAAAGGCGAATTCTCAAACAAACCCTCCTTGCCAATAAATTTATCAATTAAACGATCTGGGTTGATAATTCTAGTTGTAAAACCAAGAATTTTTCCTAGAAAAGTCCCTTCAAAAATAGATTTTCCTAATCCGACCAATAACAAATCATAATCTCCATTATTAGCAATTTCGGCTATATTGGTCTCAATATCAACCGCTGATTTAAAGATTGTATTAATTTCTTGTTTTAAAATTTTTGCTTCTTCTACTATTGGTAAAAATTGTTCTTGCTCATAATCTTCAAGATTATAATTATGTGTTTGGTCGCTCAATGACAAATGCATTGCAGTGATTGAAGAAATTTCTTTTTGTTTTTTTACCAAGCTGCTGGCCAAGCGTAACAAAGATTTGCCTTTTTCATTATTACCAAATGAGATTAAAATTTTGAAATAGCCATCAGTAATTCTATCACTACTAATTGTAGCATCTTTAGTTTTAAATAAATAATTAATAATATCTAACGCTGGACCAGTCATAAAGGTTGTTACCAAAGCCATAATTACCATCATTGTAAAAACTTCTGTAGTTAACACTCCTAAATCTAAACCAATATTCAAAACAACCAATTCCATTAATCCACGTGTGTTCATCAATGCACCAATTGTTAATGAATCTCGCCACGATTGGCCAACAAATTTTGCTGCCAATGCGCTTCCAACAAATTTTCCGATAACAGCTACAAAAATAATACAACCCGTAACTTTCCAAAGATATGGATCGTTTATTAAACCAATTTGTGTTCTCAAACCAGTGAAAACAAAAAATAAAGGTAATAATAAAATTACTGATACATCTTCTACTTTTTCGATAATGACACTTCGAAATTTAGAAATGTCGGGCATAATTACGCCTGTCATAAAGGCACCAAAAAGTGCGTGAATGCCAATTATTTCTGTTAAATAAGATGATAATATCAAAGTTAAAAAGAAAATTGCAACAACTGGTTTGCTCAAGGTAGTTTTTTCGGCATATAGATCGCCAATTCTTTTTAAGAAAGGTTTAACGACAAAAATCATCAATAAAACATAGGAAATTGCGGCCAATAAAATATAAATAGCACTAAAAAAACTCCCTGCTTTCACAATTGCAATAACTGCTGCCAAAATACACCAGGCTGTTATGTCGTCTGCAGCAGCACAAGTTATAACTATTGCTCCTAATTTAGTTTTATGTATGCCTCGTTCTTGAACAATTCTTGCTAGCACAGGAAAAGCGGTAATACTCATTGCAATTCCCATAAACAAAGCAAACGAAAGAAATGAAATACCCTCTGGAGCAAACCTAAAATAAACAAAATAGGCTAAAGCAATTCCTAAAGTAAATGGAAAAACAATGCTTGCATGGCTTATAAAAACAGCATCGTTAGCACGATTTTTAAGTATTTTTAAATCAAGTTCCATGCCAATTACAAACATGAAAAGTATTAAGCCAATTTGGCTCAGAAACTGTAAATTACCAAGGGATGCCGCTGGAAATAATACATTTGAAAGTTCTGGAAAATACATCTGTAGCAAAGATGGACCAAGTGCAATACCCGCAATAATTTCACCAATTACCGATGGTTGACCAATTTTTCTAAAAACCCATCCAAAAAATCTAGCAACGACAATTATTGTTACTATTTGCGCCAATAAGATAGCTAACGGATGATGAATGTTGGTGCTTAATGCTGATAAAAAATCATTCCAATGACTGCCACTTGTTTCAACAACATTTAATGTTTTATTAGCCTCAAGGAACTTCCCCTGGCTAATAATCCATAGCATAATGGTAGTAAATCCGCCAGTTATTAAAATGTAAAAAAATCCATTTTTATATTTTTTCATATTTTTTTAAACACAAATTTCATAAATTAATTTTACAAGAATATTGAAATTATGATCTATATTATCACATTTATATATTGTTAATCACGAACAAAGATGAGAAAACATTTGAATAAACTGAAATGTTTTATAAAAATTTAATTAATTGTTAAAATTATAAATCAAAGTTAGTATAAAATTGTAATCTTTTTAAGGTTTTGATTAACTTTGCACAATTTTAATTTTTATGGGAAACAAACAAAATAAAGGTTTTTGGGAATATTTATCGGTAATAATTCTTAAAAATCGAATTGTGATCTTAATCTCAATTTTAGTTATTTCAATATTTTTGGCTTTGCAGTGGCGTCATTTAAGTATGTCATATCAAGAAGCGAATTTATTGCCAAAAGACCATATTGCCAACATAGAGTACAACCAATTTTTGAGCAAATTTGGCGAAGAAGGCAACCTGATTGTTATTGGTTTTCAAGATAAAAAATTTTTCACACCAAAAGCCTTTGCTGCTTGGAATGAATTGATGACCAACATTAAAGCACGAAAAGAAGCAGTTGATCTGGTGGTTTCGGTTAGTGATTTAAAAAAGTTAGAAAAAGACACCATTAAAGAAAAATTTCAATTGATTCCTTTTTTTGATAATAATCAAGTACAAAACGATGCTTATTTGCAAGGGTTAAAATCTGATTTATTTAATAATTTACCTTTTTACGAAGGATTGTTATTTAACAAAAAATCTGGTAGTATTCGATCAGCTATTTATTTAAAAAAGTCAATTGTTAACACACCATTTAGGGCACCATTTGTACAAAAAATACTTATTCCAGAAATTTATAAATTTGAAAAAACAACAGGAATTGACCTCAAAGTTTCAGGAATGCCATATATCAGAACAATCAATTCTGAAAATATGAAAGGCGAGATAGGTCTGTTTATTGGGGCGGCTTTATTGGTAACCGCATTAATATTTTTCTTCTTTTTTCGGTCAATTAGAGCAACATTAATTTCTGTTCTAATATTGATTTTTGGCGTGATTTGGTCATTTGGAACATTGGCCTTGTTTGGGTATAAAATAACAATTTTAACAGCAATTATTCCGCCATTAATAATTGTAATCGGAATTACCAATTGCATTTTCTTGATTAACAAATACCACCAAGAAATAAAATCGCATCAAAATCAAGCAAAGGCGCTAGAAAGAGTCATTTCTAAAATTGGGGTCTCGACGTTAATGACCAATTTAACAACTGCAGCTGGTTTTGCAACCTTTATGATTACGGGTAACGATTTGCTTTTTGAATTTGGATTGGTAACATCAATAAACGTCATAACGGTCTATTTATTGACACTTTTGGTTGTACCCATTTTTTATAGTTTTATGCCAATGCCAACCGAAAAACATTTGTTTCATTTGAGTAAAAATTATGTTTCGAGCTTACTTGATTGGGTTGAAAATATTGTTCGCAATAACCGAAAATCGATATATGTTACTTATATTATTTTATTGATTTTTAGTATAATAGGTGTTTTGCAAATTAAAGTTTCTGGAAGTTTAATAGGTGAAATGCCAAAATCAGCTTCTTTTTTTAAAGATATTTTGTTTTACGAAAAAGAGTTTAACGGCGTTATGCCGCTAGAAATCATGATCAATACCAACCGCAAAAAAGGTGTTATGAAATTGACCACTATGAAAAAAATGGACGAATTGCAATCCACCATAGAAAGTATTCCTGAACTGTCTAAACCCGTTTCGATAGTTAATTTGGTCAAATATTCTAAGCAAGCTTTCTACAATGGAAAACCAGAATATTACGAGTTGCCAACTACTCAGGAACAAGTTTTTATTTTATCTTATGCCAAAAATGCAACCAAAAATAATAAGGACAATTTGATGAAAAGTTATGTAGATTCCACTGGTCAATATGCCAGAATTACAACTTTTATGAAAGATATTGGCACCGAAAAAATGACAATAATTGAACAAAAACTACGATCAAAAATTGCAAAAATTTTTCCAAAAGACCGTTATACAGTTACAGTCACTGGAAAAGCATTTGTTTTCCAAAAAGGAACTAGTTATTTGATTGACAATCTAATAGAATCACTAATATTTGCAATTTTCTTGATTGTTTTGCTAATGATATACCTGTTTAGATCATACAAAATGGTCTTAGCATCGGTTTTGACGAATATTTTGCCTTTGATAATTACATCTGGATTAATGGGTTATTTTGAAATTCCTTTAAAACCATCAACGATTTTGGTTTTCAGTATTGCATTTGGAATTTCGGTTGACAACGCTATTCAATTTATGGCCAAATACAAACACGATTTGATTGAAAGCAACGGCAAAATTTTAGAATCTATTTTTAGTGCCATCCGTGAAACTGGTGTAAGTACATTTTACACATCAATTGTTTTGATTTTTGGATTTGCAGTGTTCACTCTGTCTAGTTTTGGAGGCACAATTGCACTAGGCGGCTTGGTTTCAGTAACTTTATTGTTCGCTATGTTTGCCAATTTATTGGTTTTGCCATCACTAGTTTTATCTTTTGAAAACAAACGAATTGCTGATGAAATTTTAGAATAGTTTTTTACCAGTTAGCTAGTCTTTAATTATAGAAATTTAACTTTTTTATTTATGAATAATAAATTTTTAGGTAATTAAAAATTAAGCTTGTTTTTTCGGATCCAAAAAATTATTAAAATTAATTGCAAGGATTTCAATTTTCAATTTTATAAAAACATATTGTCACTATCTATTCATAAAAAAATCATTTAAAAATTTTACAAATCGATTATATTTGCAAATATAAATTTATGGTTAAATGATAATATTTAATTTTAAATCAAAAATACTCCATTAAAAAATGAAACATACAAGAGTTAAAGACTTGCTAAACAGTCAATCAGCAATTGCAGAAGTTAATGCCAAAGGTTGGGTGCGCACATTTAGAAACAATCAATTTATAGCATTAAACGATGGTTCGACACTCGAAAACATTCAATGTGTAGTCGATTTTGAAAACACAATAGAACAAACTTTAAAAAGAATTACAACTGGAGCGGCTGTTTCGGTAACAGGTTCATTGGTAGAAAGCCAAGGAGCAGGTCAGAAATATGAAATTCAAGTCAATAAACTAGAAATTCTTGGAGACTCTGATGCTGAAAAATTCCCAATACAACCAAAAAACAAACCAAGTCTGGATTTCTTGCGTGAAAATGCACATTTGCGTGTACGAACCAACATGTTTCAAGCAATTATGCGAGTGCGATCGGTTTTGTCTTTTGCGGTTCATAGTTATTTTCAAGAAAAAGGGTTTGTATATGTTAACACACCAATTATTACTGGATCAGATGCTGAAGGAGCTGGAGAAATGTTCAAAGTTACCGCTTTACCATTTGACAATACACCGAGAACCCAAGACGGAATAGTAAATTATAAAGAAGATTTTTTTGGAAAAGAAACCAATTTAACTGTTTCGGGACAATTAGAAGGTGAAACTTTTGCAATGGCTTTAGGTCAAATATATACTTTTGGACCAACTTTTAGAGCTGAAAATTCAAATACATCAAGACATTTAGCTGAATTTTGGATGATTGAACCTGAAGTTGCTTTTAATGACCTTACCGCAAATATGGATTTGGCTGAAGATTTTATCAAATATGTTGTAAAATATACCGTAGATAAATGTGGTGATGATATTAAATTCTTAAACCAACGTTTATTAGATGAAGAAAAATCAAAACCACAAGCCGAACGAAGCGAACTGAATTTAATCGAGAAACTTGATTTTGTGTTAAATAACGATTTCAAACGTGTTTCTTATACCGAAGCTATTGATATTCTGAGAGATTGTACACCAAATAAAAAGAAAAAATTCAACTACATCATTAACGAATGGGGCGCAGATTTACAATCGGAACATGAGCGCTTTTTAGTAGAAAAACATTTCAAGTGTCCAGTAATTCTGTTTGATTATCCAGCCAATATCAAAGCATTTTATATGCGATTGAACGAGGATGGAAAAACCGTTCGCGCTATGGATATTCTTTTCCCAGGAATTGGAGAAATAGTAGGCGGATCGCAGCGTGAAGAACGTTTTGATGTACTGGTAGAAAAAATGAAAGCATTAGGAATCGATGAAGAAGAATTGTGGTGGTACCTTGATACGAGACGCTTTGGCAGTGCCGTTCACTCTGGTTTTGGTCTTGGTTTCGAGCGTTTGGTGCTATTTGTAACAGGAATGACCAATATCCGTGACGTAATTCCTTTTCCGAGAACACCAATGAATGCTGAATTTTAAAAAAGAGTTGATAATGTTCAGTTTTTGGTTGATAAACCAACAACTGGCAACCAACAGCCAACAATAAAAAAATGTTAAAACAATTTCTAAGTTTCAAATTATCACAAAAATTATCTCCACAACAAATTCAGTTGATGAAGTTAATTCAATTGCCTACGCAAGCATTCGAGCAACGTTTATTAGAAGAAATGAACGAAAATCCTGCGCTTGAAGGCACAATAGATAACGAAGAAGTTTTTGAAAAAGACGAGTTTGACAATAACGACGATTATGAAGGCGATGACTATGGCAACGAATCAATCGATTCAGGCGATGTAAATATCGACGAATATTTGAGTAACGACGAAATGCCAGATTACAAAACCCAATCTAATAATTATAGTGATGATGACGACGAACGTGAATCGCCACTATCAGCAGGTATTAGTTTTCATCAAGATTTGATCAATCAATTGAATACTTTTATGTTAAATGATGCCGAGCGCGAAATTGCAGAATTTCTAGTCGGAAGCATTGATGATATGGGTTATATCCGCAGAAGTATTGCCGATATTGTTGACGATATGGCATTTACACAAGCCATTTATACCGACGAAAAGTCTGTCGAAAAAATGTTGCACGTTATTCACGAACTCGAACCTTCTGGCGTTGGTGCACGAGATTTACAAGAATGTTTGTTATTGCAACTCAAACACAAAACACCAACAGAATATGTAGCTTTAGCAATATCGATTATAGAAGACCAATTCGAAGCTTTCAGCAAAAAACATTATGATAAATTGACAGCCAAATTCAATGTTTCGAACGAACAATTGAAATCGGCGATTTATGAAATCGAAAAACTGAATCCAAAACCAGGCGGTTCATTCACTGGAAATAACAGAATTACAGAGCATGTTGTTCCTGATTTTGCTATTAGAATAATTGATGATGAGCTTGAACTGACATTAAACGGTCGCAATGCACCAGCCTTGCATGTTTCGAAAGATTATCAAGAAATGATGCAAACATATAAAGTTTCTCGTGAAAAATCTACTGCACAAAAAGATGCTGTTCAGTTTATTAAACAAAAACTTGATTCTGCAAAATGGTTCATTGATGCTATCAGACAACGTCAAGAAACGCTGTTTGTAACAATGAATGCGATCATGCATTTTCAACAAGAATTTTTCTTAGATGGCGACGAAACCAAAATGAAACCAATGATCTTGAAAGACATTGCCGATATGGTTGGGCTTGATATCTCGACCGTTTCGCGTGTAGCCAACAGCAAATATGTCGAAACACCTTATGGCACAAAGTTGATAAAAGAATTTTTCTCAGAAGCCATGACCAACGACCAAGGCGAAGAAGTTTCTACGCTAGAAATCAAGAAAATTTTGAAAGATGTTATAGACGAAGAAGATAAAAATAAACCTTTGCCTGACGACCAATTGGCCGAAATTTTGAAAGAACGAGGTTATCCAATCGCCAGACGAACAATTGCTAAATATAGAGAATTGTTGGATATTCCAGTGGCAAGAATGCGTAAAAAAATGTAGAAGTTACAAAAATCTGCTCGGGCAAGGAACTCTTTTTTGTTGAATAAAATTTATAATTACTGCATTTTCGTGACAATCGTATCAAATCAAATTCTATAAATCCATGAATCTGTGTTGAAATATTTAAATAAAATCCTTCCAATATTTTCGTATATTTTTCATCCGATATTCATTCCAATAATGGCTTGTTTGTTTTATTTTTTTGTAAACGAAAATTATTTCAGTTATTCAAAGTATGAATGCTTTTTGATTTTGTTACAAGTAACTATTTTGACATTCTTAATCCCAATTTCATTGTTTTATTTACTAAAATCATTAGGGAAGGTAGATACTATAATGGTTTCTGAATTGTCACAACGCAAATTGCCACTTATTTTTCAAGCTTTTTTATTGATGGTTTTGATTAATAAAGGCACAACTTACGACAGGGTTCCTGAACTTTACTTTTATTTTTTGGAGGGGTTGATAAGTACACTTTTTGCAATTATTTTTTTATTTATCAAAATAAAAGCCAGTTTGCACATGTTAGGAATTGCTTCTTTGCTGTTTTTTGTAATAGGAATAAGCATCAAGCATCAAGTTAATTATATGACATTCATAACATTATTGGTTTTTGTGACTGGAGTAATTGCTTCATCAAGACTTGAAATGAAAGCTCATGATTATAAAGAATTAACGATTGGATTTTTGATTGGAATCGTGCCTCAGGTTGTATTGTGGCGATTTTTGTTATAAAATATAAAACATAAAACCAAAATTTAAGCTTCTCATATCGATGCTGTTATTGTCAATTTTGGCTGCTTTATAAATTGGATTCAGACCATAAAATACATTAAAATTAATGGTGTTGTAACCAAATGACAAGTATGTTCCGAATAATAGATTATTTAAATCAGGATTGCTTTGCACGACTTTGGTCTGAATCCTATCTACATATTTTGAGTAATTATATACCAAATAACTGGCTTTGAAACCAGCATAAACCCTCCAAAACTGATGTGTTTCTGGGGTTGAATTTCGCCAACGAAACTCAATTGGAATCTCGATATAATTTAGAACCAATTTATTTTTATCGAAACTGTTTTTTATAATACTATAACTATATGAATTGTTGTTTTCGGCAATCTGGATGTTTTGATTATAATTGTTGATTGCGTAACCAAAGCCAGCAGCGATAGCCCAAGTCCTACTTTTGTTGATTGGCATGTCTCTAATTACCCCAAATGAAAAACTTGGTGTAAACCTACCCGATATTGAGCCCGAAGGTTTGTTTTGTAGCGTGTTGTACGAAATTCCAACATATATTTGATCTTCGCGATATAGCGAGTCAATAGCAGTAAATTCAAACTTTTCTTGAGCAAAATGGCTTGTTGAAATAAGAATTAAAAAATATTTGAGAATTTTCATTGCATTGATTGAGAAAAACAAAGTTACAAAAAAAAGCCTTTGCTAAAAGTGCAAAGGCTTAATAACATTATTTATGAAATTAATTAATTAACTTTAATATCGTCTATTTGAATAGTTGTCGTAATACCATTAGTTCCATCGTATTCAAAAATAAAATATCCGTTTCCAAGAATGCTTTCAGGAATTCCAAATACTCCACTACTTGTGAAATTTGAAGCATATCCTGAAGTAGTTCCAGTAGAATAAACAAAATTATTTGTAATATCTTTTAATTCTGCTTGGTTAACATTTGAACTGGGCATATAATTTAAAGAATAATAAACTTTTAAAGGATTTCCGTTATTGTACCCGTCTTTAGTTTTAAAAGAAAATGATTTTGCAATTGTCATGTCAACTGGAACAATAAAATATGCTTTGCCACAATCGTTATTATAAGCTGACATTTCTAAATATTTATTACTGCTAAATTCTTTTACTTCCCAATATTTGGTACCAATTACGGCATCGTTGACGTATTTAGGAAAATTTGAATTAAAAGCTGCATAACTTGAAAAATCTTCTGAAAATGAACCAGTATATACTAATGAAGCACCAACTTTTACAGGTAAAGTAGTTGCAATTCTAGGATTGTCAAATTTAACATCTCTCTCTGTTCTGATAACTATTTGATAACCAGAACCATATTTTGTTAAAACACCTCTAATTGTTCCGTTTCCTGATGGCAAGTATTTACCAGCAAAATTTGCAAAGCGACTTGTTCTTAAATCTAAATCAGAACTAGTTCCCAAAACACCATCAGTAATTTTCATACTTGTGTCAAAATCTTTTTTGCTGTAAGTTGCACATTGAGATCTAAATTGCACCCCTTTTATTTCTACTAGAGTATTTAAGTATATCGGATTTTTTATCTGGCTCAAAGTTAATCCACCATTCACTAATAAATCTTCATTAATAAAATCACAACTAGGAACCAGTACTTTTTTGGTGTTAAAAACTGATAGTCTGTCAACATTATATTTATCAGTCGGTTTACCACCAAATGTTAATCCAGTTGCAAAGCTGGTTGGGTTACAATAAGCCAAACCTTTCATTTTCAAAAACACTTTTCTTCCTACAATATAGTCATTTATGTATGCCGAAGACAAATCAGTCGACAAATTGAAACCCCTAGATTTGTCTAATGGTTGAAAATACATCGACTTATAAAAATTACCACCTTCATCACTCGATATTACATATCCCTCAATAATATCGTCATTGGCATAAGTTGGTGTATTAGGAATTTCATTTCCAGCTGGTGTCGAGGGCACCGTTGGATTAGGTGCTATTGTCCAAATATCAGCTACTGATTTGTTGGATATTAAACCAGGATTAACACAATCTGAAACTATTGTTGGTTTTAAATCAGGCGCTTGATAATATTCGCTAACACATCCTGAAAGAGAAACAACTACTAAAATAATCATTAATAATTTTACGGTTTTTTTCATAACTTTATTTATTAAAACGTTAAACTTAAATTTATTGAATAGGTTCTTCCATATCCATTGAAATATCTTGAACCAAATGGACCAACTCCACCCGAACTTCTATCTTGAAAATCATCTTGATATGTTGCACTTCTAGCTTGTTCAAATCCGCCAGTTTTGTATTTAAAATCTAAAACATTATTTACGTTTGCAAATAAAGCAACATTATATTTTTTTGCAATTCTCCAAGATTTCCCCCCAACAACATTTAATAACCTTACTGGCGAAAATTTTTCCTGTTTTAAATATTCATCTGCTTTATCTTGATCAATAACCACATCAGGATTTTTCTCCGCTAGATAGTAATTATTTGTTCTTTTTAGTGCAGCAATATCTATATAATTATCTGCAAGATAATTTGCATTAATTCCTATCCACCAAAATTTAGGGTCTCTATATTCTAATCCAACCGAATAGGCTTGTTGTGGTGAACCAGATTGTTTATAACCATCTAATTTAGCAGTGCCATAAGTTTCAGGTGTTCCAAGATTATCACTAGTTAAAATTAAGTTAGGATTGCTAGTAAATGTAAAATCTCCATAAGCTGCTACTCCAGTCATTTTTATCGTAGAAGTAAACTGATATTCTAATCCAACTTCAATACCTTTATTACGTCTGTTAATTCCTGTTACAACCTCGTTAACAAATTGGCCACTTATACCTGCTGCATCAGAATAATAAAAATTTATATCTGTTGAATTTAATGTTTCATTAAAATAACCTGTAAATCTTGCTTTCAATTTTGGAGTCTTTATTATATAACTAATATCACCACCTTTTATAGTTTCATTAATCACACCATCAGCTGCAGTATTATTTACTCTTGCATTGGCAAATACATCTTTTGAATTTGGTGCTTTTGACATGTAAATTCCATTAAAATCAACAAAATTTCTTCCACTAATTTTATATGTAAATCCACCTTTGAAACCAAAATTATCAAAAGCTTTTAATTCACTTTTTCCAAATGAATTATTTGGATAATAACCGTTTTTGTACAATCCGTCTCGTTGATATGTTATTCTATTAAATGTCTGAGCTAAATAAAAATCTACTTTTTTATAAACAAATTTAAACTGAGTAAATGCATCAATCTTTGTTGTATTTATATCGTAATTGTAACCATATTTATCACCAACAACAACTGTCCTGTTGGGGTTATTTAAATCAGAATCTTGTTGGGTTCCAAATCCAAAAGTATTTCTATCTTCATAAAAATTTCCACCCAATAAGTCGATCATATTTTTGAAATTTTTAGTTCTTGAATCTAAATAATTAGCACCAGCGTTTAAAAAAACATTATCAGACAATATACTTGAAAGATTTATTGTCAAAGCAGCAATGTTTTCATCATTTCTATCTTCATACAAAACATACCTGCTACCGGAAGCAAGATTATCTATATTTGTTTGATACAATCTTGTCCAATTCAATTGCGGATTTGCAATAAAATCTATTTTACTTTGATTTGCTTGTTCAAAATCGGGCGAATATACACCTCCTGTAAATCTTGTTGTCCAGCTGCTTGGTAGATTTGTATAATAAACGGGATCAGGATTATTTGCTTTTAAAAAATCTATACGACTATTCCCAATTTGACCTGTTTGATATGACAATGTGGTATTTAAAGTCGTATTATCGTTAATTTTCCAATAATCAGTTAGCATAAAAATTGGCTCTTCAGATTTTTTTACTCTCGAATTTCTTTTTCTACCATCTTGAAAACCCCAATATGAGTTGTATTTTTCTCCAACTAAATCTGTAATTTCATTTGTATTTGGAGAATTTTTCCCTCTACGGTTTTGAGCATAAATACTTGTAAGGTTTATGCTGTGGTGCGAATTAATTCTTTTCTCTACACTTGCAAACAATGAATTGGCACTATAATTAGTTCCTTCAAAATATCCTTCTTCTGCCCAACGTCTTCCGGCCGATATTGTGAATGCCCAACCGTTTGTACTTATTCCAGATGCATGTGTACCCATTGTTCTAAATGAATAATTGGTATTGGTATTTAAAAAAGAAACTCTAGTTCCTTTTCTATATATTGATGCTCTGGTATTTATTTCTTGTGTTCCGGCAATTCCACCAAAAACATAGTCTGATGGTGCTGAACCATTTGTAAATTCTTGATTTCGAGTAGCATCGTTCAAACCACCCCAATCGCCATATTGAGGTCTACCATCGGTAGTCTTATTCATAGAAACTCCATTAATCATAACGTTTGAATATTCGTTATCAATTCCTCTTACGCTAAATCTGGCTTGACCCCAATTAAATGCTGCTGTTTGCAAAAAAGTATCTCTTGAAGATTGTAATAAACTATTGGTATTTTCCGACCCACTGCTATCATCACTTAATTGAGAATCAGCAATATTAATTGTGCTCAATTGCTGCTCAATTTTGATGTCTTCTTCCAATTGAATAACACCAATATCTTGCATTTTACCAAGGTCCAGGTCTAGCTGCAATAATTGATCTTTGTAACCATTTGATCTAATTCTTAATAATTGTTTTCCTGCTGGTAAGTTTTTAAAAACAAATTTTCCTTGAGCGTCTGTCAATTCAGTAAAATTTGTGTTTTGAATAGAGGCAACAACACCAGGTAAAGCTTTAAATGTTTTTGAATCAACTACTTTTGCACCAGTACCCGTTCCAGACTGGGCAACTGCAAAAAGAAAGTTTATTAGTAGAAACGAAATAAGTACAATTTTTTTCATAAATGAAAGTTAAATTAATATTTAAATAAGAAAACAATTTCTTAACGGGTGCAAATTTACATTATTAATTAATATTATATATTTTTGACCAAAAGTTTGTATAAACTTGATATTAACTTAATATTTGTTTTATGAGAATTAAAGAATTATTGCCCGTTTTTATTGTGTTTTTATCAATATTTACTGCTCAATCGCAGCAAAAAAAGTATTTAGTGCACACAGTGGCTTTTTATAATTTTGAGAATTTATTTGACACCATTAATAATCCAAATAACGACGAAGAGTGGTTGCCTAATGGTGCACAGAACTGGACTTCTGAAAAATATTTGCAAAAATTAGAAAATTTATCGAGAGTATTGTCTGAAATTGGAACCAATGAGCAACAGCACAATGCTCCCGTTTTAATTGGTGGATGCGAAATAGAAAACCGTCATGTTCTAGATGATTTAGTTCAAACAAACAAAATGATAAATTTCGATTATGGTGTTGTACATTTTGATTCACCAGATTGGCGAGGTATTGATGTGGCATTATTATACCAAAAAAAGCATTTTCAGCCTACTAGCTTTGTAAATATTCCACTGCTTATTTACAGAAACAAATTAAAAACTATAGAAACAAAAGAAAAAGAAACCGATGAAGACAAGGCAGAGAAAGATAAAATAGAAGTCGACGGCAAAGAACGAGTTTATACTCGTGACATCCTATTGGTTACTGGACTTTTGGACGGGGAAGAAATCAATGTTTTGGTCAATCACTGGCCTTCTAGATCCGGTGGCGAGAAAAAAAGCAGCCCGTTTAGAGAAGAAGCTGGAAGACTTGTAAAACGAACCATGGATTCAATATATAAAGTAAATCCAGATTCAAAAATTATAATTATGGGTGATTTAAATGACGGATCTTACAACAAATCTGTTAAAGAAGGTATTGGTGCCAAATTGAAAAAAGAACAAGTTCAAAAATTTGGCGTTTATAACCCATTTGAACAAATGGCAAAAAACGGAGACGCATCACTATTTTATAGAGATGCTGGCGATATTTTTGACCAAATAATGGTATCTGACCAACTAATAACTCCTGAATATAATACTTTTAAATATTGGAAATCAGGGATTTACAACAAACCCTATATGGTTCAAACTACTGGGCAATATAAAGGTTATCCGTTGCGCCACCAAGCTACTGAAATTGGTTTTAGCGACCATTTTCCAGTTTATGTCTATTTAATAAAACAAATGAACTAAAACAAGATTCAAACAGTTATAGACCAAACAAAAATAATTTATATTTGTTTGGTTTATAACTGTTTTATAAAAACTTTAGAATAAATATAAATTTCAATCAAGACTAAATATGTCAAACATTCTAAAACCTTTCAACCTCAAAAATTGGATAACCGCGAACCGACATTTATTGAAACCTCCTGTTGGCAATAAAAACCTCTATATTGATTCAGGAGATTATATTGTAATGGTGGTCGCAGGCCCGAATGCTCGCAAGGATTATCATTATAACGAAACCGAAGAACTTTTTTACCAACTTGAAGGTTCTATAAAAATCGTAATTCAAGACAATGGCATTCGCAGAGAAATGGAGATGAATGTTGGCGACATGTATCTTAATCCAGCTAAAACACCACATTCACCGGTAAGAAGCGAAGACTCAATTGGCTTGGTCATTGAGCGAAAAAGAGCTGGAAAAGGTTTTATGGACGGATTGCTTTGGTATTGTGAAAGTTGTAATCATAAATTACACGAAGTATATTTTGAATTGAACAATATCGAGAAAGATTTTTTACCTCATTTCACTCATTTTTATCAATCAGAAAAATTAAGAACTTGCGATAAATGTGGCACAGTTATGGAATCTGATAAAAAATATTTGTAACTTATTTGTTTATTAATAAACAAAATTAATATTATTGTATAAAATAAGTTACAATAAATAGTTATTGAAGAATCAATTTTTATATAAAAAATCTCTATGAATCTGCTTTTACTCTGTGAGCCTCTGTGTCAAAAAATATTGCAAATCTCACAATTATCAATACATTTGTCATCAAAAATAAACAATTAAAAAAATGTCATCAATAGCAAAACAATTCGGCATGACCGAGGCCTTGAAACAACTTGGAATAAATGAAGTCAACCAAGGAACATCAACAGGAACCAATCATTTTTCAAATGGTGAATTATTAGAAAGTTATTCGCCAGTTGATGGAAAAATTATTGCATCGGTAAAAACATCAACACCAGAAGATTACGAAAAAGTCATGCAATCGGCAACAGAAGCCTTTAAAACCTTTAGAGTAATGCCAGCACCACAACGAGGCGAAATTGTGCGTCAGTTTGGAGAAAAATTGCGAAAAAATAAAGAGGCTTTAGGTAAGTTGGTTTCTTATGAAATGGGAAAATCTTTGCAAGAAGGATATGGCGAAGTACAAGAAATGATAGATATTTGCGATTTTGCAGTTGGTTTGTCTCGTCAATTACACGGATTAACAATGCACTCAGAGCGACCTGGACACAGAATGTATGAGCAATACCACCCAATGGGAATTGTTGGAATCATTTCGGCATTTAATTTTCCAGTAGCGGTTTGGGCTTGGAACACAGCATTGGCATGGATTTGTGGTGATGTTTGTGTTTGGAAACCATCAGAAAAAACACCACTTTGCGGGGTGGCTTGTCAAAATATAATTGCTGAGGTTATTAAAGAAAACAACCTTCCAGAAGGCATATCGTGTTTGATAAACGGCGATTATAAAATTGGCGAATTGATGACAGCCGATAAACGAGTGCCATTAGTTTCTGCAACTGGTTCAACCAGAATGGGGAAAATTGTGGCTCAAGCGGTTGCAGGTCGTTTAGGAAAATCATTATTAGAATTGGGCGGCAACAACGCAATAATAGTTACACCAGATGCAGACATAAAAATGACAGTTATCGGTGCGGTTTTTGGCGCTGTTGGTACTGCCGGACAACGTTGCACATCAACTCGAAGATTGATTATTCACGAAAGTATATATGACAAAGTACGAGACGCAGTTGTCTCGGCTTATGGTCAATTGAAAATCGGAAATCCTTTAGATGAAAAAAACCATGTCGGACCATTAATTGACACTCATGCTGTCGACATGTATAACAATGCATTGACAAAAGTTGTAGCCGAAGGCGGAAAAATTCTTGTTGAAGGCGGTGTTCTTTCTGGCGAAGGTTATGAAAGTGGATGTTATGTAAAACCAGCAATTGCGGAGGCTAAAAACGATTTTGAAATTGTACAACACGAAACTTTTGCTCCAGTTTTATATTTAATAAAATATTTTGGAACTATCGAAAATGCTTTGGAAGCCCAAAACGGAGTGGCACAAGGATTGTCATCAGCAATTATGACCAACAATTTGCGTGAAGCAGAACATTTCTTATCGGTTCAGGGGTCTGATTGTGGTATCGCTAATGTAAATATCGGAACGTCGGGTGCGGAAATTGGTGGTGCATTTGGTGGAGAAAAAGAAACTGGAGGCGGTCGCGAAAGCGGTTCTGATGCCTGGAAAATTTATATGCGTAGACAAACCAATACAATTAATTACACAACAAGTTTGCCTTTGGCACAAGGAATAAAGTTTGATTTGGATTAAGTTTTTAAACTTTAGAATCTTTTATAAAAAAGAAGCCGATTTGAAATAATTCAAATCGGCTTTTTTAAATTTTATTAGATTCCTAAAGATTGAATGAAACTCCAGTTGCAAATACAAATTGATTGTTGTAACCAGCATTTCCTTCATAGGTAGCAATTGGAAAACCAGCTTCAGTAAACAATCCAAATCCTTCTGAAAAGAAATAACGGAAACCAAGGTGCGCTCCAAAATTTTTCAATCCTAAGTTCAAACCAGGATAAACATCTATATTATCAGGTAGCGTTAAAACTTTTCCGATATTGGCACTAAATCTAGCTTTTAAATCGGCTCTATCTTTGAATGGAACATCAATTGAACCAGCAGGAACATTATCAAATCCTAATAAATAAGAGGCTACAAAACCATAAGACATGTTTTCTCCAAGTCCAAAATCTGCCGAAGCTTGAACACCCTTTGCTCCAGATTGAAAAGATGCTCCAACTTGTGCTTTAACATCACCTTTTCCTTTAAATGCTTGTGCGTTTACCAATACCGTTCCCGACAACAACAATAAAGTAATTATTTTTTTCATTTTTAATTGTTTTAAAATTTAAATGCAAATAAAAGTAAAATTTATTAAACTTCAAATTTTTAATTCCGAATTACGTCCAATTTTTGATTCAATATTGCATTTTTTATCGAGGCTTTTATAACGGTTCATAATTTTATAATCAATATTAATTAGCATTTTAAAATTTAAAAAGGCATAATAATTTAAACTAAATATTTCGACCTAATTCGTCAGGATAAAGAGTGGGCAAACAATCGCTTTGCCAAAAATCTTTGGTATCAATATCCAAAATGGTTAGTTTTCCTTTAAAAGCCGCTCCTGTGTCAACATTCCAAACACAGGCCTTGTTGATTGGTTCTAGGCTATTGATTCTAGTTGTGGGCGTGTGACCAATATAAATTTCATGGTACAGTTTGAATCTTTTTGGATAAAAAGCACTTGATATTTCAATACGTTCATCTATTGAAATTGCGGTTTCCCAAAGGGTTCTGTCCCAATAAAAAAGTTTAGGAAAATATTCATAAGCAACACCGTTAACATTAGTAAAGCCGGCATGAATGAACAACCTATTCTTATCATCAAGATAATAATTGTGTAATGATTTCAAGAAACCAACATGGTTGTTTTTAGTTGCTAATGAAACATTTTTGTAGGCATCTACGGTCGCTTTTCCGCCATGTTTGAACCAAGTTTTTTCGTCAAGATTTTCGGATTTATTTTGCAACCAATCCAAGAATAATTGGTCGTGGTTGCCTCGAATAAAAACACAATTATTGGTTTTAGACAAATTAATCAAGAAATCGATAAGTTGTGGTGACTCGGACCAACCATCGACGTAATCGCCCAGAAAAATCAGTTTGTCGTTTTTTTTAATGTTGGCTTTTTGGAGAATTTGCGTCAAAGCACGCAGCCCTCCGTGAATGTCTCCGATAACAAAAGTGCTCATTGTAGATAATTAGGATATTAAAAAAGAAACGAATAAGTTAAAGTTTAGTTAAATTTTAAGTATCGTCGAAAATTAAATATTTTTAAAACACTAATTTTCAATACTTTAATTTATTTAAAAACAAATTTTTAACACTAGGTAAGGTAAACCCGTAATTTTTATATTTTGCTAGTCATAATTTTGTGAAAATTATTTCAAGTAAACCAAATGATTCTTGAATTTTTTTAAACAATATTTTTACTTGAATGTTCAAAACTTTAAAAATCAAAAATAACAAATTTAAAACAAAAAACCTATGAAAACTATTACTACAACATTATCGATTTTCGCATTATTATTGTCAACAGCAGGATTTTCAGGAGTAAAAAATGAATTTAATTCAAAACAGATCATGGTTAGCACCAAAAAAACTAATATTAATTTGTCAAACGATATTGACCCAGTAGTTAAGCCACGTAGACCCTTAAAAAAGGAACAAATAGATTTAATGAATTGCAACTAAATAAGTTGTTTTTTAAATAGTTGTACCTAAAGTATAATATTTTATTCAATTAAAAAAAAATTGAGGTGTTCTGATAATTACTTATAATTTTTACATATATTTACATTATGGAAAAATTTATAGGACAAAGCATTTTAGATTTCACAGATAGGTTTAAA
>JAYVIW010000062.1:0-42592 GCA_043769905.1 Bacteroidota bacterium
AGCATCAAAATGTCGCCGTTCTATAGCTACTCCAGCGGCATTGCTAATGGCAATAATCGACCCCAAATAATCGCGGTGAAGATAATATTTATTTTCGGTTACAGCACCTGTAGCTGTAGTTTTAACTTTCTCGTTGTAAAGTGGTGCACTATATGCTGTGCCACCAATATAGGTTATTATGGTTGTTTTGCCATTTGCTTTAATGATTTCGGAACTGCCATCGTCGGTATAAAATTTTGTTTTTGTAAAACCATAAGTTGGTGCCACCTCCCGCAATACTTGTGATCCGCCACCAACCGCCCAACCATACAGCATTTTGGTGCGAGACAAATGAGAATTATAACTATACCTTATTGAACCCAAATTACTGCCTTCATTGATAGTTATTGGTGCTTTGAACATGGTGTAGGTCAGTGTTTGCAAAGGTTTGTTTGCATAATAATTTTGACCCTCAGTTGACAAACTGACCGATGTCTTGCGGTACATTCCTGCTGTTGCAGCGTTGGTGTAATTGTAGGTACCAACATTGTTGTAATCTATTCGACCACGCTCGTCGTAGGATTGTGCATCTTGATTTATTTCTTGTAATTTAAAATTATCTAAATTCATTATTAATTGACCTTCAACATATATCTGAAAATAAACCTCAGAAAAATTCCCTGTTTCGTATTCAAATGATATTAAACCAGTTTGCCCATTTGGAGCTGCTGAAAAAGCCAATAATTCTATTTCATTTGTAATTGGATTTTTTCCAACGGTTTGAATAGTGTACCTGCATTGTCGATCATCAAAGTTTGATAAATTTATATCGCAGCTAACTTTGTATTTTTTTCCAGCAATTGTGTTAGATGTAAGTAATTTTTCAACTGTACCGTTCTGGAAAGCCAAATCAAGCAAACCATTTGTATTGGCAATTGATAAGCTATATTGTGCTTGAGGGTCAGGTGAATCTACAAATCCCTCAACATTATTTATAGTACTAAAATTTAAATTTAACAAATTGATGCCAGGAGTATTTGTGCATATTAACCTGTCTAAATTATCAAACTCGAAGTTCTCTGATACAGCACCGATTGCATTATTTTTCCGACTGTTTAAATTCCCTTTAATTGCATCGAAACTATAATTATTGTAAAGAATATCGACACCATTTTTTATATGTCGTTGCGAAGCAAAATATTTATCAGCATCATAAGTGTTGGTTATTGCAACACCATTGCCCAAGTTGGCAGTTAAAGCTTGCATTTTTTCATTGGCACCTGTCAATTGCCATAAAACGACATTGTTATTGTCGGTCATTTTGTCCATCATGCCATTGTAAGCGTTATAATGGTTTTTGGAAATAACTGTGGCACTCAACGCACTTGGTGTGTCGGTCGTTAAAGTTGTTTCTGTAAGCGGTCGCCCAAAATTGTCAAAAGCAATGGTTTTGCTGTGCACAAAACTGGTGTTGGTTTCGGTAGTTTTGTCTAATCGTTTTAGTGTGTCATAGCGGTAAACAAAATTGTCAATATTGGTATTGTTGGCTTTTTTGGCGACTTCGTTAGTAAGCTGCGCAAAGGCATTGTAGGTGTACGTTGTTACATAATCGGCACCATCGCCCAAAACACGTTTGGTGATTAGTTTTCCGAAATTGTCATAAACATAATTGGTCGCTCCTTTGGGTGTGGTTTCGGTTTTTGCTTGTCCGAATTCATCAGTTACATAAGTATAGATGCCTGCATTGGGGTCGGTCATGCTGGTTTTGTTGCCCCAACCATCAATGCCGATTGTAATTTTATGACCATCGTAATCGGTTTCTTTGAGTTGTCCGTTTGCATAATATTTAAAATTAATCATGCCGCCTTCGTCGGTAGTTGTTACTTTATTGCCCAAAGCGTCAATAGTTGCTGTTGTGGTTTTGGTGTCGTCTTGGCTGGTGGTTGTCAGTCCGCTGTAAGACAACGTCTGTAATCTGCCTGTTGAAGCTGTTACAGTTTTTGGGCGGCTTAAATAATCGTAAGTATAGGCTGTAAACTTGCCGAGAGCCGTAAAATAAGGTTCATATTCTTTGGATTTTCTGCCTAGCGCATCATATTCAATACTTTTAGAAATGGTGGTGCCAACAGCAAAACCTTTGGTAGTGCTCTTGACTACATTGCCCAAAACATTGTACTCGGTGCTATTGACTGCTGCATCAACATTGTTGGTATTGGTGGTTTTGTAGCCTCCATGGGTCAATTTTAAATAGGCTGTTGTGTTAATCAATGCGTTTACTGCTGCACCTGTTGTGGTGCTAGTGGTCAATTTGCCCCAATTGTCAAAAACAAAATCATTGACAACACCTAAATAACTGGTCGATTTGGTTACTTGTCCAGCATTGTTGTATTGCATGAGTGTTTGAAAACCCTGATGGTCAATTTTTTTGATGACAAATCTTTTGGTCAAGGGGTCATATTCATCAGTAGTAGTTCTCGATGCCAATGCAGGAACGGCTGTTGGACACGAAATTGTTTTGGTCAACAAGTTGCCAAAATTGTCATAGGTCATGTCTTCAAAAATAGCGTTGGTGGTGTTGTGCCCTCTTTTTTCGATTTTGAATATTTTTGGACCATCATAACTATATATTTCTTTAGATGTTCGGGTATCTGTTTTAGATGGTTCGTTCGGATAAATGATATTAGTATTGTCAACAGTCTTAGGTTTGCCAATGAAATAAGCGTTGCCAACACCCGAAGCATTATTTTCATAAGATGTAGTTGTTGTGCTAGTGCCTTGCAGAGTGGTGCCTAAAAAAGATTTGTTGACAGTCTGTAATTGCAATCCAAAAGCTGTGGCGCTGTCAATAGTACCATCATAACTATAGGTTGTTTCATTGATTACATTGGTTAAATGATCGGTACTGGTTTGTTTTTTTAGCAAAACATTATATTGCTTTGTTATTGGGTTGGTGTAGGTTTCAAAATCACTATTTTTGGAGCTGAGTAAGTTGGTAGGTATTGTTGCAAAAACATTAGAACCATTAGATGCTGACCAAGTATTGATTGTAGCACCACGCTTGCTTGGGTCAATTTCTTGAATAGTCCAAATTTTGTTGTTGAGTGTATTGGTGTACCAACTGCTGCGTGCAGTTCTTAAAAAACCAATGCCACCATATTCAAAACTTGATATTTGGCTGCGGTATTTAAAATCTTGAAATTTGCTTACGCCATTAATTGTGGCGGTAAGTTTTGATACTAAAAATGAATCTTTGTTTTTTATGATTTCGATATTGGGGTAAGTTGCTGTATTGGTAGAAGAATAGAAATCATTGACTGTACCTAAATTTCCATCGGAAGCTACCATCGGCGCATAATCGATGGTTTGAACAATATTACCTGACGATTCTGTAACAGTTTTCAAGCGGTTTTCTGTGCTGAAATCTCTTTTAAATTTGTAATACTGAATATAGTTATCATAATTATTGACAATAACTAAGTCTTGATTTTGACCAGCATGCTGATAATTTGTAACTAACACTATTGGTCTTGCTGGATTATCTGACCACTCTCTAAAAGCGGTATATGTTTGCGTAAATATTTGATTTCCTTTCCCAATATTATTAGTATAACCTATAACTTGCCAAGTACTATCCCAATTATTAAGAGAAGATTCTCTTTTGCGTTCGTTTAGTTGCACTGTTACTAAATCTGATTTACCATCTTTATTAATGTCCATTGCATAATACTTTGTCATATCATTACTTCGTGTACCTTCTTCATGTTCTTTATATTGTACAGACTGAAAATTAAATACATTAAAAAAATCTAAATTATTAATTTTTGGATTTGCGTAACATATTGACCACCAATCACTATTTGCACCATGGGGGTACATGAAATCGGTTTTACCATCTCCGTTGTAATCGCCGAAAAGTATTTGTCTTGTAGATGAATAATAAGGTATTGTACCTTGACCTAAAATTTGAAATGTTATGTTTCCAGAATCATTATTTAATGATAATAACTTATAATTATTTCCTGTAATAACTAAAATATCTGCCTTACCATCTCCATTAAAATCATTTACATATTTATTGTCGCCCTGTAAATTTAAATCTGGCATATAAACAAAGCCACCATTGTCAAAAAAGTCTGGAGTATCTAAAATAGGGTTTAAATCAAGGTAAAAGCATTCTCTATTGCTTGAGTTAATCTTTAATCTGCATGCAGTCCCGTGATAATTACCATAACAAAGATAATTTGTTTCTTCTTTATAAGATATTTCATTATGATATCTATAAGTTAAAACTTCACTTATTCCATCACCATTAAAATCACCTTGTATGTACTCATTACTGTCTCGTAATTGATTTAAATCACATGAACCAGTAGGAACATGAATTCCGCAAAAATCTACGTTACGAGATACATTTAGATTCGGCATATATTGACGATGATTATACATTGGTACATATATAGTCCGATTTAATTCGAAATTATTTGTTAAATTTGATAGATTATAAATTTTAAAATAAGATGCAGATGGCGCTTCTTCGACATAAATCAACGAACTCATCTGATTTAAAACGTTAGACGATAGTGTGCTTACACTAAGTAATTGTCGTGATTTAGCATAAGCGAGACTACCATATAATTGATTATAATTATTGCTGTTACCTCCGTCAAAAAACTTCGTAAATAATTTATTATCAGCCACAAAATCTGTCTGACCGTCACCATCAAAATCTCCTGATAATTGAATACCATCAAATCCAAATTGGGTTGTATAAGTTTTAGTAATTGGACAAAGATTATATCCATTATTGCAACTATCTATTATTGAAGCTTCATACCCAAACAAAACCGGATTACTAGGTTCATTCAAACCATTAAACTCTTGCACTTTTGTCACGCGCTCATAACCACAATCGTCTGCAACTTGAGTCAATTGATATTTGCGGAATTGCACATTATTGGTCAAAACCTGAATATTGTCTAGAATTTTAAAGGCATAAACAGCCTGTCCTTTCATATAATCCATTTCGACCCTTGCAGCGTTGGTAGCACGATAATTAAACTGAATTTTGTTTAATTGTGCCAAACCTTGACCTTCATTGCCACTAAATTGTATGTTATTGATGTACAGTTGGTTGGTTCCGTTATAAGTATGATTGGTATAATTGTATGTAATATAATTTCCGTAAACATCTCTAAACCTGACAATAAACCAAGCGTTTAAAGACGTTGCGTTCTGACTAACACCCGAACCAGTACTACCATACCAAGTTTGTGAACCATCGGGACTTGTAACAATAAAAAAGGTGTTTGTTCCCGAAATTTGTAATTCAATCCTAGTATTGCTTTTGTATTCGGTTTCATAAGTTGAACCATGTGCCCAGTAAGTACCTGATTTTAATATTAATCGTTGCCCATCGAGTGCCAACTTATCGTTATCATCAAAATCTACACCATCCCGAAAACCGTCAATATCTATTCGAGTGGACATTCTAGAAATGCTTGAAATGCTATTGATGCTCCAACCCTGTCCTGCAATACCGCCACGTTGCCCCGAACTGTAGGTTAGGTTGATGACTGGTGCAACATTTTTGATACTTGGTGGCATGGCAATTGGCAAATTATAAGTAGCCTGACCTGAATTGGTTATGGACAATTCACCTTTAGTATCTGTAAAAATTGGTGTTTGTGCTTGCAACAACAAACTATTTAAAATGATTATGAATGCGATGTAAAGTTTTTTCATCTTTGGTATTTTATAATATTTTATTTTTTAGCAATTTATTTCTTTATGATGTTCAAACTTTTACTTTCTCCGTTGTTATAATTGAGATTGACTAAATAATAACCAGCCGCATAATTATAAAAAGGAATAATTTTCGAAATTTCGTCTTTCTCGATTTTGAAGGAGATAAGCTGTGCACCAGTCAAATTATAAACAGCAATATTTTCAACATACTTATCATTTACAAGTTCCCAATTGATATTTAATTCCTCTAAAACTGGATTTGGAAAAAAACTAACTTTATCGATAACCACCACTTCAATAGGTTCATTTTTAGTTTCTTGTGGTTTTGTAGATTTGCCTAATCCAGCTGGGCAATTAATGCAAAGCTCCCGTTTTATTTGATTGCCTGCAGTGTCATAACTAAACAATATTTTGTTTTGAGCGATGGTTATGATAGTCATAAAATGGAACAGTGCTAATAACAATAATTTAATTTTCATGATTTTCTTATTTGGAAGTTTGTAGATTCAATTTTTATGATAATATTTTGCTAAAATATAAAAAAATCGGGTATAAACAACCGATTGTAATCAATCATACTAAAAAAATCGGTTTTATATAATTTCACTTGATATGAAACCTATAAGAAAAAAACTTATTTCACCAGTAGTTATTGGTGTTGGCGACAAAATAAAAGGAATAATATTAGAGAAAAAATTACGCCAACGTGATGTTGCTCACGATGCTGGTCTCGATGTAGAAAATTTAAGAAAATATATTAAAGGCTCTCAAGAAATGAAAATCTCAACACTCATAAAAATTGTAAATGCCTTAGATATTCAAGTTCAAGATTTATTTTTAAAATGATCGAAAACAAATAAATTAAACAATTTTCATCTCAATATGTTCAATTCCATCTTCTAAATAAACATCGTTGGTTTGAATAAAACCTTGATTTTCGTAGAATTTTTTTAAGTAAAGCTGTGCTCCTATTGTAATTTGCTTGGTATTAAAATGTTTTTCGATTTCGTTTATGGAATATTGCATCAATAAATTTCCCCATTTTCTGTCGCGATATTTTTCGGCAATTACTACGCGACCAATTGAGGCAAAATCATAATAATCATTCGGTTGAAACAATCTGGTACAAGCAACAATTTTGTTGTCAAAAGTGCCAATTACATGAAGTGCAATTTGATCTTTGTTGTCCATATCCTGAAAAACACAGTTTTGTTCTACAACAAATACCTCTGATCGAAGTCGCAAAATACTATATAATTCATGAACAGATAATTGATCGAATGTCTTGGTTATGAACGATATTGGCATTGATTTTTAAATTTTAATTGATTTTATAATAGATTCTAGTTCAAACATCAAGTCTCTTTTCTCTTTAGATGGAGCATAGCAAAAACCTTCAAGTACCAAAATCCGATTGTGCTTTTGATCAATAATATTGAAATTGATAAATGGTCCTGACATAAAATCGTTGTTCATTTGCCACAAACCTTTAGTTACATATACTTTTTTACTGCTTATCAACTCTTCTGATAAATAGGGCGAAAAGGATTTATCGGTTAGCATTTTGGTGTTTCTTGCACTTCCGTGAATGTATAAATTACCAATAGAATCTCGTGTTTTGATAATTTGAGTCAATCTGGCTTTTGAAGATTTTATGTTAAAAATCGGTATTTGATACGCAATCAAGCTCAAACTACCACTAGGAATTTCTTTTTTGAGCCAAATAAATTTGCTACGACGCATGACATACTCAAACTTTTCAGGAATTTCTATACCAATCTTAAACTTATTATTGATTATTTTGGCATTAAATAAATTTTTTGAAGTTGTTTTTTGAACGGCATCAATCTCCATTTGCTTGATTTTTCGTATAATAAATGGCGCTTTTTTCTCTATAGTATCAAGAATCTCAAGAACCGATCTTCCTGAAATATGGGTCACATTTTGTGGAATAGCAAATTCGTTTTCAATCATTTCAAATACCGATTTTGCTTCTTTTTTTATAACAATAATGTTGCGACTATTGTTCATAAAACCTTCTAACAACTTCACTGGAAACTGATTGATAGAAAAAATAGGCTCTTCTTGAGGTAGGCCAATAACCGGTGCAGCAAATTTATTTCGAATTGAATCACCAATTTCACCGTTCCATAATTCATCATCAATAATTATAGAAATTACGTTGGTTTTACCAGAAGTTTTCCTAACATTTTCTTCATTTTTTTTACAAGAAATAAATAATAGAAATCCAATTATTATCAATGAATATTTTTTCATAGTTTACAAACTTAAAAAAAATATTAGTCAAAAAGTAAAATATAATTTTTAAAGTAAAATAATTTTTAATTTCATTCCTGGTTTGATACTTACATTTTCAATACCGTTCCATTTTTGAATATCCGCAACTGTAACTCCAGGATATTTTTGGGAAATACTGAATAATGAATCTCCTTTTTTGACTAAATGTGTTTTCTGAATAGTTTCAATAGCAGACAATTTTTTAAAAGTTGTATTTGATTTATCACCAACATTTAGTTCAGTTTTGGCTATAACAAGTTCTATCCCATCTTTCAAATCGTAACTTTTTAGGTTGTTCCATCTTTTTAATTGCATTGCTGTCACATTATGCTTCTCAGCAATTTTCCAAATATTATCTCCTTTTGCTACAACGTACGTGTTTGGATCAGTTATTTCGGGGTTAAAAATAATAACCCTTTTACCCACTGCAATTTTGTTAGAATAGATATTATTCCATTTTTTTAAATCAGCAACAGAAATACTATTGTGTTTAGCAATTGAAGTTAAATTATCGCCCGCTTTGACAATATAATCAGTTTTTGAAACAGACTCTTGTTCAAGTACATTTTTATTATTGACCATTCTTCCATTTTTATTTTGAACTGAATTACCATAATATTTCAGAATTTTTCCTACAGCAATATTATTATTGGGTAGGTTGTTCCAATAAATTAAATCTTCTTCAGACACGAATAAACTTTCTGCAATATCATGTAAATTATCTCCTTCCTTTACGCTATATGTAAGCTGAAATTCTCTTGTGGCGGTATTAGCACCAATCTTTAGTTGACTAGCAACTTCTTTGCTTGTTGATACTTCGACAATATCTTCTTTACAAACCTTAGAGTACAAATTTGAAAATGATTCATTTTTTTCAACAACTGTATCAATTTTAATTTGATGATTAGAAATGATAGCTTTGCTATCTATTTGTATGTTATTATCATCTTTCGCAACAACTGCTTCATTATTTATTTTAATTTTTAGCAAACTTCCTAACGAAACGGTATTGCTTTTCAAGTAATTCCATTTTTTTAAATCAGCGATAGCAACATTGTGATCAATAGCAATCTGATTTAAATTATCGCCACGTTTTACTTTATAAATCTTGGTTTTTGAAATATTATTTAAGTCGTCAACAACCTGACTTTTAGCTTCTTTCAAAAGTGTTTTTGGTGCGTTGGGCATTTCTCGACGCCTTAGTTCGTAGTTGGCATAGTAATAAATTTTTTCTTCATTGGATGTGAAAACTGCAACCTTGTCAACAGGAAGTCTTAAATAATTGATATTTTTATCGGAAAACGGAATAATATTAAGCTTGTAAGAAGGATTTAAAAACTGTAAATCGCTTTCAGGAATATCAATTAGTTTAGATACTTGCTTAAAAGAAAGTTGGTTTTTTATTACAATAGTATCTGTTTTAAAAAAATTGACTGGAGGATTTATTTTGTTGATTCCATGCTCGCTATGGTATTCCATGATGTACATTGTAGCCAAAAATGCAGGTAAGTATCCTGCAGTTTCACGAGGCAACTTACTTCGAATATTCCAATAATTGGTTTGACCATTTGAGCGTCTAATCGCTTTGGTTACATTTCCAGGACCACAATTATAGGATGCCAATACCAAATCCCAATCGCCAAAAATTTTAAACATTCCAGATAAATACTGACAAGCTGCTTCGGTAGCTTTTATTGGGTCACTTCGCTCATCGATGTATGAATTTATATCCAGTTTATACTGCAAGCCCGTGTGATACATAAACTGCCACAGCCCTGTTGCCCCAACTCTTGACCTAGCATTTGGATTCAAGGCTGACTCTACAACCGCCAAATATTTAACCTCGATCGGAACGTTATATTTAGATAATGCTTCTTCAAACATTGGGAAATAATATTGCGAAATCCCCAAAAGTCGCTCGAAAGATTTTTTCCTGTTTTTTAATAATGCTTTAATAATATTTTCTAATCCAACATTATATTCAACATTAAAAGGCGATTTTGCATCTAATTTTGCTAATCTTTCTTTTAATAAATCGGTGCTTAAATCATATTCAACTTTTTCGTCTGGGTTAATTTTTAAAATATCTTCAGATAGAATGGTTGACAATTCATTGTTGGACAATTCCTTCATCCACATGCTATCAATACGAGTTGTTTCACTATAATTTACAAATGTTTTTTTGATAGAATCTAAAACCGAGAGTTTGGATATAACTTTACCAATCTGCGTACTGTCATTTTCAATTTGCGAAAAAATTGAAAACGGCAATAAAAACAGGTACAAAAATAAAAGCTTAATTTGTTTCATAAAAATAACCATAATTAAAATAGGTAAAATACAAAAATACAAGATAAAGAGTTTAAGACTATACAATTAATGTTAAAAAACCAATTTATCTAATAATTGCTTCTATTCCTGGAAGCATTTTTCCTTCCAGCATTTCTAGCATTGCACCGCCACCAGTCGATACATAACTCATTTGATCTTCAAAACCAAATTGTTTAACTGCCGCTACCGAATCGCCGCCACCAACTAATGAAAAAGCTCCATTTCGGGTTGCTTCAGCAATAAAGTTGCCTAATCTAATGGTACCCTTTGAAAAATTTTGCATTTCAAAAACACCAAGTGGTCCGTTCCAAAGAATAGTTTTTGATTCTAAAACTACCTTCTTAAAGTTTTCTAACGATTTCGGACCAGCATCAAGACCTTGCCAACCATCAGGAATTTGTTTTACATCAACGACTTTTGTATTGGCTGTATTTGCAAAATCATCTGCAGCAATAACGTCTACTGGTATATGAATTTGAACATTTTTTTCTTTGGCCAATCTTAAAATTTCAAGTGCCAGCTCTAATTTATCATCTTCACAAATTGAATTTCCTATCTTTCCGCCCAATGCTTTTACAAATGTAAATGTCATTCCGCCTCCAATAATCATGTGGTCAACTTTGTCTAGAATATTCTCAATTACAGTAATTTTTGACGAAACTTTACTACCACCAAGTACAGCAGTAAAAGGTTTTTGACTGTCTTTTAGAACTCTATTTAAACTAACAATTTCTTTTTCCATTAGCAATCCAAAACATTTAGCGTTTTCAAAAAACTGCGCTATTATTGCTGTTGACGCATGTGCTCTGTGAGCTGTTCCAAAAGCATCATTGACATAAATATCACCAAGTGTTGCTAATTCTCTTGCAAAAGTAATATCTCCAGCTTCTTCCTCTTTATGAAATCGTAAATTTTCTAACAGCAATACTTGTCCACTCTGAAGCTTATTAGCAGCTGTTTTGGCTACGTCTCCAATACAGTTATCTGCAAATAAAACTTCTACTTTCAAAACTTCGGATACTTTATTAATAATGTGTTTTAACGAATATTTATTTTCTACTCCGTTTGGTCTTCCTAGGTGCGACATCAATATTACACTTCCGCCACAGGACAGAATCTTGTCTATAGTAGGTTTTACTGCATCAATTCTTGTTGCATCAGTAACTTGATAATTTTCGTCTAATGGCACATTAAAATCTACTCTTATAATGGTCTTTTTGTTATTGAAATCGAAGTCGTTCAATGTTTTCATATGTGTGTGGTTATGTAAAATTCAAATGCAGAACGCAAATTTAAGCAGTTTATTTTAAAACCCTAAAATATTAAGGTATTATTACATTTTTTCTATTGTTATAAAAAAACATAAACCTCTAATCACTCGCTTTAAACAAACTTCGAGGTTAGAGGTTCTGAATGCAATTATACATATTTTGGCTTCAATAATAGTAATTATAAAAATAAAATATTATGGAAATTAATTTTGATACAAATTTAATCTTTCGACATATACTGCGTACATGGGCAATTACTAATTCCTTGAAAAAAGTCAAAACCAATTGTCACAGCATGAGTTCCTGAGTTGAAGGTAGCTAGTTCATTCATTGTTATCTGATAAGAGTATGCAAAATAAAATCCTGATTTTTTAATTCCAGCCATTGGTCCTATGTTCAATGGTTTGAACAATTGATCATTCAAAAATCTATATGAAATTCCGCCCCAATAATAATCCTCATTAAACGTAATTTTACGAATTTTAAAATTTAAATCAGTACTTGACCGACCGTCACTTTCAAAATACTGATAAAAAGTTGATGGTTCAAACTCTAACCTATCATCTCCATCACCTTGAAAAACATAACCAGAATAAAGCTGATAATTGCGGAGTAATTTTGGTTCAATTCCCCTAAACTTGACAATGTCTTTATTTAAAATATTGTTAGCATTAAAACTCAGATAAAAGCTTTGCAATCTATATAATGCACCAACATCAAAGTTATTATTGGCGTTGTAACGGTCGTTGACAATACTTGGATCAAATATCGATTTATCAAATTGGTCAATATCAATTCTAAAATTGTTGAAATTATAGGAGACTCCGAACGACAAATATTGCTTAGAATAATAATCCAAAACAATGTGCTGTGCAAAAGAGAATTTAGCTCCTGCTTGACGCGTGAAACCGTTCTTATCTGCATAAAATTGCAAACCAACACCTGATCTATCTGCAATTCTCATATCAGCAAAAATTGCTGTATTGTCGGGTGCATTTTTTATTCCCACCCATTGTGTTAATCCGTTGGCTCTTATTCGCAAATTATCACCAATTCCGGCAAATGTTGGTGCCACAACAAACGGATTGTCTGCTAAATACTGTGTGAAAACGGGTAAATTTAACTCTTGACCAAAATTTTTGGTCACAATGAAGATTAATATAGTTACTATAAAATTTTTCATTTGGTATATTTTATTTTTAGATAGCATAGCTTTTTTATTTTAAATGTTATCTATAAAGGGTAAAGTTACCTACAAATTCTCTGTCGCTATTGGCACCATCTAGCTTGATAATGTACCAGTAATCTCCCGATGGTAACTCGGTTCCTTGGTACCTACCGTCCCAGAATTCACCCTCTCTAAAGGTTCCTACTTTTCTACCATATCTATCAAAAACATAAAATTCTAAGTTTCTATAGTTGTAAGTATTTGCAGGTGCCCATCCATCGTTGTTACCATCGCCGTCAGGTGTAAAGAAGTTCGGAATGAAAATATCAATGAAATTAAATGTTTTCGCTACTGTTTTGAAACAACCCTCTTTGTCGGTAACCGTTACTTGATAAGCTTGTGTCTGGTTATAAATAAACGTGTTATCGGTGCCTGTATCGGTGCCGTTGAACTCATATTTATAAGGGGCAATTCCTCCAGATGCTATTGCAATGATTTGGTTCAAACTTCCGTCGGTTAGTGTTAACGTTAATGGGTCAATGTATATAACAGTTATTGTAGCCGTTGGTTTCATACAACCATTAGTGTGCAATACTCTTACAATATGATTGCCTGGAGCAAGATTTACAAAGATATTACTTGCTTGGTAAGCTGCACCGTCTAACGAATAAGTAACATTTGCCAAAACAACCGATGGGTCAACAGTAACGGTCAACTCGTTCAAAATAGTCGAAGTTGCTGTTTGACATGGATACTTGAGCGTAAAATCAGGATTTAAATCTACAGACGGATCTAACAAAACAGGATATGCTGATAATATACAAAGATTAGCGTCTCGTACTGAAACTGAATGACTTCCTCCTTCTAAACCTGTAAATACATGTGTATCAGTACCTGCCAAATTATTAGCATTTATATAAGCACCTGAATCAATACTTACTTGATAACCAGGTGTTCCACCCAAAATATCTATACTGAAAGAACCTAGATTATCACTAGCACATGGCGCTTGTGACAATACAGCCTTCAAACTTGACTGTAACAGCGTTGGCTCTTGTACTTCAAGTCTTCCTGAGCCAGATATTGGGCTGCTATACGGACAATTGGCTTGGTCGGTAACAACAATATCATAGAAACCTGGTGCCAAATTATTGATTGTGAATGGATTTGATGTCACATTGAAAAACTGATTTAAGTTTGGCGAAATGGCATATTGAATTGTTCCAATACCATTTTGAGTAGTAATTGTTAATGTACCATTTCTGTCACCATTACATTTAACTGGACTAGCGACTATCGCAACAATAAATTCCAACGGTTCAATAAATATTATTTCTGGCGAATCAAACGTGCAGCCACCTATGGTAGTAATTCTAACATAATAGCTTTGAGCACTTAATCCAAAGAAATCTCCTGTTGTATTCGTTTGCAATGCAGATCCGCCCAAAGTTGCAGATAAAACATAGGTATAATTGGTATTGAAACCACCTTGTGCTGTTACATGAATTTCAGCGTCAGTATTTCCAAAACAAGAAATATTTCGTCGAGTTTGTGTAGCAATTGATATCGGTGTTACATCTGACAAAATAAACGTGTTAGACACTTGACTAATACAACCAACGGAATCTTTTATCAAGTAACTATAAGACCCCGACCCAGCGGTTGTAATGTTTATTGATGTTGCAAATGGCGTTGTATTGTAATTAACTGCATCAGAACTATAAGTATAAGGAGGCGTTCCGCCAGAAGCTGAAAGTGTCAAAATTCCCGTCGACGTGCAAGTTGGAGCTGTGTTCAAACTTACGATAGGTACAATAACTGATGGCTCTGTAATAGTTATTGGTCCAAAATCTTGTGTACAATTATAAGCATCTTGAACAGTTATCGAATAAGTTCCAGCACCATAATCATAAAATATTGTTGATGATGTTGGACCATCTCTTTGAATACCAGTCGATGTAATAGTGTTTAACGTATAAGTATAATTACTGCCTTGACCACCAGAAACTAATGTTACTGATATATCTGCTGTCGCATCACCATTACATAAAACTGCAGACTGCGAAGCGGCAATTGTTGCATTAATAGGTGTTGGCACAGCAAGTGTAACATTTGTTGTTTTGATACAGTTGTTGCTATCAGTAACAGAAATTGTATAATTCCCTGCAGCTAAACCATTAGTTACATCTCCATAATTAACTGACGTTGTAATATTCTTAACATTAATAACATAAGGCGCGGTGCCTCCACCAGCAGTTATAGAAATAACACCAGCATTATCTAAGCAAGTAACGTTAGCAGTTTCAATTGCATCTATAAATAAATCTAACACTGGTTGCACAATCGTGAAATTTATTGTTGCTGAACAAAGACTACCACTTGTTAAAGTCAATTCTGCGGTATAAATGCCCATTGGCAAATTTGAAACCAATAATGAACCGATCGGATTGTTACCCGAACGAATTGTTAATCCATTAACATCTTTTATGGTATATGAAAAAGCACCTGCATCTGGTGGTGGACTGATTGTATTATTGACTATTCTAATAGTTGCTGAGCCGTTATTACCGCCAAAACATGACACAGGTACAATATCACTAACCAACAGATTATAAATATTCGGATTATTTACAAAGTGAACAATATCAATGCTACAATTAGTGGCAGTATTGGTAATTTTAATGTTGTAATTTCCAATTGGTAAACCCGTAAATGTGCCGTTAGTATTGGTTTGGTTATAAGTATTAGGTGTAATACCCACGACATTATAACTCAACGTTGATAATACCGCACCCAAAGTGTTAGTTGTGTTAACTCTAATTGTTTCACCTTCAGCACATGTAATAGGATTAAGGACAGTTACGTTTCCATTCAATAAACCAATATACGGATTGATTATAGGAACAGGAATTATTGCATAACAGCCTTTGTCATCGAAAACTTTTACACTATAATTATTGCCACCTGCAAGATCAAACACAGTAAAAGTATTGCTTGATCCAGTTTGTAATACAATTCCTGCTTTGATAAATTCAAAAATAGTGTAAACTCCAGATCCTCCAGAAATGTTAGCTGCTGCAACAGTAATAGTTGCAAAATTATTAGCATTTGTTCCTGGTGTACATCCAAACTGATTTACAGCAACTGACGATATTAATAATGGATTAGGCTGCCCAACTGCAACATCCTGATCTAAAATACAACCTCTTTCTGAAGTTACTCTGATTGTATAATTTCCAGCAGGTAAATTACTAAAAATATTTGATGTTTGATTAGCAAATAATAAAGGCCCATTAATAATACTATATAAATATATTGGATTATTATTTACGACCGTTGTCGGCGTTTGTAAATTAACAGTAATTTGACCATCTGCACCGCCATTACAAGTTACGTCTACAACCGTTGCAGCATTTAAGGTAACTGGCGTTGGGGTATTCAATATTATTGCTTGCGTGCTATCAGTACAACCAGTTAATGGGTTAGTTACTGAAATTACATAAGTGTTGACTGGCAAATTGCTGAAGACATTTCCTACTAGCGTTCCTGCAACTGGTGATATACTGTAAACGTAGGCTCCTGTTCCTCCTGTGGCCATAACCGTAATAATACCGTCATTGGCCGCACAAGTTGGTTGGGCAGTAATTGTTCCTACTGCATTTAAAGGTGGGTAAACTGTTACTGAAGCAATTGCTGGTGTTGTAAATGTACATCCATTGGCATCTTTAACAGTTACTTGATAAACTGTTGCTAGTGTTGGAATTGCAACCGTAAAAATGTTTGATGCCTGAAAGTTGATGCCATCTATTGAATAACTCAATGGTAATATGCCGCCAGTTCCTGTCGCGGTAAATGTATAATTACTAGCTGTTAAATCACATTGATTGCTTGCAAATAAAGGTGCTGTTACTGTTGGAGTTGGATCGGCGCTAATTGTAAAAGTCGTTCTTGCTCCTACGCATCCATTGGCATCTCTGACATATACGTCCCAATTTGCACTAGTTGCTGGATTCAATATCGCTGTGGCGTTTGTTGTGTACGCTCCAATTGCTGGTGCTGGTGCATTAGCAATTACATAAGCATAAGTATATGCTGGTATGCCTCCCAATCCTTGTGCCGTTACTTGTGCGCCTTGACTACATTTTGCATTAATGTTGGTTGTAATAGCAACCGATAAAGGTAAGACCGGTGCAGTCAACGATATAGAGTTCGTTATTATCTGACAGAACGGCGCAGCAGTTTCAATTATTCTTACTGTATAATTACCTGATGGTAAACTATTTATTACTAACGGATTTGTTGTTGTGTTTCCTGCAACTGGTGCTCCGAGTGACGTGACTCCATTAAATACCTCGTACGTATAAGATCCTGCATAGCCTGTTATATTTACTGACAATGTAGTTGTGTCCCCAAAACATGGTATAACTGGTCCTGCTGAGGCAACCGCATTGATATTATTGAATGGATTAACAGTATATGCTGCTGTTGTAAATGTACAGCCTGTTGCTATATCGTTTACTTGAAAATAATAAGTGCCAGCAGCTGTTAACGTAAACTCATTCGTTGGTGCAATTGTGTTTATTGCACTTGGTAATGGCAAGGTTTGATAAGTATAATTACCTGATCCACCTGTTGGTACAATTCTAATTACCTCACCTGCATTGTTACAAGTTATTGCTTCTACTTGGCTGACTGGTGCTAGTGTAATTATCGGCAATCTGTCTATAGTTACCGTATTACTTGCTTTACATCCGTTGACATCTTTTACATAAACCGTTATGATTTGGCTCACATTGATATTAGTTATTACAAAGATATTTGTCGCAAAATAATTAACATCATCAATACTATAACTGTATCCTGGTGCTGTTGATGTTCCGCCTGATCCAGTAATTGTTACTGTTGATATCCCTGATACATTACTTGGTGTGCAGACAAATGGTGTTGCAATAGCTGATGCTGTTAATGCTGGTGGTTCTGTTATAATTACATTGTTATCAATCGTTGTACAATTCAATCCTGATGTTACGCTTACAGTATATATTCCTGCTGGTAGTCCTGTAAATAAGTTCGTCAACTGTGACGGTCTTGTTACTGGTCCTGCTGTAATACTGAATGTGTAAACGGGGTTGTTATTGCTAGCTGGCAAGTTAACGGTTATGGTACCGTTGCTACCAGCGTTACAGATGATGTCTGTAATTGTTGTCGTAAACGTTACTGGTGTTGGCATATTCAATGTTATGGCTGGTGTACTATCAGTACATCCCGTCAATGTGTTAGTCACTGAAATTACATAAGTATTGGCTGGCAAATTACTGAAAACATTTCCTACTAACGTACCTGCAACTGGAGCAATACTGTAAACATAAGCTCCTGTTCCACCTGTTGTGGATAATGTAATAATACCGTCGTTAGTTGCACATGTTGGTTGGGATGTAATTGCTCCTGTTACATTTAGCGGTGGATAAACTGTTAATGAAACACTTGCTGGCGTTGTAAATGTACATCCATTGGCATCTTTTACTGTTACTTGATAAACTGTTACTCCTGTTGGAACTGCTACCGTGAAAATATTTGATGCTTGGAAATCAATGCCATCTATTGAATAAGTCAATGGTCCAATCCCGCCAGATCCTATCGCTGTAAATGTGAAACTACTAGCTGCGACATCACATTGATTGCTAACAAATAAAGGTACTGTTACGGTTGGCGTTGCATCCAATCCTAAAGTTAATGGTGCAGATTGTATGCATCCATTAGCGTCTTTTACAAAAATTACATAATTTCCTGATTCTTGATTAAAAGTATTTGTGGCACTTGTAAAAGAATTCAAAAATGCTGCATACGCTATATATGCTGCTGTTGGCGGACTAGATACTGGTGCATACGGCGGAACAATTGCCGGATTAGCCGCATCAGCTTGGGTAAATATTTGATAAAAATAACTACCAGATCCACCAGTTGCAGTTCCTGAAACTACTCCAGCATTTGGGTTACAATTATCATTTTTAATAACGGATGTTACTAATGTTAACGGCAAAACAGATTGAGTAATATCGAACGGAGCAGACGCAGTTACGCAACCTGCATTAGTTCCATCATTAATTAAAAATCGAATGTAATATCTTCCCGGAGCCAAAGGCCCTAGATTAGAAACTGTTACAATAGCGCCTGTCAAACCTGTTTGTGTTGCAGTTATTCCTGTTGCTGAATTTCCAAAAAATTCTCTAATATCGTAAGTTACAGATGTAGCATTATAATTAGAATATGTAAATGAAACCGAAGCGTCAGAGTTTCCAATACACGATACATTACTTACATTAGGTATACTTGATGTTAAATTTGATAATGGTGCAACTGCAGTAGTAGCCGTTCTAAAATAGTAACATTGATTATCCGCACTAAATATAACAAATGTATAAAAAGTACCTGGATCCAAACCTGTAAAGGTATAAGGCGAAGCGCCAGTTCCTAAATTATAAATACTAGGATTATCCGCAAAAGTAACAAAACCTTGCGGTCCTGCAGAGGGTGTATAAATTGCATAATAAAAAGTTGTTCCAACCAAAGTTCCACCAACGGTTAGCGTTATTGATCCACCACCTGCACAAGTTGCTTGACCAACACTCGTGTCAATAGTTAATCCTCCAGGAGGATAAGAAATTAGAATAGTTGGAAGATTTTCTGTACAATTATTGGCATCTACTATTGTAATATCCATATACCCTAATCCTAAATTCAAGAAACATTGATTTTGACCAACTGGACTTCCTGTTGCACCCGTTATGGTTTGAGTAGCATTAGTTCCTGTTTGGTCAGTCATAATTATTGTATAAGGGCCAACTCCACCAGAAATATTTGTAATACAAATTTCTCCGTTGTCGCTCGTAGCACCACCGCAATTTCCGCTTGGTACAACTATATCTTGTTTGGTAAAAGTATAGGTGATTGGCGCATTAGTATTGTTTACCGTTGCAGAACCATTAAAAATACAGCCCTTGGCATCTGTTAAAATAAAAAGGTATGTTCCAGCTACCAAACCTGAATACGTAAAACCTGAACTATTTCCTAAAGCATTAAAATTAACTTGAAAAGGTGCTTGACCTGCAGTTGGATTGATGGTTACAACTCCAGTATTCTCGCCATTGCAAATAACATCAATCACGCTTGTTGTTGCAGTTGGAGGAACAATAGGACTTACACTTCTTATTGGAGATTCAACAGTACAACCTTGGTTATCAGTTACTCTAATAATATAATTTCCTGCTCCAAGAAGTGCAGTATAAGTAAATGTTGTTCCTGTGATTGTAGTTGATGTTCCAAATGCTCCAGCATTATAACTAACTTGGTATCTAAATGGTGCATATCCTCCGGAAACCGCTCCAATAATTGTTGCTGGACCATTACAATCTAAATCATCAAATGTTGTTGATAGTGCTACTTGTGAATTAATAACTACAGAAGTTAAATTAACGACACAACCATAAGCATCGGTTACTTTAATATTATAAGTTCCTGGAACTAAATTAGCAAAAGTATTGCTTGATTGAGGTGCATTAGTTCCCAAAGTATATTGAATAGGAGATTGAGCACCTGATGTTGTAACAATTATAGAAGCGCCATTAACTGCGTCATAACACAAATCAGAGCCTATAATGTTGGCAGTAAAAGGAACAGGATTTGTAATATTAAAAGTAGTGGCAACCGAACAGTTGTTGCTGTCTGTCACACTAACCGTGTATGTTCCAACTGCCGATAGATTATTAAAAATATTGTTGGGTTGTGGCCCAACGATTGGCCCAGATGGAGGTGTTAATGTATAAAGATTTCCTCCCCAACCACCAATTGCATTTAAAGTAACCCTTCCGTTAACAATACAAGTTTTTGGGACAACTGTTGTTGTTAGTGATAATGCAACTGTTGGATCAGTGATGGTTACTGTTGCTGTTGCAGTACAACTGGTTGTGTTATCTGTTACTATAATTACGTAAGTTCCTGCCAATTGATTACTTAAATTGATGACCCCCGCTGTTTGATTGGTAACAAGTGGCAATGCATTTATTTGATAATTATAATTGCTGCTGAATCCTGATACTGTAAATCTTGCAACACCTGTAGCTGTGCCTTTACATCGCACATTAGAAATTAATTGTCCAACAACTCCAATTGGTACAATTGGTGCAATGGTATAATTTTCAAAATAAGTACAATTCTTGGAATCTTTTACTTGAAATGTGTATGTCCCTGCTGCCAATCCACTAAAAATAGTACTAGTTTGATAACCCGTAGATGAAGCAACAGGTGCAATTATCTGATATTCAAAAGGTGTGTTTGTTCCTGTTGTTGTGAGCGTTACACTACTTGCTAGTGCTGGACAAGTCAATGCTGTATTCGTAAAACTCAGATTGGTTGGTGGATTTAATGGTGCAATGATTACCGTATTGGTCGTAAATGTACAATTATTAGCATCTCTGATTGTAGCTGTATAAGTTCCATTTGTGATTCCTACAAATGTTGTTCCTGTTTGAAAAGCACCACCAATACTATAAGTATAAGGTGCTATTCCACCTGTTGCTCCTTGAATTTGGAGTGTAGCTGCACCAGAACAATTGTATACTACGGTCGGAACCAATGTTCCAGACAAAGTACTTGCTGGATTAATTGTAACAGTTCCATTAAATAAACAACTTTTCGAATCTCTAACAATATAGGTATATGTTCCTGCTGCCAATCCCGAATATGCGGTTGTTCCTGTAAATGGTCCTGATCCATTGAACTGGTAAGTATATGGTGCCAATCCTAAACTGGCATTGACATTAAAACTTCCGTTATTGCCTCCGCAAATAATATCAGTTTTAGTAGTTGTTGCAACTGGGTTGACTATTGGGTTTACTGTATATGTAGCTGATTGCACCGTACAACCCCTATTATCAGTTATTCTAAATCTGTATGTTCCTGATATCAATGTGTTATATGTGAACGTTGTCGCAGTAATGGCTGTCGATGCACCGTAAGTGCCTGCATTAAAACTAACTTGGTATGCATATGGTGCGTACCCGCCAGAAACTATTCCACTAATTGCTGCAGATGGTGTTGCTGTACAATCTAAGTCTTTGAATGTAGCCGAAATTGTCAATTGAGGGGCTATTGTCTGACTAGGTAATGTAAATACACAACCAAAACTATCGCGAATTCTAATAATATAATTTCCTGGTGTTACTGTAAATGAATTGCTCGTTCCATAACTAAATGATGGCGAAATAGCATATTGATAATTTGGTGTTCCACCCGATGCTGTAACTATCAATGTCGCTTGGTTCAAGCCATCATAACAAAAATCTGATGTTGCAGCAATTGTTGCTGTTGGTATTGCCGCAGTTACAACCGCTATTGCAGAATTTGTAATAAAGGGACAGCCATTAAGATCAACAATTCCAACCACATAAGTTCCTGTTGGAATATTATTAAAAACATTACTATTCTGCAAGGGTCTTACAATTGCATTTGTAACTGAATTGATTAATTGGTATTGATAAGCAGGTGTTCCTCCAGTTGCTGTTGCAGTAATTGTAGCCCCCATTAAGCAAGTTGCAGGAGCAGTTAAAGATGCTGTACCAGACAGAATTGTAGGTGCTGTAATTGTTTGAACAAACGAAAAATCACAAGTTGGCACTGCATTGTCATATCTAACATCAACAGTATAAGTTCCAGCGCCCAATGTTGCTGGCGTGCTGGCTGATGCTGTTTGAGAGTTTACCCAAGCTCCTCCGTTTATTCTGTAATCAAAACCATAAGGCAAATCATAATTTTGAGCATTGATTGTTATTGCACCATTATTAACGCCGCCACATGTCAAGTTGGTATTAGTTACTTGAACTGCAAATTCTTGACTACATAGTAATGATAAAGGAAAGGTTCGTGTAGTAATACAAGCTCTAGGTATTTGATATACATTGATGTCGTCTACTATGACGTCATTGCCATTTGAAACTGTACTATTTGATCTAACTACAAATGATAGTGTTGTATTGTTTCCTGGATTTAAATTGACTAAATAATTTTGCCATTGTTCAGATTTTGGAATAAAACCAGTATTCTGAGTTGCAATAATTACCTCAGAAGGCAATCCTAAGTTTGAGACTAATTGAATTGTTAAATTAGGATCTCCAAGATTTGTAGAGGTTGCTCTAATTAAATTTTCCGCCCAAAGCGATACCAATACGGGTTGATTAGGTAATATGTCGTTTATTATTTTGCTATACAAAATACCTCCCACCCCAGCAGTTCCACCTATATTTACGCACAAAAATCGTCCAACTGGATCTGAAATTGGATTTGTATGATCTCTGGCAATTAACCATGAACCAAATTTTGGGTTTACAACAGATGTAACTGCGTATTCACCATCATTTATAAACAAATCAGGATTACAAGTTGAAAAACCAATAGCTGATTGATTTTCAAAACAATATGCTGGATTGATTCCTGGAGAAGTTGTATAGCCACCTGAACCAAAAGTTTCGTTCAATAAATTACTGAAAGTTGGAATATTAGTATTTGTATAATTGATTTTTATAACATGTGGACCACAAATTACATTAGGAAAAATATTTGGTGGAACATTCGTGTTTAAAAAATCATCCATTAAATATTCGTACTGAAAATTTCCACCATTACTATCAATCGTCACGGTTGTTGTTGCTGAACCATTGCAACTGTATATTGGATTAGTGTCCAAAAGAATCGTTGGATCTGTTGGTGGAGGGTTTAAAGTAACAACCATTGGATAGGTACAACCGTTGGCGTCCTTTACATATAAAGTGTAAGTTCCCGGCGAAACATTTGCCTCATTAACACCCGAGTAAGTTGCACCATTATTAAAACTAAACAAATATGGATTTGGTCCAGCAAAAGGTACACCGCCCTGCGGGTTGGTTATTCTTACTCGACCTGTTCCGCCTGTTCCGCAACCAGCTAAATCGGATATACCGCCCGTTGCTTCAAGTTTAGCAAATGGCTGTGTAACTGCCCTAACAACCATTGTTGTAAAACAACTAACACCACCGATTGTATATCGTACAATTAATTGGTAATTACCTGCAAGTAAATTAGGGAAACTAGAACTCGCAGAATAGGTTGCACCGTTGTCGATTGAAAAGGCGAGTGTATTTCCATTGGCATTTGTTACATTAAAATTTATTTGACCAGTTGCAGCACCATAACATAAAACTGGAGTTACTGCAACTGTATATACAGGAGCAGGAATACGTGTTACAGTGATTGTAGTTGTAGCGATACAATTATTATTGTCAACAATACGAATGTTATAAGTGCCTGGATTGGTCACAACATAAGGATTAGTTGAGGCAACATTATTTACAAAAAAGTTATATGGTCCTGTTCCACCAGCAGGATACATTGTGAGTTCTCCAGAAGCACAAGTTGTCAAAGGCATGGTAATTCCAGCAGTAACCGACAATGCAGGTGGATTAACTAAAGTAACATTAGCTGTATAAACGCATCCGTCCGATGTAATTATTTGAACCGTATAATTTCCTGAGTTTAGGTTAGTAAAAGTATGACTTTGATTGCTATTTGGACCTGAAGAACCTACAAGAATTGTGCCTTGTCTTACAGTATAGGTAAATTGAGGACCAACACCAGTTGCATTTAGTGTAATTTGTCCTTGATCGTTGCGACATAATGGCTGTGTAAGTATGTGAGAACCAACAAATGTTAATGAAGCTATACATAAATTAGGTAATTGAAAAACACAAGACCCAGTTGGTCCGTTAATAATTCTAATAAAAACCGTATAACAACCTGCAATGAACGGTGCATTGGTTAGTGTATTTGTGTTAAAAACATTACTAGTTTGCCATGGACCAGCAGCTGACAATGCATATTCGTATCCCGAGGGTACGTTGTTAATCGTTATTCTACCTGCTGTTGAACAAACAATATCTCTAATAATTGCTGTGGGACTTAACAAATTTTGATATACGTTGAAATAAAAAATTCTTTGACATCCTCCTTGAAAATTTATTACAACTCTGTATTCACCTGCTGTACAAACAGAAAAATTAGGTGTATTTCCTGCGGGTTGTTGCACCCAAGTACATGCTGGGTTTTCATTTGCACAATTGGCAAATGGTGTTGCCGCACAACTCGCAGTATTTAGTCTTTCCCATGAAAAACTTACAGCATCTGCAATTCCTGTTGTTATGGTTTGGCAATCTGCTGCACCACATAAAAATATATATGGTAGTTGCTCTCCATTACTCAAACAGGTGACTACTTGGTCTGCAAACGGGATTACTGGATTGACTAATGAACTGTTAAATTGAGTTACGTTTACCCTCACCTCAACTGGCAAACATCCTGAAGTAACTGCAGCTACAACTTTATAAGTACCAACTGCATATACAGTTTGGTTTTGACTGTTTCCGATTATAGCTCCTGCAGCATTTGTCCAGGTATAAGTATTAAATCCAGGGGGACCTGTCAATACTAAAGTTGGACCACAAAGCACCTCGTTTTTAACAAATTGGCAGGCACTTATATCAACTAAAAAATTTGTTGTTTCAGAATTGTCTATTATACAATTAGAAAAATAGTTTATACTAGGATCGTCTGTTACGATCGCTGTATTAATTTGTCCTCTATATGTAGCGAACGCTCTGTTTTTGACTATGTTAGAACAACCATCTATAATGAACAAATCGCAAGATGCCACAGTTGTGACTCTTATTCTGATTGTTTGTCTTGGATCATTAATTTCAACTAAATTATTTGGTATTGTAAAAATTATAGTTCTTGTTGTAGCATTATAAGTATAGGTTACGCCTGGAGGCAAGGATAAACTACCAGCTATTGTTGGGTCAAAAGTTACGTTAAGAGGTAAAATATCTTTTATCGTAAAAAAACGCCCGTTGTCGTTTCCAATGTTTTGAAAACCAATAATATAATTCAATTGTTCATTTAATCCCAAAACTGCATTGTTTGAAATAATTATGCTTGATGAGTTTTCTAATTGTTTGGTCAAAACAATTATTGGTTCTATTATTTCAACTGAAAAAGTTTGAAGAAAAGGAGAATAAGAGTCTCCTATTGTCAACAATGAAATTGTAGCACTTGTAGCATCGTTTGGGATAATGGTATTTCCAGGATTGTTGACATTTAATATATCTAAATCAAAACCAAGTGTGTTAGTACTAGCAGGATTTCGCGTTGTTACGCTTTCAGAAAATGGGGTAGTAAGCGTTGGTATCGAAATTGATGAATTAAAAAAATTATCTACTGGATTAGAACTATTTGATAATGCTCCAACTACTCCACCTGGTGCAAATAAATTATAACCATCACCAACATAACCTTTGTCTCCCTCAAGTGCTCCGATTCCGATTTTTGCTCTTACTGGGAAAGGTACTGGTAATGTTTTAAAACCACTTACAGGATATGAAATAGGTGCCTGTCCAGCATCTATTGATTGATAGCCATCAAAAACTGTAATATATCTGCTGGGATAAGTTGGGCTTTCGAAAACAATAACCATCGTCCAACCCGCACAGTGCCCAGAGATATCACTTATTCCTCGTGCGGCACGCATATTGGCAACAGTATAGGTACCATTCGCATCTGCCAAAGCTGTAATTATGTTCGTAATGTTTTTATAGCATACATAAGGTGAACCATATGATGCATTAGGACTTGTAGTACTGTATTCTCTAACTATAATTTCGTCTTCATCCCCAATTGCATCAGAATTTGTATCGGCAGTAATAGTTTGATAGCTACCACCCGGAACTTTAAACTTTATTTGGTTCCAATCATTATTTATGGGTGTTCCAATTCCGTTTTGTGATGGATTTGTGTTTCTTTCGTAGCCATAAAAAGCAGACCAATATAAACCTGCATAAACAATTTTTTTACAATTATTAACGCTACCATCGAGATTTTTTATTGCAATGTCTGCTGTGCTTGAACTAAAAGTTGTTGGGTCGGTATCTACATCAATATATTCTTGATTGAAACCATTATTTTGAGCATTTCCGTTGTATGGTGTGTTTGCTGCTGCAGTTAATGCTGCCAAATTGGTCACATTTCCAGAACTATCAAAAGTAGGTAAAGTATTATTTGTTCTGTTAATTATATTGTTACCAACTAAAACAACATCACCTTTCACTTTGATATTTCCAGCAGGAAAACCAGGAAGTCTTATAGCAAATGGAACTGCTGCAACACCTTTTGCACCTGAGGATTGATTTTCAAAAAAATTAGTGTTTTCTGAAGCTTTTTTATCTGTTTCAATTTGAGACCATAGTAAATCATGACAATTGATAAAAATAAAAATAATAAATAGGTAATTTTTCAATTTCATTTGGGGCAAAATTTAATTAAACAATCGGTTATAAAATTACATAATTAATTGTTAAATAAATGCTTTTTGAATAAAAATATTAAATTATTTATAATCTATAAGTTTTTTGTTAAGTGATTTGCTTAAAATACTATTTAATAAACCTAAAAAGTTTCTTTAAAATTTAATTTAGAATAATTACAACATTAGCAAAAATTTTAATTTTCAACTTTGACAACAAACATTTTACTATTATAAGGCTTGCTCCCTTTAGATTCTAATGCGGTTGTTACATCTTCTAATTTTTCGTATTTTTTTTGAAAAATAAAATATTTACTTGTATTTACATCAAAAAAGAAATCAACGTTTGTTAAACCAGAAGCAATTACTTTTGTTAGAAAAACGTCCCTTTTGGAAACGTCCGAATGAACAGCAAGAATTAAATAAAATCCGCTTTGTGTATTTTCTACTTTTTTAAGGATTTGTAAGCTGCCTTGATCTTCCGAGCCAAAGTCAAAATCACTCGAAGTCAAAACTACATTATTTAAGGTCATAGATTCCTTGATTCGTTTCAATGCAGCTCTATCTTGTTCATATCTTCCTTGCACATTTTCAAATGCAGCCTTTTTAATTCTTCGTTTTTTCTCAATGTCTGTTGCTGTTTTAATTTTTTCTAACTTTGCAATTAAACTGGCTTCTAGAATCTCATTGTTTAACTGTTCTGCCTTTAATTTTTCAATTGTCGCAATGTATTTTTGGTTTATTGGATCTGTTTTAGTTGGCACTTTCTTTTGTCTTTCCAAAAGCAAATCTTCTAATTGAACAAGAAAATCTTTCTGAGTTTTATTCGATTCGCTTAATTCTGTTTTTAAAGCTTCAAACGCTCTATTAGACGATGATGAACTCACAAAAGGTTTAGGTTCCTTTATAACACCTTTGTCGCTTAAATCATTTTCTTCTTTTAAATTTTTAAGATCTAGTTCTTTTTTAACTGCCGTTGAGTCTAATTTAGTTAAATTTAATTTAGTTGTTTTGCTATTTTCATTTAATATTTTATTAATGTAATCCATTGATTTTTCGTCATCACTTTTTGGTGCTTCTTCCTTTAATCTTTTGTCAGCTTCTAATTTCGCTTCCGTTGAAGCATCTGCTTTGATTTTGTCATCTATAATTGATTTGCTTTTCAAAAGTATCAATGCATCTGCTTTGGCTTTGGCTTCAGCTAGTAATTTGTCTTTCGCTAGTTTGTCATTAGCGGCTTTGGCTTTGGCAACTGCGATAGCTTCATCTTTTATAATTTTATCAGCTGCGGCTTTGGCTTTGTTTGACTCTAACTTGGCTGTTAATTTTTGTTCAGCTTTTGTTTTTGCGTCTGCGATTACTAAAGCATTAACTTTTTTATCAGCTGCAAGTTTTACTTTTGCATCAATATCATTATTGTTAGTTGTTGAATTTACTTTTAATTTTGTAGCTTCAATTAATTTTTCTTTCAATAATCTGTCCGATTCTGCTTTTGCGGCGGCTGCATCAGCTATTGCATTAGCTTTTGCATCTGCAAGCAATTTAGCGTTAAGCGAACTCTTTTCTTTCAATAATCTATCTGCTGCTAATTTTGCTGCTGCTGCGTCAGTAGTTGCTTTAGCTTTTGCGGCAGCAATCTCTTGTGCCCCACTCAATCCTTTTTCACCCAATAATCTATCGGATTCGGCTTTTGCGGCGGCGGCATCTGCAATAGCTTTGGCTTTGGCATCAGCTAGTGTTTTAACATTTAAAGCTGTTTTTTCTTTTAAAATTCTGTCAGCCTCAGATTTTGCAAATAATGCATCGGCAGCTAGTTTTGCTTTAGTTTCATTAATTAATTTTTCTTTAAGCAACCTGTCAGTTTCAGCTTTAGCTGCAGCTGCTTCTTTAGCAGCTTGCAATTTTTGCGCAGCAAGTGCCTCAGCACCAGACAAGCCTTTTTCTTTTAATAATCTTTCTGCTTCGGCTTTTGCGGCAATTGCGGCAGCGGCGGCTTTACTTTTAGTATCGGCTAGTGATTTTGCGTTTGATGCTATTTTTTCTTTTAATAATCTGTCTGCTTCTGCTTTTGCAACTAAAGCATCAGCGGCGGCTTTGGCTTTTGTTTCGGCCAATAATTTAGCATCATTCGCCATTTTATCTTTCAATAATTTATCGGCGGCGGCTTTGGCGATTATAGCATCGGCGGCAGCTTTGGCTTTAGCGGCTGCTATTTCTTTAGCTGTTAAATTAGGTTTTGGTTTGTCAATGGAGGTACTTTCGGCAACAACTGTTTTTGGTTTTACGTAAACTACACCAGAATCATTGGAATCTGAGTCGTTAAAAACATAAGCCAATAAAAATCCATGAGAATTACCCAAACTTGCGGCATCGCCCAATGTTTTTTCAAAATTATATCCTAAACTAAAATTACTTATGTTAAAACCAACTCCTGCAGAAAGTCCAGTAATTGTATTATAACCCGCTTGTAACCAACCTATTTTTGTGGTTTCGAAAATTACATTCCCAGCAAATATTGTTTTGTCTTTCTTTTTTTCGGCTCTGGCAAGTGTTGTAAATTTACTTTCGTCCAAAAACCCATTTGAATCAACATAACCTGTAAACATGGCATGGCCTTGAAAACTTCTTTCGGGGTCGTTGGAAATTGTTTGTGAGGTGCTAAAATTATAAAAAACTACATTATTGGCGGAAAGTCCAAAATCTATCTGACCCGAACCATAATTGATTCCTGGAGAAATTGACAATAAAGTTTGATTGGCGAATGTTGCTAATAATGGGTCTGTAGTAATAGTAATAATTTTGGAGGTGTTAATTCCTGATTTAAATGCGGCGATATTCAATCCGAAAGTTAAGTTGCTTTCTTCATTAAATGAAACATTTATGGCATAGTTAAAAACACCACCTATTGTGGACAACAAACCTAAATTTTTTTGAAAACCAGCAACTGAAAATGCATTGTTATCTTGAAATTTTTTTGAAAAACTTCCTAATAGTGTTGCGGGAGCATTTTCAAATCCTGAATATTGTTGTTTATTCAAAATACTTATATACGGTATTTCTTCTCTGACAAAACTAAATGTTGGGTTGATAAAGTTTTTATTGAATTTTAATGAGTTTTTAATTGGCAAATCAAAAGATGTAACACCTCCAGATTGTGAATAAACAACTGGTAGTACTAACAATAAAAATAGAATGAATATGTTGTTCTTGTTCATGTTATTTTACAATTGTTATTGTGCCTTTTTTTTGTTCACCTGTTGAAGTTGTAATTACATAATAAAAAACTGGGTTAATTTTGTCGAAATCTATTGGTTCTTCCGGCCACGTATCTTGATAAGAACTTGATTCAAATACTTTTTTCCCTCTAGAATCAAGAATTAGTACGGCCGTTTTAGCATTTCCAGTAAATTTGCTTATTTCCCATTTATCGTTTTCTCCATCATTATTCGGACTTACTAAATTTGGGATTTGTGTTGAAGTTGGAGTTTCGATAGAATTAGATAATAAAAGCTTTTTTGTATCACTTGTGTACGAACAGCTAGCAGTTGTAATTACAACTTTATAATCTCCAGGAACAGTTGCGGTAAATGAATCGTTAGTAGCACCAACTATTAAAACATTGTCCAAAAACCATTGGTACGTAAATCCAATACCGGTATTTGTTGATAGTGTAATAGGATTGTCTGCACTTACTTTATCTGATGAACGTGATTTGGTTATTATTGGATTACTTCCAATTGTGGAAATATTAACAATAATGTCTGGTTTGGAATTAAAAGTAAAACCAGATGTAGTGCAAGAACCATAATTGATTTCGGCATAATAAGCGCCCGCGGCATCTGCTACGTATGTGTTTGATGTCTGGTTTGGAATAATTAATCCATCTTTATACCAGCGATAAATTAAGTTTGAAAATGTTGATGCCGGACTATTTACTTTTAATTCAACGGTTCCTGTACCGCAAATTACTGCTGTAACGGCACCGTTATTTAATCTGAAATTATCGCTAAAAGGCTTGTAATAAGCATATATAGCATCAGACTCTGGGCTTAATCTAACGGGGTCGGTACTTCGAACTCTAAACTTATATCCCTCTCCACCAACAAAATTGTTTGGCACTTGAAAAGTCAAACTTGCTGGCGAACTAGTTATCGTTGCTGATTGTGCAACATCGGTTGCAGAAGCAAAACTGCCGCTAGCATTGGAAATTTGTAGGTAAAAAATATTTCCTGGTGCAAATAAATTGATTGAGCCAATGCCGAAATCAACTAAAAACAAATCAAATGCTGGAGTATTTGGTGGAGGAATATTAATTATTTCTGGTCTTGCACACATTCCAGTATATTGAAAAGAAGGTTTTCCAATGGATTGGGCAAAAATAGAGATTGTTACACCACTTAAAAAAAGTGATGTAAACATAAAAGTTTTTAAACAATTTGAAATAACTATAACTCTCATCATCAGTGATATTTATTTTAGTACCCAAATCTACGCAATATTAATTGAGTACATTTAATAAAAACAAAATCCACTATTAAAAATGGATATTTGGTTTTTTATTTTAAATTAGACGCTGTAATTTTAGCAATTTTAAGTCTAAAATCTGGCTGCTTAGGGTTATAAATATCTATAAAAGTTTCTTTATTATCGCCTTGAGAGAATACGTTAGAAAACAAACTGTTTCCGTAATAGTCTTCTAAATCTTCATTATTGGCATTGTTTTCTGTGAAAATATTTCCCTTACAGTTGTTGAAATAAATGTCTTGTAGCTTAATTTTTGAAAAATTAGCATCCGTAATCGCAATTTTATTGTCTAAGTTTATTGCTGGATTAAATCCAGATATTACACTTTTTTTAACAGTTAGTGAACAGTTTTCGGCTATTCTTATCGCTTCTTTAACCAAACCACTTGCCAAATCTTGGATAAGGTTATTACTGTCATTTAGCATGGTCATATTCATTGCAATAACAGCTGTCATTTTTCTTGAAAAATCGGCATCTTCTTTTCTTTCATAAGAATCAATTTCAATACAGCGTGAGCCATAAGTTGCTGAATAATATGGATTTCTTACAGCAATACAATTTTCAAGGTTTACTTGTGCACCTTGAGTGAAATCAAAATCATCATCGTTGGCTTTGTAAGAAACTGCTTTTGTTATATTGACATAACCTCCGTAAAATTCAAACGAATCATCGTTAGAAAAACTACACATAATATTTTCTAAAATTGTTTTAGAACCTACCCCAGCTAATGTTAAAGAATTGAATTCTTTAAAACCTTTAACCTTTTTACCTGCAAATTCTATTCGAGTAAAACGAACTATACCAGAATTTGATTGCTCATTATTACCTCCATAAATCGTCTTACTTGGATCACAGTCAAAGGGTAGTAATGCGCTTCCACCAAATTTATTAATTTGAGCATCACCAATTATAACCACTCCTCCCCAATCTCCTGGTTTTTTATCGGATTTATTAGAAGTAAAAACTATCGGATCTGTTTCTTTTCCGTCTGCAATAATAGCTGCTCCTTTGGTGATAATTAATGTTCCGACTGAATCAAAATCTCCTTTAATGACTGTTCCTGGCTCAATTGTTAAAACAGCATTGTTAACAACATACACATTACCCTGAAGCAAGTAAGTGTTTTTTTTGTAAAGAGTTGTATTGGTTGAAATATTTCCAAATAATATTTGGTTGGTATCATTATATTCTTCTTTTGCAGGTTTAAAGCAAGTCCAGCTAGTTAGCCAATTAGAAGTTCCTGTAATGCCTTTTTCTTGTTGGCCGTATGTTGTACCAACGATAAAGGCTAAGATAAATTTGGTTAAGATAAAATTTTTCATTTGGGGCGAAATTTAAAATTATTCATTCATTACGTGCAGGTTTCTTAATACATTTTCATAGAACAAAATACTTGTTATTAATGAAGATTTGTCAGAATAGGGTAACATTTGAGATAAAAAATCTGATGTACTTATTAAAAATGTGCTCGACGATTCATGCTCCGTCTCTAATAGCTTTCTGTTATCTGACGTATCTGGAATTCCAATGTCGGTCATTGTTAGACCTGGTTTATTGGCTAGTGCAATGTACGGCAAAGTATTAATCAATAACCTCGCTCTTTCAAGATACAACCCAATTAACTCTCCTTTTTGCATGGTTTCAAGCTGTGGTCTATCATAGTACGTTTTCATTGATGCCGACGTCTTGATTATACTTGATGGTTTATTTTTTACTTGCGCATGAATAGTCGTTGCGCTTATTAAAAATAAAATAACTATGAAAATATTTATTTTGTTCATGTCTATATTTACTTATTTAAATGATTTTAACAAAAGTATATTATAATATTTTAAAAACAAATTTTTAATAACTTTTTAATACTTTTTTTTTTTTTACTTGTTTTAATGAAAAATAATTTATATGTGAATATAATATTTAATTATTTTTCATTTACCAAAATCATGCCATTAGTTTTTTATCATTATAATCATAGTAAATATATCAAAAAATAATGACTAAAAAAATAATTTTATTAAAAATATTGAAAAAATAATCTATCAAATGCACAAATCATCGCTAAAGTGCCATTTGTCTTGAATTTGAAGTTTTAAAAACTTTTTGTATAATTAATTCTTATTATTACATTTGCTGATGCAATTTTCAGAAATATTAGGACAAGAATACTTAAAAAATCATCTTACAAAGTCTGCCACTGCTTCTAGAATTCCGCATGCACAACTTTTTGTTGGTCAATCTGGTAGTGGGACGCTTGCCGTTGCTTTGGCATATGCACAATATGTTTTATGCGCTAATATCAATTATGAAAATACTGGAGGTCTGGATTCATGCAACATCAAATTTAATAATTTTTCGCATCCTGATTTACATTTTGTATATCCCACGGTAACGACAGAAGACGTTAAAAAAAATCCTAAAAGTGTAGATTTTATTAAAGATTGGCGAAAATTCATTATTGAAAATCCTTACGGCAACTTATTTGACTGGTACAATGTTTTACAAGTGGGCAACAAACAAGGGATTATTAGAGTTGAAGATTCGCAAGAAATTTTAAAATCATTGGCACTAAAATCTTATGAAGGAGGTTATAAAATAATGATTGTTTGGATGGTCGATAAAATGAATGTCGAGGCGTCTAATAAATTATTAAAAATTTTGGAAGAGCCACCTGAAAAAACACTTTTTTTGTTAATCACTGAACATGAAGAAGATGTTATTCAAACAATTAGGTCTCGATGTCAGGTACTGCATTTTAATGCTTTGAATGACAAAACCATAGCGACGGCACTAATCAATAAGTTTTCGATTGACGAAAAACAAGCATTAAAAATTGCACAGCAGTCGCAAGGTAATTTTAATAAAGCTTTACATATTTATAAGAACGATTCCGAAGATGAACCGTTTGAGCAATGGTTCATTGCTTGGGTTCGGTCCGCTTTTAAAGCGAAAGGTAACGCTGAAGTTGTAATAGATCTTATAGCTTGGAGCGAAAATATTGCTGGTTTAGGAAGAGAAACACAGAAAAAATTTCTACAGTTTTGTATAGAAATTTTTCGCCAAGCTTTGATGTTAAACTATCAAACTCCAAGTTTGGTTTACTATGAACCACAGGACGACAAATTCAAACTTGAAAATTTTGCTCCGTTCGTCAACGGAAACAACATAAATGATATATTTACCGAATTAGCTGATGCCATTTACCACATTGAACGCAACGGAAATGCAAAAATAATTTTAACAGATTTGTCAATAAAATTAACCCGATTAATTCACAAAAAATAAACTTATGAACAACGCAGCATCTATTTTAATATTGGTTTTTTTTGCCGTAACATTTATTCAATCTGCTTATGATAAAATTTTTTATTGGCAGAATAATTTTAATTGGATGAATGGTGTCTTCTCAAAAACAATTCTTAAGAATTTTATGCCATTGGTTTTTAATACTTTAATAGTTTTAGAATTATTAGCTGGAATTTTGTCGTGCATAGGGATTGTGCAATTAATAATAAACGGTGACCGCACATTTGGTTTTTATGGCGCTATTTTTTCATCAATATCATTAATTTGTTTGTTGTTTGGGCAACGATTAGTTCGCGATTATGACGGTGCAAGAACAATCGCTATTTATTTTGTTCCTGCTATTTTGGCTGTATATTTTTTGCAATAATTTTTGCAAATTAGTTTTTTAAAGGCTTAAATTTAAAAAACTAACTGTTTAAATTTTTGAGGATAAACGCTATATTTTTAGACAAATTAGTCTGATTTTGAATTAAATTGACTGTCATTGTTATTTGTAAAACACATCATAGCCAAACCTGATAATCATAAACACCAAAATTATCAAAAATATTTTTCTAACAAATTCATTGCCTTTCTTAAGGGCTATTTTGCTTCCTATAAAATTGCCTAGAATATTGAAAATCGCCATTATTAATGCCAATTCTAAAATGTAATTGCCTTGTTTGATAAAAACAATCAATGCCGAAAAATTTGTGCAACAATTGATTATTTTTGAATATGCTGATGCTGATAAAAAATCAAAACCTAAAATAACGACAAAACCAAGTACAAAAAAACTGCCTGTTCCTGGCCCAAAAAAACCATCATAAAATCCAACAAAAATCCCTATAATCGAACCAAAAAATATTTTTTGAGTGATTGAATGTTCTTTAGTAACCAACGAGCCCAAATCTTTTTTCAAAAAAGTATAACAGGCAATCAAAACAAGAATTACTAATATCAATGGCTTTAAAACACCCGAATCCAAATAACTTACGGTTTTAGCTCCAACAAAAGATGCCGCTGATGCAAATACAATTATGGTTGATAACAACCTGAAATCAAATTTTACTTTTTTTGAATATTGATAAGCAGCAACAGTTCCGCCTGAAATTGCAGCAATTTTGTTGGTTCCAAACAATGTTGGCAACGGTTGATTGGGTAAACTAACTAATAATGTTGGGATTGTAAGCAAGCCGCCACCTCCAACAACAGCATCTATAAAACCAGCTACAAAATAAACTACAGCAAAAATAACGATTGTTAATAAAGAATAGTCGGCAAAAATTTCGGGGAAAGGCAATTAGTTGGAATTAAATTACTGATTTATTTGACGCTCTAAACATTTTCAATTCGTTCCACGTGAACTGGTTAGGATACATTTCCATCAAACCATTCAGAGAGTCGTCTTCATAATCTTTGAAAACAGCTTCTAAATCTTTAATTTTATGAGGCTGCAAAATATCATTTATACTAATTGTTTGATTTTCAATTAATTTAATAAAATGTCCCTCGATTGTCGTTGCTGTCAACTTTCTGATTTCGGCGATTTGATTGATGTCATTTTTCAATTCCCAAAGCTCAAAAGTTTCCTGATAAGTCGATTTTTTTGGCACCTTTGGTGCTTTTAAGTTTTTAGAGTAACGATTAACATCAATGTCATTTTCTATCAAATTAATATTTACTTTTTTGAATTCTTCTCGAATGGTTTGTAGTTTTCGTGTTTTGTAAAACTTTATCGCCTCTGATGATAATTTCTCCTTCGAAATTGTTTCGCCTGCAACTACAGTTTCTATTAATAATTTTGCTTTCATTAATCTCATGACGGCTTTGGTTTGCAGATCTTCTAAAGCCAACAAATCGTCATAAAATTGTTTGAGGTTTTTAGACCGTTGCACCTCTTCGATTTTCCAAAGAATTTCATAAACCAAATTATCCATTGGCTGCAAAAAATAGTTAAAGGCAGCTTGAATTCTCTCGAATATAAAACGCAAATCAACACTTTCTTGTGAAAATAATTTATTGATTTGCGACACAAATTTGCGTGATGGTTCTAGCAAATTGTCTATAACGTCTAGTTGTTTCTTTGCCCAATCAATGTGTTTGGTTTTTTTGGACAATTCAGATTCTGCTTTGTAACCAAAATAATGGTTACGCCATTCTTGTGCCAGATCTTGCCAATCGAAACTGTCTTTCAAATAGTTATGAATAAAATTTTTGGTTTCTAGTTCCAATGATTTTGCTAAAGTTTCCTCTGATGCTTTGTTCTCGGCATAATCCATGACGTCTTGATCGTTCGAAATTCCGTTCATTCGCAGTGGCGACAACAAGACCAAACCCGCCAAAGAACGCAATCTAGATAAGGCAACGTAAGCTTGACCTGGCATAAAAACCTGCGAAACATCTAGAGCTGCTTTATCAAAGGTCAAACCTTGACTCTTGTGCACCGTGATTGCCCATGCTAATTTTATAGGATATTGCACAAATGTTCCTAAAACTTCTTCTTCAATTTCTTTTGTTATGTCGTTAACAAGATATTTAATATTTTGCCACTCGTATTTTTCGACTTCGATTGTTATATTCTCATCTGGAAAATGTACCAGTATTTCTTGATTGGCAATTGATTTTATAACACCTATTTTTCCATTGAAATATCGTTTTTCAATATTCAAATCGTTCTTTACAAACATGACTTGTGCACCAACTTTTAGATGTAAATTAAACTCGATTGGATAGATTTTCTCCGGAAAATCTTTGGTAATTTCAGCTTTGTATGTTATCCGCACACCTTTTAAATCCTCAAGCGCCTGAGCATTCATCGTGTCGGCTTTGGCATTGTGGGTTGTTAGGGTGATATAGCCCTTATTGGATTTTAAATCAAAGTCAGGTTTGACATAATCATTCAAGAAAACTAAATCCTCTCGAGAAATTCGATTATTTCTCAGATTATTCAAAATCGCAATAAATTGATTGTCTGTTTGACGAAAAATTTTGTCTAACTCGATATATAGCGGCGGGTTGTGCTGCACAACATGTGCATTAAAAAAGAATTTTCCTGAATAATAATTCTTTAAAGTTCGCCATTCTTCGTCACGCACCACAGGCGGCAATTGCAACAAATCGCCAATATACAAAACTTGAACGCCACCAAAAGGGGCTGATTTTCGACGAACGGTTTGCATCATAAAATCGATCGCATCTAGCAAATCTGACCGCAACATACTAACTTCGTCTATTATCAAAAGTTCCATATTGTTAATAACAGCTCGCTTGATGGCACTCATTCTGAAATGTCGTCGCAGTGTTGCTTTAGTCTCGAATTTAGAACTTTCTGAGAATTGTGGTGCTGAATTGTCAGGAATAAATCCACCAAATGGCAGTTGAAACATTGAGTGAATGGTTACACCACCGGCATTCAAAGCTGCAATTCCAGTTGGAGCTACAACAACTGTGTGTTTGTGTGTAGTGGCAATAATTTCACGAAGCAAAGTCGTTTTTCCAGTGCCTGCTTTACCTGTCACAAAAACTGATTTCTGCGTCTGATTGATAAATTGTAGTGTAAATTTTGCGGCTTCGGTTATGGATTGCATTTTTTTATCGAATTTGAAATATATAAAGATGTAAAACTCAATAAATGTTTTTTTTGTGATCAATTGTGTTTAAGTCAAAATCAGTGATTTATCAAAAATTTAATAAAAAAAATCGATGATTACCAACGCTACTTCTATAACCTTCACGACGACCTAAATATATAAATGCAAAATAGTCATGACTTGAATTCTACTTAATTTATTGCTTCTTAAATAGCATCTAAAAATACTAATAGTTATTGTAAGATTTAGTAATAAAGATAACTATCTAATTGGTCATTTTTGTTGTTTATCCAGTATCAATAATCTTAAAAAATATTTGGCCATAATTCCTTACTTTAGCGTCATTAGACAATTTTACTTGTTTTTACTCTCTTTCCTCAATTTTTGTTGCTATTTAATAAAAGAACGTGCGCAGGAATCTTAAAAACGTTAAATATACAAAATGAAATCTGGTTAGATTATTGTATTTCTCAAGTTGTTTAATTAAAAAATAAAATCTAATTACTTCTTAGCCCTATTTTTATAATTCTCATTTAATAAATCTGTAATTTCTTGAGTAATATCATACTTATCTTCGGCATACAAAACTGTTGCCGGTGAACCAGTTCCATAGATATAAGAATAGCCTTTTTCTTTGCCAAAATCTTTTATAAATTGTTTTACTTTCTTGACAATTACATCCATTTCAGTGCCACTCTGTTCTTGCAATTGTTGCATCATTTGTTGTTGCGAAACCTGAATTTGTTGTTCACGTTTCTGCAATGCTTGTCCGTTTTTTTGTGCCCATTCTTGACCGTTTGCTTGTGCATTTTTCTGAAAATTAGTAGCATCAGCTTTGAATTTGGCAATTTCTAGGTCTAACTTTTTTTCCATTGCCACGGCTTTATTTTTATATTTGGCTTCAACATCTTTCGCTTCTTGATAATCTTTCATCAATTCGGCTGTATCAACGTAAGCAGTTTTTAGAGATTCGGCTTTGTCGTTTGGTGCAACATTAACTTTTTTGACAGTTTCTGTTTTAACAATTTTGTCTTTTATTTCTTCTTTTTTATTACATGAAATGATTGAAATTACACTTACAAGAACTAAAATTATATTTTTCATTTGATGGATTTGATGGTACAAAAATATACTTTTTTAATAAAAAATAATCAAATTTTTTAAATTAAACTTTTATTTGACTCTTGATGACTTTGCGGAAAATTATGATTTATTATTTTCTAAAATGTAAATATGTGAAGAATATTCTGCTGTTTTACTTGCTTTCCAATTCGATTTTAATCCAATAAAAAAAGCTTTAATGAAATTCATTTTTCCAGTTTTATATTTCTCAGAAAGTAAAGAAACATAAAACGAATCGAATTTCATCGGCAAAACTTTTTCGAGTTTTATGTTTTCTTTGTCAAATAATTGCCTGATTGCTGTTTTTGAAAAATGCCAAAAATGAATTGGAACATCATAAGCAGCCCAAAATTCTTTGTAATGATTAGCGTCAAATGATTTAAAATTTGGAACGGCAACAATCAAAAATCCGTTAGGTTTTAATAACCTTTTTAGTTCTTTAATTTGATCGTCTAAATTCGGAATGTGCTCTAAAACATGCCACATTGTGATAACATCAAACGAATAATTTTCTAAATCAGACGTTTTGTTGACAAAATCAACACCTTTTTTGATTGCTATTTCTTTGGCTTTTTGGCTAGGCTCTACTCCTATTGTTTGCCAGCCGTCTTGTTTTACATATGCTAAAAAATCTCCAACACCAGCTCCTATATCTAAAATTTTTCCTTTGTTTTCAGACAAACTATTTATAAGATTCAGTTTGTTTTTTAAAGCTACGTTTTTAACTATCTGATATAATTTTTCGAATAAAGATTGATTAGCATCAGTATGCGAAATATAATTTGGACTGTCATAATATCTACCAATACTTTCTATATTTGGTTGTGGACTTGTAACCAACATATCTAAAGATTTGTCATAATACAAATCGAATATTTCTTGAGAAACGGAATGGTCTTTTACTTTTAGATAATGCGCTTTATCTTCTAAATTCATTTTGAATTAAAAATTAAATATTGATGATTTATTTTGATTATTTAAGTTCGTTTACTCTAGAGCTATTGTTATTTCGGAAAATAAAATTTATTTTTTCTAGTTTACGTAATGAATACGATACTTGACGAGTCAGTTTCACGTGGAACAATTGCTTTTTTTAAATTAAAACTAGAGACAACAAACAAAAATCTAAACGTTGCCAACCTTATCTTCCCATGTAAATCAATAATACTGAAATATCACTTGGCGAAACTCCAGAAATTCTTGAGGCTTGAGAAATCGTGATTGGTCTAATTTTAGATAATTTTTGTTTCGCTTCAATTGACATTGATTTTATTTTCTCGTAATCAAAAAACTCTGGAATTTTCACGTCTTCAAGCCTAGTTAATTTGTCAGCGCTATTTCTTTCTTTTTCAATATATCCAGAATATTTCACTTGAATTTCGGCCTGCTCCAAAATCTCTTGATCTAATTCATTTAAATTTATGTAGTCTGCGACTTTGTCAAGTTGCAACATGTCTGATAAATCTATTTGAGGACGAGATAAAATTTTAAATAATTTATCAGTTTGATTTACTTCCGACGTTTCTTTTGCAGTTAGAATCGGATTGACTTCTTCAGGCGAAATACTTGTATTTCTATAAAACGCCACCATTTTTTCTGATTCATTAAGTTTGTGTTCCATTCTTCTCAAACGTTTTTCGGACGCTAATCCTAGCTTATAAGAGATTGGTGTCAATCTAAAATCGGCGTTATCTTGTCGCAAAAGTGTTCTATATTCAGCTCTTGACGTAAACATCCTGTATGGCTCTTCTGTTCCTTTTGTAATTAAGTCATCAATTAAAACACCGATATAAGCTTCGTCACGTTTCAAAATTAGTGGTTCTTTTTCTTGAACTTTCAATGCAGCGTTAATGCCGGCCATTAATCCTTGCGATGCTGCTTCTTCATAGCCCGTTGTTCCGTTTATTTGTCCTGCAAAATACAATCCTTCAACTAATTTTGTTTCTAATGTATGCTTTAATTGTGTTGGTGGAAAATAATCATATTCAATAGCATAGCCTGGTCGAAAGAATTTAACTTTATCGAAACCAACAACTGAACGCAAGGCTTTAAACTGAATATCTTCAGGTAACGAAGTTGAAAAACCATTTACATAAACCTCACACGTATTCCACCCTTCGGGTTCTATAAACAATTGATGGCGTTCCTTGTCAGCAAAACGGTTGATTTTATCTTCGATCGATGGACAATATCTTGGTCCGATTGATTTTATTCGACCATTAAACATTGGCGAGCGATCAAATCCTTCACGTAAAATATCATGGACATCTAGTGACGTATAAGTCATGTGACACATCCGTTGATGTATTAAGGGTTTTGTAACATCAGAATAAGAGAATTTATCGGGTTTTTCATCTCCTTTTTCTTCATTCATTCTAGAATAATCCAAAGAACGTCCATCTACTCTTGGTGGCGTTCCTGTTTTCATTCTTCCAGCTTCGAAACCTGGTTTTATTAAATCTTCGGTAATGCCATAGCTTGCACTCTCGCCTGCTCTACCGCCACCATGTTGTTTTTCACCAATATGAATTAATCCGTTCAAAAAAGTTCCGTTGGTAAGCACCACCGATTTGGAACGTATTTCTAAACCTAATGAAGTTTTAATTCCTTTCACTTTTGCATTTTCTATAATTAATCCTGAAATCATTTCTTGATAGAAATCTAGATTTGAAGTTCCTTCGAGCATCATTCTCCATTCTTCTGCGAAACGCATTCTGTCTGATAGAACTCTTGGCGACCACATTGCTGGACCTTTAGATTTGTTAAGCATCTTAAATTGAATTGCAGTTCGATCTGAAACAATTCCAGAATAACCACCCATTGCGTCAATTTCACGAACAATTTGACCTTTGGCAATTCCGCCCATTGCTGGATTACAAGACATTTGTGCAATGTTTTG
>JAYVIW010000063.1:0-4472 GCA_043769905.1 Bacteroidota bacterium
TTTGACTGGAAAAATAGGAACTTTCGTAAAAGAGTTTAATAATTATTATGGACGTGCAATTATAATACGATTAGATGATGGTAGAGAATATTACGCCCCCGCACACGAATTTAAGCAGTTAGTTTCTCCAAAATAGCCGACAACGTCTCGTGGCTTGCAGAAGTTGGGGAAAAGCACACACAAACTTTAAATTAAACACTATGATAACAAATACACACGAACTCTCGAATAAGCACTCAAACCCGAATTGCGCCAAGCCGCTGTTAGCCGTTTGTGCTTATTTTTTTAACTATTAATTTTTAAATTTATGTACACTAAAATAAAATATGTTCGAGTTAAACAATTCAACGGAATTATTATGTTTCCAGAATGGATTTCACACGACACTTTTAAAAACTTAAACCCAATTTCTGCTGGTTTTTGTACAATATTTCCACTAACTAGAGTTGTTGATTGTTTCGGTAGTTCTTCAAGTTTAAAATTAGATTCAATTCCTGATGAAGATAGCAATTTTGCAACAAAACAATATTTTAATATTTACGAATGAAAGATAAAGATTTTCAATTAAACAATTCCGATAAAATTGAGATTGTTAAACAGCAACAAAAAAAGCAAAATTTAGTTTTATTAAATAAAATTCAGCCACAAAAAAATCACAAACTTTTTGAGTGCGACAAAATTAAAAAAACTATTTCACTTGCTAAATTTCAGCCACCGAGAACCGATTTGCATTATAACGAAGCAATTCAGTGGAAAAATAAAATGGATTTAAACAATCCAACAACTAACACAAAAGCAAAAGTATTAATTCAGCCTAATTGCATTTACATTTCAGCTTTAAATTTTAAAAACGTTGTTAAGATTTTGATTCGTGATTATCATTTAAGCGGTTTTGTGGTAGTATAACGGCTAACGCTCTGTGGCTTGGCGGCAGGAACGGCTAAAAAAGCCAAAACATTGATAAAGCACTAGAGCCGTTCTTGCGCCAAACCGCTGTTGTAGGCTGTTTTTATTAATTCAACGGTAATTTCTCCACCGATATTAAAGAGAGAATTAAAAAACTATAATTAGTATGAACGCAAATGAATTAATGATTGGAAATTTAATTTTTTCTGATTTATATAACAATACTCCTATTTTAGTTGAATCAATTTGCAGTATAAATAAAGATATTTTTAATTTAACAACAGGTGAGATACCTTTTACATCTTTGATTCCTATTCCGCTTACAGAAGAATGGCTTTTAGATTTTGGGTTTTATATATCAAACAATTCCGATATAACAAAGTGGTATTCAAACAATATTTTTAGCGTTTGTAGAAATAAAGATTATTTTCATTTTAGATTAATTGAAAATAGAGAGAATAAATTTTTATTAAATATTGATTATGTACACCAACTTCAAAACTTATATTTTTCACTTACAGGAACTCATTTACAGTTAGTTTCTTTAAAATAGCCGACAACGTCTCGTGGCTTGGCGTCAGTTGGGGCGTGCCGAAAACCAAATTAATTAATAAACCTAAAACTTTAAATAATGAACAAACTAAATAAACAAACACCCGACCCCAAATTGCGCCAAACCGCTTTTGGCGGTTCGGCTTTTCTTTCTGGAAAGTGTGAAGAACATTTTATAATTTTTTACACGGGTAATAAAAAGTATAAAAATGATTTAAAACAGTACAAAAATAACTTACAGGCTTCAATTATAATATCTTGGTTCGACAGTATTGAATTCTATATAAATATAGAAGTTATTAAAGATAAGATGCTTGGATATGTAAGAGGTTTTGACTCAGACGTGACTTTGCATTTTCAAGGCGATTTGATTACAATTAATTCTGATTGCTTAAAAGACGATATTTATAACACACGAGACGAAGCAGTTTTAAAAGCAATTCAAAAAGCAAGTGAAGTTTATAACACAAAGTTCTCCCAAGCTGACGGCTAACGTCTCGTGGCTTTAAGCAGTTAGGGCGAAGTTGAAAACCAACTAACGATTCAAGACCCAAGACCCTAATTGCTTAAAACCGCTGTTGTGCGATGACTTTATTTTTTACCGTATTTTTTAAAAAATCAGATTATATTTTTTAACTTTTAAATTATAAATTATGCTTAAAGATTTAATTACACAATTTGGAAAAGATAAAATTAATACTTTTACTAAATATCCATCGATTTTAACACTTCATAAATTTGGAGAAAAAGGAAAATTTACAGATGAATTTACAACTAACATATTAAATGAAGATATGTTTGCTACTGAAAAAATTGACGGTACAAATGCTCGAATTATTTGTTTTGGTTCTGAATATTTAATAGGTTCTCGTGAATTTATTTTACACCATAATGAAGATTTGTATTTTGACAATTCTCAATTAATTGTTCAAGGTTTAAAAGACTTAAAAATTAAAATTCCACAAACAGAAAAACTTACAGTTATTTATGGAGAATTTTACGGAGGAAAAACTTCTGCAAATTCAAAATGGTATGGAAAAGATAAAAATGGCTTTAAAGTTTTTGACATTGCTGTTTATGATGATTTATCTATTTTAGAACTTTCACAAGAAAGTATTTCTAAATGGCGTGAAAGAGAAACAGTAGAAGGAATTATTTATGGTCAAAAATTTTTAAAATATTATGATATGAAAAATCAATTCAATCAATTTGAATATGTTCCAAATATACCTTTTGAATTAAATGATTTTTCTCATATTTCAGTTTTACAAAGTTTAAATAGTTTTATTCCAAACACAACAGTTTCTCTTTCTAATATTGCAACTAAAAAAGCAGAAGGTTTGATTTTAAGAAATGAAAATAGGTCAAAAATTGTAAAATTAAGATTTGAAGATTATGTTCGTGCTGTTCGGTAGCAAGTTATCGCACAACGTCTTGTGGCTTGGCGTCAGTTGGGGAAAAGCACACACAAACTTTAAATAAAACACTATGATAGCAAACACACACGAACTCTCGAGTAATCACTCAAACCCGAATTGCGCCAAACCGCTGTTAGGCAATTGTGCTGGTTTTCAGTCTGATATTTACCTTATGGATTGCATCACACTTATGAAAGAATATCCCAATAATTATTTCGATTTGGCTGTGGTTGATCCGCCGTATGGAATTAATGCCGATATTAAAAATAGCACAGATAAAAAACAAAGTAGTAAATCGGCTTCAAAATCAATTAATTATGGAAGTCAAAAATGGGATTCCGATGTACCAACAAAAGAATATTTTATTGAACTTTTTAGAGTTTCAAAAGAGCAAATTATTTGGGGCGTAAATTATTATCCGTTTGACTTTTTAGCTGGTGGTCGGATTTACTGGAATAAGTGCGTTACGATGCCAACTTATAGCGATGGCGAACTTGCTTATTGTTCTTTATTAAATAGCATCAAATCTGTTACGATAGCGTGGCACGGAATGATTCAGCACGATATGAAAAACAAAGAAACAAGAATACACCCAACGCAAAAACCGATTAAACTTTATGATTGGATTTTCAAAAATTATGCAACTGAAGGGATGAAAATTTTAGATACGCATTTGGGTTCAGGAAGTTCAAGAATTGCAGCCAACAAGGCAAATTTAAACTTTACAGGTTGCGAAATTGACAAAGAATATTTTGAGAAATCACAAAAGCGTTACAATGATTTCGTTTCACAAGTGCGGTTGTTTTAGCATATCGCCTAACTCCGAAATATACGCAATTGCATTTATAACACATTAATAATCAACGCATATTGATTGCGTAAAAAAATAGACAAATGAAACAAAGAGGTGGAAAACGCCCCAATGCGGGCAGAAAAAAATTAGTTTACGCAACCAAGCGAATCACAATACCAGTAGACTGTGAAACTAAAATCAAAAATATTTTGATTGATTGGCTTAAAAATCAAAATAAAGTTTTATCTTTGTAAAAAAAACAATGGAAGCTAAAAATTTTAACAAGCTAATTACAAGTTTAAAACTTGAAAACGACCCCTGCTGCATTGCATTTTCAGCAAAATACCAAAACTATGAAATGTCTTTTTATGCTGATGAAAACGATAATGTAATAGTTGAGGATTTCGGATTTATGCGACATCACAATTGGGTGCAATTGGAACCAACTAAAATGCAACTTGCAAAATTGCAAGCTAAAATTGATGAACAACGAGAAATTTTAAACAACCAACCAAACGACCCTGAATATGATGCCGACTTTAAAGGCGATCATTACGATTATTTTGGTGTAAAACAAAGAGATTTTATATGAAAACAATGCAAGAATTTGTACAGCGTACAGGCAAAATTAAATTAAGCTCAAAATCTACTAAAAAATTAGTATCTCGGCTTGTGCGTGAGGCATTCGATAAAAAAGACCTTAGCGAAGACCGAGCTAAAGAATTAATTGTAACAGCATACGTTTGGCACTTAGACTGCCTTAATAGTATGCTCGAAGACTACGATTTATTAACCTTTAAATT
>JAYVIW010000064.1:0-28739 GCA_043769905.1 Bacteroidota bacterium
GGAATGGGAGAAACAGAACCAATAATTGATTGCAAAGAAGCTTGCACCGAAGAAGAACACGCCAAAAACAGAAGATCTGAATTCTTAATCGTTAAGTAAAAAGCCATAATAATCTAAATAAAAAAACCGTTTTCTTTTGATAGAAAACGGTTTTTTTTAGATGAAATCAAAAAATAATAAAATGGATAGTTTTTATCTTCTATTCAAATAAATATTTATATAATAAAGCAATGTTGCAATTGAACCCAAAGCGGCAACAACATATGTTCTAGCAGCCCATTTTAATGCGTCTTTTGCGCCAGCTTGTTCGTTTTGAGTCAGCATTCTTTTGTTTTCTAACCACGCTAAAGCACGGTTACTAGCGTCATATTCTACTGGTAAAGTAACTATTGAAAATAAAGTTGTTGCGGCAAATACCACTATACCAACCAATAGCAAACTAGGAAAAGTATTAATCATTAAAATTCCACCCAATAATATCCACTGCATATATGTTGATGCAATATTGACAACAGGTACCAATCTTGAACGCATCGTTAGCCATTCGTAACCTACAGCGTGTTGCACAGCGTGACCACACTCGTGGGCAGCAACTGCGGCTGCAGATGCATTTCTTTGGTTATAAACAGCTTCGCTTAAATTAACAGTTCGATCAGTTGGATTATAATGATCCGTTAATTGACCCTCAACCGAAATAACCCGAACGTTCGTAATACCATTATCTGCCAACATTTTTTCGGCAATTTCCTTTCCAGACATGCCGTTTTGCAATGAAAGTTTAGAATATTTCTCGAATTTATTTTTTAATTGTCGGCTTACTAACCAACTTACAAGCATTATAGCACCGGCGAGAATCATGTAAGACATATTGTACATAATAGTTTTTTTTTAAAGTTTTAGAATATAAAATTACATATTTATCGAATATCAACATCAATTTTCATTAATCAATAACAAAAATTTAATATTTTTATTTATTTTTAATGTTTTTATTGCACCATGTTTATTACTTTACCTGGAACAATAATCACTTTTTTCGGAGCATTTCCGTCCAATTGTTTAATTGTTCGTTCGTCTTTCATTATGATTTCTTCGATTTGTGTTGGTGTTAAGTCTAAAGGCAAATTAATAGTAAATCGCATTTTACCGTTGAAAGAAACTGGATATTCTTTGTCAGATTCTATTAAATATTTCTCATTACAAATAGGGAAATCTACTGTCGAAATTGATTCCGAATAACTAAGTTGCTTCCATAATTCTTCTGCAATATGAGGTGCATAGGGCGAAACTAAAATTGCCAAAGGTTCTAAAATTGCTCGTTCGTGGCAATTTTGAGTTTGCAATTCGTTGACACAAATCATGAATTGCGAAACTGAGGTATTAAATGAGAAATTCTCAATATCTTCCGAACATTTTTTGATGGTTTTGTGCAAAGATTTCAAACTATCTTTTGATGGTTCGTTGTTGGTTACAATCAAGCCAGTATCGTCGAAATACAAACGCCATAATTTTTTCAAAAACCCAAAAACGCCAGAGATTCCAGCTGTATTCCATGGTTTTGATTGCTCTAATGGGCCAAGAAACATTTCGTATAAACGCAAGGTGTCGGCTCCGTATTCTTCGCAAATGGTGTCGGGATTGACTACATTATACCATCTTTTTGACATTTTTTCAACTTCACGCCCAACAAAATATTTTCCTGATTCATTTGGAAAAACATTATCAATATGTAAACCGTTATAACGACTTCCTGTTTTAAATTTTTGAATATCAAGTTCATTTGTTACTGGATCAACATATTCAACTTCAACATGAAATGGTATACAAGACGTAAGTTCTCTATCCCATTCTGCTTCAAATCCGAATGTTTTTAAATATTCTAATTGTTTATTTATTAGATCCAAAGCTAAATCGCTTAATTCTCCTTTTTGCCAAAGATCATAAGTTTCTTTAGGAACAACATATTTTGGAGAAACTTTACATCCTGCTTTAACAGCTTCAGGATAAATATCAGCATCTAAATTACCAACACCAATTCCAAAACCATATGCAAAAGCACTCATTCCCAAAATCATCCCTTGATTAATCAATTTTTTGAATGGTTCTTCGGTTGGAGCGTAACCTCTGTCTTTTAGAAATTTGTTCCAAAAACGAGAATATAATAAATGTCCTGTGGCGTGTTCGCTTCCGCCAATGTACAAATCGACACTTTCCCAATATTTTATGGCTTCTTGGCTTGCAAATTCATTTTCGTTTTTCGAATCCATATAACGCAACCAATACCAAGAACTTCCTGCCCAACCTGGCATTGTGTTTAATTCAAGCCTCCCCCCAGCCCCCTCCGAAGGAGGGGGAGCCGTTACGCAACGTTTGTTTTCATCCCAATACCATTCTTTTGCATTACCAAGTGGAGGTAAACCTTCCTCGGTTGGAAGATAATTTTCTACTTCTGGTAAAATTATTGGCAAACATTCTTCTGGAATCATATATGGAATGTCATTTTTATAATATACTGGAAACGGTTCGCCCCAATATCTTTGTCTAGAAAAAACAGCGTCTCGCAAGCGATAATTGGTTTTTCCTGAACCTTGATTTATTTTTTCGAGTTCTTCGATAACTTTTTTGGTGGCTTGTTTGTAATTCAAACCGTTCAAAAAATCAGAATTTGCAATTACAACATTGTCTTTAGAACCAAAAGCTTGTTCAGAAATATCGACGTTATCAAAAATGTTTTTAATTGCTGGCATTCCGTTTTGACCTTTAAAGAAATTTGCAAAAGCATAATCTCGTTCATCGCCACAAGGCACAGCCATAACAGCTCCAGTTCCGTAACCCGCCAAAACATAATCGCCTATCCAAACCGGAATTGGTTCTTTGGTAAACGGATGTTCAGCATAAGCACCTGTGAAAACGCCCGAAATAGTTTTTACATCTGCCATTCGTTCTCTTTCAGATCGTTTTGCGGTTTTTTCTATATATGCTTCAACTACTTGTTTTTGTTCAGGTGTCGTAATTTGAGCAACCAATTCGTGTTCTGGCGCCAATGTCATAAAAGTTACGCCGAAGATAGTATCAGGTCTTGTTGTAAAAACTTCTATTTTTTCTTGGTTCTTGTTTCTTTTCTCTAAATTAAAAGAGACCATTGCTCCAACCGATTTACCTATCCAATTGCGTTGTGATTCTTTGATACTTTCTGACCAATCAATACTTTCTAAACCTTGCAAAAGCCTTTCGGCGTATGCTGTAATTCGCATTGACCATTGTGTCATTTTTTTACGAATTACTTGATGTCCGCCTCGTTCAGAAACGCCATTTACAATTTCATCGTTTGCCAAAACGGTTCCTAATCCTGGGCACCAATTTACTTCGGTTTCAGCTAAATAAGTTAACCGGTATTGTAAAAGTATTTTTTGTTGCTCGACTGTTGAAAAAGCAATCCATTCTGAAGCCGAAAATAGAGTTATATTTTCGTCGCAAACAGCGTTAACAAAATTATTTCCTGATTTTTCGAATTCAGAAACCAATGTCGAAATGTCTTCGGCTTTGTCGGAAGTTTTATTATACCAAGAATTAAAAAGTTGAATAAAAATCCATTGCGTGTGTTTGTAATAATCTGCATTTGAGGTGCGAACTTCTCGGTCCCAATCGAATGAAAATCCAATTTTGTCGAGTTGTTGGCGGTAACGTGCAATGTTTTCTTTGGTAGTTTTGTCTGGATGTTGCCCAGTTTGTATGGCGTATTGCTCGGCTGGTAGACCAAAGCTATCATATCCTTGTGGATGCAAAACATTGAATCCTTTATGTCGTTTGTATCGAGCCACAATGTCTGATGCTATATATCCCAACGGATGCCCAACGTGAAGTCCTGCTCCTGACGGATACGGAAACATATCGAGAACGTAGTATTTTGGTTTGGTTGATTCATTGCTAGCAGCAAATGTTTTGTTATTTGCCCAGAATTTTTGCCAATTGGCTTCAATTTCGATTGGTGAATATTTCATTTTGTATTTTAGTTAAACATTATTTGAGTTTTTGAACTCTGCTAAAGTTGTATTCATTTCTAATTAATTCGACATAGTAATCCTACTCCAAATGATTGTTCGTTGATTATAGGATAACCTATAAAACTTGTTTTTTTATCATTTTTATTATCAAACTTAAAGGGATTCCAATAGCTGACAATAATTCCAATTGACATACCAATTCCTGCGCCAGCTGCAACATCGCCAGGCCAATGACGGTTATTTGCAACTCTTAGAGCACCTGTTGCAGTAGCGAATAAAAATCCGGAACTCGCGTACCAAATATTGCTGTCTTTATATTCTAGAAATAACAAAGTGGCATTGTTAAAAGCTGTTGCTGTATGTCCCGAAGGAAAAGAATTGTTTGCAGAACCATCGGGCCGTAAATCATTTGCTGATTTTTTTGCAATAAATGTAATGCCACCAACTAATAAATTTGACATGGCAGTGTTAGTTAACATTTGTTTGTATCCATGTTTTGATTTGAAACCCAACAAAACCCCTGTCAACATTTGTGCAACGGGGACAAACTGCAAAAAATCATCAATTTTAGTATGGAAATTTTTGCCGAAAGTTGATTTTGAATCTTGTTGCAAATTTTTTTGAATCGGATTTAATTTCAATATCGAGCCCGTCGCTATTAATGCTGCTGGGATAATAAAGCATTTGTAGCTTAATTGATCTTCCTTTTTTATAATGGTATCTTGAGCTAATGAATTTTGAGCTATCGCCAATATTAAAACCATTAAAATAAAGTTTTTCATAAGAATTAAAATTTTAATGTTGCTCCAACCATATTATAGTCATAATTTCTAGATGCCGAAAAATTCAACGAATACTTTTTTTCGGTTCCGTCGGCATTTTTGGTTTCACTAAATCGGTTTTTCGCTATTGTTTTACCTACAAAATACCCCATTAAAATAGCAATTGGATAATCCGAAACCCAATGCACTTCGCTTTGTGTCATTTGAAAACACATTCCTGCAATTAATGAATATCCCACTGGTTTTATCCATTTATATTCTGGATAATTGGAAATAACAACTGTTAATCCTGCCATAATTGTTGTTAAATGTCCAGATGGAACTGCATCATAAGTGGGTGTGTTTTTGGCATAAGCCACAAAACTAGGAAACGGATTCCAATCGCCTCCTACATTTCCGTTTTTAATGGCTATAAAAGGACTTTCTCTCCCAGTAATTCTTTTTATCGTTTGAACGTAAACTCCCGATAAAGCCATACTTTCTATCAATCCAGATGCTGTTGTTTGTGCACGATAATCTTTTTTTAATAATCCGTACGTTATAAAGCCTGCACTCATAACAATTACTGTTGTTCCATTTCCTATTAAATAAAAACCTGCACCAATGTTTTGAGGAATGTTGGTCAATGGTCCAAACTTTCCGTATTTATTGCTCGAACTTAGTCCTTGCCTTGCAGCAAATCCGCGAGTTTGGTCAGTAATTTGTTGGTCGAGCGGAATTAATAATGCTGTTGAAGCAATTGCACCTCCCAAATAATAAGCGTGGTCTTTGGCAACAAAATTTCGATTGATAGCCATAAAATCTTTTGGAAGTCTGGTAACCATTTCCCAAAATTTTGGTTTACTATAACTTCTTAAACTGCCATCTTCAAAATTATACGTTTGGATTAGGGACTTAATTTCTTGAATATTTATTGGGTTTAAACTATCCAAAACTTGCGCATTTGAAATAGCAAAACAAATAAAAAACATAAAAAAAAGTATCTTTTTCATAAAAGCAAGTCTTTTATTATAGATTAATAAGTTGCAAATTTACATTTATTGTACGAAAATCTAAACTTTGAACGTTATTTAAGTTTATTTAATGAAATACTTTATTATTTTTACACCATAATTAAACAAAATATGAGTTCGTCTTACGATAATTTTCAAAAACGCAGATTAATTTCTTCCTATTTCTCAGTTGTTTTAAGTGTTTTTTTGGTACTATTTTTACTTGGAATGCTAGGTTTTTTTGTGATTAATTCCAAAAGATTGTCAAATGATTTTAAGGAAGAGATAGCAATGACTGTTTTTTTTAAAACCGAAGCTAATGATAGTATTATTAAAGAATTTGGACAAGAGTTAAAAACATCTCGATTTACAAAAGGTTATATTTATGTTTCGAAAGACGATGCTGCAAAACAACATAAAGATATTATTGGTGATGATTTTATGAAATTTTTAGGCGAAAATCCTTTACAAAACTCGTTTGATATTTTTTTAAAAGCAGATTATGTAGAAAAAAGCAAAGTTATAAACATTGAAAATAAACTGCGTGAAAACCCAATGATTGCTGATATTGTCTATGACAAACAACTCATTAACTTAGTTAACGATAACGTCAAAAGTGTAAGTTTTTGGATATTGCTAATAAGTGGATTACTGACCATTATTGCAGTTCTATTAATAAATAGTTCACTCAGACTATCGATTCATTCTAACAGATTTATTATCAAAACAATGCAAATGGTTGGTGCAACAAAAGCATTTATCCGAAAACCTTTTGTTTGGAGAAGTATAAAATTGGGTTTAATTGGTTCTGCATTGGCAATTTTAGCATTAATTGGAGTGTTAATTTATTTAGAAACCAGTTACCCAGGATTAGGAATTTTGAAAGATAAATTGATGACCAGCCTTGTGCTTTTAGCGGTTTTGGTTGTTGGCATTTTAATAACCTGGATAAGTACTCATTTTGCAACTCAAAGATTCTTAAATTTAAGAACTGATGATTTGTATTAATAATTATTTTTGATAATAATAATATTTCATTTATCGCAACAACTATATGAAAGAAAATAACCCAAAACAAGAATTTTTATTCGATAAAGTAAACTACAAATTTTTATTAATTGGAGTTATCGTAATTGTACTTGGATTTTTACTAATGCTTGGTGGCGGAAGCGATGATCAAATGGTTTTTAATGAAGGCGAATTATTTAGTTTCAGAAGAATTAGAATTGCACCAACAACCGTTTTGATAGGTTTTGGAATTACAATTTATTCGATATTTAAAAAATAGGTCGAAGTTTTTTTTCACTTATATCCTGAAAATCTGAAATCTAAAATTAAATGAACACGTTACAAGCCATAATCCTTGCAATTATTGAAGGAATTACCGAATTTTTGCCTGTGTCTTCAACCGGACACATGATTATTGCTAGTTCTTTTTTTGGAATTGCACAACACGATTTTACCAAACTATTTACAATTGTTATTCAACTTGGTGCTATTTTATCGGTTGTGATTTTGTATTTTAAGAGATTTTTTCAAAAACTAGACTTTTATTTCAAATTATTAGTAGCTTTTATTCCAGCTGTTATTCTTGGTTTACTTTTGGGCGATTACATCGATGCTTTACTTGAAAACCCAGTTACGGTTGCAATCTCGTTGTTACTTGGCGGAATTATTTTATTAAAAGTTGACGATTGGTTCAATAAAACCAATGAATCAGAGTCTGAAAAACCGATTACTTATTTGCAAGCATTAAAAATCGGAATGTTTCAATGTCTGGCTATGGTGCCGGGAGTATCAAGAAGTGGTGCTAGCATTGTTGGCGGCATGTCGCAAGGATTATCAAGAACCTTAGCAGCAGAATTTTCTTTCTTTTTGGCGGTTCCAACAATGTTGGGTGCAACAGCTAAAAAATGCTATGATTACTACAAAGGCGGATTCATTTTATCATCAGAACAAATAAATTTATTAATTATTGGAAATATAATTGCGTTTATAGTGGCACTTTTGGCAATCAAATCATTCATTGGATTTTTGACTAAAAACGGATTCAAAATTTTTGGATATTATAGAATTGCAGCAGGAATTATGCTTTTACTGATTCATTTTTTCATTCAAAAACTTACAATAATTTAATGATAACTTGCGAAGAATATTTAGAAGGTCAAGTTTTATTGATTGACAAATCATTAAATTGGACATCGTTTCAAGCAGTCAACAAACTCAAATATGCATTAATTAACCAACTTGGATTGCCCAAAAAATTTAAGATTGGCCATGCCGGAACTTTAGATCCATTAGCAACCGGATTGTTGCTGGTCTGTACAGGCAAATTCACAAAACGGATTGCCGAATTACAAGGTCAACCTAAAGAATATACAGGAACATTTTTTATAGGTGCCACAACGCCTTCATATGATTTAGAAACCGAAATTGATGCAACTTTCGAAACCAACCACGTAAATAATGATTTAATTTTCGAGACTGTCAAAAAGTTTCTTGGCGAAATTGATCAAAAACCACCCATTTATTCTGCTATAAAAAAAGATGGTGTTCGACTTTACGAACACGCTCGTGCTGGCGAAGAAGTCGAAATATCAACAAGAAAAACAACAATTCACGAATTTGAAATCACAAGAATTGCGCTTCCTGAGATTGATTTCAGGATAAAATGCAGCAAAGGAACTTACATTCGTTCTATAGCTTTTGATTTTGGAAAAGCTATGAAAACTGGTTCCCATTTAATTGCTTTACGTCGCACAAAAATTGGTGATTATCATGTTGAAAATGGCTTTGATGTTGAGCAGTTTGTTGATAATTTCAAATAGCTTTTATTGCTATTATCTAAATTGCTAGACAATGCAATGCTTTACATTACACGAATTGCTTTTTGTATATCTAGAGACCTCAACATCCCTAATTCTGGTGATTATTGATGCTATAATATTTAAAAATTCTTTATAAGTTAAAAAGAATATATTTTTGCAAAAAGGGTGACATCTTCATTCAAAATTAGTGTTTTATTTTTTTATTTTGTAACAGAAATTTCACAAATTAGATCATTACATCAAAAAAAATCGCTAATCTTAAAAGTAAAATTTTTAAAACTTCGCAAATGAATCGACTCAAGATATGAATTTTGTTGTAAATTTTAGAAAGAAGAAATCGGCTACTGCAAAATAAAAAAATCAATTCAAATTTTAGTTAAAGTTAATAGAGTTTTTATATTTTTGCACCACTATGGCAAAACAAGAAGATTTATTTAAGAATGTAGTTTCGCACGCAAAAGAATACGGATTTATTTTCCAATCTAGCGAAATTTACGATGGCTTGAGTGCAGTTTACGACTATGCACAAAACGGTGTAGAATTAAAGAAAAACATTAGAGAATATTGGTGGAAATCGATGGTTCAAATGCATGAAAACATAGTGGGTTTAGATGCTGCAATATTGATGCACCCGACTACTTGGAAAGCATCTGGTCACGTTGATGCTTTTAATGACCCGTTGATTGACAATAAAGACAGTAAAAAAAGATACAGAGCTGATGTTTTAATCGAAGATTATGCCGAAAAACTGAATCAAAAAGCCGAAAAAGAAATTGAAAAAGCAGCAGCTCGTTTCGGAGATGCTTTTAATAGAGATGAATTTGTATCTACAAATGCTCGTGTAATCGAATATTTGTCTCGCAAAAACGAAATTTTGTCTAGAATGGCAAAATCGTTGGGCGATGAAAACCTCGAAGATGTCAAAGCATTGATTGAAGAATTAGAAATTGCTTGCCCAGATTCAGGTTCTAGAAATTGGACAGAAGCGAAGCAATTTAATTTGATGTTTGGAACAAAACTTGGTGCATCGGCTGAATCGGCGATGGATTTATATTTGCGGCCTGAAACCGCTCAAGGAATTTTTGTTAATTTTTTGAATGTTCAAAAATCAGGGCGAATGAAAATTCCCTTCGGAATTGCTCAAACCGGAAAAGCCTTTAGAAACGAAATCGTAGCCAGACAATTTATTTTTAGAATGCGAGAATTTGAACAAATGGAAATGCAATTTTTCGTTAAACCAGGAACAGAAATGGAATGGTACGAATATTGGAAAAACACGCGATTAAATTGGCATTTATCCTTAGGTTTAGGTCGAGAAAATTATCGTTTTCATGACCACGAAAAACTCGCACATTATGCCAATGCTGCCGCAGATATCGAATTTAATTTTCCGTTTGGTTTCAAAGAATTAGAAGGAATTCACTCCAGAACAGATTTTGATTTAAAAGCACACGAACAATTTTCGGGCAAAAAATTACAATATTTCGACACCGAAACCAACGCCAATTATACGCCGTATGTGGTAGAAACTTCGGTTGGATTAGACAGAATGTTTCTTTCGGTTTTTGCAAATTCTTTGAAAGAAGAAACTCTTGAAGATGGTTCAACAAGAACAGTTTTGCAATTGCCAAGTGTTTTGGCACCAACAAAAGCTGCAATTTTACCATTGGTCAAAAAAGATGGATTGCCTGATATTGCCAAAAAAATAATCGAAGATTTAAAATGGGATTTCAACGTTGCCTATGACGAAAAAGACGCTGTCGGAAGACGTTACAGAAGACAAGACGCATTGGGAACGCCATTTTGCATAACTGTTGACCATCAAACTATCGAAGATCAAACTGTAACAATTCGTCATCGTGATTCAATGAAACAAGACCGAGTAGCAATTTCTGAATTAAGGAATATTATCGAAAACGAAGTTGCTATGAAAACTTGGTTGATGAAATGTTAAGAATTTTTTTTATGTGATTTTTTTTAAAATCTGTAGCCTATGGAAATTCCACCTCTAACAAATATTTTGTAGATTGATTCTACATTGTTGTTATTTGAATACTTATTCAACAAATTTCGACCAACCCCAGTACTTAATTCAAAAACTATACCGTTACTTGTTACCCATTTTCCACCTAAACCAACACCTACAGCTAAGTCAGTAACTTTTTTATCTATGTTTTCATAATTGTATTGATAATATCCGTTGTTATCATAATATGATTCAACATTTGAACTTTTAAATCTAAATGTATTTATTGCCGCAAAACCTTCAAAGAAAAAACCAGAGGCTGGTTTTTTACCAAAATAATATCTGTAATAGGGTGTAAAACTAAAAGTTGTATTGCCTGATTGTGTATTGTCATCGGGTGCAAAAACGATTGTTGCTCCAACACCAGATTCTGTTGTTAGTAATCTTTCGAAAGAAAGGTTTAACGCTGGTCGAAAAATCAAGTAAATTAAATCAAGTTTTATTTCGTTTTTTCTTCCAAAAATTGACGATTTATTAGTTTCAGGAGTGCTTGTAGTTGCAACCGACTTATCTGTTTCTTGTGAAAACATATTTGAAGCAACAATAAAACTGAGTGATAATATTAATTTTTTCATAATTATTTTGGGGATTACTACTTTCAAATATATTAAAAATTCTCTTTTAATAATATTAATTAACATAAAATTTTATTCTTCGCTAATAGCATTCCAACCTCTGGCTTTTAGTGGAATTTTAGTATCGGCACGAGTTATTAAATGAACGCCCTCTGATTCTTGCACCATGTGACCAATAATCGTGAAATTTGGATTGGCTTTAATTTTCTCAAAATCGTCTATTTTTATAGTAAATAGCAATTCGTAATCTTCGCCGCCATTTATGGCAACAGTAGTTGAATCGATGTTGAACTCCTCGCAAGTCGAAATCAATTGTGGGTCTAGTGGCAATTTGTCTTCATAAAGATTACAGCCAACTTTTGATTGTTTGCAAATGTGCATAATCTCAGATGATAATCCATCAGAAATATCAATCATTGCAGTTGGTTTTATTTCAAGTGCGTGCAACAAAGTGCGAACATCTTTTCGAGCTTCGGGTCGCAATTGCCTTTCTATGAGGTAGGTATATAAATCTAAATCGGGCTGAGAATTGGGGTTTACATTAAAAACTTGTTTCTCACGTTCCAAAACCTGCAAACCCATGTAAGCTGCACCAATATCTCCAGAAACGACTAATAAATCGGTTTGTTTGGCACCATTTCTATATACTAATTCATCTTCGTCTGCTTCGCCGATTGCAGTTATCGAAATAATTAATCCTTTTTGAGACGATGTTGTGTCGCCACCAATAACATCAACGTTATATTCATTTGCGGCAGCGTTGATGCCATCAAAAAGTTCGTCTAAAGCTTCAAGCGGAAATCGATTTGAAACGGCGACAGAAACCGTAATTTGAGTGGCTTTGGCATTCATAGCACAAATGTCGGACATGTTTACTACTACTGCCTTGTAACCTAAATGTTTAAGTGGCATATAGGTCAAATCAAAATGTACACCTTCGATTAATAAATCGGTCGAAACAACAACTTTTTTGTCTTTAAAATCAAGTACAGCGGCATCATCACCGATTCCTCTCAAGGTTGATGGCTGGTTGATTTTGAAATTTTTTGTCAAATGGTCAATTAGTCCAAATTCTCCGAGTTGTGCTATGCTTGTGCGTTGTTGGTTTTTGTCTTCTATCATTACTGAATTTATAAGATTGCAAATGTACGAATGATTTCTAGAATTGATTTCAATAAAAAAAGCATTAAAAAATGATTGCTCAAAATTTTAATGCTTTTTGAAATTTATTAATGAATTTACTTTTTTAATTCTAAATTGGAACGTTTTTTACCATAAAGAAAATAAACCAAAATTCCGATAATTCCCCAAATAATAAAGGCAATCCAAGTTTCTTTTCTTACAAAACACATTAAAAAAAGATTGAAACCAACTCCAAGACAACCAACTAAATAGACTGCTGGTGTTTTGTAAGGTCTTTCTAATTCTGGCTTTTTATATCTCAAAATCATTACAGCAACACAAACCATTGCAAAAGCAAGTAGGGTTCCCATGCTGCACATTTCGCTAACTTTATTAATTGGTGTGAACGCTGCAACTATAGAAATGATTGCACCTACCAGAATAGTTCCTTTGTATGGTGTTTTGAATTTTGAGTGAATGTCTTTAAAGAATGGAGGCATTAAACCATCTTTGGCCATTCCTAAAAAAATTCTTGTTTGCCCCAACATCATAACCAACATGACAGATGTAAGCCCAGCAGTTGCTGCTAAGGTAATTATAAAAACTGCCCATGTCAATCCGATCTCGCTGAATGCTGAAGCGACCGGTGCTGCTTTGTCTAGTGAAGAGTAAGGTACCATTCCGGTCAACACCAACGATACTAGAATATAAAGAACTGTGCAAATAATTAAAGATGCAATAATTGCAAACGGTACATCTTTCTTAGGGTTTATTGCTTCACCTGCTTGTGTCGAAACTGCATCAAAACCTATATATGCAAAGAACACAATTGTTGCTGCGGTCAATACGCCTCCGAAACCAAAATTAACTTTTCCTGTTGCAACACCATTAACAATTTCTGGTACTTCTGCAGGTATGAAAGGCGTCCAATTGTCAACGTCTACATAACAAGCGCCTACAATTATTACAAATAAAACTACTGCAATTTTGATAAAAACGATTATATTATTGGCTTTAGATGCTTCTTGAATTCCTTTTATCAAAACAGCTGTTACTACCCAAGTGATTAAAAAAGCTGGAATATTTATTGCAAAACTGGGCACTGTCCATAATTCATTAGGAAATTCAATATTATGTTCTGTTACTTTTTCTGTTGCTGTAGCCAAGTCATTGCAAAGCCAGACGGGAAAATCGATTCCAAAAAGGTGTAAAAATTTAACAAAATAACCGCTCCAAGCAACTGCTACTGTTGTGGCTCCCATCATGTATTCTAGAATTAAATTCCAGCCGATAAACCAAGCAAAAATTTCACCTACAGTACCATACGCATATGCATAAGCCGAACCTTCAACAGGAAGTACCGATGCAAATTCAGCATAACACAACGATGCAAATAAACAACCAATTCCTGCAATTACAAATGACAGCGCAAGAGCTGGTCCTGCATAATCATGTGCCGCAATTCCGGTCAATGTAAATATGCCTCCACCAATTATAGCGCCAATTCCGAGTGAAGTTAATCCCCAACGGGTTAAAACTCTTTTTAGATTACTTTTTTTCATATCATCCTCAAAGGCTGATACAGGTTTTACTCTCCAAATAGACATAAATAGTTGTTTTAATTTTTTTAATAAAAGGCTAATATATTGTTTTTTTTTATAAAATGAAATTTTAGGTTTTTATTCATTCATTTTAGAACCAAAAACCTAAGTTGAACCAAACAAAACCATCGTTGGTTTCGGGCGACCAAGTATATTTTATTTCTATCGGACCAACAATAGTTTCTAGTCCATAACCCACGGCATAACCCGAATATCTTGGAACTGAAATTTGGTTGGTCGATCGAAACAAATCATTGGCAATATTTGCAAAATTGGCTGAAAAATTTAAATGATTTTTTTTAAAAACCTCATAATCTATAATACTTGTACCTTTTATAAAACTATTAGATGCAATACTCACGAAATCATACCCGAAAAAGGGTTTGAAATTATTAGTATTGTTGAAGCCATAACCACCGAAAACAAAATTCAAAAACGGAATGTCCCGATTACCAACCGTAAAACCTATTTCTGATTGCAATTTTAATGTTACTTTTTTTCTGAAAGTTGTGGCGAATATCAAATCTACTTTTGCAATTGACATCGGATTTAGTTTTGATGATAAATCTGATGAATTAATATAAGATTGAAAATCTCCACAAAAATAAAATCCTTTGGCCGGAAAATATTTATTGTCTAGCGAATCGAATTTTAAACTTCCAAAAACACTGTAATAATCTGAATTTTCAAATATTTGAGCAGCATTTTGTAAATTTTCTGAATTTATGTTGATGTGTCGATACTCTGCACCTGCAATTATAGAGAATCTTTGTTTAAAAACATTTTGAATAAACACCTGATTGGTAATATCCTCATAATTAATATTTAACGAATTGATTCCTAAGCGCGAAAACAATCGACCATCATTAAAATCGGTAGCAACATTTCTATTAAAACTATTGTATTTTGATTTGATTCCGAAACTTGTATAAAATCCATTATCTAAATAATAATCAAAATTGTACCTTAAATTATCACCCAAAATCACATCAAGCGACACAACATCATTCTTAAAAAAAGATTTTTTTCGAGTAATATTTGTTAACAAAGCACTTTTGTATAATCCGTCATAATGTAGTCCAAATCTCAGGAAATTTTTGTTCATATTTTCTTTTAATTCGAGAACTAATTTATCAGATTTATTGTCGATTTTTTCTATTTTATAACCAATCGTACTAAAATTTTGTGTGGCATTTAATTTATTAATACCAACCGATAAATCTTTATAACATATTTTTTCATTAGTATTAAAACCTAATTTTCCAATGACATATGATCTGGTATAATCTTTTAAGTCATCTATTTCAATAAATTTAAAATTTAACGAGTCAATTGGTAGGGCTTGTTTGTGAATTTGATTTGGCATTAAATTACTCGAATATTTCATTATTTCGGGCAAAAATTTATTTGCCTCTTCCTCGCCCAGCTTCGATATTTCTTCGCCTTTATTGAACTCAATTATACCAAATTGGCTAACTTCGGGATGAATATAAATGTTAGAAATGGCTTTTTTGCTTTTCATATTTTCAATCATTTGTAAGTTGGTAATTTGTACCAAAATTCCTGTCGCTTCTTTCAAATCATCACGCTTCTTTAAATCGTCTTGAACATCAACACCAATGATGATGTCGGCACCCATTTCTCGGACTATTTCAACTGGGTAATTATTGGCTACGCCACCATCAATTAACAATTTTCCATCAATTTCTACTGGAGAAAATAGCGACGGAAATGCAGAACTTGCTAATATCGCTTGCGGTAAATAACCGTTCTTAAGTAGCACTTCTTTACCTGTTTCTATATCAGTGGCTATGCAAATAAACGGAATCGGTAGTTTTCTAAAATCTTTTACGTAACGAACATGTTGAAATAGTTGATTAAGTAAATTATAGTTGTACAAACCTTTTGAAAGTGCAATTGGGATTCCGATTTTAAAATTATTAAAAGGCAACGAAATGGCATACAATTCATCGTTTCTTTTTTCATAAAAATTCTTCGAAGTTCTAGGAATATCGTCATTAACAAGTGCATCAAAATCGGTTTTTTTGAAAATAGAATCTATTTGAGAAGCATTGTAACCAGATGCATAAAGTCCGCCAATAACGGCACCCATGCTGGTTCCTCCTATATAATCAATTTTGACTCCGGCTTTTTCAAGTACTTTTAAAACCCCAATATGTGCAAAACCTTTGGCACCGCCACCAGATAAAACTAAACCTATTTTTTGTCTCGATATTCGCAAATTTAGATTTGTTTCAGGTGGTTTTTCTTGACAAAATGAGTTATGATAACACAGCATAAAAAATAACAAAACAGCAACTTTTGAGCAAATTAAGTTCAACCCAAATTTTTTTATTAGACAAAAAAATACTGCAGAAAACTGTGCCTGAAAACTGTGCCTGAAAATTAAATACTGATTCATATTTTGTAAAATTCTGTAATTTTTTTTGCCCTCGACAAACCAATAAGTGCTTGAATTTCTTTTTCTGTTGCTAATTTAAGTCTTTTTACTGATTTAAAATGTTTTATTAAAGTCTCCATAGTTTTTTCTCCAATTCCTGGAATATTATCCATTGATGAAACAAGCGATGTTTTACTGCGTTTGTCTCTGTGAAACGTGATTCCAAAACGGTGTGCTTCATTTCTTAATTGCTGAATTATCTTTAAAGTTTCAGATTTTTTGTCCAAATACAACGGAACAGAGTCACCAGGATAAAACAATTCTTCGAGTCGTTTTGCAATGCCAATTATGGCTATTTTACCACGTAAATCCAGTTCGTCCATAATTTTTAATGCCGATGATAATTGTCCTTTTCCTCCATCAATTATAATTAGGTTGGGCAATGGTTGGTTTTCGTCAAGCAAACGTTTGTATCGTCGATAAACCACCTCTTCCATCGAGGCAAAATCATTTGGACCTTCGACTGTTTTTATATTAAAGTGTCTATAATCTTTTTTTGATGGTTTTCCGTCTTTAAAAACAACGCATGCTGCCACTGGATTGGTTCCTTGAATGTTAGAATTATCGAAACATTCAATGTGCCGCGGCTCAACAGTCAATCGCAAATCTTTTTGCATTTGTGTCATAATTCTGTTCACATGTCTTTCGGGATCAACAATTTGCAATTGTTTGAGTTGCTCTATTCTGAAAAATTTTGCGTTACGAATAGACAAGTCTAATATTTGTTTTTTGTCGCCCAATTGCGGTACAGTTATTTTAAGGTTTTCGCCAACTTCGACCTCAAATGGGACTATTAATTCTTGCGATAATAATTGAAAACGTTCTCGGAGTTCAATAATTGCCAATTCTAATAATTCTTGGTCTGATTCGTCGAGTTTTTTCTTGATTTCCATGGTGTGTGAACGAATAATCGAACCATGGTTAATTTGCAAGAAATTAATGAAAGCTGCACCTTCATCAGAAACTATCGAAAAAACATCGATATTAGATATTTTAGGATTTATAATCGTCGATCGAGATTGATAATTTTCTAAAATTTCAATCTTTTCTTTGATTTTTTGAGCTTCTTCAAAGTGCATATTTACTGCCAAATCGGTCATGACTCGTTTGAAATCTTTCATAGATTCTTTGAAATTTCCTTTCAAGATTTCGCGAATGGCATTGACTTGGACTTGATAATTTTCTAACGTTTCAAATCCTTCGCAACCACCTTTGCAATTGCCAATATGGTATTCTAAACAAACTTTAAATTTATGGTTTTCTATATTTGATTTGCTTAAATCAAAATTGCAAGTTCGCAATGGATACAGTTCTCGAATCAAGTTCAAAATAACAGACACAGTCTTGAAACTCGTGTAGGGTCCAAAATATTCGGAGCCGTCTTTGACCATTTTTCGAGTTGGAAAAATTCTTGAAAAAGGTTCTTTCTTTATACAAATCCAAGGATAAGTTTTGTCATCACGAAGCAATATATTATAGCGTGGTTGTAACGTTTTTATCAGATTGTTTTCAAGTAAAAGTGCATCTGTTTCGGTTGGAACAACGATATGTTTTATGGTTACAATTTTTTTGACTAAAACATTTGTTTTGGCAGTGTCATGAATTTTATTGAAGTATGAAGCAACTCTTTTTTTTAAATTTTTCGCTTTTCCAACGTATAAAATTTTCTCTTCTTTGTCATAATATTGATACACACCAGGATTATCTGGCAATGATTGTATTTGAAGTTGTAGGTTTTGGTTCATAATTTTAATAGCAGTCTCTAGTCGCAATGAAAATAGAGTTTGCGATTAAAAACATTTTTACAAATTTACACATTTCAAATATTATTGCTACATTTAAAAATTAATTTTATCAAATGAAAAAAAACAGCACAATTACAATTCTTGGCGAAAGCATTTTGATAGGCGAAAGCAAGACAATCGATATGGAAATTGCTCGATTGCACTCCACTACAAAGCTCAAAATCCCCATAATTATAGAACGATCTAAAATTGATGGACCAGTAGTTTTGCTTTCGGCTGGCATTCATGGCGATGAAATAAATGGTGTTGAAATCGTGCGCCAGATTATTATACAAAAAATAAACAAACCAAAAATCGGAACCATTATTTGCGTTCCGATTGTCAATATGTTTGGATTTGTCAATAAATCGCGAGAATTCCCTGATGGCCGAGACTTAAACAGGGTATTTCCCGGAAGTAAAACAGGGTCGCTGGCAAGCAGGTTTGCTTTTCATATTTTAAAAGAAATTATGCCAATTGTTGATTATGCAGTAGATTTTCATGCTGGAGGTGCAAGTAGGTTCAACGCTCCACAGATTCGTATTGCTCCAAATAATCCTGATTTAAAGAAATTGGCTGATGTATTCGATGCTCCTTTTACTTTATATTCGAAAAATATTTCAGGTTCATTTCGCAATTCATCTGATAAAATGAATGTTAAAATGTTGTTATTTGAAGGCGGAAAATCCTTAGACATAAACAACGAAATTGCGCTTGAAGGAGTTAATGGCACAAAGCGATTACTACACTTTCTAGGAATGCTCAATAACAAACAAACAGCTGAACAACAACATAATAAAACCATCTATTTAGAAAAATCATCTTGGTTACGAGCCAAATGTTCTGGTTTGTTTCATGACTGCAATTGCATAGGGAAGTTGGTAAAAAAAGGAACTGTACTAGGAACAATTACCGATCCGTTTGGCAAATTTGAGCAAAAAGTTAAAGCACCAATTGATGGTTACGTGATCAATGCCAACCATTCACCAATTGTTTATGAAGGCGATGCAATTTATCATTTAGCACCATTATAGTTGTTAATAGTATCTGTTTAAAAAAATTATGACTAAAAAAGCACTTCGATTAAAATATAAAAAATTACGACAAAATTTGGTCGAAAATGATGTTGATGAACGCTCGTTGTTAATAGCCAATCAAGTTTTAACGATGAATATTTGGAACAATAGTTATTTTCATGTTTTCTTGCCGATTAAAACTCAAAACGAAGTTAATACAGAGTTCATTTTACATATTCTTCAAGGTAAAGACAAAGAAATTATTGTTTCAAAATCGAATTTTGAAACAATTGAAATGAAACACTTTTTACTAACCGATAGTACTAAAATAAAAACCAATGAGTACAACATTCCCGAACCAATTTCGGGTTTGGAGGTTGCTGTCAAAAACATTGAAGTCGTTTTTGTGCCGTTATTAGCTTTTGATAATCAAGGCAATAGAATTGGATATGGTAAAGGTTTTTATGATAAATTTTTATCGGAATGTGAACCAAAAACCATTAAAATAGGACTAAGTTTTTTTGAACCAGATGCAACTTTTAATGAAGTTTGCCAAAACGATATAAAACTTGATTATTGTGTGACTCCTACAAATATATTTGAGTTTTAAATCCTAACTTGCTTAGTGAATTGTTCTACTTATAAAATTCAAATATTTGTTAGCTAAACATTTAATAAGAAACAATTCAGACTATTAAAAAAAAATTCGCATTAAATCTTAGACAGTTTTTTTATGAATTATGGGCAAAAGCACGTTTGTTAAAAACAATTAAAATACCAACACCGGTCGAAATTGCAAAATCGGCCAAGTTGAAAATAGCATTGAAAAAAGTAAAATCTTTACCGCCCCAAAAAGGCAGCCAATTAGGTAGATTTCCGTGCCAAAATGGAAAATAAAACATGTCTACTACCTTGCCGTGAAACCATGTTCCGTAGGGTTTTTCAGTAAATAATGTTGCCAATTGATTGGTGCTGTCACTAAAAATAACACCATAAAAAACAGAATCAATAATATTACCCAAAGCTCCAGCAAATATTAATGAAATTGCAACTATTAAAAAACTTGAGGCTTTTTCTTTTATCGAACTCCACAGCCAATAAGCAATTCCTGTTACTGCAAATAGTCTAAAAACTGTTAAAAATATTTTTCCGTATTGACCAGGAATTTCGGTACCCCAAGCCATTCCATCATTTTCTATAAAAAGAATTTTGCACCAATTGGTCACTTTATAAGATTCTTCTAAAATAAAATGAGTTTTGATATAAATTTTTAGGACTTGATCAAGTAGTAAAACAATGAAAATTAAAAAATAGGCTTTTAAAAGTGTCATTTGGTGAATTTATATTTTTTGCAAAAGTAATAATTTTATAAATAAAAAACGCCTCAATTGAGGCGTTAAATGTTTTTATAACAAAATTTTATCTTTGATTAATTTTTGATTCCATGCTCATTGTTGCATGTGGAACAACCAGCAATCGTTCTTTAGCAATTAATTTTCCTGATACCTTGCACACGCCATAAGTTTTATTTTCTACACGGAAAAGTGCATTTTTCAAATCGCGAATAAACTTTTCTTGTCGAATTGCCAGTTGCGAATTGGCTTCTTTAGACATGGTTTCACTTCCTTCTTCAAATGCTTTGAATGTTGGCGAAGTATCGTCTGTGCCGTTGTTTAAATCGTTCATGTAAGCACTTTTAATTAAATCTAAATCGTATTGTGCTTTGTTTATTTTTTTATTAATCAATTCTTTGAATTCTGCTAAATCTGCATCAGAATACCTTGCTATTTCGTCTATCATCATCCTTATTACTTATTTTGAAATTAATATTATTGTTGTTATTCCATCAAACTCAATTTCTATGCCATTTTCAATTTTTGTTTCAAAAATCAAAATTTCTGTTAAAGTTTCTGATTTTATGTAATCAATATTTTGCATAACAGCTGTTTCTAATGATTCATTTTTTTGTAATTGTATTTTAATTTTGTCTGTAACTTCAAATCCTAAATCTTTACGTATATTCTGAATTCTATTAACCAATTCTCTTGCAATACCTTCTTGTTTCAATTCATCAGATATTGTAATGTCTAATGCAACTGTAATTCCATTGGCATTTGCAACCAGCCATCCTTCAATATCTTGCGATGAAATTTCAACATCTTCTAATGATAAAAGTACATCTTTTTCGGCAATAACAATATTTAATGTTCCTTCTTTATCTAATTGGTTGATTTGCGAAGACGTTAATGCTTTTATCTCACTGGCAATCAAGTTCATATCTTTTCCAAATCGTGGCCCAAGTGCTTTGAAATTTGGTTTAATTTGTTTGATCAAGATGCCTGATGCATCGTCCAAAAGTACGATATCTTTGACATTTACCTCAGCTTTTATAAGGTCAGAAACAGCTTCAATTTCAACTTTAAAATCGTTGTTAAGCACTGGAATCATTACTTTTTGCAATGGCTGTCGTACCTTAATCAGTTCCTTTTTTCGCAGCGATAAAACTAATGACGAAATGGTCTGCGCTTTTTGCATTCTGCCTTCTAACGATTTATCAACAAACTTTTCAACCATATTTGGAAACGTTGACAAATGTACACTGTCGAATTTTTCTGATTGTGTAGTTTGGGTTAAATCTATGTAAAGTTTATCCATAAAAAACGGAGCAACTGGTGCAGCTAACTTACTTACTGTCAGCAAACAAGTATATAAAGTTTGATAAGCAGCAATTTTATCTTGTGCATATTCTCCCTTCCAGAAACGACGTCGACACAAACGCACATACCAATTACTAAGGTTTTCTTGAACAAATTCTGAAATTGCACGAGTAGCCTTAGTTGGTTCATAATCAGCATAAGCGTCATCAACTGTTTTTATTAACGTGTTTAATTCTGATAAAATCCAACGGTCGATTTCTGGTCTTTCTTCCAAAGGAATTTCGGCTTCAGAATAGGTAAAATTGTCTAAGTTGGCGTACAAGGCAAAAAATGAGTAGGTATTGTATAATGTTCCAAAAAACTTACGTCGCACCTCAGCAATTCCTTCCAAATCGAATTTTAGGTTGTCCCATGGATTGGCATTAGAAATCATATACCATCGTGTCGCATCTGGTCCAAAATCGGTTAATGTTTTGAAAGGATCTGTTGCATTACCCAAACGCTTGGACATTTTTTGTCCATTTTTATCTAAAACAAGTCCGTTAGATACTACATTTTTATAAGATATTTTATCAAAAACCAATGTTGAAATGGCGTGCAAAGTATAAAACCATCCACGAGTTTGATCAACACCTTCTGCAATAAAATCTCCTGGGAAATCAGTGTTTTGGTCGATTTTTTCTTTATTTTCAAATGGATAATGCCATTGCGCATATGGCATTGCACCAGAATCAAACCAAACATCAATTAAATCTGTTTCACGTTGCATTGGTTTTCCTGTCTTAGAAACTAATGTTATTTGGTCAACTACATTTTTATGCAAATCAATTAAATCGTAATTTTGATCGGACATATTTCCGATTTCAAAACCAGAAAATGGATTAGATCTTTGCAAACCAGCTGAAATAGATTTTTCGATTTCATTATACAATTCTTCAACTGAACCAATCAAAATTTCTTCAGTTCCATCTTCAGTTCTCCAAATTGGCAACGGAATTCCCCAATATCTTGATCTAGAAAGGTTCCAATCATTGGCATTTTTTAACCAATTTCCAAAACGACCTTCACCAGTAGCCTTAGGTTTCCAGTTGATGGTTTCATTGAGCTCGAACATTCTATCACGAACTTCAGTAATTTTTATAAACCATGAATCGAGCGGATAATACAATATTGGCTTGTCTGTTCTCCAACAATGTGGATAACTGTGTACGTATTTTTCGACTTTAAAAGCCTTGTTTTCTTCTTTTAATTGAATGGCAATTTCGACATCTGCAGATCGTTCAGGAACTGCTTCGTTATCGTTATAATATTCATTTTTTACATATTTGCCAGACAAATCGCCCAAACCTTGAACGAATTTTCCTTGCAGATTTACTAAAGGAACAGGATTTCCACTGTCGTCAAGCACTAACATTGGCGGGATTTCTGGCACAGCTTCTTTAGCAACTTTGGCATCATCGGCGCCAAAAGTAGGAGCAGTATGCACAATTCCTGTTCCGTCTTCTGTAGTTACAAAATCTCCAGCAATTACTCTGAATGCATTTTCTGCATTTTCATAAGGCAAAGCCAATTTCATAAGTTGTTCGTATCGAATTCCAACTAAATCAGCTCCTTTACATTCAACAAGAATTTGGTACGGAATATTCTTATCACCTTCTTTGAAATTTTCAAATGCATATGGTTCATTTGTAGCAAAAAAACCTTTTCCAAAATGTTTTCCGATTAAATTTTTGGCTAAAATTACTTTAGTAGGACGGAATGTATATTGATTGAACGTTTCGACCAATACATAATCAATTTTTGGTCCAATGGTTAATGCAGTGTTTGATGGTAAAGTCCAAGGTGTTGTAGTCCAGGCCAAGATATAAATGTCTCCGAAATTGTGCAAAAAACTTGGCAAACTGTCAGTTTTCGCCAGAAATTGCGCTACAATTGTCGTATCAGTAACATCACGATACGATCCTGGTTGATTAACTTCATGCGAACTTAATCCTGTTCCAGCTTTTGGCGAATATGGCTGAATGGTATAACCTTTATACATCAAATCTTTGTTGTAGATTTGTTTCAAAAGCCACCAAACCGATTCCATATATTTGGGTTTGTAGGTCACATACGGATCTTGCATATCGACCCAATAACCCATTTTTTCGGTGAGATCGTTCCATACGTCGGTGTAACGCATCACGGTTTTTTTGCAAGCTTCGTTGTAATCTTCTATAGAGATTTTGGTTCCGATGTCTTCTTTGGTAATTCCGAGTTCTTTCTCGGTACCTAATTCTACCGGCAAACCGTGAGTGTCCCAACCCGCTTTTCGTTTTACTTGAAATCCTTTTTGGGTTTTGTATCTGCAAAAAATATCTTTTATAGCACGAGCCATAACGTGATGAATCCCTGGCAGACCGTTTGCTGATGGTGGTCCTTCGAAAAATACGAATGGTATTTTGCCTTCGCGAGTCGTTACAGACTGAGCGAATATATTTTCTTTTTTCCAAAAAGCAAGCACTTCTGATGCCACAATTGGCAGGTCAAGTCCTTTATATTCATTGAATTTTGTACTCATTGTCTATCTTCTTAATTCAGAATGCGAAAGTAATAAATTGTTTGTGAGTTTAGAGCTATGTGAAGAGAAATTTATTGACTAACTAATTGGTTTTACTTGATTGATTTTCATTATTTTATAAATTGAACTTATAAAAACAAAAAATTAGCAATAATTGTTTTGGTTTTTAATAAAAAAGTAAATTTGGTGCCAGATACATAAAAATAAGTTTAATTATTGTTTGTAGCCAAAAAACAAAAGCATTATGTAAGAGTATTAGTGATAACCTCTATTTTTATTTGTAACAATTGTGAAAAATCATTTAAACAGTAATCTACATGCTACATAAATTAGTTTTAAAACAGGAAAAACCACTTATGTAGTGGTTTTTAACGTGGAGAATATCGGATTCGAACCGACCACCTCTTGCCTGCCAGGCAAGCGCTCTAGCCAAATGAGCTAATCCCCCAAAGCTTCGCAAATATAAATAAATTATTTGCAAATGAAAGTTTTTTAAAAAGTTGTATTTAGAGAAAGTGAAAAACCAGAACTTTCTGGTACTTCTCTACAAACACCACCAACACATACTAATCCTCCACGTTGACGACCATAATTAAATGCTACTCTAGTTGAGTTTTTTCTGTAAGAGCTGCCTACATTGTAATAATGATTTCTCTGAAAATCATCATCGTTACCATAATTATAAAGATCCATTACAAAAAAAGATAGTTTAGCATTTGCATTGAACTCGAATGTCGAAGCTACCCAGTTTTTTTTGTCATAATCTGCCCACATGTGCTCTGTAACCAATCTTACTGACTTTGAGGTGCCAAATTTTAATGTAGTCTCTGCCGCAATAATATTTGTTTTAACTATTCCGAAAGTTTCTGCAACCATTTTTCTGTTAAAATATTGGTTGATGTATGAGAAAATAGATTGACAATTTTTGTTCCATTTTTTTTCAACTTCTACATTAAAGTCTGAAAAATATCTTTTGCCAAGCCCAAAAAAATCAGTTTTATAATCTTTTGGGTTCGTTAAATTAAAGGTTCCAGACAATGCGTTCCAGTTAGAAACATTTACCGCAATTTTAGTTCCTGTTTTACCTCCCAAAAGTGTTCCTTTTTTGAAATTATAAAAAACATCGATTTGCCCACCAATTTCACCCGCTTTAACAAGAGTTTCGTCCAGCAAACGTACATTAGGTTGTGATTGGTAAGGATATATATTTGCTAAATTGGAATGTTGTTGTTTGGTCAGACTTGGCACGAAATTCATAATTTTATCGTTAAAAACATTTCCTTTGGCTGCTCTTTCAGAAAAGAAACTCATATTTTCGAGTCTTCTAAAAGTGGCATCAATACCAAATCCTTTTTTAGAATATCCAGTGTTAATTAGCAATGCAGAACCTGGTTTTACAAAATTATTATTGACTTGATTGTTAATTTGCACAATTGCATCAGGAGATTTATAATTGAACTCCGAGCTAGCATACACCGAATTATGTGCTAAACTTAATCTTGCAGCATATGTGTTTGTCAACGAATTAAAATTTGGTTTAACAAAGTTAGTTTTTTCATCACGACCAACATAAGTAAATCCCATTGAAATTTCTGTTGTTTGGTAATTAAGAAAATCAGATATTGTAAGTTCTAAATCGGTTCCATAAATATCGCTATTGGCAACTTTGAAACCTGTTCTTTGCTGTCCGTAAATAGTTTTTAGGGTAATTCCTTTTATAGGCTTAAATATTGCTCTCCCTCCCCGAAGTGCATTGTTAATTCCAAGATTTCGATCTTCCCAACCTCTAAAAAGAAGACCCGACCCAAACTGTTCATAAAAATAACCAGCAGTTAGATCAATTTTATCATTCTTAAATTGCAAGAAATAAGTCCCAATATCAGTCTTAATAAAACCGGGATTAAAATTCAATAAAGCCTTTTCTTGATAACTTTCGGTTTGAATTCCTGCCGTAAATGATTTATAATGATAATTTAGATTCAAATAATTATTTGACCTTAATGGATATTCAGGTTGAGCTGTAGGCTCGTCAAATTGATTTCGTAAACCAATATCGTTAAGATACCATTGAGAGTTTGATTCGAATCCTCCGTAAAAATTTGCCTCTTCTTGTCCATTTGATACAATTGAAAATAAAATTGCTACAAACAATAAATACTTCTTCATTTTTATAATGATTTCAATTTAGCAAATAACTCGTTTTCATTGCCTGGTACAAATCCATTTTGAATATGAACTATTGTTCCGTTTTTCATAACGATAGTATAAGGCACATTTGCAATTGATAAAGCTCTTTTTAAGTCTTGATTAGTATCCATCAATATCTTGTATGTCCAACCTTTTCCATTAACAAGAGGCTTTACTCTTTTTTGAGTACGCGAATCATCTGTTGAAACTGCCACTACTTCAAAGTTTAATGTCTTTTTCCATTCGTCTTGAACCTCATTCAATTCCTCGAGTTCCGCAATACAAGGACCGCACCAAGTTGCCCAAAACGAAAATATATAAAGTTTGTCTTTTTCGGCAAAATCGTTTTTTAAAGAAACTGTTTTACCTTCTATGTTCACAAGGTTAAGATTAGGTAGTTGTTTTTGAGCAAATAAATTAAATGTCAAAAAAAGTAGAATAATAAGGGCTTTTCTCATAATCAATTTTTTATTTTTTACAAATAAATGAATAAATTATCGATTAATAAAATAAAATTTATTTAATTTGTATTTATACTAATATTTAATTGAAAATACTATGAAAAATTTAATAAACCTTTTGGCTCTTATTTGCTCAATATCAATTATTTCATGCAGTGATACAGAAGTTACAAGACAAGAAACTAGTGAAATAGAATCTTTAAACGCTCCAGCAATTGCCGGCCTTTTCAAAAAGCGTGTCTTAATTGAAGATTTTACAGGGACATGGTGCGGAAATTGTGTATCTGTGCTATTTGCTCTTGAGAAAATATATGAAACACCAAATAATTCAGCAGTGACAGTAGCAATACACAGTGGTAATGATCCTTTTAAATTTGTTGGCGTGCAGCCTCTTCATGAATACATTTTTCCGAATGGTAATGTGTCGCTTCCAGAAGCACGCTTAAATAGAAATATTGTTTGGAAGGATCAAGATACTAATATAGCTGAACCGTTAAACCTTAGAAGTAATAATTGTGGTTTAGGATTGTCTATAAAATCAAATTTAACAAATCAAAACATAAATTTGAATGTTGAAGCTAAATTTGCACAAAATTATTCGGGTTTAAAAATTGTAGTATACTTACTTGAAAACAAGTTGAGATACAAGCAAACTAATTATACACAATATTATACAAATGCAACAACAATTTTAGATTTTGAACACAATCATGTTCTAAGAAAATCGATTACAAATTTATTAGGCGACCAAATAGAAGAAACAATTGAAGAAGGAAAAACAATAAATAAAAATTATTCTTTTGCGGTTCCTGCAAATGTAGCTGTTTCCAATAACATCAGCTTTGTGGCTTTTATTGTTGATAGCAACAATAATGTTATAAATGTCAGAGAATCATATATAAATCAAAGTCAAGTTTTAGAAGAAAACTTGTAATTTTTTGTGTGTTTATAGAAAAAAAGATTGCTCGCAAGGCAATCTTTTCTTATTTCAAATAACCAAATGAATTTGAAAACTATATACATTTGCACTAAATCTAAATTAAATGAGCAAAATAAGAATTACTAAGCAATTTTCATTCGAAACAGGCCATGCACTTTATGGTTATGATGGCAAATGCAAAAATGTTCACGGGCACAGTTATAAATTATTAGTAACCGTTATCGGTGAGCCAATAATAGATAGAAATAATGTAAAATTCGGAATGGTAATTGACTTTACAGATCTAAAAACAATTGTTAAAGAAGAAATTGTAGATAATTTCGATCATGCAACTGTTTTTAACGGAACGACTCCGCACAAAGAATTAGCTCACGAGCTAATTTCTCGTGGACATCATGTGATTTTAGTTGATTATCAGCCAACTTCCGAAAATATGGTTATTGATTTTGCAAATAAAATTAAAGCTAGATTACCTGAAAATATTCAACTTTTTTCGCTAAAATTGCAAGAAACTGAAACATCGTTTGCAGAATGGTTCGCATCTGATAATTTATAAATATATCTTGTTTAAAAGTTATACCATGTAAAAAAAACCGTTTTCTATCAAAAGAAAACGGTTTTTTTATTTAGCTTATTATGGCTTCTTACTTAACGATTAAGAATTCAGATCTTCTGTTTTTGGCGTGTTCTTCTTCGGTGCAAGCTTCTTTGCAATCAATTATTGGTTCTGTTTCTCCCATTCC
>JAYVIW010000065.1:0-5504 GCA_043769905.1 Bacteroidota bacterium
AAAACAAAAAAAGCGTCCCGATTAAAGGACGCTTTTGTATTTATCATTGTTTTATATAATCAATTGCTCATTCATAAAAACACATACAACGCCCAAAACGCCCACAAGGATATAATCCTGCAAAGCGATCTTGTCTTTCTGTTAGTGTATGTTTTTGATTATTCATAGGGCAAATGTATGTGTTTTTTATTAAAATTTCAAAAAACATCATTTTGAAAATTAGTTTGTATCTATTATTAAAATAAATATTCGATATTTACTTTGTTGAAAAAATAGTCATTTTAAAACTTAAGATATATGGAAGGTTTATGAAAAAACATCTTAAATACATTGATGGAAATTCAGATAAATTCTGGCAAATAGAAGCTTCTGGCACACAATTTACCGTTATCTATGGCAAAAACGGAACATCGGGAGTTTCTCAAACAAAAACATTTGCAAACGATGAAGAATGTTTAAAAGCAGCTGAAAAGCTATTAGCAGAAAAAATAAAAAAAGGATATTCTGAAAATGGTGAAGTGACAATTAACGAAAAAATTGATGCAAAAACCGGCAAAGTTTCAAATATTGGAGAAATTTTAAATGTTTATGATTTTATATTAAAAGAAAAAGATTTAAAGTTGCTCTTACCATTTCTAAAAGAAAGCTCAAAAGGTAATCTGGATCCTATTCGTAAACATATCAAAAAAAACAAACGATATTGGATGACATACGTCGATTTGGCATTGGAACCTGGATATAAAAAAACTAACAAAAATAATTGGGATTGGGGTATTCGTGGTGACGATAAAATCAAAGAAATCATTACCCTGAGTGCCATTGCAACATTTGATAAAACTGATATTCTGACATTTGATGAAGTACTTGGAATTTTAGAAAGAGTAATCAATAAACCTGAATTTTTAGAAATTTTGGAATGGGCAAAACCCAATTGGATTGAATTTTACATATTAGACAAGTTTAGAAAATCAGAATGGTTGAATTTCGATTATAAATCACTACGGTTTCTTGAAGATAAAGGTTTTATTAGTTTTAATCCGGAATTATATGCATTGTGTTTGTCAAGATTCAATAGTTGGTCAGCCAAAATAAACCCTCGTGAATTTATAGATATTATTGCAAAAGATACAATCGCTTATCAAAGAGATGTTCCGCAATTGTTTAATTATGAAACTAATATACAAAACAGTTCTTTTAATGAAGATCCTAAAGCAAATTACAGAGAATTCAACACTTGGGATTTAACTTTCAAATTATTATTATCTGAAAATAAATTAGACCGAAAAGTATTTATTGAAAATGCAATATTGATTCAAACCAAGGAATGGAACAACAATTTGAAGTTGTTTTTCAGAAAAGTACTTGATGATTTGAATCTTACTGCCGATGATTTGATTCCGTTTCAAGAACATATATTTACTTATTTTCATAATTCAAATCCAACCATTACAAATTATGGCTCTGATTTAATTAAAAAAATATACGAACATCCAAAGTTTAAAACCAAGTCTTATTTTGAATGGTTGGAAGCACTAATGATGCGAAGTGATTGCAAAGCTGCAATAAAAAACAGTTTAATTGTTTTAGAAAAATTATCCAAAACAAATCCTAAATTAAACAAATCTATTTCAATACTAATAGCAGATGTATTTGTAGTTTCTGATTTGAGTTTGCAAGAACGAGTTTCAAAATTACTGCTGAAAATTGGAGATAAAAAAGATAAAACTATCAAAGAAAAAATCTCGGATTATGCTTCGTTGATGCAAGGAAGTATTAAAAACAATTTGAGTGATTTTTTAAACGAAGACGATTTGATTATAGATCATTCTACGATTGAAAATTATCAATTTAAACCTCAAAAATCAAAATTACTGCTTGATGAAGTTCAAACACCAAAAGATTGGAACGACATATTATTCCTTTTTGGAAAGTTTATTTCTTCTGACGAAGTTATAGATTCCGAGATTTTAATGAATGTTTATATTACCCAAAGACATTTATTTCCGAATGACTATACAACCCAATTGCAACCTTATTTGAAACAATTAGAGAAAAGTTATTTCAACAATATGTTAAAGAATTACATCAAAAATTTATTAATAAATAAAATAATAGATAAAAATATAGTTTACAAAGTAAATGATAAAGAATTAATCACTTTAAATACATTAAGACTCGCAAAGCCTCTGTATGAAAAAGTATTAGAAAAAAACAGAACAAACTCAACAATACCTTTACTTTCATTTCCTAGTCATTTACCGTTTTGGGTCGCTCCAAAAGTCTTACTAGAACGAATAACTGCTTATCAAAATGCAAAAGAGGAAATTGATTTAGTCGATTTAAGTATTGCCATTTCTAGAATGCCAAGAGAAAATATAGAGGAAGCATTGCCATTATTAGAAAAAATTGATGGTGAATTAAAAAATTTATTACGTTATTGTTTAGGAGTTTCAAATGAGATTCCAATTAGCTCAAATTCAATTTTCACTAAATTATTTACCAAAGTTGGAGGATATACTAAAGAAACTGAAAATTTAGCACTTTGGGCATTCGCAGCAAGAACTTTTTATCCTGCTGAAAGTCATACTGTTTTTGAAAAAACATTTTTGAATGACATCCCATTTGCAGTTGCGCCTTTCAACCCAAAAATTGAGTTCAAAGAAAAATGGAACGAATGGAAAGATTATCATACTAAAGAATTGGTTCGTTCGCCATCCTGGACAGAATTAAGGTTTAATTTGCCTGAAAATAAAAACACTCCAAGTCATTTTTTATATGGTTTAGATTTACATTTAAAAGTAGAAAAAGAAAGTTGGACTACAAATTACAAATTAGATAGTGAAGCAAATGCGCAATATTGGCATAGTCTAATGCCGCAAAACGACGACGCTTTGGCTTGTTTGTTACTACAAAACACTTGTAAAACAACTGATGGAACCAACAATGAACTTAAAGGTTTCTTAAAAATCACGAATCAACCCGAATTTCAATTTTCTGAAACTTCTTTGTTTTTATTTACTTGTTGTTTCTTTCAAGAAAAGAAAGACTTACGTCTGTTAGCCTCTGAAATATTAATAAATTTGGTAGAAAAACAAGCTATTGAAGTTGGTTTATTTGCTGAAAAATCAGCTTTTCTTATTAATAATAAATATGGCGTTTTACTGCGATTCATTGATGGCATTATTGCTATGAAAGATGTTTCTAGTTTGCATAATTCTGCCTTATTCTTATTGTTAGATGGCATATTTAAAGAATTTGATTTTAAGGACAAACTGCCAACTAATTTTAAAAAAATGCTCGAAAATTATCTAGATGTAATGACAAAAACCAATCAAAAACCATCTAACGAATCTAAAATTTTCTTTGAAAAATTAAAAGATAACGCTGCATTGAAAGCACTAGTAAAACAAATTTTAAATTAAACGCAATGACCGATTTACAATATAAATACCGAGGAATTTCGACCTTTAGTAAAACTAAAGGAATAAATAATTTGGTTATGGCGCACCAAACCGAAATTGAAGAAATCAATAACATTCCTTGCTTTTTTTGGGGAAGTTTGACCGATCCTTATGTTACTGCCAAATGTTGGAGCACAATTGCCAAAGTCGTTAGGTCTAGTTTTGGACCTATTCCTCCAAGTTTGCGTGACCCAATCGTTTCGGCTGGAGCAGAAAGACTTCGGTTTGAAGGTTTCTCGTCTTGCAATGGCGTTTATGTTCGTTTGGATATGAAACCAGAATCAATCGACGGCGAATTTATTGCCAACGGAACTACTAATGTTGATTTTAACGATCCAATGCTAAATGCATTAAATGCCATTCAGAAAAACGAAAAAGTAACGCTAGCTGTTGGACAAAAAGAAATGCAGGTTATTACAAGCAAAACTAAAGTGGTTGAAAAAAAAGTAACCTTACCACCACGATGGATTAAAGGATTGACAAGCGTACAATTGTATTTGGCAGATATGGATATGAAGTTTGAACTCAATAAAATTCAAACCATTCAACTATTTCAAAGTTTACCCAAAGGCAATGTAAAAGGCGAGTTTTTTATCACGAAACGAGCAGGAAAATTTATGTTTTCGACACTTGCAACTCAAGACAGTGTTCGTATTGGTGGCATTCACAGGTTGCGATTGTTAGAAGGTGTTTTAGCCATTGTCGATAAAATTTATTTCCACGAATCGTCAGATAAAGAAACTTGTGCCGTTGTTTGCGAATTTGGAAAAATGCAATTACTAATGGCTTTTTCTCCCGATGCATATCGCGGTTTTTCAGGTGAGGGAAAGGCTTTAGAAAATATGTCAGAAAACGTTCCGATAGAATGGGTTTATGGGCTGAATAGTTTATTGAAATCTAACGAAACCTTCGACCCAACTATGCTCTCAATTGCAAATGATATTGATTTTGGAACAATGGAAAATCTTACGGCAAACCTATCATCAATGGGTTTATTGGGTTATGATGTTTCAGAACACACACATTTTTATAGACGATTGCCATTTAAAACCGAACGGATTTTAAGCCTTAATCCAAGATTAAAAAACGCTAAAAAATTACTCGATAATGACGATGTCGAAATTGTTGTTCGACAAGCCAATTACGTCGAAGCAAAAGTAAAAGGTTCCGGAGTTACTCACAAAGTAATAATCGACGGCGAAAATCAACGTTGCACTTGTGATTGGTTTACAGCCTATCAAGGCAAGCGTGGCATTTGTAAACACATTTTAGGAGTAAAAATGATGGTTGGTTAACGATACAATTCTTATCTTATCTTATCTAAATTAAAGTTGTTATTGAATATACACAAATGGTGATGTAAGTTAAAATCTAAAAGGTTTTTGAAACCTGTAAGGTTTTGTACTACTAATCTTTTTTACTCATATCATCCGCCATTATAAACAACTTTGGAGTAAACTTTGCCAAAAACTCTACCAAATCTTGTGAGGCTAACATCACTTGGTTGATGTCTTTCTAAGCCCTTGACGCTTAGTCTAAAACTTTGTAAATCGATGTAAATTCGTAATTTTGGTATTTTGCATTTCAATACTATCTATTTCGTTAGAAAAAATTTAACATCTAATTCTTGATTTTTTCTTCAAAAAATTCAAATATTGTTTTTTCTTTTGCTTTACGTGTTGAGTTCGTCTGAAGTATTAAAACCAGAAAGGTTGCGCAAGCGAATGCGAAAAATTTTAAGAGAAGGTTTGGTACGGTATACTATCGATTTGTAATTATATAAAAAAAAATCTGAAATTGTGTATCCAACTTTTAACTTTATCAATAAAACTTTGTTCTCCTCGATAAATACAGATAGCATTTTTAAAATGGATATTTCAAAGTTATTGAAAATCTAATTCAAAAATTCATTGATAATGACAAAAAATACCCGAATCGGTAACCGTCCATAAACTAGCCTTCTGATTTGCCATTTTTAACCCATTATTAGCCCAAGTATTACAAGTATAAAACAGGTTATAACTTCCTTTAGCTTCATAAAAA
>JAYVIW010000066.1:0-23516 GCA_043769905.1 Bacteroidota bacterium
ATTATGTGTAAAGTTTCACTACATTGTTGATGGCATTTCGCTCCCTTCGGGGTTTTCTTTGAAGGCGTAGCCGAAAAAGAAAACCCCGAAGGGAAAAGATAAAAAAGTTGATTATTTTTGTTTTTCGACAAATAAAAATAATTATGCAACAAGTCTATCACTCTAATGCCGCAACGAATTTAAACATTCGTTTTCAATTACAAAACACTTCAGGAACAAATTCCGAATTTGCAAAGAAATTTAATATTTCTTGCCAAACTGCTTCTAAATGGAAAAATCTTGATTATCAGCAAGATGCTTCTTGTAGACCACTAAATATTCAATATGCATTGACCGATCTAGAAAAAGCAATTGCAATTAGTCTACGAAAATCAACTTGGTTGCCGTTAGACGAAGTCTGGGAAGTTCTATTAGAATCAAATCCAGAAATTTCTAGAAGTTCCGTCTACAGAACCTTTAAAAACGAACAAATAAATAAAGTTCCTCAAGAAAAACGAGAACTTGCCAAAAAATTTAAAGAATATGAACCAGGATTTATCCATATCGATGTTACCTATTTACCTAAATTTAATGGAAAATCTTATTACTTATTTGTAGCCATAGACAGATGCACAAGAGCAATGATTTACTGGGTTTATGAAAATAAAACTGCCGAAAACACCATTGATTTTATGGATAAATGTCTAGATTTTTTCCCTTTTAAAATAACTCATATTCTAACCGATAATGGACTTGAATTTACAAATAGACTACTGCTTTCAAAAAAAGGAGATACTTGTCAAAAACTATCTAAAATGGATGAAAAATGCAAAGAAAATAATATTAAACACCGTTTAACTGCACCATTTACACCGAAAACCAATGGAATGGTTGAGAGAGTTAATGGAACAATAAAAAACAATACTATATTAAAAATAAAATATAAATCTCAAGAAGAAATGAAGATAGATTTAATGAAATTCTTGAAATTTTATAATATTTACAGAAGGCATGGCTCTTTAAGAAAAGAATTAAAAGTAAAAACACCATTAAATGCTATCGAAAAATGGTACAAATTAAAACCAGAAATATTTAAAATTACACTAATTGAATTTAAAAATAAAATCCTAACTTTGAATCAAATTTAAATCAACTTTCATCAATAACGTTATGAAACTTGACATGTAACATTAGTTAAATATTAATTCACTAAATTTATAAAAAAAAATTATGAAAAAAATAGCCATCACTTCTACAATTTTATTTGTGTTTTTAATTGCTTGTAAAACATCAACAACTTCAACTTCGGAAAATAAGTTGGTAGTAAATTTCGAATCAAAAAGCAATAGTAACACTAAAGGAACGGCGACTTTTATTGAAAAAAAAGGACAAATAATTTTTTCTGCAAATATCACAGGGCTCAATCCAGGTGTCCATGCTATCCATATTCACGATAAATCAGATTGCTCTTCAAGTGATGGCAGTTCGGCTGGAGGACATTGGAACCCAACTTTTAAAAAACATGGTAAATGGGGCGGTATGGAATTTCATAAAGGCGACATTGGTAATTTTATTGCCGATGAGAATGGAAATGGAACAATAACAATGACCACAAACGAATGGTGTTTGGGTTGCACTGACGAAAATAAAAATATACTTGGTAAAGGTTTGATTGTTCATCAAAATCAAGATGATTTTATTTCACAACCCGCTGGTAACGCTGGAGCCAGAATTGCTTGTACAGGATTAATAAAATAATTTCCTAACATAATTTTTTAAAATTTCAAACAATTTATTTTTATCCAAATATTTTTTTGTAAACCAGTTGAAGTACAAAGTTGATTTTAAGTGCCGAGTGAAATTGATCATCACACATTGCCAAAAAAACATCAAATTCAGAGTTTGAAAAATGATTTTTAAATATAACTTTGTGTTTTTATTTTAGAAATGATAAACCCCTCGATAAATGGCTGGATTGATAAATTTTTTTTAGAAAAAAAATCTAAAATCAATCAGCCTTTTGATGAAGTTATTTTTTATAGTGAATTAAGATCAAATGGATTTTTGTTCGGAAATATTATTGACGTCAATAACGATAAAAATCTACTTAAATCTGAATTGTATAAAGTTGCAATTCTCGAGGCTTTATTTGGAGTTTTTAGAATAAATAATAATTCCAACATAAATTTTATTACTACTTGTAATGTTTTTTTTAATGAATTAAATCCGGTTCATTTTAATATTTTACATAATATTTTACCCAAAAATTCAGAAGTTATTATACTCGAAAAAAATATTGAAGAACGAATTCATTTGAACGAAAATATCTTGAGTAAAACTTTTAGTCATTTGGTAAGCAATACCTTTTTGTTTGTTGACATATTGGCTTTTCAACAATTTTTAAAGCTGGGTTTTATTCCGGATAAATACCTTAAAAAAACCGAAGAAGCCATTATTTCAATCGTTACATTGGCTTTAAAAACCAAGTCAAACAAATCTAAACATGATGATTTATTGATTAAGTTATTTGAAGCATCAACAAGATTCAATAAATTTTCTGAAATTAATATTTTTAATCTTGAAGATATTAATTTAAGTATTTTTGAAAGTAATTTAGAAAAGAAATATTTGATTGATTTATCTTCATTAACGCTTTGGAGTGATGGAAAGATAGAAAATAACGAGGTTTATTTTTTACAAAAATTAGCAGAAGTTCTTAATGTTTCTAACGAATATGTAAATGAAAGCATTGACAAAACCAATGAATTTATTACCAAAAACAAATCCAAGTTGCCTTTTTTCAATGATGCCAATCCGGTAAAAAGTTTTTATGATCAAACGACCCAAAACGTCATGACATTAATCATTAGAAATAAAAAACGGTTGACCAAAGAAATTCATCAAAGCAAAGAATTAATGCAACTTTTAGCAATTTCGACCCAAAGAAATCTTAATGAAAACGAAAAGAAAAAAGTCAAGAAACAATTGTTAGATATTTGTAAGTCTGTACCGTCTTTAACGATTTTTTTGATTCCAGGAGGCAGTTTGTTATTACCAATTCTTATTAAATTTATACCGCAATTATTGCCTACATCGTTTAATGAAAATTTGGAAGAGAGTTAAAAATTTATTTTATTTAACTGATATATCTAACGCTTCAAAGAAAAATGTCCTCGAAATAATTTTTTTATATCAGGTGCAAAGCTGAAGAATATCATCATAAAAGAAAAAAATAATTGAGATCAAATAACCAAACTTAATCCAGTTATTTATGATTATAAGTAAATTATTGAGTTGAACTTGCCAAAAGGCATGCAGCATGGTTTTATAGCTCAAGAATTAGCAACTATTTTTCCTGAATTGACCCAAGACATCAAGATGCCTGTTAAAGATAGAACGGGAAATATTACTACTACTTTCGAATTCAAATCCGTAAATTATAATAGTTTAATTTCTATTTTAACTGCTGGTATTCAAGAATTAAACAACGAATTAAAATCATTATAACAAGAATTGTCAGAAGTTAAAGCAACAACCAAAACCACCGAATCTAACAACCAAGGTTTTTTTATGGGACAAAACATTCCAAACCCGTTTGATAACCAAACTGTTATTAGTTATCAATTGCCAAACGGCACAACCACAGCCGAAATTGCAGTGTTTGACATGGTAGGCAAACCCGTGAAATCGTATTATACTAGTAGTTCTCAAAAAGAAATCACTATCAAATCATCAGATATTGGTCGTGGGTTGTTTATTTATAGTCTTGTAGTTAACGGTCAAGAATTAATCACAAAGCGAATGATTGTGAAGTAGTTATGAATTATTTTAATTTTTAAAAACCGTAAAAAGTTAAAAAATTTAACAGTTTTATTGTTTGCGATCATCTTTATTTTACAAGTCTAGCATCTATAATTCTAGCATCTTAAAGTTTGGTACTATCCAACTTTTTTTCTAAATTAAAAATCAGTTCAATTGATTTGTTTTTATATTTGCATCATTATTACTTATAACGATGACAATTACACAATTAAAATACGTTTTGGCTGTTGCCGAATATCAAAATTTTACGCTTGCTGCCGAGAAGTGTTTTGTAACCCAACCCACTTTGAGTATGCAAATTCAAAAAATAGAGGAGGAGCTCGCTATTCAAATATTTGACAGAACAAAGAAACCCATTAAAATTACCGATATTGGTCAAAAAATCATTAATCAGGCCAAAAATATTGTTGTTGAGGCTGATAGAATTCAAGACATTGTCGAACAGCAAAAAGGTTTCATTGGTGGCGAGTTTCGATTAGGAATTATTCCTACCGTAATGCCAACATTATTACCTATGTTTTTGAATAATTTCATCAAAAAATATCCAAAAGTAAAATTGATAATTGAAGAGCTAAACACAGACGAAATAATCACCCGTCTCAAAAGCGGCAAACTTGATGCTGCTATTGCAGCAACACCTCTTAATGAAGAAAAAATCAAGGAAATTGTACTTTATTTTGAACCATTTGTAGCATATATTCCTGAAAATAACCAACATTTTGCCAAAAAAGAAATTGAAATTGTTGACCTAAATCTTGATGATATTTTGCTTTTGCAAGATGGTCATTGTTTCAGAGAAAGTGTTTTAAATATTTGCAAATCAAACAATATCAATGATGTAAATTCTTTTAAAATAGAAAGTGGTAGTTTTGAAACTTTAATAAAACTTGCAAACGAAGGTCTTGGAATCACATTACTACCTTATCTGCATACATTAGATTTGAGAGAAAAAGATCAATTAAAATTAAAACAATTCGTTGACCCCAAACCAGCACGAGAAGTCAGTTTGATTTATCCAAAAAGCGAGCTCAAAATTCAAATCATTGATGCTTTGCGGGCAACAATCAACGGGGTTGTTAAAGGAGCGATTGTTTTTCAAGATGTCAAAATCATCAGTCCAAATGCTGTTGATAATAAATAAAAAAAAGAGCCATTTAAGTTCTTTTTAGTTTTATTTGTTTAAAAAAATAAGGCATTGGTGCAATTCTGGTTTTTTTTCAATAAAACTTTTTAGCCAAATTGTTAATTGTTCAATTTCATAAGGCAATAATATATTTTTTGCTTTTTCGAGTTCCTTACAAAACAAATAAGAATCAAAACTAACAGACTCCAGAATTTTTTTAGAATAATTGAACATTGCTTTTGACATACTTTAGGTAATAAAAATTAATGATTGATTATTGAGTAAAAATAATTAAAATTAAAATTCAGCAATAAAGATTAACAATGTTTAACTATTGATTTTTTTTTTTAAGATTATTTTAATTTTTTCTGGCTCTGAACATTTCTCTTTTTCCAGGTGCACCTGGCAATTTTTCAACAGTAAAACCTACTTCAATCATGGAACGTTTTACAACACCCCGAGCAGCATAAGTAACAAGTATTCCATTATTTTTAAGTGAATTATACATTTTTTTAAATATTTCGGTACTCCATAAATCGGGTTGCACTCTATATCCAAAAGCATCAAAGTAAATTAAGTCATACTTGTTGATTTCATCAAAATCCTCAAAGAATTTTTGTTTTTTAGTTAGATAAAAATTAGAATTTAATGCCGTTTTTTCTCCCCAAGTAACACTATGCATTTTTTCAAAAATATCTCTATTTTCATTGGCTTGCAATTCGGAAACATAGTTCATTAGCGTGGCTTCTTCAAACAAAACTGGATATGCTTCAAGTCCAACATAATCGATAGTTTGCATTGTCTTTTGACTTTCCAAAAAAGTTATAAAAGCGTTGAGACCAGTTCCAAATCCCATTTCGAGAATTGAAATATCTTGATTTTTGATCAAGTCAAAGCCAGCTTTAATAAAAACATGATATGCCTCTTGAATTGCACCATGTTTGGAATGGTAACATTCGTCCCAATCAGGCAAATGAATCGTTGTTGAGCCGTCATGGGTGGTAATGATTTCTCTTTTCACACTATTTTTTGATTAAAACACCATCTGATAAAAAAGATAATGTTTTTTTGGAGGTTATTATTTTATCAATTTCAGATTGTGGTTTTCCTGCATCACTTGCATACTGTTTTTTGTCTTCAAGTTACGCTTCGCCAACAAATGCTTTTCCGTTAACAATTACCGTTTTATCTTTTGCATCTTTGGGCATGAAAAATCCATAATCCTTAAATTTAACAAACGTTTCTTCGTTGTGATCTAGTGCAACTTTCATCCAACATCCTTTGTTTTGGCAAACCGCTTTAATAGTCGAAATGAATTTAACATTTATAGTGTCACCAGGTTGCATATTGCCATATTTATTTGTTAAATCATGCATTGAAACTGCGTTTTCTGGATTGATCTTCGCACCAAAAGACGCGAATTCCGAATTATTTTTTCAGTTTTTGTTTGAGCTTTACAATTTGTTATTGTGGCTAAAATACAAATAATAAATACTATTTTTTCATTTTGTTTGATTTCTTAATTGCTACAAAAATAGCAACTTCTAACAAACAACAATATATTTTAATTATTTTTTGAATATTTATTATTATATTCTTATTTTTTTGTGATTTATTTAAATTTAAGTAAAAAAATAATAAATATCTAGTAATAAAATGCGAGTTATATTCAAATTTAATTATTTTTGTAAAAAAATAAATTTGTTCTATATTTTATGATAAATTATTTTAACTAATTAAAAATCAAATACTTAATATTTTATATAAATTTATATAAACCTAAAAATATGATTGTATCAACCTTAAACGAAATCGATATAGTAAAAGTAGATTATTCAAAAATTGATAGTATTGATTTTGAAAATCTTTCCTTCGGAACCATCTTCACCGATCATATGTTCACTTGCGATTTTAGAAATGGGCAGTGGCAAAAACCAGCAATAACGCCTTATGCTCCATTTTTGTTAGATCCATCTGCGAAAGTTTTTCATTACGGACAGGCCATTTTTGAAGGTATGAAAGCCTACAAAGATGACAACGATGAAGTATGGCTTTTTCGACCAGAAGAAAACATGAATCGTTTTAACAAATCGGCCAAAAGAATGGCAATGCCCGAAGTTCCTGAGGATATTTTTATGAATGGTTTAAACCAATTGATAAACATAGAGCGAAATTGGGTAAAAAAAGGGTTAGGTAACACGTTGTATATAAGACCGTTTATGATAGCAATTGGTACTGGAGTTATTGCGGCACCTTCATCACAATATAGATTTATGATTATTTTATCGCCAGCAAAATCTTATTATTCGGGTGAAGTAAAAGTAATAATTGCAGAACATTACAGCCGCGCGGCAAATGGCGGTATTGGCGCTGCCAAAGCTGCTGGAAATTATTCAGCACAGTTTTATCCAACAAAATTGGCAAACGATAAAGGTTTTCAACAAATTATTTGGACTGATGATGCCACCCACACCAAACTTGAGGAAGCTGGAACAATGAATGTTTTTTTTAGAATAAACGATACGTTATATACTGCTCCCACAAGCGAAAGAATTCTTGATGGAGTTACACGAAAAAGTATAATTGATATTGCAATTCGCGATAATATTAAAGTTGATGTGCGTCCAGTACTGGTTTCAGAACTTTTAGAGGCAGCAAAAAACGGTACCTTAATGGAAGTTTTTGGAGCAGGCACAGCAGCAGTTATCAATCCAATTGTTGGTTTTTCTTATCAAAGTATTTATTATGAGTTGCCTAAAATTGAAAATTCAATTGCTTTGCAGTTGAAAGAAAAATTAACCAATATTCAATACAAATTGGCTGATGATACATTTGGTTGGACCGTAAAAGTGTAATGAAGAACTAAATTTTCATAGTTAAAAAAATCATTTGTTTTCAAGTGATTTTTTTTTTGTGTTTATTCAAAATTATAATCAACTGTTTTTCAAATAAAATGGTTACTTTTGTTTAAAAAATATTATTTTTATGTTTAGTCAAGGACAAATGATTTTTGCTGGTTTATTTGTAGTAGCATTTGTAGCAGCAATGGTTTATGCATACGGAAAGGACAAAATGTTGCATAGAGAATTTTATAAAGGAAATTATAAAATTTTAATTGGTTTTGTTGTTTTTATCGCCATCTTATTTGTTATAAAATTTAATTTCAAACATTAATATTTTATAAATATTTGATTATGAAAATTTTAAAATACATATTGCTTTTGTTACTTTTAGTTTTTGTTACGACTTCAATTTTAGTTGCTACATTAAAACCAGATTTTGATATTTCGCGTTCAAGAATCATCAATGCGCCAAAGGCTACTGTTTTTAATTATATAAATGATTATAGAAATTGGGAGGAGTTTGGTTCTTGGAAAAAAGACGATGCTTCGATGAAGTTTATTTATCCAAAAAACACCATTGGTAAAGGTAGTTATTACTCATGGAAAGGTCAAGACGGTGAGGGTAAATTGACAACAGTTTCATTGGCTGCAAACGACAGTATTTTCCAGTCAATGAATTTTAATGGTAATTTGTCCAATGTCATTTGGAAGTTTGAAGATGTAAAAGGAAAAACCAAAGTAACTTGGCGAAATGTTGGTAAAATGAATTTCGTGACCAAAATTTTCACCTCTTTATTTGGTGGAATGGACAGTTTAATTGGTTCGATGTACGAGAAAAGTTTAGCTAATATTGATAAAAACTTTAATTCTCAACTCAATGCTTTTGCTATAAAAGTTGATGGTTTTCAAATAAAAAATATTGGATTTTATTTACAAAAAACAATTTATAGCAGAAACGTGAATTTGCAAAGTAATATTGAAGTAATGATTCCAAAATTATTGAAATTTGTCAAAGACAATAAAATTTCGCTGAATGGCAAACCATTTGTAAAATACAATTTTGTTAATAACGCAACACAAATAACCAACTTTTCGGTTTGTGTACCAATTAAAGACTCATTGATGATAAGTCAAAATAGCGAAATAACTTTTGGAGAAATATTGCCGTTTCAAGCAATAAAAATAACTTTAAACGGCGATTATACTCACAAAAATATTGCATTAAATAAAGCTTATGAATTGATGAGTAGTAACAATTTGGTTCAAAAAACCGAATTACCATTGATTGATATTTATAACATTAGTAAAGTTGAACAACAAAAAGCAATCAATTGGGTGACCGAAATTTATATTCCAGTGAAATTGAAATTAGCTTTAAAAAAAATACGAATCAAGGGTACTTATAAAAGTTCCAATATCAATTAAATTTGTATTTAAAAAACCAATAATAATTGTTTAAAACATTTTTAATGAAACTGCATCATCATGTATATTTTATCTTAAGTATTTTTGTTTTTTTAATATTTTTTTTATTAGTTGTTGGAAATTACTATTTCCCACTATTAGACCCAGATTCAGGTTATTTTCTTTGCCTGTCAAGAGCAATTTATAATGGAAAAATTTATTTTCTAGAAATAGGAACAATATATAATCCTTTAGCAATATTAATTTACGGTATTCCATTTTTATTTTCAGAATTTCCTGATTTTAGGTTCAGCTTTTTTATAAATTTTATTTTTGCTATAGGATCCTCAATTTTATTATTTCAAATATTAAAGAAGATAAATGGATATCTTCAAAGAAATATTTTCTATGCCTTATATTATTTATTAGTTTTGTTAATGCTGGATGGATGTTCTTTAATGTTAGAAACAATAACTGTTTTCTTTCAATTATTAAGTTTAATTTTTTATTTTCAATTTAAAGAATCCAAAAAATTAACATTAATTTTTTTCACAGGAATTGCGGTCAGTTTAGCCTTCTTGTCTAAACAAAATGGATTGTTTATAATTGCTGTAATAGGAATTGATATTATAATTACAAAACAATTAAAAATAAAAAATTTACTTAGTTTAGCATTTGGTATAATAGTACCAATTTTAATTTTTTATTTTTATCTTATTTATAATGGTTTAGGTTTAAAGGATTGCCTGAAATATAGTCTAGGGCAAGGAGTTGCACTAGATATGGGCAACGGTACTGGATTATCATATAATTTTTTTACTTATTCGTTGGGTTTTATATTTTTTGGAGCCTATAACTGTTATTTGGTTTTTATTCCAATATTCCTGCTCAAAAATAAAAATAAATTAAATAATAAAAATTTAATTTATTTTTTACCATTTATTTTTTCTTTATCAGTGTTTTTCACTGCATCTTATATGCATTATTTTCAATTTATACTACCTTATTCTTTTATAATGTATGTTTATTGTGAAACAAAATTTAACAATAATTTACATTTAAAATTTCATAAAACTGCTTATATTTTTTCAATTTTCTTTTTGGGCGCAATTGTGGTTTATACGTTTTTTAGAAAAGAAACCAAAATGCAAAACCAAGAAATTTTAAAGAATACACTTCAAACCAATATTACTAAAAATGCTGAAGTATATTTAGATGGGATTTCACCTGCATTTTATTATTTAAATGAATTTAATTCTATAAATCTAAAGAAAATTGGTTTCTGTTTTCCTGGTTATTTTTTTGAGAGTACAATTGTAAATGAAATGAAAAAAGATTCATTTTTATTATTAAATGAAAAAGCTAAAAAAAAATACTTTCATTTGTTTAAACAGTTAGAAGTTTCATCAATTTTGATTAATAATGAAAAATATTTTGTGTGTAAAAAAAAATAAATTACTTTTTAAATTTTTTTTAAATTTGGTGTTCCAATAATTAAATGCTTAATTTTGATTGACGAGAAAGAATTTATTCAAAAACTTTTAAATCCAAAAACGCAAAATTTTGCGTTTCAAAATCTTGTAAATTTATATCAAAAACCACTCTATTATCATATTCGAAGTATAGTTTTGAATCATGATGATGCTAACGACGTAATGCAAAATACATTTGTAAAAGTTTTTCAATATTTGAATAAATTCAAAGGCGAAAGTAAGTTATATTCGTGGATGTATAGAATTGCTACAAACGAATCAGTAACTTTCTTAACTAGTAAAGCCAAACGAAACAATACAACAAATCAGGAATTACAAAATAAAATTATTGATAATCTCGAGGCTGATGTCTATTTTGAAGGTGCTGAAATTCAAATCAAACTTCAAAAAGCTATTGCAATTCTACCCGAAAAACAACAATTAGTTTTCAAAATGAAGTATTTTGATGAATTAAAATATGAACAAATTTCAGATGTTTTAGGAACGTCGGTAGGTGCATTAAAAGCATCTTACCATATTGCTTCCAAAAAAATTGAAGAATTTGTAAAAAATAATTAAACCATTTTAAAAATAAATAGTCTTAATAAAATGAAAGATTTTAATATTGATAATCATCCAAAAATTGAAGCTGGTTTTAAAGTTCCAGATAATTATTTTGAGAATTTCAAGGTCATTTTGCCACAAGATAAAAATGTAAAAGTTATTTCAATATTTTCTAAAACCAAAACTTGGGTTATTGCTCTTGCAGCAATATTTATTTTGACATTTGGTATAGCAAATATTATCAAAAATATTCCTACTACAAATCAAGAAAATATTATCGAATTAGAAAACTACATAGCTAATAATACTTCAATAAGCGAAAATGATATTGCCGTTTTATTGTCAGAAAACGACATCGAAAAATTGAAAGTTGATATTAAAATACATTATATTGACTTAGAAAATGAATTATACAGCAACGAAAATCTTGAAGAAATTTTAATTAATTGATAAAAATGAAAAACCTTAAAACGTTATTTGTATTGATAGTTATAATTACTTTCTCAGCCACCGCACAACAGAGAGCGGGACGAGAAAAAAAAGAACAAATAAAAGCACTAAAAGTTTCTTTTATAACAACCGAATTGGAAATGAGTTCCGAAGAATCGACTAAATTTTGGCCAATTTATAACGCTTTTGAAGCCAAACAACAACAAATTAGAAGTTCAAAAACAAAGTCATTAATTACTAAAATAACTAATGAAGATTTGAATAAAATGAGTGATAAAGAGGCGGCTAATTTGTTATCTAAACTAGAAGTAACAGAAGATGAATTGTTTCAAAATCGAAAAAAGTTGATATCTAATTTAAAATCAATTTTGACTCCAATAAAAATTTTGAAATTTAAAAGAGCAGAAGACAATTTCAATAAAAAATTATTGAAACAATATCGAAATAAACATTAATATACTATTTACTTAGCGAATAAAGCCGTCAGATTTTAGAAGCCGCTTTTTGTTTTAAACATGCTAATAATTGCTAATCAATTAAATTAGAATTAAAATTATTTATAATTTGTCCAAGAATTATTTAATTTATTTGTTTCAGGCAGAATATTATCAGGATCGATATTTATTGTTTTTATTTGTGCAGCATTATCTATTTTGAAAGTCCAGCTATTTTGTTTTTGCCAAACTTCAACCGGCAAAGTTTTTCTTTCTTTCTTCCCGTCATTGTAAACAATTTCATATAAAACTGGCATAGGTACTTCGCCCAAATTGCTAATAGTTATTTCATAATTATTATCTGCTTCGATAACAGTTTTTAATGATAAATCAATGCTTCCAGTGCCGTAAAACCAACTTTTCCAAAACCAATTGAGATTTTCGCCAGCCACATTGTCCATACAATTAAAAAAATCATTAGGTTGCGGATGCTTGAATGCCCACGTCTTAATATAAGTTCGAAATGCGTTATCAAAACGTTCGTGACCCAATACATATTCACGAAGCATTAGCAATCCAAATGCAGGTTTAAAGTAGGCGGTAAAACCTAAATTACTATCTCTAGTTACATCAGGGTATGTCGCAATACTTTCTCTATTAGCATCTGACATCCAATAATTTAAATATTCTGAATTTAAATAAGACTTGAACTCACCGTTATTAAAAGCTTTGGCAGCATAATGATTGATAAATGTATTAAAACCTTCGTCCATCCAGGCATACCTGCGTTCGTTTGAACCAACAATCATCGGAAACCAATTGTGCCCAAATTCATGATCAGTTACCGACCAAAGCGAAGATTCTGCGTCTTGACTGTTACAAAAAGAAACACCAGGATATTCCATTCCCCCAACATTTGAAGCAACATTAACTGCGTTTTGATATGGATATTCGTACCACATTGAAGAATAATGTTCTATTGAGGTTTTAGTAAATTCTGTAGAACGCCCCCATTTTTTATTGCCTTTCACTTCATTAAAATAAACTGAATGTGCCAACGATGTTTTTTTTGAGGGTAAATTAATTTTAGCAGCATCCCAAATAAATGCTTTAGAAAATGCAAAAGCTATATCTCTTGAGTTATCCATTTTAAACTTCCAAGTTAATTTTCCTGATTGATTGGGTCTGGTCAACAAACTATTTCCAGCTTCTGAATCATTTATAATCATAATTGTTTTATCTGATATTTTGGCTTGTTCTAATCTTTTTATTTGAGTTGCGGTTAAAACTTCATTTGGATTTAATAATTCGCCCGATCCTACAACAATTTGATCGAACGGAACCGTTATGCTATATTCAAAGTTGCCGTATTCGCAATAAAATTCGCCCGCACCAAGATAAGGCTCTACATTCCAGCCAGCTACATCGTCAAAAACACAAACCCTAGGATACCATTGTGCTATCGAAAAAATTGTACCTTTATTGGACTCTAATTTACCCATCCTGTCCATTCCACTTTTTGGAATTTTAAATTCAAAATCCATTGAAACTTTTGCATAACCTCCATTGGCTTTTATTGGTTCTTTAAAAAAAACTTGCATGCGAGTATCTGAAATTATATTTTTTGACATCTCGTTTTTTTCAGTTGATGCCACTAGATTACTTATAGTAAAACCTCCGTCGGTATCACCAGCATAACGGTCAATTTTTGGACTTGTTAAAGTACCTCGAGAATTTGAGGTAAATCTATTTTGGTCTAAATACATCCATATATAATCAAGATTTTCTGGACTATTGTTGGTATAATTCAAAATTATTTTTCCTTTCAAAAATGATGTTTCTGGAAAAATTTCGGCTTCAATTTTATAATTAGCAACATTTTGCCAATAGTTGGGACCGGGTTTACCTGATGCTGTTCTGTATAATGTGCTTGAACGATTTGAAATATCATCAAATTTTGACTGGTTGTTTGTATTGATTTCCTGAGCAAAAGCACTTGAAATAATCAAAATAAACACAAATATTATTGAATTTTTAATTGAAAAAATAGTCATATTAAATTTTTAAGTTGCTAAAATACAATAATTTATTTTTTGATTTTTTATATTTTACAAAATAATTATTTTGAAGTTATTTTATTTTAGTTCAAAATTAATTTGATTTATATAAAATCATAAAAAAAATTAATTAAATTTATTTTAAAATAGTATTTTTGCTTTTTAAATATTTAAAAAGATGAATTCATCACATCATAATATCCATTCGAAGTGGACAATTGCAGGTTTATTGGTTAGTTTAGGTATTATTTACGGCGATATAGGTACTTCCCCTTTATATGTAATGAAGGAACTTATTGGTCTAAATTTTGCAATTAATAAAGATTTGATTCTTGGCGGAATTTCATTGGTTTTTTGGACATTAACACTTCAAACTACAATAAAATATGTAATTTTAACACTAAGTGCAGACAATCATGGCGAAGGTGGAATTTTTGCGCTATATGCTTTAGTAAAAAAAACAAAAATAAAATGGTTGATTGTTCCAGCAATTATTGGTGGCAGTGCGCTTTTGGCAGATGGAATTATCACGCCTCCAATATCTGTTGCATCGGCGGTTGAGGGAATAAAAATATTTTATCCGGCACTTGAAGTTTCTGATATTCAAGGAATTGTAATTGGTATTTTATTCGTACTCTTTTCGATACAACAATTTGGAACCAAATTAGTCGGAAAGTTTTTCGCACCAGTTATGCTAATTTGGTTTTCTATGCTCGCTGTACTTGGAATTATGCAAATCGCAGGACATCCTGAAGTTTTAAAAGCAGTGAATCCATACTATGCTTATCATATTTTAGTTGCTCCAGAGGGATTAAATCCAGAAGGTTTTTTTATACTTGGTTTTGTTTTTCTTTGTACAACTGGAGCAGAGGCTTTATATTCTGATATGGGACATTGTGGTCGAAAAAATATTCGTGTTAGTTGGATATTTGTAAAAACAACTTTGGTACTCAATTATTTTGGTCAAGCAGCTTATTTAATTCAACATGAAGGACAAACACTAAACGAAATTAATAGCTCAAACCCAAATCCGTTTTATTTAATGATGCCAGAATGGTTCCAACCTTTTGGGATTGGTGTTGCAACTCTAGCAGCAGTAATAGCTTCCCAAGCTTTGATTAGTGGTTCGTTTACATTGATAAACGAAGCAATGCGATTGAATTTTTGGCCAAAAGTAAAAATCAAATATCCAACTGAAGTTAAAGGACAAATGTACATCCCGTCAATCAATTGGTTGTTATTTTTGGGTTGTATCGGTATTGTTTTATATTTTGAAGAATCAAGTAAAATGTCTCATGCCTATGGGTTAGCCATTATACTTTGTATGATCATGACAACTATATTATTGAATTATTATTTAATAATGAAAAGAGTAAAATGGTATTTTATTGCCCCATTAATGGCTATGTACAGCGCCATTGAATTGAGTTTTTTGGCTGCCAATATTACTAAATTTAAAGACGGTGGATTTGTTACTGCAATTATAGCCTTGGCAATTATAATGGTAATGTCAATATGGTTTTTAGCCAAAAAAATCAGCAAGAATTATACGAAAATTGTTAAAATTGAAGACTATAAAAAAGTACTTGCCGAGTTAAGTGTCGATTTATCAATTCCAAAATATGCTACACATTTAGTTTACATGACAAATGCGAACCGAGTTGATGAAATTGAAGAAAAAGTAATGTATTCGATTATGCAAAAACGACCAAAACGAGCTGATGTTTATTGGTTTGTGCATGTAAATATATTGAGTGAACCATACAAAACAGAATATAAAGTCACGGAAATCGTGAAAGATGATTTGTATCGAGTTGATTTCAATCTAGGTTTTAGAGAACCAACAAAAATTAATTTGATGTTTAAAGAAGTATTAAAAAATATGGTTTCTAATGGTGAAGTTGATATTACAAGTCGTTATGAATCATTAAACAAAAATAATATTTTGGGAGATTTTAAGTTTGTATTGTCAGAAAAATTCTTATCCAACGACAGTGATTTACTGTGGCATGAAAAAATAATTATGAATTCTTATTTCTTTTTTAAAAAAATGAGTTTGTCTGAAGAAAAAGCATTCGGACTTGATAGCAGTTCTGTTAAGATAGAAAAATTTCCAATGGTATTACATCCTCCAGAAAAAATTATAATGACTAGAGTGTACCATCATTAAATTTATAAACCGCCAACTAACAGGCGGTTTTTTTATACTATAAATATTCATGATTTAATAGTACCTTTGCAAATCAAAATTTAGAAATGAGATTACACCGAAATTTAGTTTATACAACCATTGACGGATTAAACGCTATATTCAACGAAAAAGAATATGCTGACAAAGTTGTAGCACGTTCACTCAAAAAAGACAAGCGTTGGGGAAGTGCTGACAGAAAATTTGTTGCCGAAACCCTATATGAAGTTGTACGTTGGAAGCGTTTATATTCCGAAATTGCCGAAGTAAAAGAACCGTTTAATCGTGATGATTTATGGCGAATTTTTTCAGTTTGGGCAGTTTTAAGAGGTTACCCAATACCTGATTGGAAACAACTTGAAGGAACACCGGAACGAAAAATTAAAGGTAAATTTGACGAATTATCCAAAAATAGAGTTTTCAAAGAATCTATTCCAGATTGGATGGACGCTTTGGGCGTTAAAGAACTGGGTGAAACGGTTTGGGCAAAAGAAATTGCTGCTCAAAACCAACCAGCAAAAGTAATTTTGAGAACCAATACACTAAAAACAACAAAAGAAAAACTTCGGGCAATTTTAATGGATTTAAACATAGAAACCGATGTTCTTGAAAATCAACCAGACGCATTAGTTCTTAAAGAGCGTGCAAATGTATTTTTAACAGATGCATTTAAAGATGGTTTTTTTGAAGTTCAAGACGCTTCATCTCAGCTAGTTGCTGCTTTTCTAGATGTTAAACCTGGAATGAGGGTTGTTGATACATGTGCTGGTGCAGGCGGTAAAACCTTGCACATGGCATCGTTGATGGAAAATAAAGGGCAATTGATTGCAATGGATTTGTATGAAAGCAAACTTAAACAATTGAAACTTCGTGCCAAAAGAAATGGTGCTTTTAATATTGAATATAGAATAATAGATTCGACCAAAATTATTAAAAAATTGTATGAAAAAGCAGACAGAGTTCTAATCGATGCACCTTGTAGCGGTTTGGGCGTTTTGAAACGCAACCCAGATGCCAAATGGAAATTACAACCAGAATTCATAGAAAATATCAAAAAAGTTCAAGCCGAAGTTTTAGAAAGTTATTCAAGAATTGTAAAACCTGGCGGAAAACTAGTTTATGCGACGTGCTCAATTTTGCCATCAGAAAATCAAGAACAAATTAACCATTTCTTGACAACAGAGAATGGGAAAAGTTTTACTTTTGTAAAAGATGTGAGAATTCTAGCACATGAATCTGGTTTTGATGGTTTTTATATGGCATTACTAGAACGTAAAACTATTTAAAAAATATTATGAAAAAAATATATATTTTAGTAGCTATATTAAATTTTATTTTAGGAAATGCACAGCCACCAACAGGTTACTATGCAACTGCAACTGGAAGTGGTTATATTTTAAAAACACAGTTGCATAATATTATTAATGACCACAATAATCGGGGTTATGCTGGTTTATATACTACTTATCAAGTATCTGATATCGATAGCTTTTACGAAAATGACGCTTCACTACTAGATATGTATTCAGAAAATCCTTCGGGTCCTGATCCATATAATTATTCAATAGCAAGCAGTGCGCAACGTTGTGGAAATTATTCGGTCGAAGGTGATTGTTACAATCGTGAACACATAATTCCTCAATATTTTTTTAATTCACAAGAGCCGATGGTATCAGATGCACATTCGGTAACCCCAACTGATGGAAAAGTTAATGGTCTTAGAAATAATTTTCCTCATGGCGAAACTGTTGCAACTGGCGGTAGTACAACGTTAAACGGTTCGAGGTTGGCCAGTGGTTTAAATGCAGGATTTTCTTTGGGTTATTCAGCTCAAGTTTTTGAAGTTGTTGATGATTTTAAAGGTGATATAGCAAGAATTTATTTTTATTTTGCTACTCGTTATGAAAATTTAATAACAACTTGGGGCGAAACATATCCAATGTTTAACGGAACTGTTAATGAGGTCTTTACACCAACTTTCAAAAATATTTTATTGCAGTGGAATTTGAATGATCCAGTATCGCAACGTGAAATTGTTAGGAATAATGCAATTTATGCAAGACAAAATAATCGAAATCCTTATATAGATAATAACACTTATGTTCAAAGCATTTGGGGATTGGCGCCATCTCAGTTATCAATTTCTGATTTTGAAATTGCCGCAGATTTGAAAATTTATCCTAATCCATCTAATAATGCAACAATAAATATCAGTTCAAAAGTTACTATTGATGAAATCGAGTTAATAAACATCAATGGTCAATTAATGAAAATTATTAAGAAGCCAGTTTTTGAGAGCAATACCCATACATTAGAAAATTTGCCGAATGGCTTTTATTTTTTAAAGTTAACATCAAGTAATCAATCAATTACAAAAAAAATTATTCTCAATTAATATTATAATTAAAAAAAACCATTTCGAATTGAAATGGTTTTTTTTATAAATCTAATATAATATTTTATCTCAAACTATTTAGACTTTGTTCGATAGTGGCAATATTTGCTAAAGCATCGGTTTCTTTTTTGCGTTCATTTTCAATGATTTCTCGCTTCGCATTGGCAACAAATTTTTCGTTTGAAAGTTTTATTTGAACTGATTTTAAAAATCCTTGAGCGTAATTTAATTCGGATGAAAGTTTAGCAATTTCGGTTGCGACATCTATATTTCCAGAGATTGGAATAAAATATTCATTCGATTTTGTTCTAAAAGTCAACGATCCGTCAACTTTTTCGGATACATATTCTAAACTTGAAACATTTCCAAGTTTCATAATTACTGAATCAAAATAACTAGAAGTTTTTTCGTTATTAATTACTTTTAAATCGATTGCATCTTTTTGAGCAATATTTTTTTCTTTTCTTATAGTTCTGATTCCTGAAATAACCTCAGATGTGAATTCAAAATCATCAATAATAGAATTGTCAAAACCATTCATTTTTGGATATTCAGCTATAATTAATGCTTCTGAGGGCGTTCTTTCTTTTATCAAATGCCAAATTTCTTCCGTCAAAAAAGGCATGAACGGGTTCAATAATTTCAGGTTAACCTCAAGAATTTCGATTGCTTTTGCAAATGTCAAACTATCAATAGGTTGTTGATAGGCTGGTTTTATCATTTCTAGAAACCAAGAACAAAAATCGTCCCATACCAATTTGTAAGTTGCCATTAAAGCATTGGATAATCTGTACTTCTCGAAATTGTCTTCAATTTCTAACAAAGTTTTTTGTAACTTGGCTTCATACCATTCAACAGCAACTTTACTCGATTCTGGTTGCGAAATAGTTGATGAAACTTCCCAACCAGAAATTAATTTGAATGCATTCCAAATTTTATTAGTAAATGCTTTTCCAGTATTGCACATTTCTTCGTCGAACATTATATCGTTTCCTGCCGATGCGCTCAAAAGCAAACCAACACGAACGCCATCAGCTCCAAATTTTTCTATTAATTCTAGTGGTTCAGGAGAATTTCCTAAAGATTTTGACATCTTCCGGCGTTGCTTGTCACGAACCAAACCAGTTAAATATACGTTTTTAAAAGGTTTTTGACCAGTATATTCATATCCTGCAATGATCATTCTGGCAACCCAGAAAAACAAAATATCTGGACCAGTTACCAAGTCATTTGTTGGATAGTAGTATTTAAAATCCTCGTTTTCCGAGTCCATTATTCCTCCAAAAACAGCTATTGGCCACAACCACGACGAAAACCAAGTGTCAAGTGCATCTGAATCTTGTCGTAGGTTCGAAGTTTGAAGATGGGCGTTTGAAGTTTTTATTTTTGCAAGTTTAAGAGCATCTTCAATATTTTCTGCAACTACAAAATCTTCTTTCCCATCACCATAAAAATAAGCTGGAATTTGTTGTCCCCACCAAAGTTGTCGCGAAATATTCCAATCTCGAATATTTTCTAACCAATGTCTGTAAGTATTTTCAAAACGTTTTGGGTGCAATACAATGTCATCTGATTCTAGAACTGCTTTTATGGCTGGTTTTACTAAATCTTCCATTTTCAAAAACCATTGATCAGACAATCTTGGTTCGATTACCGCTTTGGTTCTTTCTGACGTTCCAACTTTGTTCAAGTGAATTTCGGTTTTGGCTAATGCACCGATTTTATCAAGTTCTAATGCTATTTCTTCACGAACTACAAATCTATCTTTGCCTTTATAATGTAATCCAAAACTGTTAAGTGAAGCATCGTCATTTAGAATATCAATAATTTCTAAATTGTGTTTTTCACCAAGTGTTTTGTCATTGATGTCGTGGGCTGGCGTTACTTTTAGACAACCGGTTCCGAACTCAATATCGACATATTCATCACCAATAATCGGAATTTCTCGATTGCAAATTGGCACAATTACAGTTTTTTTTATCAAATGTGCAAAACGTTCGTCATTTGGATTTACGCATATTGCCGTATCTCCAAAAATGGTCTCGGGTCGAGTCGTTGCAACTGTTAAGAATTCATCAGAATCTTGAATTTTATATTTTATGTAAAAAAGTTTTCCTTGTTGTTCTTCGAAAATTACTTCTTCATCAGAAAGTGTGGTTTTAGCTTCAGGATCCCAGTTTACCATTCTGTAACCACGATAAATTTGTCCTTTGTTGTATAAATCTACAAAAGATTTTATTACCGACGCCGACATATCAGCATCCATTGTGAATTTGGTTCTTTTCCAATCACATGAGCAACCTAATTGTTTGAGTTGTTCTAAAATTGTTCCTCCATATTTTTCGGTCCATGTGAAAGCATGAACTAGAAATTCTTCTCTAGTCAAATCACTTTTATTGATTCCTTCGGATTTAAGTTTGGCTACAACTTTTGCTTCGGTAGCAATCGATGCGTGATCAGTACCAGGAACCCAACAAGCGTTGAACCCTTTAAGTCGTGCACGTCGAATCAAAACATCTTGAATCGTGTTGTTCATCATGTGACCCATGTGCAAAACACCTGTCACGTTTGGTGGTGGAATAACGATTGTATAAGGCGTTCGATGGTCAGGCTTTGATGAAAAATAATCATTTTTCATCCAATAGTCATACCATTTTTGTTCTGTTTCTTTAGCGTTGAATTGTGCTGGAATCATTTTTTTTATTTATATTATGTATTTGTATTGAGTTTTTAGTTTATTTAACCAATAAATAACTGATTTGAGAAAAGTGAATGTGGAGCAGAAACTAAATTAATATCAAATTTCAATGAAGGTTCTATTCGTGAACTTGCATTGTGAATTCTGAAAGAAATTTGCCAACCTTCATTCAAAGTAACTAAAAGCGTCGTTTTAGAATTTTCTTGATAAACAACTTCAATTAACCTATTTGGTAGTTTCAGTTTCTGAATTTTGGCTTTAGGCTTTATATTTTCAAAAGGTAAATTTAAAGTACCGTGTAAATTATATGCTTGAATTTCAACTTTATTTTTTCCTTTAATTACTTTGTAAAAATCTTGTCGCCCAATTAAATATTCAATTAATCTTTCGGCTACAATTCCAACATTATCAACATCTAAACGTAATAACTCTTTTCTAAAAGCATCTAAAACAGGTACATAAACTGATGAATGATAATCGCCTAAAGTATCCCACTTTTGAGTTGATTTACTTGCAGTTCTCAACTTTGCTAAATTATCAAAAATTGGCTTTATTTCCTCAAAATAGTCAATAGAACAAGGAACGTTTAACCATTTTGAACCAAAATCAATATCGTTTGACAAACGAGAATGTTTAACGGCACGATGATTGTTTTTGGCAGAAATACCAATTTCCCATTTCTGTAAAGATCGAATTGCTAAAACATCACGAACATCGCCACTTTGACCCATTTTATCCGAAACAATTTCAAGTTGCAGAATATCTGTCTCATTGATTCCGTTTCCTAAACGGGGTTCTATATCTAGTAGAAAATTAACGGCAAAACTTGCAACTAATTTATAATGACTTTGCTCATTTTCATCAAAACCCAAAAAACATTTTTTTGCAGTTTTATAAGGTTCATTTTCCACAACAGAAACAGAAGTAATTGTTTTTAATCGTTCTAAAAATTCATTTAAAAGCACATATTCAAATGCTTTTCCGTTTATTGTTTGGGTTGATATTTTTGCCATTATGCTGATATAGAATTTAACATCTCATTCATTTTTTCTCGAACAATATTTCCATTGTTGACTAACGATACTTTCTGAAATATTTCTTTTTTGGTAGTTTTATTTTTACTTAAATCTTTAAATATTTTTTCGCCTAAAACTTTTGCCATTTCAACAGGAACTGCATTTCCAATCATTTTATATCCAGCAACAACACTTTTGTAATAGAAAATAAAATCATCAGGAAAAGTTTGAACTCTTGCACATTCTCGAACACTCAATCGTCTGTACAAACGCTCTTTACCTTTGACAAACTCCCTAACATTTTGTTCTATAAAATTCATTTTTGGAGCTTGTGGATGAATTGGTGCGTGTCTACCACCTGCTTGGATTGTATAAGAAACTTCATCCCAAGAACGAACTCTATTTCTAGACATAAACATTGATGAAAATCCGCCAATCATATATTCGTGATTATAAATTTTGCAATTGTCACCATTAGTGTAATTACCTTCTTTCGCAGGTAAAACATTATTTTTTAAATCATTTATTGCATTCTCCAAAGTAATCTTATTCTCAATTGTTACACCTTTGGGAAATTGAAATTTCATTTCTAAATCGTTTCTATAACCAATAAAAAAAACACGTTTCCGATCTTGTGGAACACCGAAATCTGAAACATTTAATAACTGAAAAGATAAATCGTAACCAATATCGGTAAACATTTGCTTGATGTTTGCAAGTGCATCTTTATGAGCAGGAAGTAACATTCCAGAAACATTTTCTGCGAGAAAAAATTTAGGTTTTTTATCCGCAAGAATTCTCATAAATTCATAAAAAAGTTGACCTCTTTTGTCTGTAATTCCTCTTTTTGATCCTGCTTCTGACCAACTTTGACAAGGAGGACCGCCAATTATTCCATCACAATCAGGAACTTCATTTGAGGGAATATCAACAATGCTACGCTTATCTAAAATTGTATTTTTATGATTTTTCTCGTAAGTTTCCCAAATATCTTTGTCATATTCATTTGCCCAAACTACATCAAAACCAGCCTTTTGAAAACCTAAATCAAGACCGCCAGCACCAGCAAAA
>JAYVIW010000067.1:0-13372 GCA_043769905.1 Bacteroidota bacterium
ATAATATATTTGTTTTCAATTTATTTCGCCACAGATTTAAAGGATTTCAAAGATTTTCTTCGTTATATTTATAAAAAATCTGTGTAATCAGTGTAATTAGTGGATAAAAAAACATATGTTTATTAGATTATAGCCATAAAATTGAAGATTATTACTTTAAGTAAAACATTATGCTATAACAATTTGCTTATAAAATTTTGAAGAAACATAGGACACACTGATTTTTGATGCGTATCAAATTATTAATTAACGGGAAAAAATTTCTCAATCATTATATTCTTAATTTTTCGCTACTTTTTTTTTCAATTTTTCACACGATCTTTTTTATCTAATGGATCGCCTTTCAAGACAGGAAAATATAAAATATTATTATAAAAATAATAAATCGAGAATTGAATGCTAGTTTACAAATCACGAACTTTATAGATTTTGTTAAGAATTGAACTAATTGACTAATAACTAATTTTTGTAATTTGAATACTATTTATGATTTTTGCAACACTAAATATATAAAATGAAAATACACAATTATAGTGCAGGTCCATGCATTTTGCCACAAGAAGTTTTCGATAAATCTGCTCAAGCGATATTGAATTTTAATAATTCTGGACTTTCAATTCTTGAAATGTCGCATCGTAGCAAAGATTTTGTTGCAGTTATGGACGAGATTCGTGATTTAGTTCTAGAACTTTTAGATTTAAAAGGCAAAGGTTATCAAGCAATATTTCTTCATGGTGGTGCAAGTCTTGAATTTTTGATGGCACCCTATAATTTAATGAAAACTGGCGGAAAAGCAGCCTATCTCGATACAGGAACTTGGGCCGCAGCAGCAATTAAAGAGGCACAAAATTTCGGAGAAACGCTCGTTGTTGGCTCTTCAAAAGCGGATAATTATTCTTATATCCCTAAAGATTATGAAATTCCTGCTGGAGCTGATTACTTTCACTGTACCTCTAACAATACCATTTTTGGAACACAAATGAAATCTTTTCCTGAGACAAGTGTTCCTATGGTTTGCGATATGAGTTCCGATATTTTTTCGAGAGTTTTAGATTTTTCAAAATTTGATTTGATTTATGCTGGTGCACAAAAAAATATGGGACCAGCAGGAACAACTCTGGTGGTTGTTAAAGAGGAAATTTTAGGAAAATCTGGTCGAAATATTCCTACAATGTTGGATTATGCACAACATATAAAGGCTGACAGTATGTACAACACACCAGCTGTTTTTCCTATTTATGCATCTTTATTGACCTTGCAGTGGCTCAAAAATTTGGGTGGCATTGCCGCAATTGAAAAATTAAATAATGCCAAAGCAACACTGTTGTATAATGAGATCGATAGAAATTCTTTATTTAGAGGTGCTGCAAACAAAGAAGATAGAAGTAATATGAATGCAACATTTCTATTAAACAACGAAACGCACGCAACAGTTTTTGATCAAATGTGGGCAGCAGCAAATATTTCTGGTTTATCAGGTCACCGATCTGTTGGCGGTTATCGTGCATCGATGTACAATGCTTTGCCAATTGAAAGTGTTCAGGTTTTGGTTGATGTTATGAAAGAACTAGAAGTAAGACACTTGTAGATGGAAGTTTTTAATTTTTAATAAAAAAAATGAAGTATAAGTTAGATCATCCATCTTTTAACTTCCTTCTTTAAAAAATTATATAATGAAAATATTAGCAAACGATGGAATTTCTATTAGTGGAATTCAAGCATTAGAAAAGTCGGGTTTTGAGGTTATTACGACCAAAGTTGCACAGGAGCAAGTTGCCGCATATATCAATCAGAACAATATTTCGGTACTTTTAGTAAGAAGTGCCACAAAAGCTAAAAAAGATTTAATCGATGCCTGCCCAAACCTAAAAATTATAGGTCGTGGTGGCGTGGGCATGGACAATATTGATGTAGAATATGCCCGATCAAAAGGAATTCATGTCATTAATACACCAGCATCATCAAGCGAAAGTGTAGCTGAGTTGGTTTTTGCACATTTGTTTTCTGGAGTTCGTTTTTTGTATGATTCTAACAGAAATATGCCATTAGAAGGAGATTCTAATTTTGAAGGATTAAAAAAAGCTTATGCAAACGGAATAGAATTGAGAGGTAAGACACTTGGAATTATTGGATTTGGTCGCATAGGTCAAGCGGTTGCGAAAATGGCCTTGGGATTAGGGATGAAAGTCATTGCAACTGATAAATTCATTGGAAAAGTAGATGTAAAAGTCAATTTTTATAACGGACAATTTATTAATATTGAAATTGAAACCGTACCAACTAAAGATATTTTTAAAAATGCAGATTTTATAACTCTACACGTTCCAGCTCAAGACGGATATGTAATTGATGCGGAGCAAATTGCAATAATGAAAGACAATGTCGGAATAATTAATTGCTCACGAGGAGGCGTTATTAATGAAGTTGCACTTATTGAGGGTTTAAATTCTGGCAAAATTTTGTTTGCAGGTTTAGATGTTTTTGAGAATGAGCCTAGGCCGGAAATAACTATTTTGATGCACCCAAAAATCTCGTTAACGCCTCATATTGGTGCCGCAACACTCGAAGCTCAAGATAGAATTGGAACCGAACTGGCCGAGCAAATTGCTGGATTTTTGAAGATTTAGTTTTTTTTAAAACATTACAATTTGTTAAAGAGAAATGAGCGTAATTTTTTTATTAAAAAATAATTTATATGTTTACGTCTTATAAATTAACCAAAACTAAAAAATTATGACAGGATTAATGGATTTATTGGATAGCGATTTAGGCAAACAAATTATTGGAGGAGTTTCAGAAAAAGTAGGTGCAAGCCAAGGTGAAACAACTTCTGTTTTAACTTCATTATTGCCAACTTTAGTTGGTGCAATGCAAAATAATGCATCGACTCCAGATGGACTATCAGGTTTGTTGGGTGCACTAACTAGTGGTAAACATAATGGAGGAATTCTAGATAATTTGTCAGGTTTTCTAAGTAATGATGTCCAGGGTGATGGTGGGAATATTTTGGGTCACGTACTAGGTGATAATCAAGAAAATATAAAAAATAATTTGGCTCAATCGACAGGAGTTGGTTCTGATAAAATAGCAATGATAATGAAAATTGCTGCACCAATAATTATGGGTTATTTGGCTAAAAAAGCAGTGTCTGGCGGATTGACAAATGATTCGGTACAATCAGGTGGCGGTTTAACTGACATTCTTGGCGGATTATTGGCTGGGGGACAAGCTCAAGTTAATCCTGCACAAAATGATCATAGTAATGTTTTAACATCGATGCTTGATCAAGACGGCGATGGAGAATTAGGAATTGGCGATGCTATTGCAGCAGCTACTAAAAAAGGCGGATTGGGCGGATTGCTTGGTGGACTTTTTGGAAAATAAAAAATTTAATTTTTTTGTAGATTTAAACCATTCTTTTATATGAATGGTTTTTTTGTGCTTTTCTTTTTATATTTTTACAAAATGATAAAAATTACAATTATCGGTTCAGGAAATCTTGCACAACATTTAATTAGTGCATTTTCTAATAATATAAATATCGAAATTTGTCAGGTTTTTTGCAGAAATAAATCAATAATTTCTCATTTGCTTAATGCAGAAAAAATTGTTTCAGATTATAATGATTTATTAATAGCTGATTTATTCATCATTGCAGTTTCTGACGATGCAATTTCAGAAGTTGCCTCTAAAATCCCTTTTTCAAACCAATTATTTGCGCATACTTCGGGTAGTTTTTCTATGAATGATTTAGATTCTAAAAACCGAAAAGCAGTATTTTATCCATTGCAAACATTTTCAAAAAACAAAAAAGTTGATTTTCTAGAAATTCCAATATGTCTAGAAACTGAAACTAAATCGGATTATCAAATTCTTGAAAAAGTTGCAAAATCAATTTCTAAAAAAGTTTACAAAATAGATTCTAATCAACGACAGTCATTGCACGTTTCGGCTGTTTTTGTATGTAATTTTGTTAATTATATGTATCAAATTGGCAATGATATTTGCGAAGAAAATAAGGTTGATTTTGAAATTTTGAAACCATTAATTCAAGAAACAGCTAATAAAATTTTGTTGCTTTCTCCAAGCGAAGCCCAAACTGGTCCCGCAAAACGCAATGATAATGAAACAATTAACAAACATTTGAAATTATTGTCAAATGAAAATCAAAAAGATATTTACAAATTATTAACAAAATCAATAATTGATAATGGCCAAAAGTTATAAAGAAATAATGAACGATATCACGACATTTATTTTTGATGTTGATGGGGTACTTACAGACAGTTCGGTTCATGTTACCGAAACTGGCGAAATGCAAAGAATTATGAACATTCGTGATGGTTTTGCTATGAAAGCTGCACTTGAAAGCGGATATAATGTCTGTATTATTTCTGGTGGAAACAATGCTGGAGTTCGCATCAGATTGCAAAATTTGGGATTAAAAGAAATTCATTTGGCTTCGTCAGATAAAGTTGCTACTTATAACGGAATTCTAAACGATTACGGTATCAAACCCGAACATGTTTTGTACATGGGCGATGATATTCCAGATTATCACGTTATGCAATTGGTCGGTTTGTCTACTTGTCCTCAAGATGCTGTTCCAGAAATTAAAGCAATTTCAGGTTATATTTCGCATGTAAACGGCGGGCGAGGGGCTGTTCGTGATGTTATTGAACAAGTTATGAAGGTGCAAGGAAAATGGCATCTGTATTATAACGGCAGGCACGATTAATTAAAAAAACCATTTTCTAAATTTTGTATAAGAAAATGGTTTTTTTAGAAAATAGTTTAAAATATTCAGAAATTTATTCCAATAGAAAGCTGACATTTACATTAACTATAACTTCAATTTCTCCGGCTGCTAAAGTTTCTTGTGAAGCATAGCCTCCATCCATTGAAGCGGTTTTCATTGCTGTAAAAAGGATAGGATTGGGATTGTGATTTTGTGAAGTATCAGAAATCGAAAATGCTTTTCCCACTTTTTGACCTAAAACGGAAACAAAATCTTCAGCTTTTTGTTTAGCATTTTTAACAGCCAATTTTCTAGCATCTGATTGTAACTGTACAATTTTTGAAGACTTGAATTCAACATTATCAATTTTATTAATTCCTGAAGCTATTAATCCATTCATTAAATCATCATATTTTGATAAATCTTTCAAAATTATCGATACAGTTTGAGAGGCTATATATTCTTGTTTTTTACTATCGTAGTCATAATTTGGGTATAAAGCGACTCTTTGTGTCAAATAATCTGTTGTTGGAATATTCATTTTTTTGATAAATTTCAATATCAAATCAATTTTTGCATCATTTTCTTTTTTGACTTCTTGCGCATTAACTCCTTTTGAATCTTGCGACACTGTAACGATCACTTGGTCTGGGCTGACTTTTATTTTCCCTTCGCCCGAAACGGAAATTAAAGGTAATGTTTTTAAATCTTGTGCTTGAAGCACCATTGTGAACGTTGAAATTATAATTACGAATATTTTTTTCATTTTATATACTATTTATGATGTTTCAAATGCAGTGCAATTGTTATGCCAATTTTAAATTTTGCCTAATTTGGTCATTACAAATAATATAATAATAGGAATTGCCAACAAAATTACCATTTTTAAATTGCTTGTTAACATCGATGGCTCTTGGGATAATGTCAAAATATAACCCCCAATTGCACCACCAAAATGTGCTGTATGGCCAACATTATCATTTTTGGCTTTCATACCATAAATTGAATAGAGTAAATAGCCAATTCCGAAAATATATGCTGGAATTGGTATTGGAATAAAAAATAAATATAGGCTCATTTCTGGATTTATAAGAATTGCGGAATACAAAATTCCTGTTACAGCACCAGATGCGCCAATTGCACGATAGCTATAATCGTCTTTATGCATCAATAATGTCAGTAAACTTCCTGCCAATAAACTGGCAACATATATAAATACAAAAGTTGTATTTCCAAAATAATTTATTACTACAGGAGCAAAAAAATAAAGGGTCAACATATTGAAAAACAAATGATTCCAATCAGCATGTAGCAGAGCAGATGTAAACATTCTTATTTGTTCTCCTGCGTGAATGCTTACAATATGAAACTCATATTTTCTAAAAAAAGACAAATCATTAAAACCTTTGTAGCTAAACAAAACCGTAATAGCGATAACAATTATCAAAACTGTATTCATATTATTTATTTTTTACGTGTAAAATTAATCAAATATAGCTACCAATTTATTATCCTTTAACAAAAAACTACTAAACGGTCATTAATTTTAAATTATATTTGCCAAAAAAATTATTAAATGCGTTATTTAGTTTATCTTTTTATTTATCCAATTTTGTGGTGCATTTCTATTTTGCCTTTTAGATTTTTGTACGTTTTGTCTGACTTTATTTTTATAATTATTTATTATATAGTAGGTTACAGAAAAAAATTAGTTAGAAACAATATCAAAATAACACTTCCACATTTATCAGATAAAGAACGACTTGAAGTTGAAAAAAAATCTTTTAGACACATGTGTGATATGTTTCTTGAGATGATAAAAACAATGACAATATCAGAATCTGATATGAACAAAAGGTATGTATTTTCAAATTTGAAACTTTTTAAAGAAGTAGAACAAGAAAAGAAAAGCATTGCATTAATGATTGCACATTACGCAAGTTATGAATGGGTTATATCAATGAATAGTAAAATGAAATATAAAGGTTATGCCATTTATAAAAGATTAAATAATCCCTATTTTGACAAATTAGTTCGAAAAATTAGAACCAAATTCAAGGCTAATTTAATAACAACTAAGGCAACAATTCCTACAATTGAAGAAAATCATAAAAATAATGTTTTAAGCGTGTATGGGTTTGCAAGTGACCAATCTCCAAGATTATCGGCCACTTTTCATTGGAAAAAATTTATGGGAATTGAAGTTCCTGTTCATACAGGAGCGGAAATGCTAGCAAAAAAATACGATTTGAATGTATTATTTTTGAAAACCCGAAAAATTAAGCGTGGTTTTTATGAAGGTACTTTCGAAACGCTAAGCCTTGACGCTAAAAATGTACCGAATTACCAAATTACAGACAAATTTCTGGAGTTGGTAGAGCAACAAATTTACGAAGCACCAGAACTCTATTTATGGTCTCACAATCGATGGAAACACAAAAAATGATTTATTTTATTTTTTTATAGATTAATGTTCAAAATATATTGTTTAATGTTAAGGTTAATTATATATTTGCACACTTGAAAAAAAATGAAATAATAGTAGATATTCAATTTATTTTTATTTATTTGCAAACATAATAATAAACAAAACCAAAATTAATTAATTTTTCAGTAATGCAAAATAAAGGACTTATTAAATTTTTCGCAATTCTATTTGCATTGGTAAGCATTTACCAACTTTCTTTCACATTTATTTCAAGCGGCGTAAAATCCAAAGCCAAAGAATTTGCCAAGGGCGATTCAAAAAAAGAGTTCAAATATTTAGATTCTATTGGAAAAGAAAAAGTGTTTATGAACTACTTCACATTCAATGAAGTAAAAGACAAACAAATTAATAAGGGACTAGATTTAGAAGGTGGAATGAACGTAATTCTTGAAATATCTGTAAAAGATATTTTAAAAGGATTGTCAAACGGTTCTAAAGATGCTATTTTCAACCAAGCATTGAACGATGCAACAAAAAACAGAAACGGTAACGAAGATTATCTGGATGTATTTTTTACAGAATTCGAGAAATTAGCTGGAGACAAAACCAAATTGGCTTCACCTGATATTTTTGCAAACAAAACTTTAGGAGATGAGTTGAATTTTAAAATGACCAATTCAGCAGCAAAAAAAGTAATTAAAACTAAAGTTGATGAATCAATCATTTCTGCATTTGAAGTATTAAGAAAACGTATTGACAAATTTGGAGTTACACAACCAAACATCCAACGTTTAGGTCAATCAGGTAGAATCCTTGTTGAATTGCCTGGAGTAAAAGATATTGATAGAGTTACAGCTTTGTTACAAAGTACAGCGCAATTAGAATTTTGGGAAACATTCAAATCTGATGAGATGGGTGGTTTTATGATGGCTGCTAATAATGCGTTGAAAGCTACAGAAAATGCTAAAAATGGCAAAGTAGTAACTGATACGACAAAAGCTATTAAAAAAGACGTTTCCGAATTATTGGTTGATAAAGAAAAAAAAGATGCTGATAGCAAAGAAAGTAATCCTTTGATTGACAAATTTGCAGCTTATGGACGTGGTCCAATTTTAGCATACTTCAACCCTAAAGACACAGCCGCAATTAATTCGTATTTAAAACGAAATGATATTCGTGCTTTACTATCATCAGAGCAACGTTATGCCAAATTTGCTTGGGGAAAACCAACAAGTATTGATGTGTTTGATAAGCAAGTGGTCGACCCATTAAAAGAAAAAAAATCGGTTAAAACTGAAGCAGTAGAACTCTATGCGTTAAAAGGTAACAGAAACAACGAACCGCCTATGAGTGGTGGTGTAGTAACTGATGCAAAAGATACGTTTGACCAATTGGGAAAGCCAGCAGTTTCTATGCAAATGAATGCAAAAGGAGCTAAAATATGGGAAGAATTGACAGGCAAAGCTTTTACAACACAAGGAAGTATAGCAATTGCACTTGACAATATTGTTTATTCAGCACCAGGTGTGTCTAGCGGGCCTATTGCCGGAGGAAATTCTGAAATTTCTGGAGATTTTTCTTTACTAGAAACAAAAGATTTAGCTAACGTTTTGCGTGCAGGTAAATTACCAGCAGCTGCAGAAATTGTACAATCAGAAGTGGTTGGACCATCTTTAGGTCAAGAGGCAATTGATAACGGAACAACATCATCAATAGTTGGTTTGTTGCTAGTATCACTTTGGATGCTTGTTTATTATGGAAAATCGGGGTTGTATGCAAATATTGCTTTAGCAGTCAACCTTTTGTTTATGTTTGGAATATTAGCAAGTTTGGGTGCTGTATTGACGTTGCCAGGAATTGCAGGTATCGTTTTAACTATGGGAACAGCTGTTGATGCTAACATTATTATTTATGAACGAGCCAAAGAAGAATTGCGACGTGGAAAAACTCTTGAAGATGCAATAGATACTTCATTTTCTTGGAAAGGTGCAATGCGATCAATAATTGACGCAAACGTTACGCACATTTTGACAGGTTTGGTTTTATTGATATTTGGTTCTGGTCCGATAAAAGGTTTTGCTACAACATTGCTGATAGGCATTTTTACGTCATTATTTACATCTATTTTTATCACAAGAATGTTGTTGGATTGGAGCGTTAAAAAAGGTAATGCGTTAACTTTCGTAACATCATTATCAAAAAATTGGTTTACAAACTTGAACATTAATTTCTTGAAATATAAAAAGATATTTTATGCAATTTCGTTAACAGTTTGTGTTATAAGTTTTATTTCATTAGCAACAAATGGTCTAAATTATGGTGCTGATTTTGTTGGTGGTCGTTCTTACCAAGTACGTTTCGAAAAATCAATAACTCCTGATGAAGTAAAAGAAGATTTAGTAAAAGCATTCGGAACTGTAGAAGCAAAAACTTTTGGAAGCGATTCTCAATTAAGAATAACTACAAAATATAAGGTTGAAGATAATGGAATTGGAGTTGAACAAGAAATTAATCAAATGTTGTTTGATAATTTGAAAAAGCATTTCAATTCAGGACTTACAAAAGAGCAGTTTGTTGATGCTTATGATGGTAAAAAAATTGGAATTGTACAATCGTCAAAAGTTGGACCAAGTGTAGCTGCAGATATCAAAACCAATTCGCTTTGGGCTGTATTGGGAGCAATGCTTATTGTTTGTTTGTATTTATTTATCAGTTTTAGAAAATGGCAATATAGCCTTGGCGCAATAGCTGCAGTTGCACATGATGTCATTTTTGTATTGGGAGCCTATTCATTATTATGGAAAATAATGCCATTTGGTATGGAGATAGATCAACATTTTATAGCAGCAATACTAACTGTTATTGGATATTCCATGAATGATACTGTAATTGTTTTTGATAGAGTTCGTGAATTCTTAGGAGGTAAAACAAAAGGTACTTTTGCAGAGATTGTTAATCAATCGATTAACACAACAATGTCTCGTACAATAAATACTTCATTGACAATGATCATGGTATTATTAATTATGTTCATATTTGGTGGTGAATCGATAAGAGGATTTATTTTTGCAATGCTAATAGGAATACTAGTTGGTACTTATTCATCATTATTTATTGCGACTCCAGTAATAGTTGATACCTTCTCTGATGCTGATAAGGCTGAAATAGAACACAGGCATAATGACTAAAAACTTAAACTATTAAGATAAAAAAAAGCTCGATGAAATTCGAGCATTTTTTTTGTTTTAATCTTAAATTCTATCAACCAACCGCTTCTTTAAAAATTCTTAAACAACGTTCTCTAGCGAATTTATGCTCAACAATTGGTTCGGGATAAAATTTTGTTTCAAGTTCTGGTATCCATTTTTTGATATATTTTAGGTCTTTGTCAAATTTTTTGATTTGCTCAGTAGGATTGAATATCCTAAAATACGGTGCAGCATCAACTCCAGATCCTGCGGCCCACTGCCAGTTACCAACATTACTTGATTGTTCATAATCGAGTAATTTTTGAGCAAAATAGGTTTCGCCCCATCGCCAATCGATTAATAAATGCTTACATAAAAAACTGGCAACAATCATTCTCACTCGATTGTGCATGTGTCCCGTTTCATTTAGTTCGCGCATTCCTGCGTCTACAAACGGATAACCTGTTTTGCCAATGCACCACTTGTTGAATAAATCTTCATTATTGTCCCATTTGATTGCATCGTATTTTGGTCTGAAACTTGATGATTTTGTATGAGGGAAATGCCAAAGTATTTGCATGAAAAATTCTCTCCAAATGAGTTCTTTAAAGAAAGTTTCATTATTGCTGTCAATTGCTTTAGCAATCATTTTACGAACTGATACTGAACCAAATCTCAAATGAACTCCTAATTTTGAGGTTTTGTCAAGAGCTGGAAAATTTCTTGTAGCCTCATAATTATCAATTAAAGTACTAGTGATATCAAAATCTGGAATTTTAATTGTTGAAGGTTTAAAATCAATTTCTTTTAAACTTAAAAATGGGTATTTATGGTCACAAATATTAGCTAATAATTTTTCTGATTGAAAATTTTCGAGTTTTATATCTTTAAATTTAGATTTCCATTTGTTAGAATACGGCGTATAAACCACATAAGGTAAACCGTTATCTTTTGTGATCTCAGATTTTTCGAAAATTACTTGATCTTTATAATTTTTAATTTCAATATTATTTTTTTGTAATAATTCGTAAACTATTTTATCTCGTTCACGAGCATATGGCTCATAATCATGGTTAAAATAAACTTTTTTAATTTTATTTTCTAATAATATCTGTTTCCAAATTAATTCTGGTTCTCCATGAAAAACAGCTAATGATTTGCCAATTTTTTGTAGTTCGTTATTAATTTTGTCTAATCTGGTATGAATGAAATTAACTCGGGCATCCTCATTTGGAAGTTGATTCAATATTTTTTGATCAAAAATAAAAATTGGCAAAACAGCAGATTCTGATGATAATGCTTCGAAAAAACCTTTGTTGTCATCAATTCGCAAATCACGACGGAACCAAAATATATTCATTTTAAAATTATATAGTTAATAAAAAATTAGCACTTTTGTAGAAAATTACTATTTGAAATCACCAAAGAGGTCTATTAATTTTGCTTTTCTGAAAGCGAAAATTTCTTCAAGTTTTGGTTTTACTAAAAAAGGATGCAAAATTTGACCCAAAATCCCCAACGGAATTTTATAATCAATTAGATCTTCTATTTCGACACCACCATCGATTTCTTTAACAAAATGTTTGTGATGCCACATTGCATAAGGACCGTAAAGTTGAACATCTACAAAATATTCTTTATCTTTAATTTGAGTTATTTCTGAAACCCATTTAGCTGGAATATTAAGTATTGGAGTAACTGAATATTGAATTATTTGCCCTGAATATAGTGGTCGATTGTCTTCTGAAATCTTCTTAAAGTTCATATAGGAAGGAGTCATTAATGACAAATTTGTTGGGTTTGTTAAAAAATCCCATGCTTTATCGATCGAAATCGGAACATTTTGTTTTCTTGAAAAAGTATAAATTTTCATAAAATTATTTTTGTAAATTTACAAAAACAGATTAATAATAGTCTATTTTGACCGTACCAAATAGATTGTTTTATAAAATAATTAACAAGTGTAAAAAGTAGATTTACGTACATTTGAAAAATTAAAAAAAAATAACTATGAAAAAGATAATTCTTTTATTGGCATTTATGATTGCCAATTTTGTCATTGAAGCACAAGTAAAAACGCCTGCACCTAGCCCAAAAGCAACATTGGATCAGGTGGTTGGATTAACTAATGTTAATATTGAATATTCTAGGCCAAGTGCTAAAGGGCGAAATGTTTTCGGCGATCTAGTACCTTACGGCAAATTATGGCGAACTGGTGCGAATAAAAATACAGTAATTTCGTTTAGTGATGACGTGCTAATTGACGGCAAAACTTTAAAAAAAGGAAAGTATGCAATTTTTACAACTCCAAAAGCTGATATTTGGGAAGTAATTTTTTATACAGATACCGAAAATTGGGGTACTCCAGAGAAATTTGATGACACACAAATAGCTATGAGAATTAACGCTACTCCAGAGAATTTGAACAGAAAAGTTGAAACTTTTACAATTAATATTGGGGCACTTGACAATGATTCCGCAAATATAGAAATCTCTTGGGAGAAAACTTTAATTGCTGTTAAATTTGAAGTTCCTACAAAAAAAGCAGCTTTGGCTAGTATTGATAAAACTTTAGCTGGTCCAACCGCTAGTGATTATTTTTCTGCTGGTCAATATTTTAATCAATCAAATGGAGATTTGAATAAAGCTTTGGATTACATCAATAAAGCCATCTCAATGGTCAAATCGGGTGAAGCTATCCCATTTTGGTACCAACGTCAAAAATCATTGGTTCAAGCTAAATTGAAAGATTTGAAAGGTGCCATAGAAACAGCTAAATTATCATTAGCGGGTGCTTTAAAAGAAAATAATCAAGATTATGTGAAAATGAATAATGATAGTATTTCTGAATGGAGTAAGAAATAATATTTTTATAAATAACTAAAAAACCTGCTTTATGCAGGTTTTTTAATTTAAAACATTTATTGAGGTGTTCTGATAATGACTTATAATTTTTACATATATTTACATTATGGAAAAATTTATAGGACAAAGCATTTTAGATTTCACAGATAGGTT
>JAYVIW010000068.1:0-111885 GCA_043769905.1 Bacteroidota bacterium
CCAAATCATTACCGCATCCTCCAATTCCGTTATTTTTCATTTTTAGAACCACCGATGTTTGATTGGTTGTTGTAAAAACTAATGCAAATTGTTGCCAAATTGGAGCAGCTGTACCGATAATATTTCCAGTGTTTCCTGCTCTTAAAAGCACGGTTTCGGTAATATCCCAAATTTCAAATCTTACGTTGATAGGAATTTCATTTGCCCCACAATAACCTGAACCAGAATTGTACACATTCATCAACCAAGCTGAAAACTCAAACGTTGTATTAACACACAAACCAGTAACGGTTCGCTTATAAAAATCACCAGATGTATTTGCATTTGCATTAACAATCAATGCTTTTCCATTGATTCCGTCAGTTGCATCGGGCGTGTGGTCTAGCGAATTATGCCATGTACTCAATAAATTTGTTGTAGAAAAAAGCGTATATAATCCATCGTATGGAGCGCCCTCTGTATAATTATAATTGGTCACATTACCTGGCAATGCTGGACCGTAGGTTGTTCCGTTACCGAATTTTTCACTAAAAACGGCGTCTCCTTTACCTCCTGTGCAAAATCCTAATTGAGAATAATTACACCAAGAAATGATTAAAAGTAAAAAAGTAGCAAATTTTTTATTATTCTTCATTGTTAGTGATATTTGTTTATAAATTTTAAAAATATAGGCGAAGAAATGTTTTTATTACTAGCTACTAATCCTCGGGGCGGAATTATTTAAAGTAAAATAAGTTAATAAATATCGCTCCAAATACTGAATACAATATATGTAATTTGTTAAAAAATAAAAAAACTTTGCAAATAAAAAAAATAAATTATCAAAAATGATCAAAAATTTGAATAAGTTATTAACAATTTACAAACATCTATATATTAGATTGTCTAAGTTGATATCAAATTATAAATATATGACATTGAATTATTTGCATTGAATTTAACGGTTTTATAGCCGTCAATTAATAGTTATGTGTAATGATAGGATAACCAGGCAACGACAAAAATTTGAGCTAAAAAATGAAAGACAAAATGCCAACGCTTCACAAAATTAAAAGAGCTTGAAAGCCAGCACACAAGACAACGTTTTTGCAGCACATTTAATGTTGCACAACCGCACCCAAAGCCCACCCGCTAGCCAACAAGTGGACCGGTAACAATTTGAGAGCAACTTTTGACAAAAATAGGTTTAAAAAAACTAACTTTACGACCTTAAATAGAAAATAAAATATGTTTGAACAAACCTTTAAAAATATAGACGACATACTACACAAAGACGCAGGTTGTGGCAGTGAACTGGACTATGTAGAGCAGACTTCTTGGGTTTTGTTCCTAAAATATTTGGACGACTTAGAAAAGGACAAAGCCACAGCAGCCGAACTAAGCGGTAAAACCTACACCAACATAATTGCAAAAGAATTTCAGTGGACTGTTTGGGCTGCACCGAAAATCTCCTCCCCTAATGGGGGAGGTCGGGAGGGGGCTATTGACCACCACAAAGCGTTGACAGGTGACGACTTGAAAGATTTTGTGGACCTTAAATTATTTCCATACCTCAAAAAGTTTAAAGCAGATGCGGAAAGTGCCGACACCATTGAATATAAAATTGGTGAGATTTTCAGTGAACTGAAAAACAGAATACAAAGTGGCTACAATTTGCGTGAGGTAATAAACCGTATTGACGAATTACGTTTTAGAACCCACGCTGAAAAGCACGAAATGAGCCACTTGTATGAGGACAAGATTAAAAATATGGGCAACGCAGGGCGTAACGGTGGCGAGTATTATACACCACGACCTTTGATTAAAACCATTGTGAAAATTGTTGCCCCCGAAATAGGAAACAAAATTTATGATGCTGCAGCTGGTAGTGCAGGTTTCTTGGTAGAAGCGTTTGAATATTTGAAGCATAGCAAAAAACTAACGACGGCCGATGTAACCACCTTACAGAAAAAAACCTTTTACGGCAAAGAGAAAAAATCATTGGCTTACATCATTGGCACCATGAATATGATTTTGCACGGCGTGGAAGCACCCAATATTGTGCATACCAACACACTTGCCGAAAACCTTGCCGACATACAAGAGAAAGACCGTTATGATATTGTGTTGGCCAACCCACCATTTGGAGGAAAAGAAAGAGCAGAAGTGCAACAAAACTTCCCAATAAAAACGAGCGAAACCGCCAGTTTGTTTTTGCAGCACTTTATTAAGATTATGAAAGCAGGCGGCAAAGCAGGTGTAGTTATTAAAAATACTTTTTTGAGCAATACTGACAATGCTTCGGTGAGTTTACGAAAATTGCTATTGGAAAACTGCAACCTGCATACTGTATTGGATTTGCCGGGCGGAACGTTTACAGGTGCAGGCGTAAAAACAGTGGTGTTGTTTTTTGAAAAAGGTTCTTCAACCAAAAAAGTTTGGTTTTACCAACTAAATTTAGACAGAAACCTTGGCAAGACCAATGCCCTTAACGAAAAAGATTTGGCAGACTTTATAGAACTTCAAAAAACAAAAGCCGAAAGCGAAAATTCTTGGAGCATAGATGTAAAAAATGTGGACACAAAGTTCTATGATTTATCTTGTAAAAACCCCAACAAAAAAGAAGAAGCTGCATTACGCCAACCTCAAGAAATTTTGGAGCAAATTAAAGCCTTAGATGAAGAAAGTACGGATATTTTAAATTCAATTTTGAAACTGATATGAAACAAGGTTGGGAAATAAAAACTATTGGAGATGTATGTAAAGTAATTGCAGGGCAATCACCCGAAGGCAAATTTTACAACGACAATGGAAATGGTTTGCCTTTTTATCAAGGAAAAAAAGAGTATGGCGAAAAATTTATTGGTGAACCTACAACTTGGACAAGCAAGGTAACAAAGGAAGCAGAAGCGAATGATATTCTTATGTCAGTTCGTGCACCTGTTGGTCCAATAAATTTTGCAACTCAAAAAATTTGTATTGGGCGTGGACTTGCAGCAATAAGAGCAACTAAATTAATAGACAAAGAATTTCTATTTAATTTTTTGTTGAAACACGAAAATGAAATTGTAGGGAATACAGGTGCCGTTTTCAATTCTATAAACAAAGCACAAATTGAAGCCATTCAAATCCCCCTTCCACCCCTTCCCGAGCAACAAAGCATCGTAGCCATATTAGATGAAGCCTTTGCCGCCATAGCCAAGGCAAAAGCCAATGCCGAACAAAACCTTAAAAACGCCAAAGAACTTTTTGCAAGCTATGTGCAAACAGTGTTTGAAAATAAAGGTAAAGACTGGGTAGAAAAAACATTGGGCGAAATTGCAGATGTAGAATACGGATATACAGATAAATCAACAGAGGAAGGAGATTACCGTTATGTTAGAATTACTGACATAGATAAAAATGGTGAACTCATTTTAGACGATAGAAAATACATTAAGCATACAAAGGAAGCAGAAGGATTTCTTATTCAAGACAATGATTTGCTGATGGCAAGAACTGGAGCAACTTTTGCAAAAGTTCTTTTATTCAATGGCGATGAACCTTCTGTATTTGCTTCCTACTTGATTAGAATAAAATTCAAAGAGAAAATTGAAAATGCGTTGTATTGGCATTTCACAAAGACGAAAAATTATTGGGAGCAAGCAAATAGTTTGCAATCAGGAGCAGCTCAACCGCATTTCAATGGTGCAGCAGTTAAGCAAGTTGTTTTTGCTTTTCCAAAGTCAGTAAAAGAACAAAAATCTTTAATTGAAAAGTTTGAAACGCTTTCTATTGAAACCAAAAAATTAGAAGCCATTTATCAGCAAAAAATAAAAGATTTAGAAGAGTTGAAAAAATCAGTTTTACAAAAAGCATTTGGTGGTGAATTGTCTGAATCAGGATTTGTAGGATTAAAAGATAAGCAGGATTTTAAACGTAATGAAAAAAAAATCCTTACATCTTCACAGCTTGAGAATCCTAATTCAGACAACTATCTTGCAAATCCCCAAATCTTAAAATCCTGATTCAGATAAAAGAGAAATGATGAACGAACAACTCAAAATAATTCCTATTGATTTATTGGAAGCATACAGCTTGCAGGTAAATAAAAATTTGCAACCCATATTTGATGCCCTAACTGATGCTGAAATATCTACAGATACGTTTAGTTTTTACACTTCTGTGTCCGCCATTACATCTTCTCGTATTGAAGGCGAACAAATGGAAGTTGATAGCTACATCAAGCATAAAATGCTGAACATAGAATACCTACCTAATTTGGTAGAAAAACCCAACGATTTATATAAAGCCTACTTATTTGCTCAAGAAAATACATTAACCAATACCAATTTTTTAAAATCACACACATTGCTTGCACACCATTTGTTGCCACAAAATAAACAAGGTGTTTACCGCAAAGGCAATATGGTGGTAATGGAACACAAAACTGGCAGAATACAATATGAAGCTGCACCTTTTGGTGAATTGAAAACATTGATGGACTTGCTTTGGAAAGATATTGAACAAATAAAAAAGCAAGAGCTAACCACTGAAGAAGTATTTTATTTTGCTTCATTTATTCATATTGTGTTTGTAAACATTCACCCATTTGAAGATGGAAATGGCCGAGCAGGACGATTATTAGAAAAATGGTTTATAGCCGAAATGTTAGGTAAAAAAGCTTGGTATATACAAAGCGAATTAAACTATTACACTTTTGTAAATGACTATTACAAAAACCTTAATAGGTTGGGAATGTTTTATGAGCAATTGGATTACACCAAAGCACTACCTTTTTTATTAATGTTGCCTAATAGTCTGAAACAGGATTTGCAGGATTAAAAGATAAACATGATTATATATGACGTTAGATGAAATAACATACAAGATAAATGGTTGTGCAATGAAAGTTTACAACACTTTGGGCAATGGCTTTCAAGAAGTTATTTACCAAAGATGTTTAGCAATAGAATTAGAAAAAGCAGGAGTAAACTTTGGAAGAGAAATTGAACAAATTATATTTTATGAAGGTATTGAAGTCGGTACAAGAAGGGCAGATTTTATAGTAGAAAATCAAGTAATTGTTGAATTAAAAGCGTTAATAAATTTAGAAGACGTACATTTGGCTCAAGCAAAAAATTATATAGTGGCTTATAATTTTCCAATTGGGTTACTTATCAATTTTGGAGCAACTAGTTTACAATTCAAAAAAATTTTCAATTCAAAATTAAATCCTATAAATCCTAAAATCAAGTAAATCCTGATTCAGACAAAAGAGATAATATGAACGAAGCAGAAACAAGAGCAGAACGCATAGACCCTAAGTTAAAAGCTTGTGGTTGGGGTGTTGTAGAAGGTTCTAAAATCCTTCGTGAATACAACATTACTGCAGGTAAAATACAAACAGGTGGCGTAAGAGCACAAAAACTTACTGCTGATTATGTGTTGGTTTACAAAGGCATTAAACTGGCAGTTGTAGAAGCCAAAAGTGATGATTTAGGCGTTGGCGAAGGTGTGGCACAAGCCAAACAATATGCCGAGAAACTAAAATTAGAAACCACATACAGCACCAACGGCAAAGAAATTTACAGCATTTGTATGAAAACAGGTGCAGAAGGTTTAGTAACAGATTACCTTACACCCGAACAACTTTGGAATAAAACTTTTGCAGTTCAAAAGGAGTGGAGAGAGAAATTTTCTGCCATTCCATTTGAAGATGTTGGAGGTACAAAAGGAGCAAGATATTATCAGGAAATTGCGGTAAACAATACTTTAGAAGCAGTTGCCAATAATGAGCAACGCATTTTATTAACCCTTGCCACAGGCACAGGAAAAACATTTATTGCTTTTCAAATAGCGTGGAAATTATTTCAAACACGTTGGAATTTAAAACGTGACGGAAGCCGCAGACCACGTATTTTATTTTTAGCCGACAGAAACATTTTAGCCAACCAAGCCTTCAATGCTTTTTCAGCATTTCCCGAAGATGCTTTGGTTAGAATTAGCCCGAAAGAAATACGTAAAAAAGGAAGTGTGCCAACAAACGGCAGCATCTTCTTTACCATCTTTCAAACCTTTATGAGTGGCAAAGACAAAGAGGGTAAACCCGTTCCCTACTTTGGAGAATACCCAAAAGACTATTTTGATTTTATCATTATTGATGAGTGCCACCGTGGTGGAGCAAACGATGAAGGAAACTGGAGAGGAATTTTAGAATATTTTTCACCAGCAGTTCAGTTGGGTTTAACAGCCACACCAAAACGCAAAGACAATGTGGATACTTACAAATATTTTGGCGAACCTGTTTATGTCTATTCGCTGAAAGAAGGTATCAACGATGGTTTCCTTACACCATTCAAAGTAAAACGCATCAAGACAACGCTTGACGATTATATCTACACAAGTGATGACCAAATAATTGAAGGTGAAATTGAAGAAGGAAGACTTTACACCGAGCCCGACTTCAATAAAATAATTGAGATAAAGGCAAGAGAGGCAAAACGTGTTCAGATTTATATGGACGATGCCAACCAAAAAGAAAAGGCAATTATTTTTTGTGCTACGCAAGACCACGCTGCGGCAGTTCGTGATTTGGTAAACCAATACAAAAAAAGCACCGACCCGAATTATTGTGTTCGTGTAACTGCCAACGATGGAGAAATAGGCGAACAGTTTTTGAGAGAGTTTCAAGACAACGAAAAAACAATCCCAACCATTTTAACTACTTCGCAAAAACTTTCAACAGGAGTTGATGCAAGAAACATTCGCAACATCGTTTTGATGCGACCAGTAAACTCAATGATAGAGTTTAAGCAAATTGTAGGACGAGGAACACGTTTGTTTGATGGCAAAGACTTTTTTACAATTTATGACTTTGTAGATGCTTACCAGCACTTTGCCGACCCAGAATGGGACGGTGATGCTTTGCCTTGCGAGGTTTGCGGACAATTAGTATGTGAATGTCAAACTGGATCGAAACCACCGCCACAACCTTGTAGAGTATGCGAACAAACGCCTTGCATTTGCGAAAAGAGACCGAAAGAGCCATGCGAAATTTGTGGTGAATTGAATTGCAATTGCAACAAGCGACAAAAAATAAAAGTGAAGTTGAAAGACGGAAAAGAACGTGAAATACAATCAATTATTTCTACTTCGTTTTGGAGTGCAGACGGTAAACCAATTTCAGCAGAAGATTTTTTGAATAATCTGTTTGGCGAATTGCCAAACCTTTTTAAAAGTGAAGATGAATTGCGGACACTTTGGAGCAATCCACTTACAAGACGGACATTATTAGAAAAATTAGATGCAGCAGGTTTTGGCAAAGATGAATTGACCACTTTACAAAAACTCATTAACGCTGAAAAAAGCGACTTGTTTGATGTTTTGGAATATGTATTTAACAGCGACATAAAACCAATGACAAGAGAAGCAAGAGTTGCAGCAGCACAAGCGACAATCTTTGCATTGCTTGACAACAAACAAAAGGAGTTTATAGAATTTGTTTTGAGCAAATATGTGGAGACAGGTGTAGAAGAACTTGACCAAGAGAAACTACCCATCTTGCTGACAAACAAATATCAATCATTGGAAGATGCAAAAGATATTTTGGGTGACGTTGCAAACATCAGCAGACTTTTTATAGAATTTCAACAGCATTTGTATAAACAGAAAGTAGCGTAATGACAAGACACAACCGTCATACATCCAACGCATTTACGCATTGCACTATTGCGTTTAACGGTATTCGTGATTACTTAGCAGTTGCAAGCACATTTTATTTTTTTGCAGACTCACAAATCATCCCTAAAAAAATAAAAAGAGCCTGCAAGCCACGACGATGGACAGTGCAAACTTGATACGACAGATTTTCGAGCAAAGAAAATTACTACCCATAACAGCCGTTTTAAGAAATTGGCGGTTCAGTGGTTAAATGGAGTTTTGCGCTTCGTATCAAGTTCAGTGCTAGCAGACAGTTTGTGCTGCGAAATCGCCAACTTCTTATCCCCACAAAACGTTATACTCGTTATTTAATCAGTTAAAATACTAATCAATTTTGAATTTAGTTTAGCGGAGTTAATACATAAAAATAAAACAAAAATTGCTTGGGTTATCGAAATAAATTAGAAATAAACATATCAACTTTTAAATATGTTTATAAATTATTTTGTTAGCGTCAGTATATCTTTGTTAAGATATAAAATTGCTCGTTACATATTATTAAAATTGTATTAATAAGTATTTGAAAATCAGTGTGATATATAATTTTGTTCCTCGCCGAATAGTTGGTTTTTTGCATACAAATTGCACGGCATTTGTGCAGTATCGGGTGTTTTTCAATTTATTGACTTAATAAAAGCAAGTGGGAACGATGTACATTCATCAAAAGAAATTAAAATTCAAGTATTTAATTGTTACTTACTTTTAGACGATGGTTGTCTGTTTAGAACAACACATTTAGACTAATTTGAAACCGCTAATATTATGCTATGCATCATTCACGCGCGAAAAGTCGGAGTAAACTCGAATATAATTTGATCAAAAAAAATATATATAACAACCTTATATTTTTGGAAAGACTAAAAAAAATCAAAACTTTATTTTCACAATGCTGTGATTACTTTATTATTACAAGAAATTATGTCAAAACTTTTGCTGGATTTGAAACAAAGTTGTAGCAAAAATAACATTTTGAACATTAACAATATATCAACAATTTTTCTATTAGATAGATTAATATACATGATTCAAATCCTAATCATTTTATTTCACGCTGTTGGTTGATTTAAATAATTTAATGTTTGTAAAATTTTATTATAAAACATTACAAGTCAAGTTTGTCATCAATAATTTTCAAATAATTAAATTGTTATAGCTACTTCCCAAAAAACTTCTTTAAAATTTTGAATTTGATTTTCAATAACTACGATTCCTTCATTTTCTAATAATTGTTGCATTAAATTTGTTCCTTCAAAATGGTGTTTACCAGTTAATAATCCATTTCTATTTACAACTCTATGAGCAGGAACATCGTTAAGATTGTGAGAAGCATTCATTGCCCAACCTACCATTCGTGCAGAACGACTACTACCCAAAGCGCGAGCAATGGAACCATATGAGGTTACTTTTCCGAATGGAATTTGTCTCGCTATCTCATAAACACGTTCAAAAAAATTGATTTCCATTTTTTAAAATTTAAAATAACTTCGAACTAGATAAATCAAACTAATGAAAGCTACAAAACCAGTGATTGAACCTATTATTGTGTTCATATTTTTGGAAATAAAAGTTGTTTTCACCTCTAATTTTTTAAAAAATGTTATATAACCATAAAAAATCAACGCAGAACCAAAAACAACTCCTGTTGCAAACATATAAATTGAGATTTCATCAAAGGCAAAATAACCCAAAGATGAAAATGTTACACTCATAAAAACGTAGTAAGGAATTGGAAAAAAATTGATTGCCGCAATCAACATTCCTAGAAAAAAACGACTTTTTTTACTCTTAATTTTGATGTTTTTTTGAATATTTGAAGCTGGTTTTTTAGCAATCCATAAAAAGTAAACTGTCAGTAAACTAAAAATCACAAAACCAATCTCTCGAAGTAACATCGAAATTTCCTGATGTTCGTCGATATATCTTGCAAAAATTAGTGCAATCAAAGCTTGAAAAAAAATTATAATCAACGCACCAAAAACAAAAACCAAAGCCCGATTTTTACCGTCTTTAAGACTAATTTTTGCAGCAGTCATGTTAATTAATCCTGGTGGCAAAATGCCAATTGCAGCAATTAAAACTCCTAAAAATAATGGTAGAATTTGACTCAAAATTTAATATTTATTAATTTTAAACTAAAAACGATATCTTTATTTAATCATAAACCTTATAAAAGTAATTGCTTTGTTAACTGCTAAATATTGATTTTCATAAAAAGTTTGAATATCTGTTACTTCCTCAGGTGCACCTTCATTGACATATATATTGTGGTTAGCATATATAACCTGATGACCTTCGCCATGCAATAAACCCAATGTATAACCGTGCATGAATTCTGAGTCGGTTTTGAGATTCATTATGCCGTGTGGCTTCAATATTTTTTTATATAATAGCAAAAATTCTGAGTTTGTCATTCTATGCTTGGTACGTTTGTATTTTATTTGTGGATCGGGAAAGGTAATCCAAATTTCGTCCACTTCGTTTTCAGCAAAAACTTTGTCAATCAATTCAATTTGCATTCTAATAAAACCTACATTCGACAGTCCTGTTTCGATTGCAGTTTTGGCCCCACGCCAAAATCTTGCTCCTTTTAAGTCAATTCCAATAAAATTTTTGTTAGAAAATTTTGTCGCTAAACCAACAGAATATTCGCCTTTTCCACAGCCTAACTCTAGAACAATTGGATTCGAGTTCTTAAAAAATTTCTCATTCCAATTGCCTTTCATTCCAAAATTTCCAGAAATGATTTCTTCTCTTGCTGGTTGAAATACGTTCTCGAAACTTTCGTTTTCGCCAAATCTTTTTAATTTATTTTTGCTCCCCACTTTAATTTAATATTTTGGTAAAATTAAGAAAATATAAATTAATCTGTAAGTTTATATATTTGCAAATTGTTAAGAGTTTTAAGAAACGAATTTTTAGGCATCTTTATTAACACCGCGCCTGCTGCTTTTCCTAAAATTTTGCATCGAAAAAAATCGGCAAAAATGGTATATCCCTTATATCAGGGTTATTTGACAAACAATAGGTATTCCAAATATGACATTAGAAAAAAAAAATATTTTAGTAGCTCCACTCAATTGGGGTCTAGGACATGCTACAAGATGCATTCCTATCATTAACGCCCTGATTAGCAATAATTTTAATCCAATTTTGGCGTCAGATGGAATTGCTCTCGAAATGTTACGAAAAGAATTTCCTGATTTAAAGACGCTAGAATTGCCTTCTTACCAAATAGAATATGCCAAAAATGGTAAAAATTTTAAATGGAAATTATTCAAAAATAGTCCAAAAATGATTGCGGCTATCTTGAACGAAAAAAAAATCATTAAAAATTGGTTAAAAGAGTACAATATTTCTGGAATTATTTCCGACAATCGACTTGGTGTTCGTAGCAATAAGGTTCCTTCAGTATTTATAACACATCAATTGAATGTTTTGACTGGCAATACAACATGGATAACCAGCAGATTACATCAAAAAATTATCAAAAAATTCAAGCAATGTTGGGTGCCTGATTTTAAACAAAAACCTAACTTGACTGGAAAATTAGGTCACTTGAAGAACAATGATTTGAATCTTAAATATATTGGACCATTATCGCGGCTTGAGAAGCAAGATTTACCAAAAAAATATGATTTGATGGTGATTCTATCTGGACCAGAACCACAAAGAACAATGTTAGAAGAGATTTTAAAACCTGAGGCATTAAAATTTGATGGTAAAGTTATATTTATAAAAGGTGTGGTTGCCAAAGAACAAATAAAATCACAACTTAAAAATGTTACACTGTATAATTATATGAATTCAAAGGAGCTTGAAACTGCATTTAACGAAAGTGAAATTGTTTTATGCAGATCGGGTTATACAACTGTTATGGATTTGGCAAAATTGGGCAAAAGTGCTTTTTTTATTCCAACGCCAGGACAATATGAACAAGAGTATTTGGCCAAACGATATCAAAAACACGGTTTATATCCGTATGCCAAGCAAGATGATTTTACTATAGAAAATTTATTAAAGATTCCGTTGTACAAAGCAATTCAAGCAGCAGAAAATGTTGTTGATTGGAAGGTGTTGTTTAATGTATTTTTAACCTAATAAAATTTTAAGATATAATGCGTTCTTAATTGTTGCAAATAAAAAAATATGTCTGAAACTTTTTCATTATCGTAATTCGTTTTTATTACAATCCGAAAAAGTTTATATTTGCTAAAATTATTTAAAAAGCAATTATGACCGTTTGGATATTATTTTTCGCACTTGTATTTTTAATACTTGCTCTAGATTTAGGCGTTTTTAACAAAACGCCACATATTATTTCGACCAAAGAAGCAAGCAAATGGACAGCTATTTGGGTTGCGGTTTCGTTAGCATTTTCGGGTGCTATTTATTGGTTATATGGCACAACTTTTATTAACAATCCGAATAATTTGTCGCCAGCGGGGGCAGCACTAAAGTTTATAACTGGCTATTTGATAGAGCTTTCGTTGAGTGTAGACAACATTTTTGTGATTGCAATAGTTTTTTCATCATTTAAAATCCCTCAAAAATACCAACATCGTGTTTTGTTTTGGGGTATTCTCGGAGCTATTGTTTTTAGGGGATTAATGATAAGTTTTGGAGTGGTGCTTATCAATAAATTCACATGGACAACCTATGTTTTTGGAGCATTCTTGTTATTCACCGCTGTAAAAATGTTGTTTTCAAAAGAAGAAGAAGATTTTGATCCAAAAGATGGTTTTGTTTATAAAACTTTAGGTAGATTTATACCTATAACATCAGAAACAGACAGAGAAAATTTCTTTATAAAAACTACAAAAGGCATTTATGCAACACCTTTATTTGTTGCACTAATTGTTATAGAAGTTATGGATGTGTTGTTCGCCGTCGATAGCGTTCCTGCAATTTTGGCCATAACATCTGATCCGTTTTTGGTTTTTAGCTCTAATATTTTTGCAATTTTAGGTTTGCGTTCTATGTACTTTTTCTTGTCAAATATGCTCGAAAAATTCAGCTATTTAGAATACAGTTTAGTAGCAATTTTGTCTTTTGTTGGTCTCAAAATGTTGTTACACGATTTTATTGAAATTCCCGAGTTGGTTTCACTTGGTTTTATTGCTTTCTCGCTTGCATCTGGCATTTTTGTTTCATTACAAAAATCTAAAAACAATTAAAAATAAATTATTATATTCAAAAAAAAACCATCACGATCAATATGACACTAATTGTTTTTTTGTTTTGGTGCAAATTTTTTAATTTAAAATTTTGACTTTACTGTCGTCAATTTTATACTTTGCAATTACCTCATTATAAGAAAGTGTATTTAAAATATTCGATTTATTAGAAAACGCTCCTGGCACAACCACAATTCTAAATGTTTGATTCGTTATATATGTTGGCGTTAAATTTAGATTGTAATTGCCACCGGCATAAATAGTAAAATCTTGTTTGCTAAAATCGAAGTCATAGTCTAGTTCGCCTTGTGGTAAGAATAAAGTTCGAGGAATCGGTTGCCAAATTGGTGTGTTGGCGTTAACTGCACCTGACAATCTGTAAATTAAAATAACGTCAGATGCAAAAATATTAGGATTCAAGTTTTGAAATATTTCATAACCGTTTCCTGAATTTCCAAAATTCACATTTTTTAATTCAAAAACTTCGCTTATAATGCTATTTTGTCCGTCAAGGCCATCTCTACCAGGAACGCCTTCGGGTCCAGTACAATTTTGCAAACCCATAAAACCAATAATTGTAAATAATAGTGCTATTTTTTTCATGATGAAGTAATTAAAATGGTTGTAATTAAACTTTATTTTTTCGTTTTTCAAATTTTTTGCCTTGAAAATTAAAATTGGTTTTACTTTCGAATTTGCCATCTTTATAAAAATTCCAGATCCCAATTTTTTTGCCGTCTTTATATAATCCTTGTGTAACTAAAAAATTCCTAGAATCTCTATAAATTGCTAAACCATCAAGTTCATTATTCTTATAAATTGATGACTCTAAAACAATACCTTTTTCGGTATAACTTTTATAAATACCATTTTTATAACCGTTTGTATAATTTATTTCCTCAGCAATGGCTCCATTTTTATAAAAAACTGTTCTTTTTCCCTGTAGTTGATCAGTTTTATAATTTTCGATGGTCATGATAATATTTGAATTTTCATGATAATATTTCCAAACACCTTCTTTTAATTTACCAATGGATCTACCTTCGCTGACAATGTTTTTCTTTTGGTCAAAAAAAGTGGTGTAAACCGAATTGTCTTTTGGATTAAAAATTCTTGTTCCAATAATTGGCGCTTCTTTTGTATCGTCAAAATAATTAAATACACCTACTTCTTGACCATGTTCAAATGTGCCCTGGTATCGAACTCTTTTAGACTCTTCAAAAAAACCTTTCCAAACACCATGTTTTTTTCCATTTTCATCAAGAGTATTAAATTCCGTTTGCGCAAAGGTCATGATGCTTTTTAATAAAAACACTAAAATTATTTTATTCATAAATGACTTTTAAATTGAAATACAAATTCTGTACCAAAAGTAAAACTTTATTTTTTATAAAACGCAAATGTAATTTCGATTGCAAAAAAATCAACTAATAAAAAGTATATTTGTTCACTTAAAACAAATAAAATAATGCCAATTTCTAATAATTTTAAATCAATTTTTAATAAAGATTTTGAAGTTAATTTCATGCAATGTTTGCCAAACGGTTTGTTAAAAATGACTGATTTATGTAATATGTTGCAATTGACCGCTGCCGAACATTCGGAAATTGGCGGGATTAGCTTTATTGATATGCAACAATTTGACCAAGCGTGGGTACTCAGTAGAATGCGTCTGGAAGTTATAGAAGTGCCAAAATGGAAAGATATTATTACCATAAAAACTTGGATTTGTAATCTCGAAAATTCTCGTTCTATCAGAGCATTGGAAGTGTTGGTAAACGGAAAAAAAATGATTGGCGTCGAGACTTTTTGGGCTGTTTTTAACACTAAAACCCGAAGACCAGAATCCTTATGTTTGCCACACGAACATTATGAAAAATTCAATAACAGTCGCGGAACAAATATAGAAATTAGTAGAATAAGTGTTTTTGAAAATGCTAGTTTAGTAGCAGAAAAAAAAGTTCACTTATCGGATTTAGACATGGTTAATCATGTCAATAATGTAAGATATTTGGAATGGTGCTTGGATTTAATTGATGATAAACTAATTCTTAACCAGCAAATTGAAAGTTTTGACATGAATTTTTTAAAGGAACTATCAATAAAAGACATAGTTACTATTGAGAAAAGAGTTGAAGGTACTGCAATTTTTTTTAATGTAAAAAAAGAATCAAAACCAGTATTTTTATTACAAATAAATTTATTGTAATTATACTTACTTTCTTAATTTTACAAAAACAAATTAACCGAAATTGAAAGACTCTGCAAAACATCAAGGACTTCGTAATCAATTAGTAAATCTTTTAAAAGAAAAGGGAATAATCGATTCAGCAGTTTTAAACGTCATAAATAAAATTCCTCGTCACTTATTTATAGATTCTAGTTTTGAGGCTTATGCTTATCAAGACATGGCCTTTAAAATTGATGCTGGACAAACAATTTCGCAGCCGTATACGGTTGCATTACAAAGTCAGTTATTGGAAGTTAAAAAAGATCAAAAAATATTAGAAATCGGCACAGGCTCTGGTTATCAAACAGCTGTTTTGTGTGAATTAGGTGCTAAAGTTTATAGCATTGAACGACAATTAGAATTGTTTAAAAAAACTCAAATCAGACTTCCAAAACTTAACATCAGACCTAAGTATTTGTCTTTTGGTGACGGTTATAAAGGTTTAGAAATCCATGCTCCTTTTGACGGCATTATTGTTACGGCAGGTGCACCAATCATTCCAAATGCTTTGTTGTCACAATTAAAAATTGGTGGTAGATTGGTCATTCCGCTAGGAGAATTAAACCAAATAATGACTTTATTGATTAGAAAAAACGAAACACAATTTGAAAAGCATGAGTTTGGAGATTGTAAGTTTGTTCCATTGTTAGAAAATAAAAATTGAAAATAATTAATGAAAGGTAAAGTTGATAAAAACGCCACGAGTTTTCATACTTTCAATATTTGAAGTCCAAGGTGAAGCTGGGTCATTATCACGAATTAATTCATCGTTGAAGCTAAAAACACCTCGAATAGATGGTGAAAATTTGAAATATTCTGTATAAAAATCAATTCCAAAACCCATTTCATAATTTTGAGTAAACTTTTTTACTCTAAAAATTTGTTGTACATTGTCATCAGTAACCTTTTCGTTACTTGATAAATTTAATGTTGTCGAAACGCCACCAACCAAAAAAGGTCGAATATTTCCAGTTCTTAATGCAGAATATTTTAAAAGTAAGGGGAAGTGAATATTAGAGGCTTTTACTTCTCGTCTAAAATCTCTTGAGTCGGTAAATTCAGGATAAATTAAATCTCTTTGGGTAATATAAAGTCCCGGCTCAAGTCGTAAATTGAAATATTCGCTAATACGCAAATCTCCTACAATTCCTACATTAAAACCAGTCGTTGAATTAATTGCTATTTCTTGTCCAAGAGTTTTATAATCAAACTTGTAATCATAAGAACTAAATCCTAGAAAAAAACCCCAATAAACTCTTTGCTTGTCCCAATTTTCAAGGTTTACAATTGGATCTTTTTTGAACATACTACTGCCAAATTGTGCTTGACATATTGAATATTGAAAAAGTATTAAAAATGCAACTAGTTTTTTCATTTTTAGTTTTTTGATGCTGAATAAATTGTTGCAACTCCAAGAGTTTGTGGCATTGCGACTACATCTATAAACCCAATTTTTCGTAAAATATTGTTCAACTTCTCGCCATAAGGAAAAAAAGATGCCGATTCTGATAAATAACCGTAAGCAACATTGTCTTTTGAGAACAGTTTCCCTATCAAAGGCAGTATGTTTTTTGAATAAAAATTATACCCTTGTTTAAACGGAAACTTTTCAGGAACTGATGTTTCAAGAATAACAAAAACACCATTTGGTTTTAAAACTCTTAAGATTTCTGCTAGACCAATTTCAAGATTTTCAAAATTTCTAACCCCAAATGCAACAGTTATTGCATCAAATGAATTGTCTTGATAAGGCATTTTTTCAGAGTCGCCCAAAACCATTTCAATTCTTGAATTAAGGTTTTGTGTACTAATTTTTTGACGACCAACTTCAAGCATTCCATCAGAGATATCTAAACCTATAATTTTATCGGCGCTAGTTTTTGTCATCAAAATTGCTAAATCACCAGTTCCAGTAGCAATGTCAAGTATTGTTTTTGGGTTTTTATCTGATACAATTTTTAATACTTTTTTACGCCATTTGATATCAATTCCAAAAGAAATAACACGATTTAAATTGTCGTAATTACCCGATATTGCATCGAACATTTGAGCTACTTGCTCTTTCTTTCCTAAATCAGAATCTTTATAAGGAGTTACTTGCTTTGACATTAAGTTTTAATTAATAATTGATTTATTGAAGTAAATCCAATATTAATGAAGGGAAAATTCCAATAATTAAATTTAATAAAATTGCTGTAACACCAACAAAATTATATACAAATGGTACTTTTTCAGCAACGTCGTTTGGTTCACGAGTGTACATGGCTAAAATTAATTTGAAATAATAACCAACGCTAATTATAGAATTGATAACTGCTGCAATAACTACTATCAAATAACCAGCTTCAATTGTGTTGGAAAACAATATAAATTTAGCAAAAAATCCTGCAAAAATAGGAATTCCAGCCATTGATAATAATGAGGCTGTTAATATTCCAGCCATTAATGGATTAGTTTTTCCTAGTCCATTAAAATTCAGTATGTCTTCGTTGTCTTTATTTCTTGTAATGAATATTATCACTGCAAATGAAGCTATTCCAGCTAATGCGTATGAACAGGTATAATACAACAAACTTCCCTGTGAATTGGCAACATTTAATAAAGTCATTAACATAAAACCTGCATGAGAGATTCCTGAAAAGGCCAACATTCTTTTGACATTGTTTTGTCTCAAGGCCATTATGTTTCCTACTGTCATCGATGCAATTGAAACAATAACTACAACAATTTGAAACGCATATGAAACATTTGCGTTTAAAGAGCTAACTAGTTTATAAAGCGTAGCAACAGCAACAACTTTTGCTAAAGTACTCATTGTAGCAGTTGAAAGTGCAGGAGCCCCTTCATAAACATCTGGTGCCCAAAAATGAAATGGTACTGCTGCAATCTTGAAGAACATTCCAATAATTATCATTATTAGTCCAATAAAAAACCATTGAGGAATTCCCATTCCTTGAGATAGTTCAAAAATTTCTTGAATATTAAACGAACCTGTTGCTCCATAAATTAAGCAAATTCCAAACAAAATTATTCCAGACGCAAATGAACCCATCAAGAAATATTTCATCCCTGCTTCGTTACTTTTAACGCTCAATCTATTACTCGCTGCTAAAATATATAATGAAATAGATAAAACTTCAATTCCCAAAAAAAACATAGCCATATTGCCGAATGAAACCATTGCAACGGCGCCCGAGAGCAAAAATATTTTAACAGCAATAAAATCAGATATTTTTGTTTGGTGATCTTTATAAACATCATGACTCATAGCAATCAGGAATATTGTCAAAACAATAAATAAACCCGAAAAAGTAACTGAAAAATTATTAACAACTATCATTGCATTGTAATAACTCGATGGGTAATCAAATTCTGAAATATTCAAACCAAAAATTACTAAAAGTCCACTAATAGATACTGGAACTATTATTTTTCTGGCATTGAAAATTTCAAGTATTAAACATAAAACGCCTAACGATATTATTGCTATTAATGTATTCATTTTTATTATTGATTTAGGATTTTGGATTTGCAATTTGAATTATTGCCTACATAAATCCTGAATATTTATGTTTATTAAAAAATTAATTTGGGTTATATCAGATATTTAAAACTGACGATTTATGACAGTCAAAACAACCTCTAAACTGGGTTTTATTAATTCAACAATTGGTTTTGGATACAATCCGAAAAACAACAAAAAGCCAATGATTATTACAAAAATTATTCCTTCATTTAACGTTATGTCCTTAAATGCTTTTTCATTTGTTGCACCTAACATTACGTTTTGAAACATTCTAAACATATAATAAGCTCCAAAAATAATTGTTGTACCGCCAAAAACAGCATACCAAACATTTATTTGCGAAAGCGAATATAAAACTGTAAATTCTCCTATAAAATTGAAAGTGCCTGGCAATGCAACCGATGCTAAAACCAAAATCATAAACATTGATGTAAATTTTGGTGATTGTTCACGAATGCCGCCCATTTCAGAAACTGTTCTACTTTCATAACGTCTGTAAATTATTTCGGCTGCGAAGAACAAGCCAACGATTACAAATCCGTGGGCAATCATTTGCAAAACCGCACCAGACAAACCATCAAGCGTTAATGTATAACAACCTGCAGCAATTAATCCAACGTGTGCCAACGACGAATAAGCCAACAATTTTTTTAAATCCTTTTGGCGCAGTGCCACTATTGAACCATAAATTACGCCTGCAATTCCTAATCCTAATAAAATTGGCATAAAGGTTTGCGCGGCCAATGGTGCAATTGGCAATTGCCAACGAATAACGCTGTATAATCCCATTTTTAGCATAATTCCTGATAACAACATTGTTCCCACAGTTGGTGCTTTTTGATATACTTTCGCTTGCCAGGTATGAAATGGAATTAATGGAATTTTTATAGCATAAGCCAAGAAAAATGCTAAGAATATCCATGTTTGTTCGTTGCTAGATAAATCTAATTTATAGAAATCTTCAATCAAGAAACTTCCTGCTTTTTGGTACAAATAAACAAATGCAACTAACATAAAAAGAGAACCTGCTAAGGTATAAATAAAGAATTTCAATACAGCTTTTTTGCGCTTGTCGGTATCACCATTTCCCCAAATTAAAGCTATGAAATAAATTGGAATTAATGCCAATTCCCAGAAAATATAATACAAAAATCCGTCACCAGCCAAAAATGTTCCCACCATTGCAAATGCCATAAACAGAATTAATCCGTAAATTGCTTTCGCATTTTCGAATTCATTTCCGAATGATGAAAAAATGATGATAGGTGTTAAAGCCGTTGTTAATAAAACCATTGCAAGCGATAAGCCATTTGCATTTAATGCAAAATGAATCTTAGGTTTTGTAATCCATTGTAGTAAAACATTTATGTTTTCGCCTTGGTTAAATTGATTTAATAATGCTAATGAAACTCCAAACGCAATCAAACCAAAAAATAAAGCAACTTTTGATGCCAATTTATCGCCAGAGAAATAAGTAGCAAATGCGCCGAATAAAAGAATAATTAATAAATAAGATATGTCCATTATGTAGAAATTATTGTGCTAAAAATAAATAAATTAAAATCGCCGAAATGCCAATTACAAAAGCAAAAAGATATAAACCTATATTTCCGTTTTGCAATTTTTTTCCTTGTTTACCAAGAAAATTTACACCTGTTCCAAATCCGAATACCAATTCAGAAAGTGCTGGTTCAACATTATTTCTGAATATTTTTGATAATGTATTTATAGGTTTTACAAATATTGTATTGTACCCTTCGTCAACATAATATTTGTTGTATAAAACTTTGGCAAAGCCAGTAATTTCTGAATCTTGTGAAGGAACTTGATTTTGTTTGATGTATTTTGAATATGCAACAAAAATTCCAACTAAAGCTCCGATTGTTGCAATTCCCATTAAGATGTAATCTGTATTTCCTAAAACGTGATGCTCTTCACCTAACTTTGGTAAAATTGGTGTCAGATAATGGTTTAACCAACTGCTACCAGGCAAGGATATTAATCCGCCAACAGCAGCTAAAATTGCTAAAACTACAAGTGGAAAGGTTATTAATGCAGGACTTTCATGCAAATGAGATTTTTGTTTTTCTGTGCCTCTAAATTCTTTAAAGAATGTCAAGTACATTAATCTAAACATATAAAAAGCAGTCAAAATAGATGCAACCGAACCAACAACCCAAAGTGCAATATTACCATGAAAAGCAGTCATTAGTATTTCGTCTTTAGACCAAAATCCTGCAAAAGGAAAAATTCCGGAAATTGCCAATGTCGAAATCATCATTGTCCAAAAAGTAATTGGCATTATTTTTTTCAATCCACCCATATTTCGCATATCTTGTTCGCCATGCAATGCGTGAATCACCGAACCGGAACCAAGGAACAAACAAGCCTTGAAAAATGCGTGTGTGATTACATGAAAAACAGCAACTTCATAAGCACCAAGACCAAGAGCCAAGAACATCAATCCTAATTGTGAAACGGTCGAATAAGCCAAAACTTTTTTAATATCATTCTGAACTAAGCCAATAGTTGCGGCGATTAAAGCAGTTAGTGCTCCGATTATTGATATTAACATTTGAACGTCAGCTGCCAAATCAAAAACATAATTCAATCTAGTAATCATAAAAATTCCTGCAGTAACCATCGTCGCTGCGTGAATTAAGGCAGAAACTGGTGTTGGACCTGCCATTGCGTCTGGTAACCAAGTATATAACGGTATTTGTGCCGATTTTCCACAAGCACCGATAAATAAGCAAAACGCTGCAATTGGCAATACGTCTAGATGCAAACCTTTGTCACCAGCGATGGCCGTTTGTAAAGTCGTATAATCTAAACAACCAAAACTATAGGCTAAAATAAAAATTCCTATCAGCAAACCTAAATCTCCGATTCTATTCATTATAAATGCCTTTTTGGCTGCATCATTGTAATCTTGATTTTTATACCAAAATCCGATTAATAAATAGGAACACAAACCAACGCCTTCCCAACCTATAAACATTACTAGTAAATTGTTGCCGATAACGAGCGTAATCATAAAGAAAATAAACAAATTTAGATAAGCGAAAAACTTATTCGTATTCTCGTCATCGTGCATATAACTTATTGAATACAGATGAATTAACGAACCAATTCCAGTTACAAATAATAACCATAATAATGATAATTGATCGAATAAAAATCCAAAGTCAACTGAAAATTTATCTAACGAAATCCATTCGAAGAGCGAAATTTCGATTGCAGTTTTGCTTTGATTTACATCTAGAAATAAAATTAAAGTAACTATAAATGAAGTAATTACTGAAAATGTGCCGATGTAACCTGAAACATTTTTAGAAACATTTTTGCCGAAAAAAACATTGAATAAAAACCCAACGAACGGCGATAACAATAATAGTAGTGATAAAATTGTGTTGTCCATTGCGATTTATCCTTTTAAGTTTTTTAAATTATCAATATCAATAGATCCTAAATTTCTAAAAACTGATACTAAAATTGCTAATCCGACTGCAACTTCAGCGGCAGCAACAGCCATTGAAAAAAACACGAAAACTTGTCCGTTTGCATCTTGATGATAAGTCGAAAAAGCAACAAATAAAAGGTTTACAGCGTTGAGCATAATTTCTATCGACATAAATACGATAATGGCATTTCTTCTATACAAAACTCCAAAAATTCCGATACAGAACATAAGTGCCGAAAGGAAAATGTAGTTTTGAATGCCTATTTCTTGTAAAATATTTTGCATTTTTATTTTTTAAGTTCTTCTTTTTTAGATAATAAAACCGTTCCAATCATTGCTACTAACAATAAAATTGAAGCATATTCAAACGGCACCATATAACCTTCTTTATCGTCTAACAAAACGTTTCCTAGTTTTTTAATCGATTGATAATCAGTTTGCGATATGTCATATTCAGCTATAAACGGAGCAGCATTTATGAATATCAAAACCATTATCACGCAAATCGAAACGAATGACACAATTGCTCCTAAACGAGTAATTCTAGGTTTGTGCACTTCGTTTTCTTTATTTAAATTCATTAACATTATCGTAAACAGAAACAATACCATGATTGCACCCGAATAGACGATTATCTGTACAATTGCCAAAAATTGTGAGTTTAACAATAAAAAATGAAAAGCGATCGTAAAAAAACAAATCACCAAATAAATGGCACTATGAATAGGGTTTTTGCTGTAAATTGTCAAAAAAGCAGTTCCAAGCGTAACCGCCGACAATAAATAAAATATAATTAAAAAAGTACTCATTAATTCAAATTTAATTGTTGAGAATTTTGCATCGCAATGTCTAAAGGCATTACCAATCTATCTTTTCCAAAAATAAAATCTTCACGTTTGCCGCTTGATGGCACCAAAACTTTTGAAGTAGTCAAATAAATCGCATCTTTCGGACACGCTTCTTCACACAAACCACAAAAGATACAACGCAACATATTGATTTCATAGATCGATGCATATTTTTCTTCTCTATACAAATGTTTCTCTTCTTTCGTTCGTTCTGCAGCAGTCATCGTAATGGCCTCTGCAGGACATGAAAGTGCACAAAGCCCACAAGCAGTGCAATTCTCTCTTCCTTGCTCATCTCGTTTTAATTGATGTTGCCCTCGATAAACTGGACTCATTTCTCGAACTTGCTCAGGATAATGAATTGTTGCTTTTTTTCTAAAAAAGTGCTTGATAGTAATCAAAAGCCCTTTTACAATTGCTATCAAATACATACTTTCGAAAAAAGTCATCTCTTTATTAGAGACTTGTTTTTTACTTCCAGAAAGCGAAATTGTTTGTAAAGACATATTAATTTTAGATTTCAGATTTTATATTTTAAATTACACTAATTACTAAATCTTTTTATTTTATACTATTTTTATTTCCATTTTATGCTTATTGCCACTGCTCTTAATGATATTTAGAGATTAGCTTACAGAAGAGCTATGATATTTATTTGTAAACAAACTTATCTTCAAGACCTTTTTTAAAACCCAAAATAAACTGCGATTTCATTTCTTAATAAAACAATTCCAACTAAAACAATGTTTGCAATTGAAAGTGGAATTAAAATTCTCCAACCCAAATTCATTAACTGGTCATATCGAAAACGTGGAATCGTCCATCTTACCCACATATAAAAAAATATGAACCCACAAATTTTTGCAAATAAAGTAATTATTCCGATGATATTTCCAATATTTACGCCCCAATTTTCAACAACCCAACTCATTCCTGGATAATTATATCCTCCAAAGAACAAAACTGCCAATATTGCTGATGAAATGAACATATTTGCATACTCAGCAAATAAATAAAATCCCATTTTCATAGACGAATATTCAGTATGATAACCGCCAATTAATTCGGTTTCGCATTCTGCTAAATCAAATGGGGTTCTGTTGGTTTCTGCAAATGCACAAATCAAGAAAATCAAAAACGACAAGGGTTGATAAAAAACATTCCAATTTATGCCTGCTTGTTGCGCAGAAATTTCTCGTAAACTCAATGTTCCTGTCATCATTAAAAGTGCAATCATCGACAATCCCATAGCAACTTCATAACTTACCATTTGTGAAGCTGCACGAACGGCTCCCATCAATGAAAATTTATTATTAGATGCCCAACCGCCAATCATTATGCCGTAAACACCAACAGATACAACTCCAAAAATATATAACAAAGCCACATCGATATCTGTAGCTTGGAGTAAAATATCTTTACCGAACAAATTTAATTTATCGCCCCAAGGAATAACTGCGCTGGTCATTAATGCTGTGATCATTGCTATTGCTGGGCCAACCATAAACAAAAATTTATTTGGCGTATTCGGTTCGAATTCTTCTTTTGCAAAGAGTTTCATGCCATCAGCTAGTGGCTGCAATAACCCGCCCCAACCTGCTCGGTTAGGTCCAACTCTGTCTTGCAAAAAAGCTGCAACTTTACGTTCAGCCCAAGTAGAGTACATTGCCATTAGCATCGTTATTGCAAATACTGCAAAAATAACAACGCTTTTTTCTATTATAAATGCGGTTTCCATTACTTAAGATTTTTTATTTTTAACCAATGGAATTGCTGCCATACTAATTTTATCTCTGTCTTGTTCACGACCTTCGAGAATAAACTCTTCTGTAGCTATTTCGACTTTTTCTAGTTTTTGGGTATAATTGTTTTGTCCAATAACTGAGTCTTTTTCAACTTTTCTTGGTCCTTCAATAGTCCAATCTGCAACATTTTTGTGATCAAAACGACATCCGTTGCAAATAAATTCATCTACTTCGTGGTATTCGTCTTTACGACCTGTTATTCTCTGGATTTCGCCACCAAACATCCAAGCGGTTACTTTTCCTAAACATTTGTCGCAATCTCTGTGAGCATTGTATGGTTTATTGAACCAAACTCGTTGTTTGAAACGGAAAGTTTTATCGGTCAATGCGCCAACTGGACAAACATCAATCATATTTCCTGAAAATTCGTTGTCGATTGCTTTGGAAATCATTGTTGATATATTCGAATGATCGCCACGATCCATAACACCGTGAACTCTGTCATCGCAAAGTTGATCGGCAACTTGCACGCAACGCTGACAAAGAATACAACGGTTCATATGCAATTGTATGTTTGGACCAATATCTTCTGGTTCGAAAGTTCTTTTTTCTTCAATGAAACGAGATTTTGGGTTTCCGTGTTCAAAACTTAAATTTTGCAAATCGCATTCGCCTGCTTGATCGCAAACTGGGCAGTCTAGCGGATGGTTTATCAATAAAAATTCGGTTACAGATTTTCTTGCTTCTTGCACTCTGGCTGATGCTTTGCTTGCAATTTCCATTCCGTCTTGGCAACCTGTTACGCACGATGCCATTAGTTTTGGCATTGGTCTTGGGTCGGCTTCGCTGCCTTTGGTTACGTCAACAAGGCAACAGCGGCATTTGCCACCGCTTCCTTTTAATTTTGAATAATAGCACATTGCTGGTGGCACAACTTCGCCACCAATCATTCGGGCTGCTTGCAGGATTGTGGTTCCTGGTTCGACTTCTACGGATTGTCCGTCAATGGTTACTTTCATTTACCAATATTTAACTCTTAATGGAGTATTTTTTCTTTAATTTAAATTTCTAAAAAAGCAGTAATATCAAATTGATATTTCTTTTCTATAATATATTCTAATTGACTTTTTAATTTTAAAATATGATTTTCAACTTCATTTAATTTTTCAAAAACAAAATTAATTAGATTTCTAAATCTTTCATTGTTTTCTGGTTTTAATGATTTAGATTGTTTCATAAATTCTACAAAACTGACAAAACCAAAATCTTCAACTTTATTATCTTTAAATTTTAAAAATTCATTTATCCAATGTTCAAATTGTCTTGGTCCAATTAATATTAAAAATTGACAATTTGTATTATGCTTAAATATTTGCGTGTTCTCGTTTGCTTGAATTTTAACAAAATCATTTGGAATTTTCTTGTCTTTATCAATATCAATAATTCCAATACTAAAATTTCCTTTACTTCTAATTACTACTCCATTAATTACTGCATCATCACCACTTTCTTTTCTTATTAAACTTTTATCATTCAATAATCGTTCAAAAAAATATTTATCTGCCCAACATTCTACACCAATTAATTTCATATGCTAAAACTAATTAGTTTCCCACAAACTCTCAAAATTGAAAAATATATTCATTCCAAATTCGAAAACATCTTCGTTATTTTTCTTATTCAAAAGTTTTACTTTGGTTTCTCCATCAACATTGTTAACCAAATAAATGTTGGTATTTTCTTTACTTTCTTCGTCTCTCAAAAATTCTTTAACTATATAATCACTATGCGTAACAATGAAAAATTGATTGTTATTTTCGTCATATTTAACTGCATTTGTAAACTCTAAAATATAAGGTTCAAAACAATGTGCCTCTGGCTCTTCAAATAATAAAGTTGAATTACTATTACTAATAATTGCTGCTTTGTAAAATATTAATCTTTGCAATGTGTCGGCAATCATCTCATATGGTAAAGTAAAGACAGTACCATCTTGGTACTCTTTAAAAATCTTTAACTCATTAGTGCTTCTATCGATTAATAATTTAATTTTATTATTATTAAAAATCTCATTTACTTCATTTCTTAAAATTGGATTAGTTGAAATAATATCTGCTAAATTCTCTCCTTTAGGATAATTTAAAAAATTACTTTTCTGTCTTGAAAAATAATTTGAAGTTTTATACTGAACTTTCGAGTCATATAAATAGGATTTTATTCTACTCTTTACATTGATTTTTTTTGATATTTTTTTCTTTTCGGTGTAGTCAAAATTAATAATTTGACTTTCTGATTTATCTGTTTCTTTATATTTTATGTGTAATGTATTAATAATATCTGATGCTACAATTGTGGCGTTATTAATTTTTACTAAAAAATCATTCGAAATATTACCCTCAAAAAACAATTCATTTAATTGTGAATGTCTTATAAATTTTTTTAAAAAATCAAACGGCAACTGTTTTTCAATAATACAATCAAGACTTAAAGCCTCTAAAATATTACTTTTTCCAGCATTGGGCATACCAATAAATACATTAATCTTGTTACAATCATTTATTTCTAAATGTTTGATAGATTTAAAATTAGTAATTTCTATGTTTTGAATTTTTTCCAATTATTACGTTAATTGTTTACCTATTAAATGCTTCACTTTTTCGAACGGTTCTGCGACAAAATGTTCTCTGTTTTTTATTTTGTCGGGGAACCGAACGTGGTATTCGAACTCGTCACGGAAATGACGAATTGCCGCAGCAACAGGCCACGAGGCAGCATCACCTAAGGGGCAAATTGTGTTTCCTTCGATTTTAGATTGGATGTTCCAAAGCAAATCAATGTCTTCTTCACGACCTAATCCGTTTTCAATTCGATTTAATATTTTTTCTAACCAACCTGTTCCTTCTCGACAAGGTGTGCATTGTCCGCAAGATTCGTGGTGGTAAAATCGGGCAAAATTCCATGTGTTTCTGACGATGCAAGCGGTGTCGTTATAGACAATAAATCCACCTGAACCAAGCATCGAACCTGTTGCAAAGCCGCCATCTGAAAGACTTTCATAAGTCATTAATCTGTCTTCGCCTGCAGCGGTTTTGTATATTAAATTGGCTGGTAAAACTGGTACTGAACTTCCACCAGGAACGAATGCTTTTAGTGGTCGGTTCGATGACATTCCACCAAGATATTCATCAGAATTCATAAATTCGTAAACCGATAATCCTAAATCTATTTCGTAAACTCCGGGATTTTTGATGTGTCCAGATGCCGAAATTAATTTAGTTCCTGTTGAGCGTCCAATTCCAATTTTTGCATATTCAGCTCCCGAATTATTGACAATCCACGGCACTGCTGCGATGGTTTCGACATTATTGACAACCGTTGGATTGCTCCATAGTCCCGATACTGCTGGAAAAGGTGGTTTGATTCGTGGGTTTCCTCGTTTCCCTTCTAATGATTCGATTAGTGCAGTTTCTTCGCCACAAATGTAGGCACCACCACCAATTTGAACGTGAAGTTCAAGATCATAACCAGAATTGAGAATGTTTTTTCCTAACCAACCTGCATTTTTTGCTTCTGCAATTGCACGTTCTAGGATTTTGTAAACCCACATGTATTCGCCTCGTATATATATGTATGATAAATTCGCGCCCAATGCATAACTTGAGGTTATCATTCCCTCTATTAAAAGATGAGGAAGAAATTCCATCAAATAGCGATCTTTGAAAGTTCCGGGTTCAGATTCGTCGGCATTGCATACTAAATGTCTAGGTTTTCCTGATTTTTTGTCAATAAAACTCCATTTCATTCCTGCTGGAAATCCTGCGCCGCCACGACCTCGAAGTCCAGAAGTTTTTACTTCCTCAACAACTTCGTCTGGCGTTAATGTTTTTATGGCTTTTTCTACCGAGGTATATCCGCCTTCACGACGATACACTTCATAGGTTTTTATACCTGCAACATTGATTTTGTCTAATAGTATTTTTTGTGACATATTATTTATCGTGTAAAACTATTTTGCCTTCTTTACAATCGTTGATCAATTGATCTATTTTTTGTTGGTTTAAATGTTCTTGATAGAAATCGCCCAACTGCATCATTGGGGCATATCCGCAAGCACCGAGACATTCAACACCGCGAACTTCAAAAAGACCGTCCTTGGTTGGTTCACCAACTTTTACAGCTAATTTTGAACAGGTATAATCCATAAGATTTTCGACACCAATCAAAGCGCAAGGACCAGTTTGACAAAATTCAAACATATATTTTCCGACTGGTCGTTGGTTGTACATTGTATAGAATGTAACAACTTCGTAAACTTCAACAGGTTTGATTCGAAGAATTTCGGCAACTTTATCTTGTAATTCAATACTTAACCAGTCATTGTGAGCGTCTTGAACTTCGTGTAAAACTGGCAATAATGCCGATTTTCGTTTGTCTTCAGGATAGTGACTACACAATTCTTCAATGCGAATCATTAACGCTTCGGTTATGTTTATTTCTTGTTTATGATGTGTTCTTTCCATTTCTAATTTTAGATATTAAATTTTAGATATTAAATTTTGAATATGTTATCTAAAATTTTCGTGCTTTAATCTTAATTTTTATGCGTCTAATTCTCCTGCGATTACATTTAAACTTGACAATATTACAATTGCGTCTGATAGCATGGCACCTTTTATCATTTCTGGATAGGCTTGATAATAGATAAAGCATGGTCGTCTAAAATGTAATCTGTATGGTGTTCTACTTCCATCTGTTATAAGATAAAATCCAACTTCACCATTGCCACCCTCTACAGGATGATAAATCTCGGCGACTGGGACTGGAACTTCTCCCATTACAATCTTGAAATGATAAATTAAAGATTCCATCGAATTGTAAACATCTTCTTTTGGAGGCAAATAATAATCGGGAACATCGGCATGGTATTCATTTCCAGCTGGCATCTTATCTAACGCTTGACGAATAATACTTAAACTTTGCCAAACTTCTTCATTACGAACGCAGAAACGATCGTAAGTATCACCGGATTTTCCGACTGGAATTTCAAAATTAAAATCTTCATATGAAGAATAAGGCTGTGCTTTTCGCACGTCATAGTCAATACCTGCTGCACGCAAGTTTGGACCGGTAAATCCGTAATCCATTGCCATTTCGGCTGTTATGGGACCCACATTTACGGTTCTGTCTATAAATATTCTGTTTCTTTCGAAAAGATTCTGAAATTCTCTCCAACAAACTGGAAATTCTACTAAAAATGTTTCTAATAATTGGAATGCTTTTGTAGACCAATCTCTTTCGAAACCTCCAATTCTGCCCATATTTGTTGTCAAACGAGCACCACAAATCTCTTCGTAGATTTCGTAAATTTTTTCTCTAAACTGAAAAACATATAAAAACCCTGTGTATGCACCGGTATCTACTCCAAGAATTGAATTACAAATAATATGGTCGGTAATTCTAGCCAATTCCATTACAATTACTCTTAGATATTGAGCTCTTTTCGGAACTTCGATATCGAGTAATTTTTCTAAAGTCATCCACCAACCCATATTGTTTATCGGCGATGAACAATAATTCATTCTATCGGTAAGTGGCGTAATTTGGTAAAATGGACGATTTTCGGCAATTTTTTCAAATGCACGATGGATATAACCAATAGTTGGTTCGGCTTCAAGAATGCGTTCACCATCCATTAACAAGATATTTTGAAAAATACCATGGGTTGCTGGATGCGTAGGCCCTAAATTCAGAATGGAAAGTTCGCTTCCGTCTTCGTTTAACTTTTCTTTTATTATTTTAGCATATCGATGCTCTGGTGGTAATAATAGTTCTGACATTTATAATGTTGAATTATCTAATTATTTGAGATTGTTCTTCCAAAAAATCTATCGTCTTTATCTGTTCGTCCTGAATCTTCCATTGGAAACTCTTTACGCATAGGGTGCGAAATCATTTCGTCCATATTCAACATTCGTTTCAATTGTGGATGTCCAACGAAATTAATTCCGTAAAAATCCCAAGTTTCACGCTCCATCCAATTGGCACATTTGTGTATATTTATGGTTGTTTTTATATCAGGATTTGTTCTTGATATATATGCTTTTATTTTTATTCTTTTATTTTCGAACCAATTATGTAAATGATAAACAACTGCAAACTGGCGACCGTCTTCGTTATCAGGATAATGAATCCCGCACAAATCTGTTAAAAAATGAAAACGTAATTCTAAGCTGTTTTTTAAAAATAAAATTACAGATGTGTTTTTGTCAGCATTGATTTCAAAAGAAAAAATATCTTTTTCTTGTTTAAAATCGAATACATCTGAACCAAATGTTTCTTGTAATTTTTCTTGTATTTCTATATTTTCTAAAGCCATTTTTAAAATTATGAATTATGAATTATACATTATGAATTATTTTTGAATTCTTAATATATAACTTATAAATTTTTACTTAATTCCGTAAGATGCTAATAATTCGACATATTCGGGAGAACTTCTTCTTCTTACAGATTCGTTTTTGACTATTTCTTGCAAAAGCATTACACCATCAACAATTTGTTCGGGACGAGGTGGACAGCCTGGAACGTAAACATCAACAGGAATTACTTTGTCTATTCCTTGCAAAACAGAGTAAGTATCAAAAATTCCGCCTGAACTTGCACATGCACCGACTGCAATTACCCATTTTGGTTCAGACATTTGTTCATAGACTTGGCGTAAAATTGGTGCCATTTTTTTAGAAATAGTTCCCATGACCATTAACATATCTGCTTGGCGCGGGGAAAAAGAAACTCTTTCTGATCCAAAACGTGCCAAATCGTAGTGTGATGCCATTGTTGCCATAAATTCTATACCACAACATGAAGTTGCAAATGGCAACGGCCACAGCGAATTAGCTCGTGCTAAGCCAACAACATCGTTAAGTTTGGTTGCAAAAAAACCTTCTCCAACTACTCCTTCTGGCGCTTCTACTATATTTGTATTTGAATTACTCATTTTAATATTTAGATATTAAATGTTAGTTTAATAATTTATTCTAGATTTTAAATATTTGATATTATCAATTTAGAATTTAATAATATTACTCCCAAACTAATGCTTTCTTTTTGATAATATAAAAAAAACCTACCAAAAGCAACCCCATGAAAATTAACATTTTTATCAAGCCTTCGACACCTAAATCTTTGAAATTTATTGCCCAAGGATAAAGAAAGATTACTTCAACATCAAAAAGTACAAATAATATTGCTACCAAAAAATACTTTACAGAAAATGGAATACGAGCATTTCCGATAGATTCAATTCCGCATTCGAAATTTTCATCCTTGATTTTAGATGATCTACTTGGGCCGAGATTTCCTGACAGAAAAATCATTCCTACAACAAAACCTGCTGCTAATAAAAATTGCATAAGGATTGGAAAGTAACTTAATTGGTCTGATTGCATTTTATATGTATTTTGTCACAAAGATAGGTTTCAATTCATTAAATAACAAAAGAAAATTGCAAAATACTTATTGCGAAATTGTTCGGAATTATTAATTTTTATTGATTATAAATAATACTTTCTAATAATTTCATTTTAGAGGGTCAATTTCATAAATTTAAAATTTGAAAGTTTGTTGTCTTTTGAAAAGATAGAATTGAATAAATATAGCGCATCAACCAAGTATTTTGAATTCAGATTGAAATGTAAAACTGGGTTAGCTGTAAAAAAAAACGTTTCGAAATAAATCGAAACGTTTTTTGTACATTAGGTAACTTAAATATGTATATTTTAGTCTTCTAAAGCAACTACTTGAGCAGCTACTTTACCTTTTCTTCCTTCTTCTTCTTCGTAAGAAACTTTGTCTCCTTCTCTTAATTCTTCAGATTTGATACCTGAAGCGTGTACGAAAATGTCTTTTCCTGTTTCTTCGTCTGTGATGAATCCGTAACCTTTAGATTCATTAAAAAATTTTACTGTTCCTGTGCGCATTGTAATTGTAATAAATAATTAATATTACTGCAAATGTAAGTTATAAATCGATACAAAATTTTTTATTGTTAATTATTTTTAAAAATAATTGATTTTCAGTGTTTTCAGGTTTAGTTTCTTAACATTATGTGCAACTCTTCTAGTTGTTTTTCGTCAATAACCGATGGTGCGTCAATCATTACATCGCGACCTGAATTGTTTTTTGGAAATGCTATAAAATCGCGAATGGTTTCTTGACCGCCCAAAATCGCGACCAATCTGTCTAAACCGAAAGCCAATCCGCCGTGTGGTGGTGCTCCGAATTGGAAAGCATCCATCAAGAACCCAAACTGATTTTTTGCTTCTTGTTCGGTAAATCCTAAATATTTAAACATTAAGGCTTGAGTTGCTTTATCGTGAATTCTAATTGAACCACCTCCAATTTCGTTTCCGTTCAAAACCATATCATAGGCATTGGCACGAACTGATTTTGGATCTGTTTCTAACAAATGCATATCTTCAGGTTTTGGTGATGTAAACGGATGGTGCATGGCGTGGTAGCGACCGGATTCTTCATCAAATTCTAATAATGGAAAATCGACTACCCAAAGCGGTGCAAATGCGGCTGGATTTCTTAAGCCTAAACGTGTTGCCATTTCCATTCTGAGTGCAGAAAGTTGTGTTCTGGTTTTATCAGCTGGACCAGAAAGAACAAAAATCATATCTCCTTTTTGTGCACCAGTCATTTTTGCCCAATTGCTTAAATCGCCTTGGTCATAAAATTTATCTACTGATGATTTATAAGTTCCGTCTTCGTTACATTTTACATATACCATTCCCGATGCCCCAACTTGTGGACGTTTTACCCATTCGATAAGTGCATCGATTTCTTTGCGCGAATATTCTCCAACACTAGGAACTGCTATAGCTACGACCAATTCGGCTGCATTGAAAACAGGAAAATCTTTGTGTTTTGCAAGTTCGTTTAGCTCCCCAAATTCCATCCCAAAACGGATGTCTGGTTTGTCATTTCCATAGGTTTTCATTGCGTGCGCATAGGTCATTCGTGGAAATTTATCGACTTCTATTCCTTTTATTTCTTTTAATAAATGACGGGTCAATCCTTCGAAAACATCAAGAATATCTTCTTGTTCTACAAAAGCCATTTCGCAATCTATTTGTGTGAATTCTGGTTGGCGGTCGGCACGTAGGTCTTCGTCACGGAAACATTTTACGATTTGAAAATATTTGTCCATGCCCCCAACCATCAACAGTTGTTTGAAGGTTTGTGGAGATTGTGGCAAAGCATAAAATTGTCCTTCATTCATTCTACTAGGAACAACAAAATCTCTAGCGCCTTCTGGTGTTGATTTGATTAAAACAGGTGTTTCTATTTCGCAAAAATCTAAATCTGAAAGGTATTTTCGAACTTCCATTGCTACTTTATGACGAAAAAGTAATGAATTTTTTACTGGATTTCTTCTAATGTCCAAATAACGATATTTCATTCTAATGTCTTCACCACCATCAGTCTCGTCTTCAATTGTAAATGGCGGCGTTAATGATGCATTTAAAATTGTCATAGCGGTTACCAAAATTTCAATGTCGCCAGTTGGAATATTGTTGTTTTTGGCTTCACGCTCAATAACTTTTCCTTTTATTTGAATTACAAATTCGCGACCAAGTGTTTTAGCCAATTCAAAAACATTTTTGTCAGAACGACTTTCGTCGAACATTAACTGTGTAATTCCGTAGCGGTCACGCAGATCGACCCAATTCATAAAACCCTTATCTCTAGATTTTTGAACCCAGCCTGCAAGGGTAACTTCTGTATTAATGTGTGATGCGTTGAGCTCGCCGCAATTATGACTTCTGTACATTTTATGAAAAATTTAGATTGCAAAAATAGTTTAAATTGTGTGAAACTGAAAGTTTTTTGCGTTAGATGATGTGGATATACAAAGAAGTAAAAAATAGACGGTTTCGAAAACATTTTATATTAAAGTTAAAAGCAGTTAAATAAGCGGCGCTAGGATTACCGACAATGATTTCTTGGGTCGTAAAAACAGCATTGAATACTAAAATGATTATCTGTTTTATCGACGGTGAATATCTTCAAATAGGACTTTAGTTATAAAATTTTTCATTTACATAATGTCTTAAAATCCAAATTATCGCCCCATGAAGGTTATGGAATTAAACTAAATAAAATCATAAAAAAATATGAAAATCGAAAAATACGTTAATGTAGTTTTTACTCAAAACAATATGAATTTAATCAATATTTTAATCGATTAAATCATCTTCATCGCAACCCAAAATTATGATTTGGTTTACACGTCTAACGATTATTGTTGAAGCAAAAAATGAATTGTAGCCTTTCATAAAGGACACAATTCCATTGTCAATATACGCTTGCAGTTAATTTATTTATTTGTTTAGAAAAACATAAATAATATTATTGAAAAGTGGTTGACGTAGAAAATATTACATGCAAACAAGTTAAAAAAAATAATTCTAGTCGTAATTATATACATGCCATTAAGGGTAATAAAATATCAACTTTTATAAGAATTTCTCCATTATTATAAATTCTAAATTTTGTTTAGGCAAACCAAATTCAGGATTTTCCATCGGAAAAGGTTGTCGCTTTCCAGAATCATTATAACCGTGGCGTTTGTACCAAGCTATCAATTCGTTTCTGACCGAAATCACTGTCATTTCTATTGATCTTAAATCCAAATCCATCGCGTAATTTTCGGCGAAATGTAGTAATTTTTTGCCCATGCCGCTATTTTGTAATTCTGGATTTACGGTCAACATTCCAAGATATAACTTGTCTTTTTTTTCGATTAATAAAACGCAAGCCAAAATAATACCTCTTTCTATAAGCTTAAAAATAGCATTTTCGGGTTTACTGATTAATAATAATAATTCTTTTTCAGAAATTCTAATACCTCCCAAAATATTGGCTTCTGTTGTCCAGCCTTTTTTTGAAGTTTCGCCTCTGTATGCAGAATTTACTAAAATATTTAATTCTGAGACATCGTTAATTGTTGCTTTTGAAATCATTTTTTCAATTTTTTCAATTTTTTTGAATTCGTCAGGAAAATAATGTATTCGAAGTTTTTATTGAGAATTTTCCTTTAAGCTTTTGCAAGATAATGATAACGGCTATTGTTGCAACAAAGCAAAAACTACCTGTTTCCTAATTCAATAATTTCTAAATCCTTAATTTTATCATTGTCAATTACAAATCTTAACATGGTTCTGATGGAATGAAAACCGCTAATTCCAGCTGCTCCCGGATTCATGTGCAGAAAATTATTTTTCTTATCAAACATGACTTTTAGAATATGTGAATGTCCACAAATGAATAATTTTGGAGGATTATTGGTTAATTCTTCACGAATATTTGGGTTGTATTTGCCAGGATAACCGCCAATATGCGTTATCCAAACATCAACATTTTCACACATAAATCGACTGTGAAGCGGGAATTCTAATCTTGCTTTATCATCGTCAATATTTCCAAAAACACATCGCAGTGGTTTTAGTTTTTTAATAGCATCAGTAACTTTCAATTCACCAATATCGCCAGCATGCCAAACTTCATCAGCTTGATTTATGTACTTGATTATTAAATCGTCAATATGGCTGTGTGTATCAGAAAGCAATAAGACTTTTTTCATCTAATAAATTTTATTAGACAAAAATAAAATTAATATATTTAATTATGATATTTTGTAGAAATCTTATTTTTGCAAATAGATCAATTAGTTATTACATTTGCACACTATGCTAAAAATTGTAAATATTCTCAATAAAAGAGCCCGATTTGACTACGAAATCGTAGAAACATATACGGCTGGTATTGTTTTGGTTGGTACGGAAATAAAATCTATTAGACTCGGTAAAGCTAATATTACCGAAGGTTTTTGCGAGTTTAACAGCAATAATGAGCTTTTTGCAATCAATACATATATTGAAGAGTATGCTTTTGGAAACCAATTCAATCACAAAGCACGAAACGAACGCAAATTGTTGCTCAATAAAAGAGAATTAAAAACATTAGCCAAGAATGTTCAAGCCAAAGGTCTGACAATCATTCCTTTAAAATTGCACACAACCGAAAAAGGTTTAGCAAAATTAGACATTGGTCTTTGTCGTGGTAAAAAAACTTACGACAAACGGGAATCATTGAAAGAACAAGATACTAAAAGGGATTTGGACAGAATTAAAAAGAATTTTTAATTCTAATTTCTCAAAAATTCACTCAATATTATCGCGGTCGCTGTTGCAACATTCAAACTTTCTGTTTTTTGAATATTGCCAAATCTTGGAATCATTAATTTGTCTGTAACTAATTTTTCTATTGATTTTGATATTCCGTTGGCTTCGTTTCCCATAATTATCAAACCATTTTTTGGCAAATTGGTTTTGTAAATATTTTGACCTTCCATAAAAGTACCAAAAATTGGCATATTGCAATTAGTAATAAAATTTTCAATATTTTGATAATTTACGGCTACTCGAGTAAGTGAACCCATAGTTGCCTGGACAACTTTAGGGTTAAAAACATCGACGGTTTCGGGCGTACAAACCAGCTGATTAATTCCAAACCAATCACACAATCTAATTATTGTTCCTAAATTTCCTGGATCTCGAATATCGTCTAAAACTAGAATTAATCCACTGTTTTCTAATGGTTTGTATTCTATAATTTTAAAAATCGCTAAACAATTATTGGCGGTAGTTAGTGCCGAAATTTTCTTTAAATCGCTTTCGCTAATAATAGTTTTTAAGCCATCGTCAACATCGTCAAAAACAGATGAAGTTTGATAAATATGCATCAAATGAAACTGAGATTGCAACAATTCACGAATGCCTTTTTCGCCTTCGACAATAAACATTTGATTTTCAATTCTATTTTTTTTTTGATGTAGACTTACTATTAATTTAATTTGATTTTTTGTAATCATAGAAAAACTGTACTTTTGATTAAATTTTATTATCCATTGAAAAATACTTCCGCAAAAATATCATTAATATTTGTATTTGCACTATTATTAAATAGCTGTAACACCACCAGAAAATTACCTAAAGGTAAATATTTGTTGGTAAAAAATGAATTTTCGGTTAATAATATTAAATCTAAATCAGAAGAGTTGTCAATTTTGGCATATCAAAAGCCCAATGCAAAAATTTTGAATTACCGGTTTAGGTTATTTTTATATAACATGGCCATTCAAAATCCCGATTCGGTTTTTAAAACAAAATTTATCAAAGATCCAAAAAAATACGATCGTATGGCGAAGATCTATTCCAAAAAACAAGTCAATAGATTGGGAAAATCTTTTTTTAATTACGGTATTCATAATTCTTTGAAAAATGTTGGCGAACCTGCATCAATGTTCGACGAAAGTCGCTCCAAAAAAACATTACTTAGGCTGGCATCTTTCTATGAAAACAAAGGTTTTCTAGATGCTAAAGCCAACTATAAAATCGACACGATTTCGAGGAACAAAATAAAAGTCAATTACGAAATTAAGACTGGTCAAGCCTTCGTTATCGATACGATTAATATTAAAATTGAAACACCACAACTAGACTCGATTTATAAAACAAATGTTGGAACGACATTCTTGAAAAAAGAACAATACAATGTAGGGAATATAGATGCTGAACGCAGTCGCGTAACCAACATTTTTAGAAATAATGGTGTTTATAATTTTCAGCAAAATTTCATCACATTTGACGTTGATACCATCGGAACCAAGAAAAAAATCAACCTAGATTTATTAATAAATAATCGAGAAACACTTGTAAAGGACAGTTCTAAAACAGAAAACTTTAAAATTTATAAAATAAGTAAAGTCAATATTTATACTGATGCTAATTCCACCAAAAAAAGCAACAAATTAATTGATAGCACGACTTACAAAAATTTTAATATTTATAGTTCAGGCAAATTAAAATACCGTCCGAAATCATTGACCGACGCTGTTTTTATATACAAAGGCGGGTTGTTTTCGGATAATAAAACCAACTTGACAACCCAATATTTGAATAACCTAAGGGTTTTTAATTATCCAACAATTCAATATGCAGTTGATCGAAACGATTCGATCAACAATTCGTTAATTGCCAATATTTACTTGGTTCAAAGAAAAAAATATGGATTTAAATTAAGTTTTGATTTAACACGATCAAATATTCAATTGTTTGGGATTGCTGCAACAACATCAGTATCAATTCGTAACGTTTTTCGTGGAGCCGAAATTTTTGAAATCGGAGCACGTGGTAATCTAGGTGCTTCAGAAGATTTGGCTAATCCTGACAATCGTTTTTTTAACATTTCTGAAGTTGGTCTTGATGCGAAACTTATTTTTCCAAGAATTTTGTTTCCATTTAACACCAATAAAATCATTCCCAAAACAATGATTCCATCTACTTTTTTGAGCGTTGGTTATGCCAAACAGCAGAATATTGGTCTTGACAAAGAAAATTTTACTGGAGCACTAACGTATAATTGGACACCATCAAGATTCAAAACTATGCGTTTGGATTTGTTTAATATTCAATTCGTAAAGAATGTAAATACTTCAAATTATTACAATGTTTACAAGTCATCTTATAATGTTCTAAACGAAATAGCACAACGAAACAGCAACAATCCACTTTATTTTGATGGCAACAACAATCTTGTTATTGAAAGTGGAACTAATTTTTTTACTGAAGATATTTTAGGTCAAAATGCACGACTTTTTTTGACTCCGACCGATTTTAAAACTGTTCGAAGTGTTGAAGAACGGCGTAAAAGATTGACTCAAAACGATTTAATATTTGCTTCTAGCATTAGTTATACTTTAACTTCTAAAAAAAACCAAGAAGACGAAGATTATTTTTCAATGAAAACTAGACTAGAATCGGCAGGAAACTTGTTATCGTTAATATCAAAAAAACCATTGGATGAAGACGGTAACGAATTATTGAATAATTTTTTTGGTGTCAATTATTCGCAATATTTCAAAACTGAATTCGAATATATAAAACATTGGGATTTGCGTGGCAAAAAAGTACTTGCATTTAGATCATTTACTGGAATTGCAATACCCTATGGAAATTCTAATAGTGTTCCATTTTCACGAAGTTATTTTGCTGGTGGTTCAAATGACAACCGGGCTTGGCAAGCGTATTCACTTGGACCAGGGCGAAGTGGTGCAATTAACGATTTTAATGAAGCCAACTTTAAGATTGCAATAAGTGGCGAATTGAGATTTAATATTTTTAATAAAATAAACGGAGCTATTTTTGCCGATGTTGGCAATATTTGGAATGTTCTGGACAATGTAACTGACGAAAATTCTAAATTTTCAAGTCTAAAATCATTACAATACATATCATTAGGTTCTGGTTTTGGGCTTCGATATGATTTTAATTTTTTTGTGGCAAGGCTTGACATAGGCTTTAAAACCTATGATCCATCGGTAAATAACGAGAAAAATTGGTTTAGAGATTATAATTTTGCAAATTCCGTATTAAATATTGGAATAAATTATCCATTCTAAAACTATAAATTATTATTTTTACAAACTTAAATTTAAACCAATAAAAATGTCACACAATATTAAGCCAGGAGTTGCAACAGGAGACGAGGTTCAAGCCATTTTTGCATTTGCCAAAGAAAAAGGTTTTGCTTTACCAGCAGTAAATGTTATAGGTTCTAGTACTGTAAATGCTGTTATTGAAACGGCAGCAAAGTTAAAAGCACCAGTAATTATTCAATATTCAAATGGTGGAGCACAATTTAACGCTGGAAAAGGTTTAAAAAATGTTGACGAAAAAGCAGCAATTGCTGGCGGAATTGCAGGAGCATTGCATGTTCACGCACTTGCAGAAGCTTATGGAGCAACAGTAATATTACACACTGATCATTGTGCAAAAAAATTATTGCCTTGGATTGATGGCTTGCTTGATGCATCTGAAAAACATTTTGCAACAACAGGAAAACCACTTTATTCTTCTCACATGATTGATCTTTCTGAAGAACCAATCGAAGAAAATATCGAAATTTGTAAAACCTATTTAGCCAGAATGTCAAAAATGGGAATGACACTTGAAATCGAACTAGGAATAACTGGTGGCGAAGAAGATGGTGTTGACAATTCTGATGTTGACAGCTCAAAATTATACACACAACCAGAAGAAGTAGCATATGCTTATGAAGAATTGATGAAAATATCACCAAGATTCACAATCGCTGCTGCTTTCGGAAATGTTCACGGCGTTTACAAGTCAGGAAATGTGAAACTGACTCCAAAAATCTTGAAAAATTCACAAGATTTTGTTCAAAATAAATTTAATACAAATGCCAACCCAGTTGATTTTGTTTTTCATGGCGGTTCGGGTTCAACAATTGAAGAAATTAGAGAAGGAATTTCTTATGGTGTTATAAAAATGAATATCGATACAGATTTGCAATTTGCTTATACCGAAGGCGTTAGGGATTACATGGTCAATAATATTGATTACCTAAAAACCCAAATCGGTTCACCAGACGGAGCAGATGCTCCAAATAAAAAGCATTACGACCCAAGAAAATGGATTCGTGAGGGAGAAATGACGTTTACAAAAAGGTTAGAAGAAGCATTCTCTGATTTGAATAATGTAAATACACTTTAATTTAATATTAGATTTTTGATATTAGATTTTAGACACAAACTTCTTAAATTTAATATTTTAAATCTTAAATCTAAAATATTTTATGAGTTGGTTTAAAAGAAAAGAAAAAGGAATTACGACGGCAACAGAAGACAAAATGGACGTTCCGAAAGGATTGTGGTACAAGTCGCCAACAGGAAAAGTTATTGATGCAGATGAATTAGCACGCAATCTTTGGGTAAGCCCAGAAGATGATTTTCATGTTAGAATTGGTTCTGCTGAATACTTCGAAATTTTGTTTGACAATAACATATTTGTTGAATTGGATAAAAATATTACTTCTAAAGACACTTTAGGTTTTGTTGATACTAAAAAATACAACGAAAGACTAAAAGAAGTTACTGCAAAGACTGGATTGAAAGATGCTGTTCGGACAGCAGTTGGTCAATCAAAAGGCAAAGATTTGGTTATTTGTTGCATGGATTTTGCGTTTATTGGTGGTTCGATGGGAGCGGTAGTTGGTGAAAAAATTGCCAGAGGAATTGACTTTGCAATAAAAAACGAAATGCCTTTTATAATGATTTCAAAATCTGGTGGTGCCAGAATGATGGAAGCTGCCTATTCGTTGATGCAATTGGCCAAAACATCGGCTAAATTGGCACAATTGGCTGAAGCAAAATTACCATATATTTCTTTATGTACTGACCCAACAACTGGCGGAACAACAGCGAGTTATGCCATGTTAGGCGATATAAATATTGCCGAACCAGGCGCTTTGATTGGTTTTGCGGGACCAAGAGTTGTTCGAGATACCACCGGAAAAGATTTACCAGAAGGTTTCCAAACATCAGAATTTTTGTTAGAACATGGTTTCTTAGATTTTATTTCGGCACGAAAAGATTTAAAAGACAAGATTAATCTTTACATAGATTTGATTCAGAATAATAATATTCGATAATAATTTATTAAAATTTAAAAAATCCCAAATTTTTAGAAGTTTGGGATTTTTTTTAGTACGAAAATATGGTAATATTAATGAATCAACAAGCAAAAAAGTTTTTTCTACATTCCGCTTCTAATTGCTTCAACAGGATCAAGTTTTGAAGCCGAAATTGCGGGTAAAATTCCTGCAATAAGTCCAATAACTATTGCCAAACCAGTTCCAAGTAAAACATTATTTAGTCCTAAAATGAACTCAAAATCAAGTGCGTTGGTTAATATTAATGAAATAATCCAAACAAATAGCATGCCCATTGCACCACCAATAATACATAGAATAATTGCTTCAAAAAGAAATTGAAACAATATAAACTTATTTTTAGCACCTAAAGATTTTTGAATTCCGATTAAATTAGTTCGTTCTTTTACCGATACAAACATGATATTGGCTATTCCGAAACCACCAACCAATAATGAAAAACCTGCAATAACCCAACCACCAATATTTAGTTGACTAATAATTCCGTCCAAAAAATCAGTAAAACCTGAAAGAATATTTATAAAAAAGTTATCTATTTCGCCCGATTTGGTGCCTCTCAAGTTTCTTAATTTTTGAGAAATTTCATTTTTAAAAGCATCAATATCAATATCTTTTTTGGGTTTGATAAGCAAAACAGGAGTTAGGAAATCGGTATTATCGCCAAATTTTTTTCTTAAAAAGTTAGATGGAAAAAATACCGATGTGTCATTGCTTTCTCCAAAAACCCCCGCACCTTCTTTTTTAATAACACCAATGACAGTAAATTTTTGACCATAAAATCTTATTTTTTGACCAATTGGATCGTAGCTTTCAAACAGTCCGTTGGCAACATCGTGGCCTAAAATAACGAGCGGTAAACCTGAATTTGATTCAGATTCGTTAAAGAAACGTCCCGTTTTAAAGTTTAACTTTTGAATTTCGTCAAATTCATCTGTTACTGCAACCGCGTTAATGCCATTAATTGTTTTTGATTCAAATTTTACAGTTTCAGGTTTTGTAAAAAATTGGTAACAAACATTTTCAGCATTTTTTAAATTTTCTTTTAAATATTGATATTCAACATAATTTACATCAGGAAATTGTTCTCGTTTCCATTTCGGAATTTCGCTTGGTCCAAAAGAAAATCGCATCACATAGATGGTGTTTTTATCCAAACTACTTAAATCCTTTTTTATTTTTCGGTCTAACGAATCAACAGCAGTTAAAACTGCAATGATTGAAAAAATACCAATAGTCACGCCAAGCAACGATAGTAATGTTCTTAATTTATTGTTTGTCAATGCGTTGATTGCAAATCCGAAACTTTCGCTAATCAGCCTAAAATAAACTTTCATTTTTTGTTGGGTTATTGTTATATTAAACAACTTAATGCCCATTATAATTTAAACAAATTTAATGAATAATTATTCAAATTTTTTAAATATTATCGTTTGATGTTTAATTTTAGTATTTACTTATTTTCTGATTGGTAAATTATCTAATTAAAATGTACTTTTGCAGCACACAACAAAAAATCAAAATGAGCAATATTAAAAAAATTAAATCGGCATTGGTTTCCGTTTTCTCAAAAGAAGGATTAGAACCAATTGTTAGACTACTCAACGAACAAAATGTTACATTATATTCTACTGGTGGAACCGAAGATTTTATAAAAAATCTAGGAATCAATGTTGTTCCTGTTGAAGATATTACAAGTTATCCATCAATTTTGGGTGGACGAGTAAAAACATTGCATCCAAAAGTTTTTGGTGGAATTTTGAATCGTCAAGACAATGAAACTGATGTTGCTCAAATGCTAGAATATAATATTCCTCAAATAGATTTAGTTATTGTAGATTTGTATCCATTTGAAAAAACAGTAGCGTCTGGTGCAAATGAAGCCGATATTATTGAAAAAATTGATATTGGCGGCATTTCATTAATTCGTGCTGCAGCAAAGAATTTTCAAGATACGGTTATTGTCGCTTCGGTAGATGAATATGAATTTTTATTGAATTTATTGAATGAAAATAATGGCACAACTACACTAGAAGATCGAAAATTTATGGCAAAAAAAGCATTTCATGTTTCGTCTCATTATGACACTGCTATTTTTAATTATTTTTCAAAAAATGATGAAAATCCAACAATTTATAAAGAAAGTATAAGCAACGGACAAGTTTTGCGTTATGGCGAAAATCCACATCAAAAAGGTTTTTTCTTTGGCGAATTTAACAAAATGTTCAATAAACTACATGGCAAAGAATTGTCATACAACAACTTGCTAGATGTTGATGCTGCTGTAAACTTAATTGCTGAATTTAAAACTGACAATCCTACATTTGCAATATTGAAACACAATAATGCTTGCGGATTGGCAACTCGTTCAACAATTCTCGAAGCCTATAATGTTGCTTTGGCTTGCGATCCAACATCTGCTTTTGGAGGCGTTTTGATTTCCAATACCGAAATTGATGTTGCCACAGCTCACGAAATCAATAAACTTTTTTGCGAAGTAGTTATTGCTCCAAGTTATGAAAATGGTGCAACAGCAATTTTATCTGAAAAGAAAAATAGAATTATTCTTCAACAAAATGTTGTGAGTTTACCATCAAAACAAGTGCGAACTTGCCTAAACGGATTGTTGATTCAAGACAAAAACAACATTACCGATTCAGCAACTGACCTAAAAACCGTAACCAATTCTGAACCCACATTACAAGAGATTGAAGACTTGATTTTTGCATCAAAAGTTTGCAAAAACACAAAGTCGAACACAATTGTATTTGCCAAAAATGGAACATTAATTTCATCAGGAACTGGTCAAACTTCAAGAGTTGATGCTTTGATTCAAGCCATTGACAAAGCCAAAAATTTTGGTTTTAGTTTACATGGCGCTGCAATGGCAAGTGATGCTTTTTTTCCGTTTCCAGATTGTGTCGAAATCGCAAAAAATGCAGGAATAACAGCCGTTATTCAACCTGGAGGCTCTATAAAAGACCAATTGAGCATCGATTATTGTAATGAGAATAACGTTGCAATGGTTTTTACTGGTACAAGACATTTTAAACATTAAAATTAATAGAAAAAACATCCAAATTAAAACAATAAGTTGGATGTTTTTTGTTTATAATTTCTTAAAATTAATTAATGTAGATTTTATGAATTGCATAGAAAGATTAAATATTTTTTCAGAACAAAGAAAGAAAATTAATTTTTTTCCAGTTTGCTAAAACAGGAAAAATTATCTTACTTGCTCCTCGCATAAAATTCGCAAAAATCTGATTCATTTTACCGTTGATCAAAGATACAAATTAGAAGTTCTTTTGCAACAAAACGTTAGGAAATAAGATCTAGCAATTGAGTTAGAAAAAGATATTTCCTCAATTTATTGAGAAATAAAACGTAAATTAGATGTTCGAAATTCCGTTTATAAATCCGATTTAGCTCATCGAAAATGCTCTAGAAGACATAAAGAAAAAATTAAGAATCAGTGTTTTAGTTTACAAATAAAAAATTATGTTCAATCTCATAGAAGAAGATTTATCTCCAGAACAAATCGTTGGAAAATCACTAAAAAATCGTGTTAGTTGTGTTTCTCACTAAACAATTTATAAGTATATTTGAAACGCCAGAAGAAAGCAGGTGATTTGTATATTTATCTACGAACTCAAGGAAAAACTTATCGAAAAAGAGCTGCTTCAAAAGATAAAAGAGGGCAAATTGTTTGCAGAATTGACATCTAGAATCGTCCAAAAAAAGTGGAAGATAAACAAAGATTTAGAAATAGATTTAGTAATCGGAAAAAGACCACAATGAAGCCTTATTAACGATAAATGATAGAGCAACTGCAATGTTAAGAATGAAAAAAAACAGAAAATAAAGATGCAGAAATTTTAAAAAATGCAACAATCTAATTGCTACAAAACTGGAAACCTCTTTTGCAAACAATTACATCGGATAATGGTAAAGAATTTGCAAAACATCAATCAACTACAGCCATATTAGAGTTTGATTAGTACTTTGCAAACCCACACTATAGTTAGGAAAGATGCGCAAATGAGAATTTAAACGGTTTAATTAGGCAATATTTTCCAAAGGGATCAGAATTCAGTTTGATAGGCAAAGAACAATTAGAAAATGTTGTAAATAATCTCAATAATAGACCTTGAAAAAGACATTAATTTAATTCTACAAATGAAGTATATTTACACAAACTAAGTAATAATCAAAAATTCACATTTATGAATTGAATGTAAGAACTAAAAAAAAGTACACCAAACAAATCTTAATTTTTTCAATACTTATTCCTGAACCAAACTTTCATCCATTCGCGTTTTAAAATTAAAAAAGCAACTTGGTTAGATAATTCATGAATATCTGAACCATCTAGTTTCTTGATTTGGTCTTCGGGAACATCAATAATGTATAATAAGTTTAAATATTCAGCAAATTTATATTGAATCAATCGATAAATTTTTTCTTGCAATTGTATTTTTAATTCATCTGGTGAAGTGCTTATCGGAAAATCAATTCCTTCATTGGCCAAATTGAAATCTTTGTTGATTTGTTCAATCAATTTGAAGTATAAGTTTTCGCTTTCAGCATCTGAAAGTAATAAATCGGTATTTTTTGGAGCAATAAACAATTAATTTTGATTTTTAGATTAACGATTTTGATTAAAAAAAATATTTCATAAAATTACTTTTTGTAACGAGTTTCTAAAAATCTGAATTCAAAAATCGTTAATCTGAATGCTGCAATTTATACTTTTCTTCCCATTAAATTCTCTCCAAACGAGCGAAGAATGTCTTTCTTTTCATTGTCTATACTTATTTTTTGTAAAGTTTCGAAAGCTTTTAAAGTATAATCTTGAATGGCTTGTTGCGTAGCTTTTGATGCACCCGTTGTATTAAAAATTGCTTTTACAGATTCAATTTTATCAGAATTGTCTTTAGGTTGGATCGAAAATAAATGCAATAATTGCTCTTTTTCAGATATAGATGCAAATTCGATAGCTTTCAAATATAAATAGGTTTTTTTGTTTTCGATAATGTCGCCACCAACTTGTTTTCCAAAAGTTTTTGGGTCACCAAAAGCATCAAGATAATCGTCTTGAAGCTGGAAAGCCAAACCGAGATTCAATCCAAAATCATATATTAAATCGGCATTTTTTTGAGAAGTTTCTGACACAATTGCCCCCATTTTCATTGCTGCCGCAACCAAAACAGCCGTTTTGTATTCTATCATTTTTAAATATTCTGGTATCGAAACATCTTCTCTGGTTTCAAAATCGACATCCCATTGTTGTCCTTCGCAAACTTCTAATGCTGTTTTGCTAAACAATTTGGCTAATTCTCTAAAAACATCGGTGTTGTATTTTTCGAAATATTGATAGGCCAAAATTAACATTGCGTCACCTGAGAGAATTGCGGTATTGGTATTCCATTTTTCGTGAACCGTTTCGTTACCTCTTCGCAAAGGGGCATCGTCCATAATATCGTCGTGAACTAATGAAAAATTATGAAAAACTTCAACTGCCAAAGCGGCTGGTAACGCCAATTCGTAATCAGCATCAAAAATTTCGGCACTCATTAATGTCAAAACCGGACGCATTCTTTTTCCACCCAATTTCATAATATAATGAATCGGTTCATAAAGATTTCTAGGTTCTTTGGTTTCGTATTGGGTCAATAAATAATCCGAAATAAATTCTTGGTATTGATATATCGAGTGCATTTATTTTTGCGTTTAAAATTTCAAGTGGACAAAGTAACTCAAAAAACTTGAAACCTGAAACTTTAAACATTTTGTTATGTTAAATTTTTGTAAATACTTTGGAAACTATTTTGGTATTCAAAGTTTCCGTATTAAATTTGTATTCGATTTAAAATTACATGAGAGACAAAATCATTCAAAAAGCAACAGAATTATTCTTTAAACTTGGGTTTAAAAGTGTTACGATGGATGATATCGCCTACGAAATGTGCATTTCTAAAAAAACGATTTACAAGTTTTTTGCAAATAAAGAAATTTTAATTGAAGAAGGTAACAAAGTTTTTCACGAAAAAATTCAATTAGGAATTAAGAAAATTATTTCAATTAGTGAAAATGCAATTCAAGAAAATTTTTTAATTCGAAATATGTTTGTAGAAATGTTTAAAATCACTGACACATCGCCTTTATATCAGCTGAAAAAACATTATCCTGAAATGCATCAAAAAGTGATAGAGCAAGAAATAGCAGTTTGTTCGGAATGTTTTAGACAAAATATTTTAAAAGGAATTCAACAAGGTTTTTATAGGCAAAATATTGATATTGAAATATATATAAAATTTTATTACACCTTACTTTTTAATATTAACGAAAATACCGTTTCAGAAATCGAAACTCAAAAACTTGAATACAAAGCGCTTGAATATCACACGCGAGCAATAGCGACCCAAAAAGGAATCAACGAACTTGAAAAACAATTATTAAACAATACTATATAATGAAACAAATAATTATAACTTTAATTGGTCTTTTTACCGTCATGGCACATGCACAAAATGCTACAAAACAAAACTTTAGTTTTTCATTGCAGCAAGCCATCGATCATGCCGTGAAAAACAATTACAAATCAATCAATGCTGGTCGCGACATTGAAATTTCTCAAGAAAAAAAATGGGAAACAACTGCTATGGGTTTGCCACAAGTTAATGGGACCATTGGTTATCAAAATAATATTGTATTACAAAAATCAGTTATTCCTGCCGAAATTTTTGGCGGTCCCGCGGGCACATTTGCTGAGGTTGCTTTTGGCACAAACCAAAACATGGCTGCAAATGTTTCTCTTAGCCAATTGATTTTTGATGGTTCTTATATTGTTGCATTACAAGCATCTAAGGCTTATTTGAAATATTTTGTTGATGCCAAAAAGAAAAGTGATGTTGAAATTAGAGAAATGATTATCAACTCTTACGGCAATGTTTTATTAGCCGAAGAAAGTATCAAAATTCTTGAAAGCAATAAAATAATTTTAGCAAAAAATTATAATGATGTCAACCAAATTTTTAAAAATGGTTTAGGCGAACAAGAGGCTGTTGAGCAAATTGCAATAACACAGGCAACGGTGAACAGTAGTCTGAATAATGTAAAGCGATTGAGGGAAATTTCATTAAAAATGTTAAAAGTTAATCTCGGAATAGAAATTAACGACGAATTACTACTAACTGATAAACTTGACAATCTTTCAAAAACAAATCTTGATTTACTTGCCAATAAATCTGAGTTTGAAGTTGAGAATAACATTGATTATCAAATCGTATCTAACCTTGTTATACAAAAAAAATTATTATTAAAACTCGAAAAAGCCAAAGCATTACCAAGTCTTGGTGCAGCATTTAATCTTGGTGCCAACGCTTTTAGTCAGGAGTTTACGTTTTTGAATGGCAACCAACGCTGGTTTAATTATTCGAATGTTGGTGTTAATTTGACAGTACCTATTTTTTCAAGTTTTGCACGAAGAGCAAGAACACAACAAGCCAAGATAGCTTTTGAACAATCACAAACACAACAAACGGAAGTGGCTCAGATGCTGAAATTGGGTTATGAAAAGGCGAAATCTGATTTTGATTTTAGTATCGAAGAATATGCAACCTCTAAATCAAATTTGGATCTTGCAGCACGTATTGAGAAAAAACAACAAATTAAATTTAAAGAAGGTTTGTCAACAAGTTTTGAATTTAGCGAAGCACAACGACAATTATATGCCGCACAACAAACTTATTTACAATCGATGGTTAATATTATCAATAAAAAAGCGGCTTTGGAGAAGTTGTCTGTTAAATAGAATAATAGATATAAAAAATTTAAGATTATTAAAAATAAAAAACAATTATATATGAAGAAGTTATTCTTATTATCAACAATTTCAATACTACTTTTTTCTTGCGGAAAAAAAGAAGAAGCCAACATCGATGATTTAATTGAATCGAAAAATTTGGTTAATATCAAAGCTAAAAGAGATATTTTGCAAGCCGATTTATCAAAATTAGAAACGGCAATTGCCAAACTTGATATCAAAAAATCCGAGGAAGCATTAGTTTCTGTAATGACAGTTAAAGATACAATTTTTAACCATTTTCTAGAAGTACAAGGCGAAGTGAATACTAAAGAAAATATTTTAATTCAGCCAGAAATGCCAGGAACTTTGGTTGCATTAAACGTGAAAGCAGGACAAAGGGTTTCCCGTGGGCAGGTTCTAGGGAGAACGGACGATGCTGGAATGAGTCAACAATTGGCAGCAATGGAAAACCAATACAATTTGGCAAAAACAACTTTCGAACGTCAAAAAAATCTTTGGGATCAAAAAATTGGTTCAGAAATTCAGTTTTTGCAGGCTCAAACACAAATGGTTGGTGCACAAAAAGCGGTTTTACAAATGAAAGCACAATTATCAAAAACGTTAATAAAAGCACCATTTTCGGGAGTTATAGATGAAGTTTTTGTAGAACGTGGACAGGTTGTAGCACCAAGTATGCAAGGTTTGATGAGAATTGTGAATTTATCAAATATGTATGTTTCAACAAAAGTTCCAGAAACTTATATCGGAAAACTAAAAGTTGGAACAGTTGTAAATGTTGGATTATCAAGTTTAGGAAAAACCTATGTTGGTCGTGTTCGCCAAATAGGAAACAACATCAACCCAACCAACAGAAGTTTCGGAATTGAAGTTGGTGTTCCAAATCCTGATAATTTATTACGTCCAAATCAAGTAGCAAAATTGCAGATTATCGATTATACGAATAAAAATGCCATTGCAATTCCAACTAATTCAGTCTTGTCTAACGGCGATGGAACAAAATATGTTTACACTGCTGAAAACAGCAATGGAAAAACTGGTATAGCCAAGAAAGTAGTCATTACTACCGGGCAATCGTCAGGAAATTTGACCGAAATTCTTTCAGGTCTAGACGCACTTGATATAATTGTTACCGAAGGTTTAAACACGATTACTGAGGGAACGAAACTTAATTTTTAAAAAAACAGTTGATGTTTGTTCGTTGACAGTTTTTAGGCTTTCAACCAACAACTATTAACTATCAATAATAAAAAATGGAACACAAAAATCACGAATTCGGAATATCAAGTTGGGCGGTCGACAATCGAATTACCGTTTACATTTTGACCTTAATTATTATCGTAATGGGAACAATGGCATACATCAATATGCCACGAGAAGATTTTCCCGAAATACTAGAAAATAAAATATTTGTATCCTCAATTTTCCCAGGAAACTCCTCGGAAGATGTTGAAAAATTGGTCATAAAACCACTTGAAGATCAATTCAAAAACATTTCTGGTGTCGAGAAAGTAACTTCAAGTTCTTTTCAAGATTATGGTATGATTGTCGTAGAATTTGATCAAAAAGTAACACTTGAAGAAGCAAAAGTTTTAATAAAAGACAAAGTTGATCAATCAAAAGCCAAAACAGATTGGCCGAATCTTGATAATGGAAGCAAGGTCGAGCCTAATGTTTTCAATATCAATATTTCTGAAGAAGTACCAATTTTGAACATCAATCTTAAAGGAAATTACACTACACAACAACTCAAGAAGTTTGGCGAATATTTGCAAGACGAAATCGAAAATGTTCCTGAAGTAAAAAAAGTCGACATTTTGGGAGTTGATGATAAAGAAGTCGAAATTGCTATTGATGTTTTCAAAATGAGTGCAGCACAAGTTAGTTTTGATGATATTCAAAACGCTGTCAAATATGAAAATATGACACTTTCTGGCGGAAATTTAGTGTCGCAAGGTTCAAGAAATAATATTAGAATTGTAGGAGAAATTTCAAATCCAGACCAATTGAATAATGTAGTTGTAAAATCTTTTAACGGAACCGTTTACCTAAAAGATATTGCAGTTGTAAGTTTCAAAGAAAAGGAAAAAACAACATATGCAAGAGAATCTGGGCAGGAAGTTGTAATGCTAAACGTCAAGAAACGTTCGGGTCAAAATATGATTTCGGCAATTGATCAAGTCAAAGAAATTGTTGCCAAAGCACAAAAAGATTTTTTACCAAAAGATTTGAGTCTGAAAATGACTAACGATCAGTCGGATAGCGTTGAACATCAGGTTAACGAATTATCAAACCACATTATTTTCGGAATTATTTTGGTTATGATAGTGTTGATGTTTACTATGGGGTTACGAAATTCATTGTTCGTTGGAGCCGCAATTCCGCTTTCGATGTTAATGGCTTTTGCAATACTATCAGCATTTGGATTCACGTTAAACACAATGGTTTTATTTGGGTTAGTAATGGGATTAGGACTTTTAGTCGATGATGGAATTGTAGTTGTTGATAATGTTTTTGCCAATATGCGAAAAGGAATGGGCAGGATCGAAGCGTCAAAAATTGGTATTGGCGAAATCGCTTGGCCGGTAATTTCATCAACCGCCACAACGCTTGCAGCATTTATTCCGTTGGCATTGTGGCCAGGAACAGTTGGTAAGTTTATGATATATTTCCCAATTACTTTGTCTTGTGTTTTGGGGGCATCATTATTTGTAGCTATGATTATAAATGCAGCAATGACAGGCGGATTTATGGATATTGAAGATAGAAATATAACAAAAAAAGCAATAAAAAAATATTCAATTATATTCTTGGCATCAGGATTATTATTTGCCGTTCCGGGTTATATTTCCGATACAACTTGGATGCGAGCAATTGGGCATTTATTATTAATTTCATTGGGATTAATGTGGTTGTATCATATCAAATTATACCAATGGACACAAGATTTTCAGCATAGTTTTTTTCCGAAATTAGAAGCCAAATACCAAGTTTTTCTTGGCAAAATTTTGACTGGAAAACGTTCCGTAATCTCATTAGGAGTAATAGTGTTTCTATTGTTTTTCTCCTTCGTTTTACTTGGAATCTTCCCTAGAGAAGTGTTATTTTTTCCCAATAATGTTCCAAAACAAAACATCGTTTATATTGAATATCCACAAGGAACCGATATTTCTAAAACCAACCAAGCCACTTTATTTGTTGAAAAACAAGTAATTGAAGTTTTGAAAAAATATGTTGACAAAAACACCAATGAAAATTTCTTGGCAGAAAGTATTGTTTCGCAGGTTGGTATGGGTGCAGGGAATCCAAATGTAGATTCAGGAAATCAATCTGAAACGCCATACAAAGGAAAAGTGACCGTAAATTTTGTAGAATTTAATTTGCGTCGGGGCATCGACACTAATGAAATTCTAGAGGAAATTCGTGCCAAAGTAAAAAATATTGCTGGGGCAAAAATCACTGTCGAAAAAGATGCTGCTGGACCGCCGTCTGGTTATCCAATTAGTTTGCAATTGTCTGGAACAGATTACGATCAAATGTTAGTTGAGGCAAATAAAGTAATCACTTTTATTAATTCGAAAAATATTTCTGGAATCGAAAAGTTAAATATTGACGTTAACAAAGAATCGCCAGAACTCGAAATGAAAATCGATAGAGTTGGCGTAGGAAGTTTAGGAGCAACTACTGGACAAGTAGGTTTCACAATGCGTCGTGCGATTTACGGTCAAGAAATTTCGAAATACAAAGAAGGAAAAGATGATTACGACATCACGATGCGTTTGCAAGAAGACCAACGCAAAAGCGAAAGTGTTTTGTTCAATCAACCCGTCACTTTTAGAAACATGAATAATGGTCAAATTGTTCAAATTCCTATTTCGGCTATTTCAACTACAGAAAAGAAATTTACTTTTAATCAAATAAAGCGCAAAAATTCAAAACGTGTTATGACTATTTATTCAAATGTTTTGACGGGTGCAAATGGTGATGGCATTACTAAACAAATTGAATCTGCTTTGGCAACCGCCAATTATAAAATGGCTGGCGATATTACCTATTCGTTTTCGGGCGAGCAAGAACAGCAGAAAAAAGATTCTAGTTTCCTATTCGGTGCCTTACTTTTGGCATTGGCAAGTATCACGATAATTATTGTTTTGCAGTTCAATTCCATTTCAAAAACAATGGTCATTATGTTCACAGTTTTATTGAGTTTTTCAGGCGTTTTCTATGGATACATCTTCTGTAGCATGGATTTTGTAATCCTAATGACGATGATGGGAATTATTGCATTATCCGGAATTGTCGTAAAAAATGGAATTGTATTAATGGATTTCTTCGTTCTCTTATTAGACGAGAAAGTGGCTCAAAAGAAAGTCAATTCGCATGACGATTTAACCATTGCCGAAATAAAAGAAGTAATTATCGTTTCAGGAAAATCGCGTTTGCGACCAGTTTTGTTAACTGCATTAACCGCAATTTTGGGATTAATTCCGTTAGCAATTGGTTTGAATTTTGATTTCTTCGGATTAATTACTGATTTGAATCCGCACCTGTACATGGGTGGCGACAACGTAATTTTCTGGGCGCCACTAGCTTGGACTATTATTTTCGGATTGACTTATGCCACCGTTTTAACATTGGTTATGGTGCCAGTAATGTTTTATTTGGTAAAACGGGTGAAATATTGGTTGAGAGACAGGAACAATAATAACAAAGAAATTGAAACTAATGGAGGTTTGAACTAAATTTTCAATTAAATTTTTTTAAAAAAACTACAACCTTTTTTTGATTGGCTGTAGTTTTTTTGTTTTTGCGAACTATAAGTTTTACCTATTTAAAAATTTTTAATGTTTGTGGATCTGTTTTTCAGGTATCTATATCATAATGCAACTTTTGTTTATTACCGATTTTTTAAATTTTTATGAAAGGTTTTCTAAAATTTTATCTTCATTAATTTGTTCGTTAATTTGTGATTGTTCTTATTATATTGATTTATCAATCATAACGAATCTATTTAATAACTTTAATTTTTTTAAAAAATAGGGGTGTGTTTTAAAAATATGTGTTTTTTTTATATATTTGCATCAATTTAGCAGGGGGTAGAACTTTAAAAATAAATTTTATGTCAACATTTCGTTTTCAAGCATTAAAAGAAGCATCAAACAGAAAACCAGTCAAATTTGAAGAAGCCGATAGAAAATCGAATATTTTCGGGGCTAATGTTTTTAATGAAAAAGCAATGAAGCAATTTTTGACTTCAGATGCCCACAAAGGCGTTAAAGATGCTGTACAACATGGCATAAAAATCGATAGGAAACTAGCCGATTATATTGCAATGGGAATGAAAGAATGGGCATTATCAAAAGGTGTAACGCATTATACGCACTGGTTTCAGCCATTGACAGGTTCAACAGCCGAAAAGCACGATGCATTTTTCGAAACTTCTTATGACGGCTTAGATTCATTTGAAAAATTTGGTGGTGCGCAGCTGGTTCAACAAGAGCCTGACGCTTCGTCGTTTCCAAACGGAGGAATTAGAAATACATTTGAAGCCAGGGGATATACCGCTTGGGATCCAACATCACCAGCATTTATTTTTGGAACAACACTTTGTATTCCAACCGTTTTTATTTCATATACAGGAGAAGCATTGGATTATAAAACACCTTTATTACGTGCATTAAACGCAATTGACGAAGCAGCAACCGACGTATGCAAATATTTTGACAAAAATGTAAAAAAAGTAACTGCAACGTTAGGTTGGGAGCAAGAATATTTCTTGATTGACACCGCTTTGGCCAATTCGCGCCCTGATATTGTAATGACAGGTCGCACATTATTAGGTCACACATCTGCTAAAGGGCAGCAGCTAGATGATCATTATTTTGGTTCAATTCCGACTCGTGCTTTGAATTACATGCGTGAATTAGAGCAAGAATGTATGTATTTGGGAATTCCAGTAAAAACCCGTCATAATGAAGTTGCACCAAATCAGTTTGAATTGGCTCCGATTTTCGAGGAAACCAATCTAGCAGTTGACCACAATTCATTGTTAATGGATGTGATGCAAAAGGTGGGTGAGCGTCATGATTTCAAAGTGCTTTTTCACGAAAAACCATTCAAAGGTGTAAATGGTTCGGGTAAACATAATAATTGGTCTTTAGCAACTGACACTGGAATTAATTTATTATCTCCAAGTAAAACGCCAATGAGTAATTTGCAGTTTTTATCGTTTTTTATCAATACCATAAAAGCTGTAAACGATTATGAAGAATTGCTTCGTGCAGCAATTGCAACGGCAACAAACGACCACAGGCTAGGAGCAAATGAAGCACCACCAGCAATAATTTCGGTATTTATTGGAGAACAATTAACTAAAGTTTTGGCCGAATTAGAAGGTGTAACTGACGGAAAATTATCGCCAGAAGAAAAAACAGATTTAAAATTGAATGTTGTAGGTAAAATTCCAGATGTTTTATTGGATAATACTGACAGAAATAGAACGTCGCCATTCGCATTTACTGGCAATAAATTTGAGTTTAGAGCAGTTGGTTCATCGGCGAATTGTGCCAATGCAATGACAACTTTGAACACAATTGTTGCCAAACAACTTAAAGATTTTAAGAAAGAAGTAGATGCATTAATTGCTGAGAAAGATTTGAAAAAGGACGAAGCCATTTTTAACGTTTTGAGAGAATACATCAAGAAATCAAAAAAAATTCTTTTTGAAGGCGACGGTTATAGCGATGCTTGGGAACAAGAAGCTACAAAACGTGGATTAAGTAATTTCAAAACAACACCTTTGGCATTGAAAGCTAAAGTTTCTAAAAAAGCATTCGATTTATTCAAAGAAATGGACGTAATGAACCATATTGAAGTAGAAGCAAGATATGAAATTGAACTGGAAGAATATACCAAAAAAATTCAGATTGAAGGTCGAGTTTTGGGCGATATCGCTCGAAATCATGTTATTCCAACGGCAATACAATATCAGAATACTTTAATCAATAATGTAAAAGGTTTGAAAGATATTTTTGGTGATGAATTCAAAAAAATTGGTAAAGAACAAATTGTTTTGATACGTGAAATTTCTGAGCATATCGAGGGTATTAACACCAAAGTTGAGGCAATGACCGAAGCTAGAAAAACAGCAAACGTTATTGAAGATGCTCAAAAAATGGCAGAATCATATTGCGATTTAGTAAAACCATATTTCGAACAAATTCGTGAGCATTGTGACAAACTAGAACTTTTGGTCGATAACGAAAGTTGGACTTTGGTTAAATATCGTGAATTATTGTTTACGAAATAAGACTTTTAAAAATCAGACTTTTACAGTTTGGTTCTTTTAGATAAATAAAAAAACCTGCTTGAAATTAAATTTCTTGCAGGTTTTTTTGTTAATTACTAATCACTAACTTGACTTAAATATTATTAAATTAGTATGGTTTTTTAAATAGAAAATTCGTAAAAAGGCAAAGATAACCCAAGTAATAAAATCTTTTAGTTACAATTAAATTAAAAATTTAAATCTAAAAACTCCAATCTTTATACTCAGCATTTTTCTCGAGTTGATTTTCAATATTATCGGGCAAATTTGGATAAAAGTTTACTCCAGTCATTTTTTCTAATTCATCAGTTGTAATTACAAAATCATACAACGGTTTTTCTGATTCTTCGCTCGGAACCAAAAAAGCAATTATTTTGTAATTGCCATTATCATTCCTTAGTAAAATTTTATAAAAAGCCTCGGGCACAGCGACGTTTTCTCGACCAATACGTCGTAATCCATTTTTGAGAATACCACCAGTAATTATATAAATAGATTGGTATTTTTGAGCCCAATATCGAGTTTTGTTTTCTAATCTGTTCCAAACACCATCGTTAAAATCGTGAATTTGGGGCGAAATATTCGAAGTAAAAAAAGTATCGTCAAATGCTTTTTTGCTAAATTTCATATCGCCTGCCGGACACAAATGACCTTTATCATAACCTGATTTTTTATAATTTCGCCAATCTGCTGATTGGGTTTTTACTAATTTATCTTCGATAAAAAATGGACGCTCAAAATGGTTTCTAGAAATCATTTTAACATCAAGTTTATAGGCGACCCACTCAGCTTGCTCAAACTCTTCGCTATATGACAATGTGTAAAATTCATGTTTTATAACTTGATTAGTTGTTGATGTAGGCAAATAATCAAATGAAGTTGTTGTCTGTGATGCTGTAGTATTTGCAGAATTTTCTCTAGGCATCGAAAATGTATTATTACTTACTTCTTGTTTTTTGCAAGACTGCAAAATAAGAGCTATAAAAAGTACTGTTACGGACTTTAAAATTTTTTTGTATATCATTTTTATTATTTAATGAACATTTAACTGTTAAAGATAGGATAATTTTTAAATTTGCAAACTAATAGTTGAATAATAATTTATAAAAAATTAAAATATGAAAACAAAATTAATCTTATCGGCAATTGTTTTGGCAACTAGCCAGTGTTTTTTCGCACAAGAACCTAAAACAACAATTGCTGTTGACACATTGAATTCGAAGTTGATTACTGATTCAGAAAAATTGAATCTTGAAATCGCAACTAGGGTAGAGGCGGACAGACTTGCAAAAGTAGAATATGTTAACAAAATGAAAGCTGCTGAACAAGCAAATTCAAATTCAATAAAAAATCTTGAAAATGCAACTCAAGAGAAAATCAAATTAGAAAAAAACACTTTAAAGAATATCGAAAACGCAAAAAATGAGGCATCGCTAGCAAAGGAAAACGCTGAAAAAGTAACAGAAAATGCTGAAAAAGCAAAAAAAGAGGCCGACAATGTAAAAAAAGCAGCAGATGAGACTGCCAAATCTGCTGAACGTTCCAGAAAAGATGCTGAAAAAGCTGCTGAAAAAAGAGATAAAGAAATTGCCAAAAATCAAAAGAAATTAGACAAGCAACAAGCTGCGATTTTAGAAAATCAGAAGAACGAAACAAAAAGATTAGAAAAAATTGCTGATGCTAAGCAGGATGTAATTGACAGCGAAGAAAAATTAGCCGATGCGCAAAAAGACATCACTAAAGATGAGGAAAAGCATAATAAAAAATTGACAAAAGGAAAGTTATCTCCAAATGACATAGAAGATTATAATAAAGATTATGCTAAAAAAGTTGAAAAACTAAATGATTTGAAAGAAAAAATCGAAAAAAACAAAAAAAAACTAGATAAAATAAATAATTAATTGATTTATAACAAAAAGCCTCAAAATATTTTGAGGCTTTTTTGTTTTACTTAAGACTTTACTACTTTATTTTTCTTGGCTTTGACAATTATATTTTTGTCAACTGAAGTTTTCATTTGCAAGTCGTCTAGTATGTTTATTGCTTCTTCTATATAAATATCTTTGGTCAAGCTTTTGTGCCAATTGTCTCTTTTTTCTTTTAAAGCCAAATCATTTTTCATTAATTCTATTTCATAAGGTAAAGAATTGAATTCTAAATTATTAGAATATTTATTTATAGTTTTAAATATTTTAGCTGTACTTTCAAGTTTTGATCTCGTTGTTTTAAAAGTTTCAATATTTAAGCTAAAATCGAACTCTTTGTTTCGTTCTTCTAGCCATTTTGCATTTTGCTCTATCAATTTAAAGAAAGAATTTTGTTCAATTCTCGCTTTGCTATTGGCTATCGCATTATTAAAACCAGATTGTTTATCCCAAACGTTATATTGTGCGGGTTCAATTTTATCCCAAGCCATTGCATTTTCTACATCGCGTTCGCCATTTTTCAAATACATATATCTATCAGGAATAGCTACATCGCTAGTTACACCTTCAAGTTGTGTCGAACCGCCGTTTACTCTATAAAATTTTTGCACGGTTGTTTTCAAAGCACCTAAATCTCCAACGTTAGAATTTCGTATAAAATCATTTAGGTTAGCAACATTTTGAACCGTACCTTTTCCATAAGTTTGCTTACTACCAATGATAACTCCACGTTTGTAATCTTGAATAGCCGCTGCCAATATTTCTGATGCTGATGCAGAATAACCATTAACCATAATTACTAGTGGACCATCCCATTCAATTTTTTTATCACGATCATATAAAACTTCTTGAGATTTGTTTGATGATTTTATTTGCACTATTGGGCCATCGGCTATAAATAATCCTGCAATGTCTACTACTGTTTTAAGCGACCCGCCGCCATCATTTCGAACATCAAGGACAATTCCGTTTACGCCCAATTCTTTCAATCTTTTGACTTCGATGGCCATGTCTTTGCCAGCATCACGACCATCTTTATTTTCAAAATTGATATAGAATTTAGGCAGGTAAATAATGCCATATTTCATACCGTCTTTTTGGACAACGCTCGATTTTACATACGTTTCTTCAAGTTCAACAATATCTCTTATTATAGATATTTGTTTAATAGTTCCATCTTGTTTTTTTACGGTCAGTACTACTTCTGTTCCTTTTGGACCTTTTATTTTTTTGACAACATCATTCAATTTCATTCCAGCAACGTCAATTCCAAGTTCTTTTGCTTGAGCTACTTTCATTATTAAATCTCCTTCTTCAAGATTTTTTCCTTTCCATGCAGGCCCACCCGAAATCAATTCTGTAATTTCTACTAAATCATCTTTCTTTTGTAATTTTGCTCCAATTCCTTCTAATGTACCGCTTATTTCTACATCGAACTTTTCCTTTGCTTCAGGGGCAAAATAGCTTGTGTGCGGGTCAAATGTTTCAGCAATAGTATTTATATATAATGAAAACCAGTCATTTCGATCTAATTCATCTGTATTTTCATAGTATTGATCTAATGTTTTTGAAGCCTCAACTCTTGTTTCTTTTTCAAGTTCTTCAAAACTTTTTGCAACAATTTCAACTTCAACTTTTATTTTATTTTTCTTCGATCCGGAATTTTCAATGGTATCAACAACTCCGTTTTTTCGATTCTCTTCGATTTTTAGTTTGTCAACTAATGTTGAAAGTGTTGATAATTTCACTTGTTTACGCCACTTGTCCATTAGTTCAGCTATACTTTTTGCATAAGGTGATTTTTCGTAATCTACATTAAAACTTTCATCAACAGTATAGTCAATTGGTTTTACTAGCATGTATTTAGAGAAATTTTTACTTTCTTTAATTCGTTGCATCAATCGAGTATATGTCAAGTCAAAAAACGTTAAATCTCTGTTTTTTATTTGATCATCGATTTGAGTTTCATAAACAGAAAATTCAGAAATATCTGATTGAATAAAAAATCTTTTTGATGGGTCTAATGACTCCAAATAATTTTTGTAAACACCTTTAGAAAAATTATCATCAATTTCGATGGGGCTATAATGCCCATTTTTGATTACAAATTGTAATAATTCTAATAGTAATTTATCTTTTTCAGGATCGTTTTTATCAGTTGGAATAAAACTCCAAAGTGTAACAGAAAGCCCAAAAACCAAAAATAATTTCTTATAATTTCTTTTCATAAAATTGAAAATAATATGCATTAATTTTTTTTACTAAATTATACAAAATACCATGGTTAGATAATTTTTTCGAGATAATTTTTTGTTAAAGATTGTTTTTTTACATTTTATTAAAAATTTGAAGACATTTCTAAAAAAAAATCTTTTATTTTTGCTGAAATTAGATTTTATGATATTATGAGTAAAAAACCTACCATTTTAGTAACCAATGATGATGGCATAACCGCCAAAGGAGTAAAGGCTTTGATTGAGGTAATGTCTGAAATTGGCAATGTAATAGTTGTAGCTCCAGATAAGCCACAAAGTGCTATGGGTCATGCAATTACAATAAATAATATGTTATATTTTAATGAAATTTCTACAACAAACGATTCCATTAAACAATACAGTTGCTCTGGAACACCAGTTGATTGTGTAAAAATTGCAATAAGCGAAATTTTGACAGAAAAACCTGATTTGTGCGTGTCGGGCGTTAATCATGGGTCAAACTCTTCTATAAATGTAATATACTCGGGTACAATGTCAGCGGCAATTGAAGCTGGAATTGAAGGAATCCCCGCAATAGGTTTTTCATTATTAGATTTTGATTGGGATGCTGATTTTGAAGAATCTAAACCATTTATAAAAAAAATCGCACTTCAAGTACTTAAAAATCAACTACCAAAAGGTGTAATTTTGAATGTTAATTTGCCGAAACTTTCTGCGGTTGATGTCAAAGGTATGAAAATTTGTCGTCAAGCTAAAGCGCAATGGATTGAAAAATTTGATAAAAGAAAATCGCCTTTTGGCAAAGATTATTATTGGTTAACAGGTGAATTTGTCAATCAAGATAACGGCGAAGATACTGATGAATGGGCCTTGGCAAATGGATATGTTTCTATCGTTCCAGTACATTTTGATTTGACTGCACATCATTTCATTCAAGAATTAAATACGTGGAATTTATAAAAAACATTCATTCATGCAAAATAAAAATATTTTTTTAGAGCTGTTAGTTGGTTGTTTTATAGGATTGGTAGGTGCTTTTTTAGGAACATTTATTTTTATTCATTTTTTTACTCAATTTTCATATTTTGAAGGAATTAATAATTTAAAGTCCGCAGGGAGTTTAGGAAAATTAATTACCCTAGGAGCGGTTTTGAATATCATTATTTTTTTTATTTTTTTAAAATATGATAAAGAAATAATTGCTCGTGGCATCGTTTTAGGAACTTTCATTTTGACTATCATTACTTTTTTAGTTTAAAACCTATTCTAATTATGAAATATTACATCATTGCCGGTGAAGCATCTGGAGATCTGCATGGTTCCAATTTAATGAAAGCAATTTATCTGGAAGATCCTGCTGCTGACATTAGGTTTTGGGGTGGCGATTTGATGCAGCAAGTAGGAGGAAAGTTAGTAAAACATTATCGAGAATTGGCTTTTATGGGTTTTATTGAGGTTTTTTTTAACCTGAAAACAATTTTCAAGAATATAAGTATTTGTAAAAACGATATTTTGAATTTCAATCCTGAAGCGATTATTTTTATTGATTATCCGGGGTTTAATATGCGGATTGCAAAATGGGCAAAAATTAATAATATTAAAACCCACTATTATATTTCGCCACAAATTTGGGCTTGGAAAGAAAACAGAATCAAAGAAATTAAGCGTGACTGTGACAAATTATATGTAATTCTTCCTTTTGAGAAAGAATTTTATGAAAAAAAACACAATTTTCCTGTCGAGTTCGTGGGTCATCCTTTAATTGATGCTATTCATGATCGAAAAAGTATTAGTTTTCAGGATTTTATTGCAGACAATAATTTAGAAAATAAACCAGTTATAGCAATTTTGCCAGGAAGTCGTAAGCAAGAAATATCAAAAATGTTAACAGTAATGTTGTCAGTTGTTAATGATTTTCCTGATTATCAATTTGTTATTGCTGGTGCACCAAGCCAAGAATATTCGTTTTATGAACCATTTTTGACAAATAAAAGCATCAATTTTATTTCGAATAAAACTTACGATTTGCTGAGTAATTCGACGGCAGCTCTTGTAACTTCGGGCACAGCAACGTTAGAATCCGCCTTATTCAAAGTGCCAGAAGTTGTTTGTTATAAAGGAAGTTGGGTTTCGTACCAAATTGCAAAACGAATTATTACTTTGAAATATATATCACTAGTAAATTTAATTATGGACAAATCAGTTGTAACTGAATTAATTCAAGAAAACTGCAATTATAATTCATTGAAAACAGAATTGAACTATATTTTATTGCCAAAAAATCGTGAAATTTTGGTCAATGAATACAATATTCTAGAACGAAAATTGGGTGGAATAGGAGCAAGCGACAAAACTGCCAAATTAATTGTTGAAAGTCTAAAAAAATAAATTATGTTGAAAAACACCGCCTATTTTATTCTTATTTCTTTATTTTTAATAAGTTGTAAATCCAAATCATTGATTGTAACATCCGTTGATGAAGCCAAGAAAAAAAATATTTATCAATCTCCAATTCAATCCACAACTTCATTAAATAAAAAAAACATAAAAGTTAACAAAATTGAGATTAGTGAGCAAGAACGAAAAGATTTGAATATTGCAGTGCTAGATGACGTGACCTATGATTATGCCGAAAACCCTGCCTATGACAAGTATTTTGCCGATGGACTAATACAAGTTGCTAGTGAAAATATAGGCTCTAGATATCAAACCGGTGGAATGACAAAATCTGGGTTTGATTGCTCAGGATTGATTTATGTTGCTTTCAAAAATTTTGATATTACGCTGCCAAGAACTTCCATTGCAATGTCACGAACAGGATTGAGAATTAAACCTATTGATGCGAAAAAAGGTGATTTAATTTTTTTTAGGACCAAAGGTAGAGGCGTTATTAACCACGTAGGAATGATTACCGAAATTCTCGATAATGAAATCAAGTTTATTCATGCTTCCAGTTCAAATGGTGTAATGATTTCATCAACAAAGGAAAGTTATTTCAAAAAAACTTTTGCACAGGTGAATCGAATTGTTAAATAAAATTGTTAAATTTTATTTTTATTAATCAAATTTACAAAAATGAAAATTTTACAATTCCCAATAATTAAAATTACAGTATTTTTTATACTTGGGATTTTGTTTGGTTTCTATATAAAATTGTCTTCTATTTTTGTTTTTTCAGGATTATTCTTGAGTTTTGTTTTGCTTCTTCTATCTTTTTTTAAATCTAATAAGATTAATTTTAAAAGTTCTTTTTTTGGACTGACAGTTTTATTTGTTTCATTTTTTATTGGCATTAGCACCCAATTTACTCATAACGACTTGCAGCAAAAAAGTCATTATTTCAATCAAATATCCGATTTTGATCAACATTATTTGTTAGAAATTACTTTAAAAGAAAAATTGAAATTATCTGCACTTAATTATCGTTTTATTGCGATTGTCAATAAATTAGAAAATAAAGAAAGCACTGGGAAAATTATATTAAACATCAGGAAAGACAGCCTAAATAACCAACAATTCGAAATAGGTTCAGTGCTGAAATTTAGTGCTAAAATCACCAAAAATAAGCCAATTAAAAACCCAAATCAGTTTGATTACGGCAAATACCTTGAAAACAAAAATATTTTTGCTCAAGTTTATACTAATGTCAAAGAAATTAAAGTTGCATCAGTTTTAGTTAAGGATATCAGGTATTATACAGCAAGATTTAGAAATAGAATAATTGAAAATCTTGAAAAAAATGATTTTGGTAAGCAAGAACTAGCAGTTGTTGTAGCATTGATTCTTGGACAGCAACAAGATATTTCGCCCGAAATTTTAAATGATTATCAATTTGCTGGTGCCGTGCATGTTTTGTCAGTCTCGGGTTTGCATGTTGGTTTTATACTTCTATTTTTGGAAAGAATTTTAAAACCTTTTCCAAACACCAAGAAATGGAAATTCAATAAGTTGCTAATCATTATTTTAAGTCTATGGGCTTTTGGTTTTATCGCAGGTTTGGCACCTTCAGTTTTAAGGTCGGTAGTCATGTTTTCGTTTGTGGCGGTCGGTCGTCACATGGGTCGTGGCATTAATATTTATAATACTTTGCTGGTTTCTGCATTTGTTATTTTGCTTTATGAACCTAGTTTTTTGTTTGATATTGGTTTTCAACTCAGTTATGTTTCTTTGTTTTTTATAGTTTGGTTGCAACCGTTATTCGAAAATATTTGGCAACCCAAAATCAAAATAATTATTTTTATTTGGGAAATAATCACAGTTTCTTTTGCGGCACAAATTGGCGCTATGGGTTTAAGTATTTATTACTTCCACCAGTTTCCTGGATTGTTTTTCTTAACAAATTTGATCATTCTTCCTGCAATTGGTTTTGTTTTGGGTTATGGTGTTTTCATAATGATTTTGGCTTATTTTGATTTTGCACCGCAATCTCTAACACATTTACTTGAAATATCAATATCGATTTTAAACAAAGTTATAGCTTGGATAGCATCGTTTGAGCAATTTGTTTTTCAGAATATTGTTATGAATAAATTGATGCTTTTAAGCTTTTATTTGATGGTAATTATGGTTGTAATATATTTCAAAAAACCTAAATTCAAAAATTTGACTTTCGCATTATTAACCATAATTTTATTTCAAATTAGCATTTTTAGTTCAAAATATTATTATCAAAATCAATCCGAGTTGGTTGTTTTTAATGTCAAAAAACACACAATTATTTCTGAAAGATTTGGTCAACAAATAAGGATATATGCCAATGACAGTATTCTGAAAAATTGTAATCAAAATGCAACAATCAAGCAATATTTAATTGGAAATTTTAGTAAAATTGCTGACAAAAATGAAATTCCAAATATATTATTTTTTAAAAACCAAAAGATTTTGATTTTGAATAAAATTGCTATTATTCCTAAAAATATTAATCCAGATATTCTGATCATAACCCATTCGCCAAAACTAAATTTAGAAAGATTCTTGAAGTCATGCCAACCAAAAATCATAGTTGCTGATGGTTCTAATTTTAAAACTTATGTAAATGCTTGGAGAAAAACGTGCGAATACTCTGGAATTAAATTTCATTCTACAGCAGAGAATGGTTTTTATTCATTAAAATAAACGATTTATTATTATTTACAAAAAAAATCCTTTTTCAAACATTGAAAAAGGATTTCTAATATTTAATTTGAGCTATAAAATTATGCCGCTTTTTTAACTTTCAATAACTTCTTTTTAGCTTTTACCTCTTTTTTAGATAAAACTGGATATGGTGTGAATTTTGCAATAATTTGTTCCGCTCCAGCCAACCAGGCGGTTGGACCGCCAGCTACATAACCAGTGCTTCCAAGTTGCTCAAGATTGGTTTTTCCGTCGGCTGTTACACCTTCTTTGGCAAACCAAACTGTTGGATAGCCGCGTACTTGAAATACTTGTTGCAATTGCTGATTTTGCGCTTTTATTTCGTCGGATTGTGGTTTGCTTCTTGGATAATCCAAATCAACCAAAACTACTTTTTTTGACCATTCGGTAAATTCGGGTGTTTTAAAAACTTCTTTTTGAAGTCTGATACACCAACCGCACCAATCAGAACCTGTAAAAAATAAGAATAACGGCTTGTTTTCTGATTTAGAAATTTCGATGGCTTTTTTCATGTCAGTGTGCCAAACTTGGTTTTCTTGAGCATTTATTGACATTGAACCAATAAATATTAATGCAAAAATTATTTTCTTCATGTTTTTAATATTTTAATAAATTTTATTCTTCAATAAGAATGCCGAAAATAATAAATTTATTTTACTTCCTGCATTAATTTTTTCACAAAAGGCGAAATTACTATTAAAACAAGTCCCGCGACTAGAGCATAAAACGCAAGTTGCTGATAACCATTAGTATAAGTATTTAGTTTTTCTAAATTCGAAGCGTTTTTTGATGCTTCGGCAATATTGGCTCCAAGCAACCCGGCAAAATATTGACCATAAGCACTTGCTAGAAACCACATTCCCATAATTACTGCTTGCAATTTTTGTGGTGATAATTTGGTCATGGCCGACATTCCAATTGGTGACAAGCACAGTTCCCCAAAAGTGATGACAAACCAACCAAAAGTAAATAAGTTTAAAGAGGTTTTTCCGTCAGGCGATGCAAAAAATTTTGTATAATAAAATAGCCAAAAACCAGCTGCTAGAAATAAAAATCCTAAACCAAATTTGACGACAGTGTTGGGTTCTATTTTTCTTTTTGCCATCCAAATCCATATAAAGCCAAGCAAGCCTGCAAAAATAATTACGAACAATGCGCCTGATGAATTATTAACACCATTTGGATCGAGTGCTATTCCTAATAAATTCGTATTTAGATTATTTGCGGCAAACAAACTCAACGAACCACCGCTTTGCTCATAAAATGCCCAAAAGAAAATTGAGAAAATAATGAAAACTAATGCCGCAATTAACTTTTTATTTTCTTTTAAAGATAAATTTCGCATTTCATAAAACAAATAAAGTATGGACAATGGACCAATTATCATCATGAAGTAATCTGTATAAACAGTGTTGGCGACCATCATAATAATGATTGGAATAATTGCTAAAGAACCAATATAAGTTGCAATTTCATAGATTTTTCTTTTTGAATTATCAATATTTAATAGAGGAGAAATTCCAATCTCGCCCAAGCTTTTTTGGGTTTGGATAAAAGTCAATAAACTAATAATCATTACAATTGCTGCAAAACCAAAAGCATAATTCCATCGAAGATTTCCTGGAACAAAATTTATCCAAAGATTTCCATTGGCAACAGCAATACAAACATAGCCACCAAGTAATGCTCCAAGATTAATTCCAGCATAAAAAAGCGAAAAACCGGCATCTCTTCTAACATCGCCATCTTTGTAAAGTTGGCCAACCATTGATGAAATATTGGGTTTAAAAAAACCAGTTCCTACAATTGTAAAACCAATTCCCGTAAAAAATAAATCTTTGGGGCTAACTGCAAGAATTATGCTACCAATAATCATCAAAATGCCGCCCCAAAACAATGATTTTCTAAAACCCAGAATTTTATCGGCAAATAATCCTCCAATAAAAGTAAAGGCATAGACCCAAGCTTGTGTAGCCCCGTATTGCAAATTGGCGGTGGTTTCATCCATATTTAGTTGGCTTACCATAAAGACCGCTAGCATACCACGCATGCCGTAAAAACTAAAACGTTCCCACATTTCTGAGAAAAAAAGGCTCCAAAGTTGTTTTGGATATTTGCCCTCAAAATCTTGAATTTGGTTTATTGTGATTTTATCTTCCATATTAATTGATACCTTTTTCTTGCATTACTTTATTCAATTTTTTAACAAGCGCAAACATCAGCATCGTTGCAAACATCAATAGTCCGAAATTGACCCAAAAGAAATTGGCTTTATCGTCATATTTGTCCCACATGCTAGCCAAAACACCTGATAATTTGTTACCAATAGAAGTAGATAGAAACCAACCGCCCATCATGAGAGCTGTAATGTTTTTTGGACTTAATTTAGACACGACCGATAATCCCATTGGACTAAGAAATAATTCTCCGATAGTAATAATGCCGTAATTAGCGACCAACCACCAAACCGAAACTTTTGTTGAACCATTTCCACCAATGTGCACTGCTGCGACCATAACTAAAACCGAGAGGGCAGAGATTAACAAACCAAAAGCAATTTTGGTTGGTGTTGTAGGTTCTTTTTTTCGTGAACGTAAATAAGTGAAAAATGCTACAATTAATGGAGTCAAAATAATTACCCAACCTGGATTGATAGATTGACTAATACTAGTTGCCCAAAGCGAAACTGTTGAACCTTCGGCTGGTAATTTATCTTTCGCTACATTCCTAAAATAAACAGGATAATCGACAGTTTTTTGAACTTTTCCATCGGTTTTTTGAAGTCGGAAACTGGCATCATATAATTCGGTTGAATCTTTCGAATATTTGATTTCTTTAGATTGAACTAGTCCTTTGAAAACTTTTTCGGTTGTTCCAGTGACTTGTCTATCTGTATAACGATCTGCCCAAGTTGTGAGTGCTGATCCGTTTAATTTAAAAACGGCCCAAAATAAAATTACAACCGCAAAAATCGATAATAATGCTCCAATTGGTCGTTTGTCTTCGGGTTTGGCTTTGAAATACAAGCTTCCATAAAAATATACTATTGGAATACAGGCAAATATAAAAGCATCGGTACTATCTGTTCCAAAAATTGCCGAATCTAAATTTGTATCAGATGTTACTCCTTTTAACATCCAACCGATTATTCCAAAAATAACCGATGGTAAAAGAATAAATAAAACTATTTTATAAAACGGCATATCGCCATCATGAACACCTTTTTTGTAGGTTTTGTTGCCGTAATGCTTGGTACCCATTAAGAAAATAACCACACCAATGAACATTCCGAGTCCTGCAGCCATAAATGCATATTGCCATCCTAAAAGTATTTGCAACGCCGCACCAAAAAAGTTACAAATAAAGGCTCCGACATTAATTCCCATATAAAAAATATTATAACCTTCATCTGTTTTGGCTAAATATTGATCTTCTGAATAGAAATTTCCTAGTAGTGTTGAAATGTTTGGTTTAAAAAATCCGTTCCCGACAATTACGAAAGTCATTGCAATATAAAGCGATGTTATATCGTGAATTCCCATCATAAAATAGCCAATTCCCATCAGTATTCCGCCAATGACAATTGAGTTTTTATAACCTAAATATCGATCGGCGATTAATCCGCCAATAAAAGGTGTTAAAAAAACCAGTGCGATAAAAGTGCCATATAAATCAGCAGCTTCTTTTTCATTCATTGCAAATCCAGCTTCGACATCTTTGAGATAAAGCGTAAAAATCCCAATCATTAAGTAATATCCAAAACGTTCCCACATTTCAGATAAGAATAAATAGGGCAGGGCTTTTGGGTGCGATTTCCACATAATATTTTTGGTTTTGGTAGTAAAAACAAACCTACAAGGTGATTCTTGTAGGTTCGAAAGATATAAAAATATTTTAAATAAAGACTATCTGTCTAAATCAGCTTGTCCTTCAATGTTTTTTTCGTTCATCATTTTTTGTAATGTTGAACTTAAAACAAATAAAATTGCTGCAGCAGCTCCAGTCATTATTATAAATAACATAAAAAATTCGTAAAGATTTGTGATTTGGAAACCTAAAAAAGATTTTATTTCGGCTCCAACTTCTCCGGCTTCTGATGGTATAAATGCACTTAAAGTTCCTGCAAATTTATTTGCTGCAGCATTACCCAAAAACCAAGTTCCCATCATTAAAGAAGACAAACGCAATGGTGCAAGCTTAGAAACCATTGATAAACCTATTGGTGATAAACATAATTCGCCCATTGTATGAATTACATACAAACCAACCAACCACCACATTGATACTTTTTCTCCAACGCCTAAACCTTTAACTGCGAATGCAATAACGATGTAACCAAGCGCCACAAGCGTCAGACCATAAGCCATTTTGTAAGGTGACGAGGGTTCCATTTTTCTCACTGCAAGAAAACCCCATATTAATGTAAAAACGGGAGCTAAACAAATAACTGCCAATGGATTAATCGATTGAAAATAAGACGCTGGCATTTCCCAACCAAACAAAGTTCGTTCTGTTTGTCTATCTGCAAATAAGGTTAATGATGCGCCTGCTTGTTCAAATGCTCCCCAAAAGAAAATTACAAAAAACACAAGAATAAATATTACGAAAATTCTGTTTCTTTCAATTTTTGTCAAGCTTTTATCTGATAAAATTAAAATTGGCATTAGTAACATTGCACCATAAATAAAATAGGAAATAATCTCTAAATCGCTTTTGAACATTTGCTTGAAATTCAACATAAAAAAGATAATAGCTATTGAACCAACAATCATTAAAATTGAATTCAAATCTAATTTTTTGATTGGCAAACCTAGTTCAACGCCTTCTTCAGAAATTAAATATTTCTTTTGGTAAACTATAAAAACGATTAAACTGGCAATCATTCCAATGCAAGCGGCAAGAAATCCCCATTTAAAATCCATAGAACCACAAATAAGAGGCGAGAAAAACGCACCTAAATTGATTCCCATATAAAAAATGGTAAAAGCACTGTCAATTCGTCTGTCGCCAGCAGGATATAATTGACCAACCATTGTTGAAATATTTGGTTTGAAAAAACCATTACCAATTATAATTGCTGTCAATCCAGCCCACATAATTGTTACACCACCATTTGCTCCAACTGATGCACTTAAAAACATACAAAATTGACCCAAAGCCATTAATAAACCACCAATAATTATGCTTCGACGGTTTCCTAAAAATTTATCACATAAATAACCTCCTAAAAGTGGCGTTAAATAAACCAATCCAGTGAAACTTCCATATATTTCCGACGCTGCACCATCTTTCATTAATAAAATTTTTGTCATAAACAGAATAAAGATTGCTCTCATTCCATAATAACTGAATCTTTCCCACATTTCTGTGAAAAATAGAAAATACAATCCTTTTGGATGTCCTGTTTTTACTGCTGTTTCATTCATTTTTAATCTATTTAGTTTTTATTTAGTTTGTTTATAGTTTCTCTTTGACATAGTTAGTCATTTTATTATACAATTGAATTCGGGTTTTGCCGCCATATATGCCGTGATTTTTGTCAGGATAAATTGCCCAATCGAATTGTTTGTTGGCTTGAACCAAAGCCTCAATCATTTGCATTGCGTTTTGAACATGCACATTATCGTCGGCAGTACCATGAATTAGTAGCAAATTTCCTTTTAGTTTATCAACATAATTTATTGGCGAATTATCATCATAGCCACCTGCATTTTCTTGCGGTGTTTTCATATAACGTTCGGTATAAATCGAGTCATAAAACCTCCAATTTGTAACTGGTGCTACTGAAATTGCCATTTTGAAAATATCATTTCCTTTGAACAAACAGTTGCTTGACATAAAACCTCCATATGACCAGCCAAATATACCTATTCTTGTTTTATCTACAAACGGGTAATTTCCTATAACTTTGGCAGCATCTATTTGGTCTTCGACTTCGTACTTTCCTAATTGCAATTGTGTTATTTTCTTAAAATTTCTGCCTTTAAAACCTGTCCCTCTACCATCAACGCAAGCTACAATATATCCTAGTTGCGTGAGCGACATAAACCAATATTCGTTAGAGCTGCCCCATTCGTTCTTGACTTGTTGCGAACCTGGACCCGAATATTGATACATAAAAACAGGATATTTCTTTGTTGAATCAAAATCTTTTGGTTTCATTATCCAAGCATTCAAATCGTGCCCTTTTTCGGTTTTTAAAACAAAAAATTCTTGATTTGGAATGTCATAATTTTTTAATTTTTCTGATAATTCGTTATTGTTCAAAATTTCTTTAACCAGTTTACCGTCTTTAGAATTGTTCAAAGTAAATAATTTCGGAACCGATGAGCTTGAGAAACTGTTGATATAGAACTGATAATTTGGCGAAAATGTTGCCGAATTGGTGCCAGTATTTATAGAAAGTCTTTTCTTGTTTTTGCCATCTAATGAAATGCTGTAAACATCACGATTAATAGAACCATTTTCAGCCGATTGATAATAAATTGTTCTTGTTTTTTCATTCAAACCATAATAATCAGTTATTTCCCAATTGCCTTTGGTTATTTGATTATTGAGTTTGCCAGTATTATCATATAAATAAATATGATTGAAACCATCTTTTTCTGATGTCCAAATAAAACTATTGTCTTTCAAGAATGTTAAATCATCGGTTACGTCAACATAAGCTTTGTCTTTTTCATTCAATGCTATTTTGGTTGTCCCCGAGGTACCATCAATAAATAATAAGTCGAGATTGTCTTGATGACGGTTCAAAACTTGGGCCGATAAAATATTTGCATCATTTGACCATTTTATTCGTGCTATATAAAAATCAGAATATTGTTCTAAATTGACGTCTTTTATTGATTTAGAAGCTACATTATAAATATGTAACGAAACCAAAGAATTTTTCTCGCCAGCTTTCGGATATTTGAAAGTTTCAACAGAAGGGTATAAATCTTTTTTAAAAATATTCATCGAAAATTCTTGAACTTGACTTTCATCAAATCTTATATATGCTAGTTTTTGTGAATCGGCACTCCAATCGAATGCTCTTACAAAAGCAAATTCTTCTTCATAAACCCAATCCGTTATTCCGTTTATGATTGAATTTTTCTTGCCGTCGGTTGTTATTTGTGTTTTTTCGTTCGATTTGATATCTAAAACATATAGGTTATTTTCTTTGGCAAATGCAATTTTATTGCCATCGGGCGAAAAAGTAGGTTCTTGAACTTGTTCTAATATTTTAGTTATTTTTTTAGTTGCAATTTCATATAAATAAAAATCGGCAGTAAACGAACGTCTGAAAATTGCATTACTATTATTGGCAATTAAGATCTTGTTTTCTATGTTGTTAAAAGCATAACTATCAATTCCGTCTGATAATTCAGGAATTGATTTGGTATCAATCAACGTTAAGACTTTTTTTAAAGTTGCATAATCATACAAATCAATTTGTTGCGATTTTGTAGCTCTGTCCGAATTTAGAACTGTATATTGATTGGTATTTTTCATGGACTGCAACTCATCCATCGATTTGGAACGAAATTGTCCAGAATAAATACCTTCGACAGTAATTTTTTGTTGTGAAAATGCGTTTGAAATAATTAATAATAAAAGAAAAGCGAGATTTTGAAGTTTCATTTTTGTTGTTACTTTGTAAATAGAGGTCAATTTTAGTGTTTTTTTTGCAAATATCCCAATTTTTACTATTAAAAGTATTTTTTCATTTCAAATTTGTTAGCCAAAATTAAATAAAATTGATTATTTTTGTGTGAATTATTTAAGTTTAGAAATACTAAAAAATAGAGCACTTCCCTACTTTTAGATCAGCATCATTTTACTTAAAATATTTTTTTAATCGAAATTGGATAAATTACTTTTTTGAAATTGATCTAGTTGTTTTAAAAAAAACTTATTAAGTAAAAAATTAAAACACCACTGAAATTAAGGTAAAGCTTATATATTCACTTAAAACAACACCCAAAGTAAGATTTCAATTTACAACCATATTTAATGTCGAATAATATATCTGGATTTTCTAAATTATCCAAAGAAGAAAAAATAAATTGGATCGCAAATACTTATTTTGCCACTCCAAATCAAGGAGTTTCGGTAGTAAAACAATATTGGAATGCTAACGAAAAATTGCAGCAATTGCATGATGATTTTATTGAAAACACAATTTCGAACTTTTATTTACCGTTAGGTGTTGCTCCAAATTTTTTAATAAACGGCAAATACTTCACTATTCCGATGGCAATAGAAGAAAGTTCGGTTGTAGCAGCTGCATCGAAATCAGCTAAATATTGGTCCGAGCGGGGCGGTTTTAAAACAACAGTTATCGATACTGAAAAAATTGGGCAAGTTCATTTTATTTTTAATGGAGATGCATCTAAGCTTGAAAATTATTTTATAGATATCAAACCAAAATTTTTCTCCGAAACCGAAAGCATAACTAAAAATATGCAAAAACGTGGCGGAGGAATTCTAGATATTGAACTGCGAAACAAAACCAATTTGATTGATAATTACTACCAGTTGCATGCCACTTTTGAAACTGTGGACTCGATGGGTGCCAATTTTATCAATTCATGTTTAGAGCAATTTGCCAAAACCTTAAAATTTGAAGCACAACGAAATAATGATTTTTCAGATGATGAAAAAAACATCGAAGTTGTTATGAGTATTTTGTCTAATTATGTTCCAAATTGTCTTGTTAGAGCCGAAGTTTCTTGTAAAATTGAAGAGCTACGCGATAAAAATATTGACAACCCAATGGAATTTGCTCAAAAATTTGTTCGAGCCGTTCAAATTGCCAAAGTCGAACCTTTTAGGGCAGTAACACATAACAAGGGCATTATGAACGGAATCGATGCCGTTGTGCTTGCAACAGGAAATGATTTTCGAGCTGTTGAAGCTGGTATTCATGCTTTCGCCTCAAGAAATGGCCAGTACACAAGTTTATCAAATGCCAAAATTGAAAATGATATGTTTAGTTTTTGGCTCGAAATTCCTTTGGCTTTAGGTACGGTCGGCGGTTTGACAAGTTTGCATCCGTTAGTGAAATTTTCATTAGAAATGTTAGAAAAACCATCGGCTGAAATGCTTATGCAAATTGTTGCTGTTGCTGGTTTGGCTCAAAATTTTGCAGCTTTGCGATCATTAACCACAACCGGAATTCAAGAAGGTCACATGAAAATGCACCTTAATAATATCTTGAATCAATTTGATGCCAATGAGAATGAACGCGTTTTAATAAAAAGTCATTTTGAATCAAATGCTGTTTCGCATGCAGCAGTTGTCGATTTTATTGAAAAGATAAGAAAATAATTTATTTATTCGAAGCCAATCCAGTTATTCGTTTAAATATTTTTTTTGCCGAAACGGCTCCAAAAATAATTTTCACTGCTATCAGAGCTAAAAAATAATTAAAATTGAAAAAAACTTTTTATAGCAACGGCAAACTTTTAATTACCGCTGAATATTTGGTTCTTGACGGAGCAATCGCATTTGCGTTACCTACAAAATTTGGTCAAAATTTAGTTGTTGAACCTGGCAAAAACAAAAAAATTGCTTGGACAAGTTTCGATTCCGATAAAAGTATTTGGTTCGAAACAATAATAGCATTCGACGAAATTAAAAATAAATTATTAGTTGAAAATCAAAATATTAAGAATACTTTAATTGAGATTTTGCACGAAGGATTCATAAAAAATCCCAATTTCATTAATAATTCTGACGGTTATAATGTAACTACAAATTTAACATTTCCAAGAAATTGGGGTTTGGGAACATCGTCAACATTAATCAATAATATAGCACAATGGCTTGATATAGATGCTTTTGAGTTGCTAAAAAATAGTTTTGGTGGCAGCGGATATGATATAGCTTGTGCCAATAATGATGCTCCTATTTTATACCAATTTTATAATGAGGAATCGTTTGTAGAAAAGGTTGATTTTAATCCTGAGTTTTCCAATAATGTGTATTTCATTTATTTAAATCAAAAACAGAATAGCCGAAAAGCAATTGAAAATTATCGAAAAAAAGTAATTTCCAACGATTTTATTTTAAAAATTAACAAAATTACTAATGAAGTTTTAAAGTCAAAAAACATACAATTATTTTCTAATGCGCTACAAGAACACGAAAAATTATTGAGCAATATTCTTGAAACTCAAACTATTCAAAATCAAAAATTTTCAGATTTTTCTGGAACAATCAAGAGTCTTGGTGCTTGGGGTGGCGATTTTGTCATGGTTGTCTCCGAAGAAAACCCAACTGATTATTTCAAAGCAAAAGGTTTTGAAATAATTTTGAAATATGATGAAATGATTTTATAATATTTTTCAAACAAAATAAGTTATAAATATGACATTCATCTCAAACCAAAAAATCTTTATACTTTTACAATCTTAAATCACGAATTGGATAATTTAAACTCAGAATAATTTTGAATCTAGAATATTTTATTGCCCAAAGACTCATATCAACCAAAAATTATAAAAGCAGCATTTCATCGCCAATCATCAAAATTGCAATTTCTGCAATAGCTATTGGTATGATCATGATGATAGTTTCTGTTGCCACTGGATTAGGTTTGCAATATAAAATTCGTGAAAAATTAGCAGCGTTTTCTGGACATATTATCATTGCCAATTATGACCATAACCAATCAAAGGTTAGCACTAAACCTATTTTATTGAATCAAAATTTTTATCCAAAATTTAAAAATTTAACTGGAATCAAGCATGTACAAGCTGTGGCGAGCAAAGCAGGAATCATAAGAACTGCAACCGAATTTGAGGGTATTATTCTCAAAGGTGTAGGTCAAGACTATGACTGGAACAACTTAAAAGAATATGTGGTTCAGGGTAAGTTACCTGATTTTAAAAATGAATTAAATAATGAAATTTTAATTTCAAAGTTCCTCGCCGACAGACTTTCGCTTAAAGTTAATAGTGTTTTCAACACTTTTTTCATGAAAGATACGGGCAATAGATTACCCAATTTGCGACGGTTTAAAATAGTTGGCATTTACAATTCTGGTTTTCAAGAATTTGACGCACAATACATTATTGCCGATATTCGACATATTCAAAAAATGAACCGTTGGCAACCCAATCAAATAGGTTCTTTTGAGGTTTTTATTGATGATTTTAATGATATTGCAATCAAAGGAACAGAAGTTTATAAACTAACCAATTCGGCTCTTGACACCAAAACAATAATCGAAAAATTTCCAATAATTTTTGAATGGTTGCAGCTTTTTGACTTCAACATAATCACCATTTTACTCATCATGATTATCGTAGCAACCATCAATATGGTGGTTGCATTATTAGTCTTAATTCTTGAAAGAACGCAACTGATTGGTGTGTTGAAATCACTTGGAGCCAACAATTGGTCTATTAGAAAAATATTTCTCTACAATGCTTTTTACCTCATTATCAGAGGTTTGTTTGTCGGAAATTTCGTAGGAATAGGCTTAATTTTAATTCAAAAATATTTCGAAATCATCAAATTACCACCTGAAAATTACTACGTTAACGTTGCACCAGTTTATTTAAATTGGTCTTATATATTGTTTCTAAACCTTGGAACAATGGCAGTTTGCCTTTTGGTTTTATTGATTCCGTCATACATAATCACAAAGATATCGCCAATTCGAGCCATAAAATTCAATTAAATCATTTGCATTGGTGCGTGTCACCGTTTTAAAAAAAGGGCTTATATGCAAATTAACCAGTCGCCCTTTTTTCAAAACGCTGTCAGGCTTTCACGAGCGCATGGCGCCTTGCTCTATCCTTCACGCGAAATCAATTTAGTAGTTTATGTTTTCTTTCAATACTTAAACTTTCAATATTCGTAACATTTGGCTTGACATTTGTACAAACAAGTACCAATCAACAAATCAATCAACATGTTACAATCATTTTTTATTCTTTGTTCGGGAGCCGATAAAAGCATTCTCGATAATTGCTCAGAAGGCGAGCGAACCAAATTCGCAGGAATTGGCGCAACTGTTTTTTTTACTGCTGTTTTGGCTTTTATTGCCAGCAGCTATGCACTTTTTACGGTTTTTAACAACCAATTTAGTGCAATGGGTTTTGGGCTTATTTGGGGCTTTTTGATTTTTAATCTTGACCGATTTATAGTTTCAACTATTAGAAAAACTAGTGGTTTTTGGACAGAATTTGCGCAAGCAACACCAAGAATTATTTTAGCGATGATCATTGCAATTGTTATTTCTAAGCCGTTAGAAATCAAAATATTTGAAAAAGAAATCAATACTGTCCTTTTGAAAGAAAAAAATGCAATGGCAATATTGAATAAAAAAGAAATTGGCAATTACTTCAAATCAGATTTAGACAAAAACAAAGCGGAAACCAAAAGTTTGAAAGATGAAATTATCAAAAAAGAAAAAGAAGTAAACGTTTATTATCAGACCTATATTGCTGAAGCTGAAGGAACCGCTGGAACCAAAAAACTAGGCAAAGGGCCAGTTTTTAAAGAAAAAATAGACAAACATGATTTTGCCAAACAGGAACTCGATATTTTAACAAAAATAAATTTATCCAAAATTGCTGTAAACGAAGCGAAGACTAAAACATTACAAGCAGATCTGGACAAAAAAGTAGCCGAAACCCAGCCAATTATAGATGTTTTTGATGGATTAATGGCTCGAATCAATGCTTTGAACAAGTTACCAAGTTTGCCGTCCTTGTTTGTTATGTTTTTGTTTTTGGCAATAGAAACTTCCCCAATTATTGCTAAATTGTTATCTCCTAAAGGCGGATATGATTTCAAGCTCGAAGACAATGAAGCTGCTTTAAAATCAACTTTGGAACAAGACAAATACCAACGCAGTTTACTCATAAAAATCAATGCAGAAATGCATGACAAGGTTTATGAAGACATTGCTCAAGATAAAAAAATGTATGATTTGCAACGCCAAAACGCAACTGAATTGTTAACATTGCAATCTAATAATTTTGTTTCGAAGCAAAAAGCAAGTTTGTAAATATCATTTTAATAAAATATTTAAAACAACTAAAAAAAAGCTAGTCATAAATTAACTAGCTTTTTTTAATTTTTATACAGTCAATAAACTATTTTCTGTTATAGCAGAATCGTTCCAAAGATTTGCGTCAGCTTCTGGTTCGTTGATGAATTGACAATCAACGACATATCTGAATTCACATAATGCATCTATCGGAATTTCAACTATACTTTTGTAATGTTCTATTCTTAAATTTTACTATTGCGCATTCTGCAATATTCCAATTGTTAAAATCTCCAATTACTGCTGCTCTAGTTGCTACTTATACAATTACTGAGAATGTAACTTTACACAAAGATTTTGTCATTATAAATTGTTTTTTGATAGACATAACTACTTTATGGATTAATAATTTAAAGTAAATACATATATTTGTGTAAAAAGTAATTCAGATAAAATTTTGAATTAAATTAAAAAAGAAAATTTTTAATAGAATCGATAATTTTAAGTTTTTTTGTTTCCGATATGATAATATGCAAACGTTTTAATAGTAAATATTCACTTATTAGTTTATTTGATATTTTATAAAAAAAAAGTACCTTTAAGCTCTAAAATTATTCAAAATGGAAAAAGACCAACATGAATTGTACGAATACGCTCGTGGAAGAATAAAACAAAAGAAAAAATTGTACTTTCACTTTGTTTTTTTTGTTCTCATGAGTATCCTTATGTACATTGTCAACAAATGGTTTGGTCTAGGTGAACCCAACAATTGGTTCTTGTGGATAGCCACTTTTTGGTTGTTTCTTGTAATTTTGCATTTCATAAAAGTATTTATTACTGACAGATTTATGAACAAAAATTGGGAACGAGAGCAAATTGATAAATTGGTTTTGAAGCAGGAATTAAAAATTAGCGAACTAAAAAAAGAACTTTAATAAGTCGATATCTCTTAAACAATTAGAAGAAATATTAAAAAAAGATACAAATTTGACAATGATAACAATAATTGCTGCGGTTGGTCTGAATAATGAACTAGGTAAGAACAACGATTTAATGTGGCATTTGCCAAAAGATTTCAAACGTTTTAAAGAAATCACTACAGGAAATTATATTATAATGGGTCGAAAAACTTTTGAAAGTTTTCCAAACCCTTTGCCAAATAGGACGCACGTAATTATTTCTCGACAAGAAAATTATCATCAGGAAAATTGTATTATTGTAGACAGCCTAAAAAAAGCAATTGAAGTCTGTCCAAAATCCGAAAATATTTTTATTATTGGTGGTGGTCAAATTTATAATCAAGCTATAAATATTGCCGATAAGTTGGATATTACAAGGGTTCATGGAAATTTCGATGCTGATGTTTTTTTTCCAGAAATTAATTTAGATTATTGGCAGTTAGATTACGATGAGCATCATTTCAAAGATGACAAGCACCAGTTTGATTATAGTTTTTGTACTTATTCAAGGAAATAATTTTAAAATTGAGCCAAAAACTTTCCAAATAATCAATAAACTTTGATTGATAACCGCGATGCTAGCAAATATCCTTTTTTTTCGTTTTTTGGAACGAGAAAAAAACATAAGGCTAAGTAGCGGTAACTATGTTTGAGGTAATGGCAGAATCATTCGTTTCTGAAAATAAAAAATACCGATAAATTTTTGATTTATCGGTTTTTTAAAATTTTCAATTATTTTATTTTAATGTTTTTAAAGATTCAAGTGCATAAGCATTTACTGGGTCAATTGCTAATGCTTTGTTCCATAATTCTTTGGCTTTTGTTTTGTCTGAATTGGCAAAAAACGCTCCCATATTATTGAATGCTTCAATCATTTTGGTTTTGTTTTTGGTCATTTCTTCTTGTCCTTTTGCGGTTACTTTGTCGATAAAGTCCTGGTAAGACTTGGCCATTATATCATCTTTTTCAAGTAAATTATTTATTTTTGCTTTAAAATAAGAATAACTAGGTGTAGCAGGATATTTTGCAATTACTTCTGAGAATGCCACGTCGGCTTTATCTAATGCTGGCACATTTGGTTTGGTTTTATCGTAACCATAATATACGCTGTAACCATAATAAACATTATCATCATCTATATTTTTTGATTCTTTATTGCTTGTAGCAATTTCAAAAATTGTAGCTGCTTGAGCGTAACTTTTTTGTTTGAAAAGTGCTGCCCCAATTTCGTTTATTTCTTCTGCAATTTTTGGTTCTTGCGATACCGCATTTTTTATATCAGCAATTGCGCTTGCAAATTGCACCATGTCGGTAATTTTGCCATCTGCTCCTGTTGCTTTTTTCATTTTAGCTTGACCAAGAATGAAATAGTCTCTTGCAATTTTTTTGGTAGCAGGATTCGCCAAAAATCCTTCTAATGATTTTATTGCGACTTCCGTATTTCCGTTTTGGTATGCTGCATAACCCAAATAACGCATTATTCGGGGGTTTATACCTCCAATTTTTTGCATTTCGGTTGCTTCTTTTTCAAGTGCAACATAATCTTTTGCAAGAATCAAGAAATCGGCATGACGCATTCTAGAATTTAACGAATAATCGGTCAAGGTCATGTATTTTTCGTAAAATCCTAGTGCTTTTTCGTTATATTCTTTGTATTTTGTAGTTTCTTTATTTCCCCATAAATAATATGTTTCTGCCAATTCACGATAAACTGGTCCGTAGTTTGGGTTTGTTGCTACAACTGCATTTAAAGCCTCTGATGCTCCTGTAAATTCTCGAGCTCCTTTTAATAATACACCTAATTTCATTTTAGCACGAATCAAACTTGGGTCGTTTGTGAATGCATCTCTATATGCTTTGTAAGCATCACTTTGGTTTTTGTCGCCAAAATGGGCGTCACCAAGTGCCAATAAAACTTGAGCATCTTGATAGTTGATTTCTTTGGCTTTGTCGAGAATTGCAATGGCACTTTTGAAATCTGGTTTATCAGCACTCATATAGGCTCTTGCTATGTAAACGTATTCTTGCAAGTCTTTTTTACGAATGTTTTTTGTTGCTAAATCAAAATTGGTTTTTGCTCCAACTGCATTGTTATTATCTAATTCTATTTGGCCGAAACCTATATTGTTATAGTGTCCCATTTCTTTCATAGCCAATCCTTTTTGGAAAACTACTTTGGCTGAATCGACATAATTTTGAGACAAATAGATGTTACCCAACAAAAACGACGCTTCTCCATTTGTCGGTTTTGCTGTAATAATTGATTTTAGCATTGTTTTTGCTTTTTCAAATTGCTCGGCATCGATTGTTCTTTTGGCCGTATCAATATCTTGTGCATTTGCAAATGCTACAGACCCGACCATGGCAATTGTAAATATTTTGAAATTTGTCATTTTATTATTTATTTAATTTTTAATTAAAATTTTTCTTCCTGGTACTCTAATCGGCAATAAACCTGATTGTAAAATTATTCTTTGTCCACGTTCGCCCGTTATAAATGAGCCAAAACCCATTCCAAGACCTGCAAAACTTTGACAATTTATAATATACAAATCACGTGCCAAAGGATATTTTCCCTCTGCCAGATTATTTTGACTTGGGTAAAAGTAAGCATTTTCTTTTTGATTTTTAACACTCAATATTGTTATATTTTCTTTAAATTTTTCAACATTTTGGGTTGGTTGCATCAACCAGTTTACGCCGACTACGCCAATCATTCCGTTGTTTTCAGAAACATATTTTATAACTTCTTCATTGGTTTTGAAAGAAAATATTCCTTTTTCTGGATTTGTTTTTAATCCGGCCATTTCGTTCAATAATCTTATTGTACTTGAATTTGGATTATCAAATACCAATCCTTTTATTTTGTATGATGATTGTCCTTTCATAAAATTGATTACACTTTGTAGATCAATTAAAGTGTCGTTATTTTTTTTATTGGCAATCAATGCAATTGCATCTGTTGCGAATGGTGTTTGTTTCGGAAATATTCTTTTGTTGGCAAAAACCATAGAATCTTGTAACGTCAATTTTCTTGACATTACTGCAATGTCAACTTTTCCTTTCAATAAATCTTGCAACACTTCAATTTCTGATTTTGGTTGCAATGTTAACTTAGCATCATAAACACTTTCAAAAACCTGAATTTGATCTTCAATGATCGGAGTTAATGTTTCATCAACTAAAATTGTTGTTTTGCCTTTTAAGATTGTTTCTTTAGATTGCTCTACTTTTTTATTACAATAAATTAATAAACCGAAAATTAATAAAATGGCAATTATTTGCATTGATTTTTTCATGATTTTTGTGTGAAGTTTTTTTAAACCATTAAAGAATTACAGTGTATGCAGATTTAATATTATTAGGATAATTGATTGTTAATTAAAATTATTAGATGTTTTTTCAATCATTAACAAACTCAAGTTAATTAAATTTTAATATAATTTGATTAAAATGTCATTGTCTAAATTTTTTGTCATTGAAATTTTGCTAGACATTTATTTGCTCCTTATTACTACTTTATTTCACTAAAAAATTTAATTATAAAACGTGGAAATTAGTTTTTATTGTCATTATAAAATCTATTAAATCTAATGAATGAATATCCAATTAACAAAATCCCAAAAACATATCTATATTTGACATCCATATCAAAAGGAATTGATGTCCAGAATATCATAATGATGCCTAAAATAAAGTAAACTAAAAAAAACAAAAACCCCATAACAAGAAGAAACCGCTCTTTGAGCGATTTCTCTTTTATAAATTCTATAAATTTATTCATTATTCTGGCGATTGAATGCTAATTGGTAATTGGTAAGTACAACGTACTTTTTTACCATTTTGCTCACCCGGAGCCCATTTTGGACATTTTCTTAAAACTCTCAAAGCTTCTGCTCCTGTTCCATAACCTATGTCTCTTAATACCTTTAAATCAGTAAGTGAGCCATCTTTTTCTACAACAAACTGAACGAACACTTTTCCTTTTAATCCTTCTTCTTCAGGAACATTAAAGTTAGATCCTACAAATTTGTAAAATTTTTCAATTCCTCCAGGAAAATCTGGTTTCACTTCAATACCAGCTGAGTTGTATAATTGATTGTCATCAACCTCTACTACTTTTGCATCTCCATCTCCAGGTTTTTCAATAGATATTGGTGCTTCTGGATCGCCTTTTATGGTTTCAGCTCCTGTTTTCACTTTCTCTATTTCTTTAACTTTAGGCGGTTCTTCTACAACCTCATTTGCTTTAGCAACTACTGGCTTAACAAATTTTACCTGATCGACTTTTGGCGGTGGTGGAGGTGGAGGCGGCAAAATTTCTTTTGGTTTTTCCTTTGGTGGCATTTTGATTGTAACAATTTTTTTGTCCAATACAACTTCTTCGTTACCAAGTCCGTCAAAAATACCTCCCAATAATCCTGGAGCCGATACGGCGAATACAAAAAATGCTGCGCCTATCAACAGTGCTATTGCGGTGGTTTTTGGACTTTTGGTTCGCAGGTCATAAGCACCGTACTTTTTATTACGACCTTCAAAAACTACGTCTATCCATTCTTTTTTAAATAAGTCTAATTTCATATTGATTAGTTATTAGGTTATTGAGTGATAGTCTTTTGGACTATTTACCTTCTAACAGTTTAGTTTCTTCGGGTGTAAAATCGTTAACTATTGCATAAGTTTCTACGCCAGATATTGCCATTTCGTCAAGAATATCAACTAAATTCTTATAATTCGATTTTTTACTTGGCTTGATGATGACTATAATTCCGTTTTTTGGTTTTCCAATTGAAGCTGAATAGTCTAAAACAGATTTTTTTCTTGATAATAGTTCTTTTCTTAAACCATCTTTGCCATAACTAATGTCAGCAGGTCCGGCAATTGGTGTTGCCCACAATCCCATGTACCATTTCAGCTTGTTGTTTTCGCCAATAAGTAAAGTCATGGTTCTATTTTCGTCCACTTTCACTTCTGTTTTATCTTCTGGTTTATCTTCTTTATCAGGCAAACCTAAGGTCATAGATTGCGGTTTAGACAATGATGTCGTAAGCATAAAGAACGTAATTAAAAGGAATGCCAAATCTACCATTGCCGTTAAGTCAACTTTTGAATTTGATTTTTTACTTCTTACTTTTTTGCCTTTTCCACCGCCACCGTCGCCGGTATTTAATTCAGCCATTTCGTTTTATTTTTAATGATTAAAAATCTTTGCCTCTAAGACCTGTAACCAAACTAAAATTGTTGATTTGTTGGTCTTGCAAAATATCCATTACACGTTTCACAACCTTATATTGTTCTTTTGCATCGCCTTTTATTGCAATATTCAAATCTTTGCCTGTGGCTTCGTTTGTCGCAATTCGGGCATTATAAATCCACTCTTTTAGTTGATTATTCGTAGAATCTTTCGGAATACCTGTTTGCACTCCTGCTTTATTCCGTTCGTCATTTTTCATTTCAATCAAACTTTTCAGGCCCTCAATAGGCACTCCAAAATTTTCTATTAATGCAAATTTATCAGCTTCTTCGGGAGTAAATTTAACTCCGTATTTCTGACCCATCAATTCTAATGTTCTCTTTTTTACATCTCTTCCTAATACTCCGAAAAATACTTTGTCTTTTCCACCAATAGTTAATGTTGCCAAATCTGTTTCAGGCAATTTGTTTTTGTTGGTAGATGCTGGCGTATCAACCGGAAGTGCTTCTGGTTGTTTGGCTGTAGCCGTCATTATAAAAAAAGAAAGCAAAAGAAAAGCCACGTCACACATTGCAGTCATGTCAATGGACGTTGATTTTTTGGACATTTTTACTTTACTCATATTTTCTATTTTAATATTGAATAAGTTAACTAGTAATTAACTGGTTCAATAATTCTTTATTTAGTTTTTGAATCTTCTGTAAGTTTTTACAATTGCAGATCCAGCTTCGTCTATAGAGTAAGTTAATGTATCGATTTTTGACGTAAAGAAGTTGTACATAACGATTGCTAACGCAGATGTTGCAATACCAGTTGCCGTGTTAATCAATGCTTCAGAAATACCATTTGCTAATGCTGCTTGATCAGGAGTTCCTGTAGATGCTAGCGCACTAAATGCTTTAATCATACCAGTTACAGTTCCTAGCAAACCTGCAAGTGTACCTAACGATACAAGTGTAGAAAGAATAGTCATATGTTTTTCTAGCATTGGCATTTCTAGAGAGGTAGCTTCTTCAATTTCTTTTGAAATTGATTCTGCCGCAGCTTCGCTATCCAAACCTTCTTTTTTTACTTCATTATGTTTCAATAATGCTGCTTTTATTGCATTTGCTACTGATCCTTGTTGTTTATCACAATCTTCCATAGCAGCATCAATATTATTTGTTGCGATGTTAGCCTGTATTTTTTTCATGAATTTGTCAATATTGTCTTTACCTGCCGCTTTTCCAATAACCATGAAACGCTCTATCGAAAAAACAATTACCATCAAAAAACAACCTAATAGTATAGGTACAATTGGTCCACCTTTGTATACCATTGCTAATAAATTTCCTGGAATTGGCTCCCCTGTATTACTACCTCCAACGAAGTTGCTCCCTGCACCCATGATAAATTTCCAGATTATCCATCCTACGAAAATACATCCTAAAATGATAATCCCTGTCATCATTCCACCTAATCCTGCACCTGAGTCGTTGCTTTTTTTAACGTTTGCCATCTTTTTTAATTTTTAATTTAATTTACTGATTTTTTTGATTGTACAAAATTTATTAGCCACAAATTTAATTTTTTAGTTCAAATAAAAAAATTTTTTTTAGTTTTTTTAGGATTATTAATATTTCAAACTAATTTTTTTGGTCATGTATTTATTTAATTTGTCTAATTATTTTTGTTTCTTAATCACAGTATATAACTCTAACGATAAATTCATTAAAAATTGTATATTTTTTTATTTTTTTTAATTTATAATCACGCGCAGAATTCTAAATATCTGACTGCTTCAAGCAATCATTTTATATCAAGTAGGTAATAGGTGGTTTATTACATTTCTCTTTTATAGTAAAAAGTAAGTGCTATCATCAATAACTTTATCCCGAGAATGTGTGTTAAACACTTTTATAAATAAAAATTAATTTGCAAATATTTAAATTTCAAAATAAGTTTACAGAATTAACTTGGGAGAATTTGATGTTCATAGTAGAGCGATTTTATTAAGAATTATAAATAGACTATATTTGCATAAATTATTAGATTATTATGAATAAGAAGGAAGGTAATAATAATGGTACTGGCACTAGAAAAAGTTCACGTCCAAGTTCTAACAAGCCACAGCCCGCAATGGCAAAGCGTGCTCAAGGCCCAAAAAAACCAAAACATACGAATGTAGTTGCTGTTGATTTAATTAAAATAGAAAAAAAACCCAACCAAGCACCAAAGCGACCAAAAGTTAAAGACGAAATTCGTTTAAATAAATATATTTCTAATTCTGGAGCATGTTCGCGACGTGATGCTGATATTTATATTCAATCTGGAAACGTAAAAGTAAATGGAATTCCAGTAATTGAGATGGGATATATGGTAAAACCTGGTGATGTAATCAATTTTGATGGAGCTGTATTAACGCCCGAAAAAAAAGAGTACATATTGCTCAATAAGCCCAAAAATTTCACAACTGCACTTGACGAGGGTCAAGAGCACCGAAATGTTATGGAGCTTGTGCGTGGTTCTACCAACTCAAAAATTGCAGCTGTTGGTCGTATGGACAAAAACACAACTGGTCTTTTATTATTTACAAATGACACTGATATGATTAGAAAATTTGGTTTACCTAATCAAAAATCATCAAAAATTTACCAAGTTAGCTTAGATAAAAACTTAAAATTTGAAGATTTAGAAAAAATTGCTGGTGGCGTCACACTTGATGGACACAGATTGGCAATCGAAGAAGTAAGCTATATCGACAAAGAACCAAAAACCGAAATTGGACTAAAACTTAAAACTTCAAACGTGAAAGTTGTACGAGCAATATTCGAGAATTTTCAATACGATGTTTTAAGAATTGACCGAGTTTCATTTGCAGGTTTGACCAAAAAAAATCTACCACGAGGTAATTGGAGGTTTCTTACAGATCAGGAAATTATCAATTTGAAGAATAATTAAAATTTGAAAAGTATTTTTAATTATTAATTTTCAAAATACAATCAAAATAAATAAAAATTCCTGCTCAAACAGGAATTTTTGTAATTTAACAAAAACCAATGTCAACTAACAAAAATTTATCTATTGCACACAAATGGTTTGAAGCTTTTAACAACCATAATATTGATCAACTATTATCACTTTATGATGATGAAGCACAACATTATTCGCCAAAATTAAAAATAAAATTACCCGAAACAAAAGGCTTTGTTACAGGAAAAAAAGCTTTGCACGATTGGTGGCTAGACGCATTTTTAAACCTTCCAAGTCTTAATTACAAAGTTACTTCGCTCACGGCAAATGACAACAGAGTTTTTATGGAATATGTAAGAATTGTTGAAAATGAAAATGATATTCTTGTTGCAGAAGTACTAGAAATTAACGAAGGGAAAATAAATTTTTCGAGAGTTTATCATGGTTAACAACTTGCGTCTCGTCATAAAGTATATTGCAAAAATTACTTATATACGAATTTCACTCACTATTAATTCTGTAAACTACGAGTTGGAGCTCTCAAACTCAAATTAATAATAAAGATATTTTGGAAACGTATTATTAAGACTATTTTTGTATTACTTTTATAAATAAACCAAACCATTATGAGAAAAATTATTGTGCTTTTATCTTTTTTATTTTTATTATCTAATTGTAATAAAAATCCTGAAAACAACGTCAATGTTATTGCCAAAGACTACTTTAAAGAAAAAAATGCTTTGTCGCCACTTGATGCAACTCAAAACGGATTTTCGGAATTTGACGATAAATTAGTATTTGAAATGACTGACAATCATAGAAAATTGCAAGCAAGCTTTTATGAAAAATACCAAGATAAACTGAAAAATTTGTCAATAGACGATTTAAACGAAGAAGATAAAATTAGTTATCAAATCATGAAATGGGAAATAGAAGTTGGTCAACAAATATTGGCACAACCATCAAACTTGCTACCAATTCATCAGTTTGGTGGTACGCACCTGACGATGGCGCAATTTGCTGGAGGCACAAGTGGTCAACCATTTAAAACCAAAAAAGATTATGAAAGTTTCTTGAAAAGATTGAATTTATATTCTGTTTGGATAGATTCAGCAATTGTATATATGAAAAAAGGAATAGCACAAAAAGCTGTTTTGCCAAAAGCATTGACCGAAAAAGTAATACCACAATTTGATAATTTTGAGACCAAAGAAGTAGAAAATAATCTTTTTTATTCGTCGATAAAACTAACGCCAAAAACTTTTTCTGATGCCACTAAAAAAGATTTGGCAGCAAAATATGCCAAAATAATCAATGAAAGATTAGTGCCACAATATGCAAAGATGGCAACTTTTTTGAAGACAGAATATTTGCCAGCAAGCAAATTGACTAGTGGAATTGGCGATTTAGCATTTGGCGAAAAATATTATCAAGCTCTTGTAAAACAATGGACAACTACCGAAATGCAACCCAATGAAATTCACGAATTAGGGTTGAAAGAGGTTGCTAGATTAAATGCCGAAATGATAAAAATAAAAAATCAAGTAGGCTTCAAAGGTACAATTACAGAATTTTTTGAAGAGATTAGAAACAAAAAAGAACTCAAACCTTTCAAAAAGCCAGAAGAAGTTATTGCCAATTTCGAAAAAATTTATTCAGTTGTAAAACCCAATGTAGATAAATTATTTGGCATGCAACCAAAGACCAAATTCGAAATTCGCAGAACAGAAAAATTTAGAGAAAACACAGCAAGTGCTGAATATGTGCAAGGAGCTGCGGACGGAAGTAAACCAGGCATTTTTTATGTTCCAATTCCTGATGTTGCCAATTATAACTTTTATGGCGATGAAGATTTGTTTTTGCACGAAGCAATCCCTGGTCATCATTTTCAAATTTCTATTCAACAAGAGAGTACGACTTTGCCCGATTTCAGAAAATTCAATTGGTTTGGTGCTTATGGTGAGGGATGGGCTTTGTACACCGAGAGTTTAGGAAAAGAATTAGGATTGTACACCGATCCGTATCAATATTTTGGAATGTTGGGTAACGAAGTTCATAGAGCAATTAGGCTAGTTGTAGATACAGGTTTACATAGCAAAGGCTGGACTAGAGAACAAGCAATAAAATATTCGCTAGAAAATGAAGCCGAAAGTGAGGCTAGTATTATTGCTGAGATTGAACGTTACATGGCAATTCCTGGGCAAGCACTGTCCTATAAAATTGGACAATTAAAAATCATTGAATTACGCAAAAAAGCCCAAACCAAAATGGGAAAAAACTTTGATGTCAAAATTTTCCATCAAAAAGTTCTAGAATCAGGCGTAATGCCTTTGGCACTTTTGGAAGAAAAAATAAATGGTTGGATTGCTGCAAAATAGATTCAAAAATTTTTTAAATAAAAAAAGCTTCTCAAATTAATGAGAGGCTTTTTTTTTGGTGCGGATAATAGGACTCGAACCTACACGCCTTGCGGCACCAGATCCTAAGTCTGGCATGTCTACCAATTTCACCATATCCGCAAAAATTGTGAGTGCAAATATAGTCATATCTTTTTAAAATAAAAAATCTATACTAACAAATTACAAAAAAAATATTAATTCTAATATTTTCATAACTCTTTTTTGTACTTTTGAAATTCAAAAGTGTAAAATAAAAGTAAAAATGAACAATATAAAAACATACGTTGCCGAAAACAAACAACGTTTTATAGACGAATTACTTGAATTGTTAAAAATTCCTTCAATATCTGCCGATGCAGCTTATGCCAAAGATGTTATTCTTACTGCCCATGCTGTAAAAGTTTCACTCGAAAAAGCAGGTTGCAATTTTGTAGAAATTTGCGAAACACCGGGCTATCCGATTGTTTTCGGCGAACATATTATAAATAAAAATTTGCCAACCGTTTTGGTTTACGGACATTATGATGTGCAACCCCCAGATCCATTAGATTTGTGGACATCACCGCCTTTCGAACCAGTAATTAAAGTAACTGAAATTCACCCCGATGGTGCTATTTTCGCCCGTGGTTCTTGCGACGACAAAGGACAAATGTACATGCACGTAAAAGCATTCGAATATATGATTGCTAACAAAAACCTGCCGTGCAACGTGAAATTCATGATTGAAGGCGAAGAGGAAGTTGGCTCAAAATCACTCTCTTGGTTTGTAGAACGGAACCAAGAAAAATTATCTTGCGATGTGATTCTTATTTCAGATACCGGTATGATTTCTAACCAACAACCATCAATAACAACCGGTTTACGAGGTTTAAGTTATGTAGAAGTTGAAGTTACGGGTCCAAACCGTGATTTGCATTCCGGACTTTATGGTGGTGCAGTTGCCAATCCAATAAACATACTTGCCAAAATGATTGCATCACTTCATGACAATGACAATCGAATTACGATTCCCGGTTTTTATGACAATGTCGAAGAATTATCACTAGAAGAAAGAGCCGAAATGGCCAAAAGACCATTTGTTTTGGAAGACTATAAAAAAGCACTTGACTTAAATGATATTTACGGTGAAAAAGGATATTCTACCAACGAACGAAATTCCATACGACCAACATTAGACGTAAACGGAATTTGGGGTGGCTATACAGGCGAAGGTGCCAAAACAGTAATTGCCAGCCAAGCATTTGCAAAAATATCCATGCGATTAGTGCCTAATCAAGATTGGGCAAACATAACAGAATTATTTCAAGAGCACTTCGAAAGCATTGCTCCTGCTGGCGTAACAGTAAAAGTAAAACCACATCATGGCGGTCAAGGTTATGTAACCCCAACCGATAGTATTGGTTACAAAGCTGCTAATATGGCCTATACCGAAACTTTCGGAAAAACCGCAATTCCTGTTCGTTCTGGCGGCAGCATTCCAATCGTGGCACTTTTCGAAAAAGAACTAAAATCAAAAACAATCCTAATGGGTTTTGGTCTAGATTCTGATGCTATTCATTCACCAAACGAACATTTTGGTATATTTAATTACTTAAAAGGCATTGAAACTATTCCCTTGTTTTACAAATATTTTGTTGAACTTTCACAGCAACATTAAATCTAATATCAATTAGGGCGTGCCCCCAATAAACCAAGTCGCCACTCAATTAATCGCCCAGTTGGCGACTTGTTTTATTAGGGTCTGGCTTTCACGAGCGCACGGCGCCTTGCTCTATCCATCACGCGAGAACAGCATTCACAACAATTTTTTTACAATTTGATGACCAAACCCTTTAAAATATTTTATTTCAAAACCAAAAAAGTTAAGCAGCAGATAATGCCAAATAAATTTCTGAAAACAATTTAATTATTGGATTTTTCAACAGATTGGAAAAAAAATAAAATGAATAGCAGCGTTTATAACCATCAAAAAATCCCAAAAATGAAAAGTGGCGTGTTAGTAATTAAAAATTTTTAACTTCGTTTTGTTTACTATGTTCATTGCTTTTGGAATCGATTTTGTTATTTTGTTTGTGGTCTTTGACAGCATGAAAATTTAAACAAAATTTCATACATTTACAAACCAAAAAATCAAATATGACTTTTCAAAATAATCTAGAATTCGCACAACAACTCGACAAACAAGACGAATTAGCAAAATACCGAGAAGAATTTCATTTCCCAAAACACAACGGCAAAAATGTCATTTATTTCACAGGAAACTCACTAGGACTGCAACCCAAACGAACCAAACAATATGTAGACGATGTTATGAATGATTGGGCAAATATGGCGGTCGAGGGTCATTTTTATTCGCAAAAACCTTGGTGGGATTATCACGAAAGATTCGCAGAACCATTAGCCAAAATTGTCGGAGCAAAACCATCAGAAGTCACAGTAATGAATACTTTGACTGTTAATTTGCATTTATTGATGGTGTCATTTTACAGGCCAACTAACCAACGTTTTAAAATTATTTGCGAAGAAAAAGCTTTTCCAAGCGACCAATACATGTTCCAGTCACAAGTAGATTTTCATTCTCGAAATTTAGATTTTAATAAAAATGAAGCAATAATCGAGTTGAAACGTCGCGAAGGCGAACACAACTTGCGAACCGAAGATATTTTAGCAAAAATTGCTGAAGTTGGTGACGAATTGGCATTAGTTTTAATTGGCGGCGTAAATTATTACACAGGCCAAGTATTTGACATGAAAACAATTACCGAAGCAGGACAAAAACAAGGAGCCAAAGTAGGTTGGGATTTAGCACATGCTGCTGGTAACATAAAACTAGAATTACATGATTGGAATGTCGATTTTGCAAGTTGGTGTTCCTATAAATACATGAATTCTGGACCAGGAAATGCATCGGGTTGTTTCATTCACGAACGACATCATTTTGATAGTGATTTGCCACGATTTGCAGGTTGGTGGGGACACAACAAAGAACGGAGATTTAAAATGGAACAAGATTTTGACCCAGTTCATGGCGCTGATGGTTGGCAAATTTCTAATTTACCAATTTTGTCTTTGGCACCCTATTTAGCATCAGTAGAAATGTTTAAAGAGGTTGGAATGGATAAAATTATCAACAAAAGAAACCTAATAACCAGTTATTTAGAATTTATTCTAAAAGAAATTGACAAAGAAGTTGCAGGACATTTCGAGATAATTACACCTACGAATCAAGAAGAAAGAGCATGTCAATTATCGGTTTTCTTTCATGGCGAAGGCAGAAGTTTGTTTGATTATTTAATGAAAAATGGTGTTGTTACCGATTGGCGTGAACCCAATGTAATTAGGTTTGCACCAGTACCTTTATATTGTTCGTTTGAAGATATGTTTAATTTTGGGCAGATTCTAAAAAATGGAATTCAAAAAATTCATTAGTAAAATTAATAAACAACGTAAATCAATGCAAGATCTTTGGTCAATGTTGAAATAAAGAAAATGACAAAACAACAAATCATCGAAACCTTCGACCCAAGTCAACCAGGATTGGCTGACGAATCAATATTTGGGTTACCTTTTTCAGCAGAACAATCAGAAATTATTATTATTCCTGTGCCGTGGGAAGTAACCGTTAGTTATGGGGCAGGGGCATCAGACGGGCCAAGTGCAATTTTAGAAGCCAGTTTTCAAGTAGACTTGCACCATCAAGAATTTCCTGAACTCTGGAAACTAGGAATTTATTTAGATTTAAATGAACAAACTGAAAAATGGGCAACCGATTCTACGGAATATAAAAATTTAGCGCAACCAATTATCAGAGCACTAGAATCTGGCGAAATAATAGAAAATAATCCCGCTTTAAATTCCGATTTGGAAAGTATAAATGCTCGTTGCAAAAATTTTAACGAAGAGGTTAAAAGTCAAACTTTGCATTGGCTGAATCAAGGCAAGAAAGTAGCACTTTTAGGAGGCGATCACTCCACACCGCTAGGATATTATCAAGCATTGGCTACTAAACATGAAAGTTTTGGCATTTTGCATCTTGACGCACATATGGACTTGCGAATCGCTTACGAGGGGTTCCCATATTCTCATGCATCAATAATGTACAATGCGTTGCAAATTCCTCAAATTTCTAAAATCATTCAAATCGGAATTCGTGATTTTTGCAAACAAGAAGTTGAAGTTGCTCAAGCCAATCGAGTGATTGTTCATACTGATATGGATTTGAAAACAGGAACTTTCGAAGGAAAAACTTGGCAACAACAGTGTAACGAAATTATTGCAGAATTACCACAAAAAGTAACTGTTTCATTTGATATTGACGGATTGAGCCAATGGTATTGTCCAAATACTGGCACACCAGTTCCAGGTGGATTTTCGTTTGAACAAGCAACTTATTTATTGAGCAAATTAGCCAATTCTGACAAAGAAATTATAGGTTTTGATTTAGTCGAAGTTGCACCTGGCGACAACGATTGGGACGGCAATGTTGGAGCTAGAATGTTGTATCACATGTGTGGCATGTTGTTAAAAAATAATGGTTTAGAGGTTGGAGAAAAAATTGTTTTTTAGTTTAAATTATCCAAATTACATTATTGAAAATTATCGTTAAGTAAATATGAAAATCATAAAAAAGACATTCTTTATTTTATTTTCAATAATTGCAATTTTATCAATTGCTTTTTTATCAATTGCTTTTTTCGCTTATTCCCAATACCAAAAACCAGAATACGAGGGCGAACTAACAATAAAAAACATCACAAAAACAACCAATGTTTATTTTGATGATTATGGAATTCCGCATATTTATGCCGAAAATCAACACGATGCAATGGTTGCACTTGGATATGTTCACGCACAAGACCGCCTTTGGCAAATGGAATTATTGCGAAGAATTGCACCCGGAAGATTATCGGAAATATTTGGAACTCGTGCCTTAAAAAATGATCAATTTTTTGCGGGTTTAGGCATTGATGAAGCATCAGAAAGAGCAGTTAATGAACTAGATAAAAATGGTGAACCCTACAAAATGACAATGGCTTATTTAGATGGTTTGAACCAATATTTAGAAAACGGAAAAACACCAATAGAATTTTCTATTCTTGGCATCGAAAAACAAAAATTTACTTTAAAAGATGTTTACAATACTTTTGGTTTCATGGCTTTTAGTTTTGCAATGGCTCAAAAAACCGACCCATTATTGACGGATATTCGAAATCAATATGGAGATAAATATTTGAAGGATTTGGGCGTAAATTATGAATATAACCCAACGAGATTAAAAATCACTAAAGAACAAACCCAACAATACATCGAAATTTCAAAATCAATTACCGAATTGATGGAGAAATCGCCAGTTGCTCCGTTTATTGGCAGTAATTCTTGGGTAATAGGCGGTAATAAAACCAAATCGGGCAAAGTTATTTTTGCCAATGATCCGCACATTGAATATTCGCAACCCGGGACTTGGTTTGAAGCGCACATTTCGTGCCCAGATTACGAAATTTATGGCTGTTATGTAGCTGGAACGCCGTTTCCGTTATTGGGACACAATCGTGAATTTGCATACGGAATGACCATGTTTGAAAACGATGATGCCGATTTTTTTCAGGAAGAAAACAATCCATCTAATGATAATCAATACAAAACTTCAGTTGGATTTTCGGATTATAAAACATCGACTAAAATCATTAAAGTTAAAGATTCCACATCTGTAAAATTGATTGTTAAGCTGACCAAAAACGGACCAATTATCAATGATTTAATAGCAGATTTTAAAGAAAAAAAACCTGTGTCACTTTCGTGGATATTTACCCAGCAACCAATTAAAATTATTGATGCAGTTTTTGGTTTGTCTCATGCTAAAAACTTATCAGAATTTCAAAAAGCAACGGCAATAATAGCGGCACCTGGTCTCAATATAATGTATGGCGATGCTAAAAATAATGTTGCTTGGTTCACTACGGGAAAACTTTATAAAATGGAAAAAGGCGTAAATCCAAATTTTATTTTAGATGGAATTAACGGAATCGATGATAAAAAAACTTTTCTTTCATTTGAAAATAATCCAAAATCTATTAATCCAAAAAACGGATATGTTTATTCGTCTAACAACATGCACGAATCTATAAATGGCTATGAATATCCAGGATATTATTTGCCTGAAGACCGAGCAAAAAGAATAACAAGTTTATTAGATTCAAAATCAAATTGGGATAAAACTTCGGCAAGTAAAATGATTATTGATAATGTTTCGGCAACGGCACCAGATATTTGCAAAAATTTTATAAGTCATTTGAAAAAAAACAGCCTTTCGGCAAATGAAAATAAGGCAATTAAAATCTTAGAATCTTGGGACGGAACTAATAATCTTCATGATATTGCACCAACAATTTACAACAAATGGATTTATTTTTACTTAAAAAATACTTTTGAAGACGAATTGGGTAAAATTTCTTTTAATCAATTGCTACAAACACATTTGGTAAAACAAATAATTGGCAACCAAACCAAAGTTGAAAACTCGCCTTGGTGGGATAATTTATTGACCAAAAACAAAATCGAAAATCGACAAGAAATTTTTAATTTATCGTTTCAACAAACCATTTCGAGTTTAGAAAAACAATTAGGTAATGATACTAATTCATGGACTTGGAACCGAGTTCAAAAACTAGAATTTAAACATCCGCTTGGAGGCGTTGCCATTTTTAAACCATTATTTAATGTTGGCATTTTCGAGATTGCTGGTTCGTGCGAAGTCATTAACAACAACATGTTTACTTATTCTGACAATGAAATAAATGTTGTAAAAGGCGGCCCATCAACGCGACGAATTATAGATTTTTCCGATATTGAAAATAGTTTAAGTATTTTGCCGACAGGCAATTCTGGCAATCCTTTTAGTAATCATTATAGTGACCAAACCGAAATGTTTGTTGCAGGAAAATTTCGAAAAATGATGTTGAATAAAAAAGAGATTGTTAAAAAATCAGTTTTGTTGGTTTTAAAACCAGCCAATTAAAACCGATCTAAATTATCTATTATTTCAATAGCTTTTACTTTGATTTTATACAATTCTTCAGGATTCATTTTACCTAACATATTCATCATCATGCCCATTCTTTGGTTGGATTTGAAATATTCCTTTTTTTCGTCAAGAAAATTCCAATATAAGGTGTTAAATGGGCAAGCTTTATCGCCAAATTTTTCTTTTACATTATAATGACATTTTGCGCAATTATTACTCATTTTATTGATGTAACTTCCAGACGATACGTAAGGTTTTGTAGCAATAATTCCTCCATCGGCATATTGGCTCATGCCACGAGTATTGGGCATTTCGACCCATTCGATAGCATCAATATAAACGCCTAGATACCAAGCATCAACTTCATCTGGGTGAATTTGTGTCAATAATGTAAAGTTACCAATAACCATTAAACGTTGAATGTGGTGTGCATAAGCTTCGTCAAGACTTTGCGAAATTGCCTTTTGCAAGCAATTCATTTTGGTGTTGCCAGTCCAGAAAAAATCAGGCAATTTATTGTTATTATGCAAATGATTTTTTTGGGCATAATCTGGCATTTCTTTCCAATAAATCCCGCGAATATATTCACGCCAACCTAATATTTGTCGTACAAAACCTTCAACCTGCGAGATTGAAATAGATTCATGATTAGCATGATAATGTGCAACAACTGTATCGACAACTTGGGCTGGTGAAAGCATTTTTGAATTCATTGCAAATGACAATCTTGAATGAAATAAAAATTTCTCATCAGTATGCATGGCGTCTTCGTAATCGCCAAAATGGACTAATAAATTTTTACAGAAATAATCCAAAATTTCCAAACATTCTGCACGAGAGGTTGGCCAAACAAATTTATTGGAATCAATGTTTCCGAATGTTTTGACACCTGCATTTTCAATTTCTGATAAAAGTTCTTGAATATTTCTATCAAAATTCTTTTCTTCAGGAATTGGCACTTGACCAGTATATTTTTTGCGGTTGTCGTGGTCAAAATTCCATTGGTTGCCTTCTGGAGTTGATCCGACCATCATGATATTGTGTTTTTTGCGCATCATTCGATAGAAATTTTCCATTAAAAGCAATTTTTTGCCTTCAAAAAAATCTTTCAACTCGAACCGAGTAGTATAAAAATGCTCAGAATCAAAAGCTTCAGATGGAATACCTATTTTGGTACAAATATTTTTCAATTGTTCGTCTAATCGATATTCGTCGGGCCATTGGTATTCGAATTTTTCAATACTGTGTTTTTTAATGCAATTTTGAATCAATTTTTCTAAATCATGTGGATTATCTTTATTAGATATTTGATTATAATCAACGTTAAGATTTTTAGATTTTAAATCTTTAGCGAAATTTCGCATCGACAAGAAAAATGCCACCACTTTCTGAATGTGATGTTTTACATAATCGGTTTCTTGACGCATTTCTGCCATCAGATAAATAATATTTTCATTGCTATCATCAAACCAAGTATGTTGCGAATTGAGTTGATCGCCAAGAATTAAACGTAGTGTTTTCATAAATATTCTGCCACAAAGGCACAAATTTGCAAAGTTTTATACATCGAATGATTTTGTTTTAACATCAACTCGGGCATATTCAAACCTGTCAATTAATTTTGGCAAACAATAACCGTCAAGACCATTTATAGCCACTACATCGCCTTGGTCGAGTTGCAACCAACCGTCTTTGTGTTCTAGGTTTTCGTTAAAAAAAATATTTTCGATTGTTGCAATGACGTGAATTGTGTCGTTTTCAAGAATATGATATTCATTCAAATATTTGCAAAGCAATTGAACTGGAGCATTTTTAACAAACGGAAAATTAATATCGGATTTGTATTCAGGTTCGAGATTGGTTTTATCAAATTCAGATATTGTTGCACCATAATCGGCAGACGTATGGTGTGCATCGACAATCATTTCTGATGTGATGTGGTTGACCGAAAAATAGCCAGTTTCTTTTATGTTTTTATATGTATCTCTTGGCACTGTTGTTGGTCGGACAATAAAACCCAACATTGCAGGATTACTTCCAAGATGCGTAATGCTTGAGAAAACGGCAACGTTTTCAATACCTTCAATAGATTTTGTGGCAATCAAATTGGCCGATTTGTATCCAGTACAAGAATTGATGAGGTTCAATCTTTGGACTTTTTCCATTTTAGAAATGTCGTCTTTTGAAATGTGTTTCATTAAAAATTATTTTTTACAAATATAAATTTTGTTGAATTGATTTCAAAATTTGTTAAACAAAAAAATCAAATTTTTTCAAAGACAAAAAATGTAATTAATTTTAGGTAGCTCGGTTTTAAATATCAATTACTTTTGGTTAACAACAGACGGATTTATTTTGTAATCATAGTCACAGATAATTGAAATACTATTGAAATGAGAATTAAAAAACTAACAATCATGAAAAAAATAATTGTAATTGGCATTGTTTTTTGTGCAACATTTTCGTTAGCACAAAACCTTACTTTTGCCGACAACGACTTAAAAAAATTTATTGCAAGTCGCCAATTAAGATCAGACATTTTTTTTGAAGATTTTTACTGATCACCTAAGTAGTTCGATGCGATTTACTCATGAATAATTTTTTGATGGAATAAAATGAAGACGCATAAAAAAATGATGTTTTTTTTCATTAATACTTAATTTAAAGTTTATTGTTTTAGCTTTAATTTTAGTTTTTGTCTTGAATATTAATTATTTTTACCAAATATATTTTTTTATGCAAAAATCTAGAAAAATTGCCGTAGTAGGTTCTGGTTTGGTTGGTTCGTTGTTGGCCATATACCTCAAAAAAAGAGGTCATGAAGTCGACGTTTTTGATAGAAGTCCAGATATTAGAAAAATAAACTTTTCTGGTCGTTCTATTAATTTGGTCATGTCGAACCGTGGTTGGAAAACTTTAAAAGATATAGGTTTAGAAAAAGAAATCGAAAAAATAGGAATTCCAGTTGACAAACGTTGCATTCACTTGGCTGACGGCTCAATAACTTATCAAAATTATGGCAAAGACGGCGAATGTATCTATTCGTTATCGAGAGGTATTCTCAATAAAAAAATGATAGATTTAGCCGAAAAAGCGGGCGTAAATTTTAAGTTTGAACAAAAAGTTTGGGACGTTGATTTAAAAACGGCAACTATACAAACTGGCGAAGAGGAAAGAGGCGAGTGGACAGCCCATGATTATGACATGTGTTTTGGGTCAGATGGTGCTTTTTCGAGAATTCGCCACCGAATGCAACGGCAAAGTATGTTCAATTATTCGCAAGAATTTTTAGAAATAGGGTACAAAGAATTGCATATTCCTGCCAATGCCGATGGATCTCACAAATTAGATAAAAACTCGTTGCACATTTGGCCAAGAGGTAAATTTATGCTGATGGCTTTGGCAAATTTAGACGGTAGTTTTACTTGCACACTTTTTATGCCGCATGATGGTGAAAATTCATTTGAATCATTAAAAAATATAGCACAATTAGAAAACTTTTTTGGTTTACATTTTCCTGACACCAAAGAAGTAATTCCAGATTTAATTGTAGATTTTTTTAAAAATCCAACCAGTTATTTGGTTACAATGAAATGTTTTCCTTGGACCTATTCTGATAAAGTAGCTTTGATTGGTGATGCTTGCCATGCTATTGTGCCGTTTTATGGTCATGGAATGAATTCTGGTTTTGAAGACATTACCGTTTTAAATAAAATGATTGATAAATATGGCGATGATTGGGCAAACCTGTTAAACGAATATGAAAATAGTCGCAAACCCAATACCGATGCTATTGCAGAACTTTCATACCGCAATTTCATGGAAATGAGTGCCAAAACTGCCGACATGAATTTTTTGTTACAAAAGAAAATCGAAAAATGGTTTTCGGACAAACATCCTGACAAATGGTTGCCGCTTTACAGTCGCGTAACTTTTAGTTTGCAACCCTATTCAGAGGCATTGGCCGAAGGAGACAAACAAAATGCTATCATGCAAGAAGTTTTGAAAATAGACAATATTGATGCAATTTGGGATTCAGAGGAAGTTGAAAATACAATTTTAAAACTTCTTGAATCTAAAAACTAGCACCAACAATATAAAATTTTAATCTTCCCGATGCACTTTCGTAAAATCGAATGCAGGTTTGCAAATTGCTATATATTCGCAAGTTTCATCAAACGGATTGGAATATTGAACCCTTGTATTGGCTTCAATTTTAATAGATTGACCAGCTTCTAAAATTACTACTTCATCTTCAATAATAAATTGTTTTTTGCCCGAAATAATAAAAGTGTATTCTTCAAATTCGGGCGTTTGAAATGGTTCTGCCCAATATGGTGGTGCAATCATATGTGCAATTGAAATATCTGGATTGTTTGTTGTTGCGTTTCCGTGGTGCTCTTTAATGACTTTTCCATCAGTTGTTGGTACAACAAATGGGTTGCTTTGCAAAGTGTATTTTTTCATTTTAAATAGCGTATTTTTTATTCGTTATACTTTTTTTATTTTTTCAAGACCTTCATTAAAACATTAAAAGCACCACGAATAAAACTAGCACTGGTTACAACTTTCAACACTGATTTTCCGACAACTGATGCTGTACTTGGCTCATTACCTTCTTGTTTTTCTTCATCTTTATCAGCAACCTCGGCAGAAATATCTTCGATTTTTTTTGTTAAGATTTCATAGGCACTTTCGCGATCAATTACATCGGCATATTTTTTTACAAGTTTTGAATTAGCGTTTATTTCATCGATTTCTAAGGCGGTTAAAATATCCATTCGGCTTTCTGGAGTACGCATCATTGTCGCTGCAAGCGGAGTCGGAATTCCTTTTTCGTTCAATGCGGTTACCAACGCCTCACCGATTCCTAATGATGTCAATAATTCTTCAGTTTTATAAAATTCAGATGTCGGGTAATTATCAGCTGTTTGATTGATTGCTTGTCTGTCATTTGCTGTAAAAGCCCGCAAAGCGTGTTGTATTTTCAAACCTAATTGTGCCAATACACCTTTAGGAATATCCATCGGGTTTTGGGTAATAAAGAAAACGCCAACGCCTTTGGATCGAATCAGTTTGATAATAGTTTCAATTTGATCTAACAAGGTTTTACTTGCTTCATTAAAAATTAAATGTGCTTCGTCAATAAAAATAACCAATTCTGGTTGTTCTAAATCTCCTTTTTCTGGCATTTGATTGTATATTTCGGCTAATAAATTGAGCATAAAAGTCGAAAACAACTTGGGTTTATCTTGAATATCAGTCAATCGAACGATATTAATATAGGCAAAACCATTTTCATCATACCGCATTAAATCATCTATTTCAAATGATTTTTCTCCAAAGAATATTTCGGCTCCTTGCTGTTCGAGTTCTATAATTTTTCTAAGAATTGTTCCTGTCGTCGAAGTCGAAATTTTACCATATTGCTCTGAAATCTCATCTTTGCCTTCTTCGGTAATATAATTCATGACTTTTTTGATGTCTTTTAAATCAAGAAGCGGCATTTTATTGTCATCGCAATATTTAAAAATAACCGAAATAACACCAGATTGCGTATCATTCAAATCAAGAATTCTTGAAAACAATACAGGACCAAATTCTGAAACTGTAGCGCGCAATCGAACACCATTTTGGTCAGAAAGCGTCATTAATTCAGTTGAATAGCCAACTGGAGCAAACGGAATATTTATTTTAGAATGTCTTTCGGTTATAAAAGATTTTTCTTCGCCAGCTTTTGCAACGCCCGAAAAATCTCCTTTTATATCCATCATTAAAACTGGTACACCATTTTGAGCCAATTGTTCGGACAAAACTTGAATAGTTTTGGTTTTTCCGGTTCCAGTTGCTCCGGCAATCAGTCCATGTCTGTTCATGGTTTTTAACGGAATAGCAACTGGCACTTCCGCAATTGCTGCTCCGTCAAGCATTGCTGCACCCAAAGTAATTGTTGCTCCTTTAGAGGAATAACCTTCATTTATTTTAGTAATAAAATTGTCTTTTATAGTCATTTGAAAAAGATTATAAGTTTTTAAAATCAGATTTTTTTGGTAATAATTTTTACAAATTTAGTTCTTGAACAACAATCTTTCTACATTTAATAAAACAGATGGTTCAATCAAAACAATACAAAAAACACCCGAAACGATTATTAATTTTAAAGTATTATGTAAAAGTAAATAATTCTCTTTTGTGTTTGATTGCCAGAGCTTTAATCCAAAGAAAATAAATATTATAAAACAAACATAAAAATAAATATCCATATAGCCAACATCAAAGATATTGATGAGGTGATAAACCGGAATTGTAGTCAATACCAATAAAATTGTTATTGTTTTCTTGGAAATATTATCGCCATAAACTATTGGAATTGTTTGATAATTATTGGCCAAATCGCCTCTTATGTTTTCTAAATCTTTGACTATTTCTCTGATCAATAACAATAAAAACAAAAATATTGCATGAAAAAAAATCACTTCATAGAAATTTTTATAATACAATAAAATGCCAAAAAATGGCAATACTGCCAAAAAAGCTGACATTAGATTGCCAATAATTGGATATTTTTTTATTTTATGTGAATAAAACCAAATTAAAAAAATATATGCCGAAAAGAAAACCATCGCTCTAAAGGAAACAAACGTAGCAATGGCCGCCACAAAGAAATTGAGTCCAAAATAAACCTGTAATTTGGTACTTTGACTAACCAATCTGTCTAATTGAGACTTGTTGGGTCGATTGATTAAATCTTTTTTTGAATCGTAAAAACTGTTGATAATGTAGCCAGATGCAATTGTCAAGCTCGATGCCAAAACCAAAACAAACAAATTGAAATCTAGAATTATATCTAAAGCTCTTTTTTCGGGCGATAATATAAAAATAGCCGATAAATATTGAGCAAAAGCGATAACAGGAATGTTATAACCACGAATAACAGAGAACAAACTTGCGATTTTCATCAATAAAAGTTTGTTTTTACGACTTAACATTTTCTAAATTTGGTCTAAATTTTATTAATAGAAGTTAAATGTTGTTTACAACATTTTTTATTTCTCATTCTGAGATTTTAGGGTTTGGTTCTTTAAAACTGATAAACAACTTCTAGTTTGTAATCTTTTAAACTTTGTTTTGCTTTTTCAAGATTTTCTGTAAAACCAAGAATATAGCCACCACCGCCTGAACCACATAGTTTTAAATAATAATCATTACTATCGATGCCTTGTTGCCAAATATTGTGAAATTGTTCTGGAATCATTGGTTTGAAATTGCCAAGAACAACTTTTGATAATTGTTTGGTGTTTGCAAACAACGATTTGATATCGCCACCCAAAAAATTTTCGACACAAGCATCAGTATATTTTATAAATTGCGATTTTAACATCGTTCTAAACCCTTGGTCTTTTAATTTTTCCATAAAAATATTGACCATCGGAGCCGTTTCTCCAACAATTCCTGAGTCTAGCAAGAAAACAGCACCTTTGCCAGTCAAACTTTGTGTCGGAATGCCAGTTGCTTCAATATTATCTTTAGAATTTATAAGAATCGGAATGCTTAAATAACTATTCAATGGATCCAATCCCGAAGATTTTCCGTGGAAAAAAGATTCCATTTGAGAAAAAATAGTTTTAAGTTTCAATAATTTCTCACGAGTTAAATTCTCTAGAACTGTAATTTTATTTTGAGCATATTTGTCATAAATAGCTGCAACAAGCGCGCCACTACTGCCAACACCATAACCTTGCGGAATTGAAGAGTCAAAATACATTCCGTTTTCAACATCAGTTTTTAAATTATCGATATTGAAAGTTACCAATTCTGAATTTTCTATTTGTAAATTGCTCAAATAAACCACAAATCGACGCAAATGTCCGTTTGAACTTAAAGCTTCTTTAGTCTGATTGTCTTCGGTTTTTAATGCTCCGTTATAGAAATTATAAGGAATAGATAAGCCCTTTGAGTCTTGAATAATTCCGTATTCTCCGAAGAGTAATATTTTTGAGTAAAATAATGGTCCTTTCATATTTGGGCTTGAAAATTATTTTAAATTTATTTTGCTAGACATCGAATATTTTTTGTACCTGTTAAAAATTCAAATGCCATGTTAATTTGCCGCAGGTTTGGTAAGATTTTTTTTAAAATAAGTATAAATTAAAGAATTTCAATACTACCAATTCCAATTTGATCACAAATATACTGACCATTTTGACAATAGCCAACTAATTCGTCCTTTATAAATTGCAAAACTTCACTTACAACGTTTTCGGGATACAAAACATGTACATTTGCTCCAGCATCGAGAGTAAAACAAACTGGAATTTTGGTTGCTAAACGAAATTTCCATATTTTATTGATAATTTCTAGAGTATTAGGTTTCATCAAGATAAAATAAGGCATCGAGGTCATCATCATGGCGTGCAAAGTCAATGCTTCACTTTCTACAATCGCTATAAATTCATCAAGATTTCCGTTTTTTAAAACGGTTTTCATTTTCGATAAATTCTCGTGCGCTTGTTCAAATCGCCTTTCGGCAAATGGATGATTGTGCATTAAATCGTGACCAACGGTACTCGAAACTTGTTTTTCGCCTTTGTCAACTAATAAAATCGTGTCTTGATAATTCTTGAAATTCTCATGAATTGTGTATTGAAATTCAACCCCAAATAAATCAGAACTTCCTTCAATGTCATTGTGTTTTCCCCAACAAACAACACTTCCTTTAACACTTCGACAAGCACTACCAGAGCCTAATCGTGCTAAAAACGATGCTTTTTTATAAAAATAATCGTCGCTCATTTCGGGGTTTAATGTGCGCTCCAACGCCATGATATTCATAGAAAGTGCAGCCATGCCTGATGCAGATGATGCAATTCCAGAACTGTGCGGAAAAGTATTTTCAGTATCGATCTCGAAATGATAGTTTTTTAAATAGGGACAATATTGGTCAATTCGTTCAAAAAATTTTTGAATTTTTGGTTTAAAATCCTCTTTCGGTTGACCTTCAAATAATAAATCAAAATCAAAATTATCGTTATTTTCTTTTTTAGAAAAAGATAATTTAGTAATTGTTTTACAATAATTTAAAGTAAAACTTATTGATGGATTGGCGGGTATTTGATTTGATTTTTTACCCCAATATTTGACTAAAGCAATGTTGCTTGGCGCAGAAAAAATAAAATTTCCTGAATTAATTTCGTTAGAAAAATGGGTTGCAATAAAATCGTTTTCTGCTGACATTTATTAAAATTTATGCAAATATAATCATTCTATTTTTATTTTATAATTTTGTATAAAATGGGTTTACTCGGACTTGCATCGTTAACAAAACTAGCTATTTGAATGTTTAAAAAATAATTATCGTCTGGAATTTTATCAGCAACAAAAATCATTTCGGTAATTGTGCAATCAAGTCTGGCATCGTCGTTTAAAACAGTAACATTTTTTACATTCCAAAATGCTTTGTGAGCCAATAACTGTCCTTCATCATGCTCTTTATCAACGCTTGGCAAATCGATTAACAAATGTTTGATACCGATTTCCCGAATATAAACGGCAGCATCTTCAGATAAATAAGCTGGATTTGTGTTGGAATATTTCTTTGATAGTTTGTCAGTTTTGTTTGGCAAAGTTCGAATAATTAATGCCTCAAAATTAGCTTGATGGATTAACAATTCAATTTGAGATTTAGTAATTATTAAATCACCATTAATATTTTCTGGCTCGATTGAAATTAATTTCGCAAAAAAGAAAAACTGTTTCAAACAATCGTTTATGCTATAAAATTCTTTAGTAATATGTCCTAAACATTCTGTGTGCGTGCCGTGTCCATGCGGATTGAATGAAATATTATTAAAATTTGTCGAAGAACTTCCTTCAGAAACTTTGCCTATCCAATCGCCAAAAATTACTGGCGAAATTTCGGGTTTTTCAATATACCAAGCAATTGGATTTTCGTCGGTATTTGATAAAGGAATAGAAATATCGATTGGCTTCGATAAATCGATTTCGAGCTTATTTATTATTGCTTTCATGTATATTTTATTACAAATTTTAACCTCAAAGGTCGCAAAGTCTAATATTGGTGTGCTTTGTGTATCCTTAGTGTTCATTGTGGTTAAACTTCCAAATTTAAGAAAAACAAATCACTTGCAATGCCATCGCACAAAAATTTTCCTTTTTTGGTTGGTTTCAAGATTTTATTTTCGATAAAAAGCAAATCGTCATTTAGGAATTTTTGAGCGTTTTTTATTAAATAATCTAAATATTCTGAACCAAAATCAGTTTCGATTTTATCTAACGAAATTCCCCAAATTGTTCGTAAGCCTGTCATTATATATTCGTTGTATTTATCGGTTTTAGATAAATTTTCGATTTCAGAAGGCAATTTGTTTTCGTTTATTGATTTTATATAAACAACATTATTGGCAACATTCCAACTTCTAGAATTGCCATCATAACTGTGTGCAGATGGACCAATGCCAATGTATTTTTTGCCTAACCAATAACTCGAATTGTTTTTCGAAAAACAGTTTTCTTTGCCAAAATTTGATAATTCATAATGTATAAACCCATTTGCTGTGAGCATTTCGACCAAAATTTCAAAATGTGCAGCGGCAACTTCGTCTTTTGGATTGTTGATTTTTCCAGTTTCGATTAATTTTTTTAAAGCCGTTTTTGGCTCGACTGTCAAAGCATAACTCGAAATATGATTAATGCCAAAACTCAATGCAGTTTTGATATTTTGTTTCCATTTTTCATTACTCATTCCTGGAATTCCATAAATTAAATCCAATGAAATATTATTGAAGTATTGGGTGGCAATTTCCAAACATTTAATTGCTTCATTAGCATTATGTGCCCGATTCATCATCTTCAAATCGTCTTCAAAAAAAGATTGAATTCCGATTGACAATCGGTTGACGCCAATTTTTGCCAGTTCGATTAGATAGTTTTCCGATAAATCATCAGGATTGGCCTCAAGTGTAATTTCTGGATTTTCGGATATATTATAATTTTTATATATCGAATCAATCAATAACTTAATTTCAGAAATCGTCAATCTACTTGGCGTTCCGCCACCAAAATAAATAGTTTCGACGGTATCGTTTTCAAATTCTGACTTTCGGATTTCAATTTCTTTAACCAATGCGAAAACCATTTCGGCTTTTTTTTTCATAGAAGTCGAAAAATGAAAATCGCAGTAATTGCACGCTTGCTTGCAGAACGGAATGTGGATGTAAATCGCCCCTCCCGACTTTATTGAAGAAGAGTAAACAAAATCGGAATTTAATTGTTTTATCATTTTTTATTCGTTAAATCAATTATCAAGTTATTGCCACCTTTTGGGGTTTCGATGCTTTTTTCCTTCACAAAAGCATCCCAACCCGAATAACTTTTTTCGCCAACAACTTTCCCAGAATTGAAAAAATGACAAACTGCTGCCGCCAAGCCATCGGTTGAATCGAGGTTTTTCGGCAGTGTTTTTAACCCTAATAATTGTTGTAACATTTTGGCAACTTGTTCTTTACTAGCGTTTCCGTTGCCAGTAATTGCCATTTTTATTTTCTTTGGTTCATATTCGGTAATCGGAATATCTCGTGACAAACCAGCCGCCATTGCTACGCCTTGCGCACGACCGAGTTTTAACATTGATTGCACGTTTTTTCCAAAAAACGGCGCTTCGATGGCGATTTCGTCTGGATTGTGAGTGTCAATTAGTTCTATTGTTCGTTCAAAAATGACTTTTAGTTTTTGATAATGATTATCGTACTTACTCAAAATTAGTTCATTGAGTTGCAAGAATTCCATTTTTTTATTGACGACTTTTATTAATCCAAAACCCATAATTGTTGTTCCAGGATCAATACCTAATATTATTCTTTCGTTTGCCATTTTTTGCCACTAAGTCACAAAGACTTAATTATTTTTAATTTATTGTTTGAATTTAGGTTTAAAATTGTTTATTTGTTGCTGATTCCTTTTTATGAATTATAGGAACTATGCTGAAAATTTCTCACAAAACTAAACAATTCCTGGTTCAACTTATCAAAATTTTGATTGTTGTTGGTGCATTTTATTTTATTTATAATGAGCTAGTAAATAATGACCAACTCGATTGGGAAAAATTTTTGATTGTATTTAAAAAAAACCAATCGATTTCTGGAATTTTTTTTATTCTTGCTTTTAGTTTTTTGAATCGCTATTTCGAAATTTTGAAATGGCAGAATTTAGCACAAATCATTAGACCAATTTCTGTTCTTGAATCGACTAAACAAGTCCTTGCTGCCTTGACTCTTGGTGTTTTTACTCCAATTGGTGTTGGCGAATATGCTGGAAAAGCATTGTATTTTGATAAATCAAAAACATCAGAAATTATTTTTTTGAACCTAATTTGTAATGGTATTCAGATGGTTGCGACCGCTTTTTTTGGGGTTTTAGGAATGTTGCTTCTAGGTTATTATCTTTGGGCTTTTGGAATTATTAGTATTTCGATTGTCTTGATTTTGTTTTTTGTATATACTAAAAATAAAAAAATAAAAGGTTACACGATTCAAAATTTTATTTCAAAAATAAATAACATTCCCAAAAAAATTCATCAAAAAAATATCATTTTAGGATTTGCTCGATATTTGGTTTTTACGCACCAATATTATTTTTTGTTAATAGCATTTGATATAAATTTAGATTATTTTGTATTGATTTCGACCATAACTACTGTTTATTTTTTGGCATCGGTTGTGCCTAGTTTTCAGTTTTTAGATTTTGCTTTAAAAGGTAGTTTGGCAATTTTTTTCTTTAAATTATTAGGCATAAACGAGTGGATTATTATTTTTATTACTTCGCTCATGTGGTTTTTAAATGTTGCAATTCCGGTTGCAATTGGCAGTTTTTTTGTTCTAAACTTCAAATTAAAAACTGAAAGATGATTTACATTTTCATCATCATACTAATCATTTATATATTGACAATCAGTTTGTTGATTTATGGTTTTAATAAAATTGAAACTATTTCTGATGATTATTTGCAACCAAAAACAAGTTTTTCGATCATTGTTCCTTTTCGTAATGAAGAAAATGATTTTTTAGATTTATTAGACTCGATTTCAAGTTTGAATTATCCAAAAAATTTATTCGAAATTGTGGTAGTCAATGATGATTCTAATGATAATTCTGTTTTGATTTTTAACAAATGGCAATCCAAAAACCCTGTAATTTCATCAAAATTATTACAAAATATTCGAAAGTCTAATTCTCCAAAGAAAGATGCCATTTCAACTGCAATTTATTCAATTGAAAATGAATGGATTATTACAACCGATGCGGATTGTGTAGTGAATAAAAACTGGCTTTTGGCTTATGATAATTTTATTCAAAATTCTAATTTTGAAATGATTATTGGTTCGGTTACAATTTCAAATAATAATGGTTTTCTGAATTTTTTTCAGTTTGTAGATTTGTTGAGTTTACAAGGTACAACTATTGGAACTTTTGGAATCAACAAACCATTTATGTGCAACGGAGCAAATTTTGCTTACACAAAAAAAATATTTTTAAAATTGAATGGTTTCGATGGAAATGACAAAATTGCCTCTGGTGATGATGTTTTTTTATTGCAAAAAGCTTTTAAACATTTTCCTGAAAAAGTCAAATATTTAAAAAATAAAGATTCAATTGTTA